>CAYVQE010000012.1:1026-81422 GCA_964454005.1 uncultured Myxococcales bacterium
GGGCTTCGATGCGCTCGCCCTGGGCTTCGATGCGCTCGCCCTGGGCTTCGATGCGCTCGCCCTGGGCTTCGATGCGTTCGTCTTGGGAGTCGAAGCGCCTGTCGATAGCTTCGAAGCGCTGATCGACGGCGTCGAAGCGCCTGTCGTGCTCGTCGAAGCGCTTGTCGTGCTCCTCCTGCTTGCTCAGGATGCGATGCAGCAGCGAGCGAATCTCGTCGAGCGCGGTCTGTTGAATCGGTGTGTCCATGCGAGTCGCCTCCCAGCCTAGGTCCAGCCTTCGAGCAGGTCAACGGCAATCGACGGTGCAATGAACGGGCCAGAGGACGGGCCAACGGAGAATCGGTGAGTTACAAGGCGACGTGGCCCAAGGGGGTGTCCGGAATCCGGACACTCCGGCTCGCAGGCCGACACCCCCTATCGGGCCCCCCGGAGATCTTTTCGGCTTGTGGTCCGTCGGAGCGCGTCATAGAGTAGCGGCGAATCGCCATTCGACGCGGGAGGGCTGTGAGCCATGAACGCCGTGCTGTGGATTCTGCTGGCCGCCGGGGGCGTGCCGGACGTGACCGCCGGGCCGGATCTGGCCGGGGAGGCCAAGGCGGTCGAGGCGCCCATCGACGAGGTCACCGTGTACTCCGATCGCGCCCGGGTCCTGCGGCGGGCCCGGCCCCAGCTCGCAGCCGGGCCGCAGGCGCTGAAGCTGCCGGACCTGCCGGGGGCGGTCATGATGGATTCGGTGCGGGTGGGCTGCACGGGCGCCCGGGTGCTGCGGGTGGAGACGGTGCCGGTGGAGCGCGAGCGCTGGTCCATCGAGCAGGTCGAGGAGCTGATCGAGAAGCTGGAGAAGCTGACCGACGAGCTGGCCCTGCTCGATCTGCGCCGCGGCATCCACCAGCTGGAGCTGAACTACCTGGCCGGGCTCAACCCCCGGGCGCCGGTGCCCGAGGACGAGCGGGTGGGCCAGCAGGTGCACAGCATCACCCCGGCCGCCTGGAAGAAGGTGCTCGATTTTCTGCAGCGGCGCCGCGACGCGGGCCGCCAGGCGCTGCGCGGGCTGGACGCCGAACGGCGTGAGCTGGTCGAGCGGCTGGGCAAGGTGCAGCGCGAGGTGGGCCGCCACCAGCTGGGCGCCTTCACCGACCGCAAGATCCAGGTGCTGGCCATCGTGCAGGCCCCGGCGGCCAGGCGCGCCGAGCTGACCCTGGAGTACTTCGTGCCCGGCGCCAGCTGGAAGCCGAGCTACGACCTGACCTACGACTCGCGGCGCGCCCGGGTGGAGCTGCGCACCGCCGGCCAGGTCAAGCAGGCCAGCGGCGAGGACTGGTCCGACGTGGAGCTCGAGCTGTCGACCTCGATCCCGGGCAAGGGCATCGCCCTGCCGGAGCTGCTGACCTGGGCGCTGGGCGAGAAGAAGGAGTACATCCCGCGGGCGGTGCCGGCCCGTATGCCCGCCGAGCCGCAGCGCTTTCCGCCGCCGCAGGCCTCCAAGACCGCCTACCAGGCCGAACGCGAGGCCGAGCTGCAGGTGCTGCGCCGGCGCATCGCCGCGCTGCAGAGCCTGCTGCAGGCCGACGGCGGCGAGTCCACCATCGCCCGGCTGAGCGTCGTGGATGGCGAGTCCGGCATGCTGGCCCTGGGCGGCCTCGGCCGCGGCAAGGGGGAATCGGCCTCGGCGACCCGCAGATCGCGGGCCAAACCCGAGCCCAGACCCAAGCGCTCCCGCCGCCGGCCGCCGCCGCGGCCGTCGGCGGCCAAGGCACCGCAGCCGATGGCCGGCGCCGAGATGCAGGCCAGGGAAGAGGCTGCCCCGGAGCCGATGGCCGACGATCGGGCCCGCTCCAGCGTGGCCAGCCGACGGGTCTCGCGCGACAAGGCCGGCCGGGTGGCCACCACCAGCCTGGGCCTGTTCGAACAGCCCAGCTACCGGGCGCCGACCTTCTCCGACCCCAACCTGCCGGCGGTGGCCGCCGGCGGGCTGGACTACGTCTTCGACTGCCCCACGCGCATGGACATCCCCTCGTCGGGAGAGGAGATCGAGGTGCCGCTGAGCCTGGACAGCTACCCGGCCCAGACCGTCTACGAGGCCACCCCCTCGCTCAAGAAGGTGGCCTACCTGAAGGCCGAGGTGGAGAACAAGGGCGAGCGGCCCATCCTGGCCGGCACGGTCAACATCTTCATGGGCCCCGACTTCGCCGGCCAGGGCCGGCTGGCCACCACCGGTCCCGGCGGCGTGCTGCCGTTGCCGCTCGGCGCCGACGAGGACATCCGGCTCGAGCACACCATCGTGCCGCAGACGGAGACCGAGGGGGTGTTCTCCAAGGACGAGGTGACCACCTATGAGGTCACCATCGAGGTGGGCAACTACAAGCGGCGGCCGATCAAGATCGCCATCTACGACCAGATCCCGCGCTCGGGCCAGGAGGACATCGAGATCGAGCGCGGCAAGATCCGGCCCAAGCCGGCCGAGGGGCCGAACGTCGACGGCGTGATCAAGTGGCTGCTCGACATCCCGGCCGGCAAGACGCAGAAGATCGAGTTCTCCTACCGCATCGAGCGGCCGGAGAACTGGCAGCTGCACCAGTAGCGCGGCGCGAACGGAGGTACGCAGATGAAACACGCGATTCGATCCCTGTTCGCGCTGGCCCTGGTGGCTGGCATTCCGCTGCCGGCTGGCGCCGGCGGGGTGGACAAGGTGGTGGTCTACGCCGACCGGGCCGAGGTGACCCGGGTGCAAAGGGTCGACTGCGCCGGCGGCGACACGGACGCGGTGTTCGAACGGCTGCCGACCAGGGTCGATGTGCGCACGCTGCGCGCCGAGGCCTCCGGCCGAGCCGAGGCCATCGGCACCTCCAGCCGGGTGGTGGCGCTGGAGGCAAACCGCGACGCCCGGGTGGCCGAGCTGCGCGACGCGCTGCAAAAGCTCGACGACCGCATCCGGGCCCACAACGAGAAGCTGCAGGGCATCCGCGAGCGCGAAGGCGGGCTGAACGCCTACGCCTCCTACGCCCAGACCCTGCTGGGCGAGCAGGCCCGCGACGCGGCGCCCGATACCGGCGCCTGGGCCGCCTTGTTCGACACCCTGCGCGCCCAGCGGCTGCGGGCCGCCGAGCAGAAGCACTCTTTGTCGTTGAAGCTGCGCGACCTGGCCCGCCAGCGCGAGCTGATCGCGCGCAACCTGGCCGCGCTCAACCCGGACGATCGCGAGGAGGGGCTCAGGGTGCAGGTGGCGGTGGCCTGCCGCGGCGAGCAGCGGCCGCGGGTGTCGCTGAGCTACGTGGTGCCCGGGGCCACCTGGCATCCGGAGTACGACCTGCGCTTCATCCCGGCCGGCCGGGCCAAGGTGGGCCGGGGCCGGGCTGAACTGACCGTGGCCGCGGCCGTGCAGCAGGCCACCGGCGAGGACTGGGCCGATGTGCGCCTGGTGCTGTCGACGGCCAAGCCCAAGCTGGGCGCCGAGTCGCCGCTGCCGGCCCGCATCACCGTGCGCGGCCACGAGGCCGGCGAGCAGAAGGTGCTGGTCGAGAGCCGCGAGCGGCGCGAGAAGCTGGCCGGCCCGGCCGACCAGCGCCAGGCGGGCCCGGCCAGCGCGGCGCTCGAGGACCGCGGCCAGTCCTTCGTGTTGACCCTACCGCGGCGGGTGAGCGTGCACTCCGACGGCCGGCCCTACTGGATGCCGGTCGACGTGGCCGAGACCCGGGCCGAGGCCAAGCTGGTCACCGTGCCCAAGCTCAAGCCCTTCGTCTACCAGGTGGTCCAGCTCAAGAACCCGGCTGCCTATCCGCTGCTGGCCGGGCGCATGCACGTCTACCGCAAGGGTTCCTACATCGGCGACACCCGCACCGAGTACAAGGCGCCGGGCGAGCCGATGGAGGTCAGCCTGGGCATCGACGAGGAGCTGAAGGTCGAGCGCAAGCGCATCCGCGCCCGCGACCGAGAGGCCGGCATGCTGTCGTCGACCCAGCACCTGGAGCGCTCGTGGTGGATCGAGGTCAGCAACCGCGCCGAGCGCCGGCAGCGGGTCGAGGTGCGCGAGAACATCCCGGTCAGCAAGGTCGAGGACGTCGAGGTCGAGATCGACGACGAGAAGACCAGCCAAGGCTACGAGCGCGATGCGCACCGCGGTTTCCTCACCTGGCAGCTGGCCATCCCCCGCGGTGGCGAGAAGTCGATCGAGCTGCACTACGCCATCCACCTGCCCGAGGACTGGAAGGTCAACATCCGGCGCTGACTCTTGCCTCGCCCGGGCTCTGCGAACTCGCCGAAACGCCGAACGAGGAGGGTTCGATGCTTTTGCGCTGCTGTGCCGTATTCGCAGGTCTGCTCCCGCTGGTGCTGGGCTGGCCGGTGCAGGCCGGCGGCGGGCTGAAGTTGAACTCGCCGGCCTTCGAAGCGGGCCAGGCCATCCCGCGCCAGTACAGCTGTCAGGGCGCCGACCGCTCGCCGGCGCTGGCCTGGTCCGGGGTGCCCGCGGGCGCCCGCAGCCTGGTGCTGATCGTCGAGGATCCGGACGCGCCCGATCCGAAAAAGCCGAAGATGGTCTGGAAGCACTGGCTGCTCTACGATCTGCCGGCCGCCAGCGAGGGCCTGCCGGCCGGGGTGGCGCCGGGCGACCTGCCGGCCGGCACCCGCCAGGGCACCAACTCCTGGAAGAAGACCGGCTGGGGCGGGCCCTGCCCGCCGACCGGCCGCCACCGCTACTTCTTCCGCCTCTACGCGCTGGATGCCGAGCTGGGCGACCTGGACCAGCCGACCGCGAAGGAGCTGCGGGCGGCCATGGCGGACCACGTGCTGGCCCGGGCCGAGCTGATGGGCAGCTACGCCAAGTCGAAGCACAAGGCGACGAAGAGCACCGAGTGAACGCGCGCCTGCTGGCGGTGCTCGCCGTCGGCCTGTCGGCCGGTACTGCGGCGAATTGTGGCGACTCGGGCGTCGGGTCCGAGCCGCGGCCGCTGTACGCGGTGGCCGGCGGGGTGCCGGTCGACGCCGCCGGCCACGCCCTGTTCCTGCGCGGCATCAACGTGCGCCAGGACGCCAAGGCCAGCCCCGAGCACCTGCTGCCGCTGGGCCCGGAGCAGATCGCCCAGATCCGCGACCGGGGCTTCAACTCGGTGCGGCTGCTGACCTTCTGGGAGGCGGTGGCCCCGGCCGCGGACGCCATCGACAGCGACTACCTGCAGCGGCTGGCGGCCGAGGCTGATGCGCTGGCCGCGGCCGGGCTGTACGTGGTCATCGACATGCACCAGGACCTTTGGGGCCGGCCCTTCGGCGATGGCGCAGCCGCCTGGACCTGCCCGCAGGAGATCCGGGCCGGCTACCAGCCGCAAAGCCCGTGGTGGCTGAACTACAACTCGGAGCAGGTGCGCGGCTGCTTCGATCGCTTCTGGGCCGACGCCGACGGCATCCAGGACCGCTGGCGGGCGGCCTGGGTGGCGGTGGCCGAGGCGGTCTGCGACCAGCAGCGGGTGATCGGCTTCGACCTGTTCAACGAGCCCTGGCCCGGCTCGGCCATCGGCGACGCCGATTTCGACCAGCGGGTGCTGCTGCCCTTCTACCGCCAGGCCATGGCCGCCATCGAGGCCGTCTGCCCCGAACGCCTGTTCTTCCTGGAGCCCTCGGCCGGCTTCACCTTCGGCATCGCCGAGCCCATGACCATACCGGCCGAGCTGGCCGACCGGGTGCTGCAGGCGCCCCACTACTACCCGCAGCTGGTCCACGAGCCGGGCCAGCGCTACGACTGGGACGCCGCCCAGTTCGAGGCATCGTTTTCGAACGCGCTGGGCGATCAGCTGGCCGCGGCCAGCCCGGTCTGGATCGGCGAGTACGGCGGCCACACCGACAACCCGGGCATAGCGGACTACTTCGTCCACTTCAGCGACGCCTGCTTCCGTGGCTTCATCGGCTCGGCGCTGTGGGCCTACGACCGCTCCGACGGCGGTTTCGCCTGGCTGGATGCGGACGGGCGGCCCAAGCCGGTCTTCGCTCCGGCCTGGAGCGTGCCGCTGCCGGTGCGGCTGCCGGCGCGGCCCGAGCGCATGGTGCCCGACTTCGCCGCCGGCGCGCTGGAGCTGGCCTGCGACTGCCGCCCCGATCGCGAGTTCGAGCTGCTGCTGCCGGCCGCCGGCGGCTGGCAGGTGACCTTCCAGCCCGACACCGCCTTGCAGCAGCGGGCGCCCGCCGGCCGCAGGCTGGTGCTGGCCTGCCGCCGCGCCGGCCCGGTGGAGCTCAGCATCCAGCTGGCGGCACCCTGATGCGCGAGCGCGGCGACCGTGTCCAGCAGGGCCGCCGGTCGTGTCAACCCGGCCACCAGAGGCGGGCTGGATCCCCGGCGGCGCTTGGTAACATATAGAAAACGTTTAGGATTATCATATCGCCGGGTTCGGCATTCCGCTTGCAGGCCTGAGTCGGTAGAGGCACCGATAGGACAGCCTGATCACCGGCACAGGGGTGCGGCCTGCACACTGCCACAGCCTTTGTGTCAGTTGCGGCCGCCGAGGACTGTGGTACGCTGCCGGCATCGCCGCAGGACCGACATCCGATCCGGGCCCGCGCCCGAACCCCGTCGCGAGGAGTCGCCATGGCCGCAACCAGCGCCCTGTTGTCCGTTTTCCTGCTCGCCGCCGCCACGGTCGAGCCGGCCGCGGTTCCGGCCCGCGGCGAGCAGGTGGCCACGGTCCGCGTCGAGCGGGCCGGCATGTTCCATCTGTCGGCCCGCTCGGCCCACGGCACCGCCTGCGCGCTGGTCGACCACCAGCGCGGCCCCTTCGCTTCCAGCGGCCGGGTCGGCCACGACAACTGCGCGCTGGATCTGCTGCTCGACGCCGGGGTCTACCGCTGGCGGCTGACATCGCCCGCTGAAGGCGAGGGCCAGGTGCAGCTGGCGGTCGCCCGCTACGGCGAGCGCTTCGACGAGCCGCTGCGGCTCGAGCGCGGTCGCTCGGATCACATCCGGCTGCCCGAGCGCCAGCAGGCGTCCTGGTGGCTGCGCATCGCCCAGCGGCGGCCGGTGGAGCTGAGCGTGATCGGCCGCACCGCCGGCGTGGTGCGGCTGTGGCGCGACGGCCGCTGGATCGAGCCCATCGAGCAGACGCGCGAGCAGCTGATGCCGGTGCCCGACAAGCCGCTGCACCACCATCGGCTGCACGGCGTGCTGGAGCCGGGCGACTACCGCCTGGTCGCCTACGGCGCCGAGGCCGCCCGCTGGGCCGCGGGCGACGAGGCCGACTTTCTATACGTGGCCAACGGCTTCACCGACGGCGCGGCCGAGCGGGTGGAGACCTTTGCGCTGCCGGACTGGGGCCGGGTGGCCTTCCAGGTGCCGGCCAGCCGGCTGGCCGCCTTTTTGGAGATCGAGCGCAGCCCGCAGGCGCCGGTGCAGCTGCAGGTCTTTCGCCTGGAGGGCGACGAGGGCGATCGGCTGGGCCGGCGCGACGCGGCTTGCCGGCTGGATGCCGACGATCGGGTGCCGCTGTGCTCCTGCATGACCGGGTCCGACGAGCGCCACCTGCTGGTCGTCAGCGGTCCGCCGGGCACCGCCGGCCGGCTGCGCTGGGCGGAGTCCACCTCCGGCTCGCGGCTGGCCGACGGTCTCTACAGCCGGGTGCGCAAGCAGCTGGAGTTCACCGCACCGGCCAGCGGCGAGTATCTGATCGCCGTCGACGACGTGCCCTTCGACCCGGATGCACTGCCCTTGAGCTGCAAGCTCGAGCTGCGCCGGCCCGGGCGGCCCGATCGCCACCAGGCGGACGACCTGCTGCGCATCGGTCCCGAGCGCGCGTTGGATCACAGCTTCAACTACGACGGCCAACGGGCCTCGCTCTGGTTTCAAATCACCGACGGCGGCCGCTATCGCTTCGCCACCTCGGGCGAGCGCGGCGCGGCCTGCGAGTTGTTCAGCGCCGAGGGCGATTCGCTGCAGCCCCGCGAGTCGGGCTGCCGCTTTACGCGCTCGCTGACGCGCGGCGTCTACCGGCTGGTGCTCTACCGCGGCAAGCCCGGTATCGAGCGGCTGCGCATCGGGCCCGGTGGGGTGGATCTGCCCTTCGGCCTCAGCCGTAAGCCCGCCGCCGCCGAAGGCCAGGCCATCAAGAACAGCTGCCGCTTCGACGGCCATGTGCTGCGCCACAAGCAGCGCTACCGCATCGCGCTCAACCGTGGCGGCCGGGTCTCGGCGCGCGGGCTGGTGCTGCGCGCGCTGCCGCTGAAGCTGGAGCGGCCCCTGCCGCTGGTCATCGATCCGGGTGACGCCGTCGAGTTGCCGCTGGCGCCGGGCGCCATGGTGGAGCTGCGGGCGGTGGGCGAGGAGGCCTATCAGTGCTCGCTGGGCAGCGGGGCCGGCTCGTCCAGCCGCGGCGGCGTCTGCCGGCTGGCGGCCACCCGCAAGCTGGCCCGGCTGGTGATCCGCAACCCCTCCGCGAACTCGCTGGCGGTCACCGCCATGCGGCCGCGGCCCAAGCCCGAACCCGCGGCCCTGGCCGCCCACGCGCCCGAGCGCCGGGTGCTGCCCGAGATCGCGCCCGGGCGCAGCCGCCACTTCGATTTCGAGCGCGGCCAATCCCATTCGATGATCTTCGACGTGGCTGAGGCCGGGCTCTACCACCTGACCACCACCGGCCTGCTGGCCACCGCCTGCCGGGTGCGCACCCCCATCTTCCCCGAGTTGGCCGGCGACAGCCAAAGCGGCCGCGGCCGCAACTGCCTGGTGGCCGGGATGCTGCAGCCCGGCCGCTACCTGCTGACCGCCACCGCCCAGGGCCGCTCGCGGGGCCGGGCCGGGGTGCGCGTCGAGCGCCGGGCGGTGAGCCGCAAGCCGGGCATCAAGGCCGCCGGCCGCACCTTCTTCCGGGTGGCGGCCGACACCCTGGTCGAGCAGCGCATCGCCATCGAGCAGGCCGATCGCTACCGCCTGCGCACCAGCGGGCAGAACGTATCGCTGCAGTGCCGGCTGGAGGACGCCGCCGGCTGGCCCCTGGTGCGGGTGCCCTGTCGCTGCGACCTGACCCGGCACTTCGAGCCGGGCCGACTGCGCTGGGTGCAGCTGCCGCTGACGGTCGAGAGCATGCGCCAGACCGAGCTGGAGCGCATTCAGCCGGCCGAGGTGCTCGGCGGCGATGCGCCCCACAGCGTCGCGCTCAACCAGCCGCGCACGGCCGAACTGGGCGAGGACGGCAAGGACGAGTTCCGTTTCCGCCTGGCGGCGCCGCTGCCGGTGCGCGTCGCGCTGAGCAACGGCATGCAGGGGCGGCTCTACCGGCTGGAGGACAAGACCTGGCAGCTGGTCGTGGCCGTGCCCCCGGGGGGGCTGCAGCGCGAGCTGGAGCCGGGCCGCTACCGGCTGCAGACCGAGCATTCGCGGGCCGACGTGGGCATCCGCTACCAGGTAGCGCTGCATTCCGCGATGCTGGCCCCGGGGCTGGCCCGCGACGGTCTGGCCGTGCCGGGCGCGGTCGATGTGCGCATGCCCGCAGCCGGGGTGCTGCGCATCGGCTCCAAGGGCGAGACCGACGTGCGCTGCCGCCTGTTCGACGCCCAGGGCGAGCTGGTGGCCGAGGGCGACGACGTGGGCGCTGACTGGAACTGCCTGCTGGCCGTGCCGGTGGCCGCCGGCGACTACGAGCTGGTGTTGGAGGCCGCCAACCAGATCCACGGCCGCACCCGCATCCAGGTCGACGCGCCGGCGGTGCGCGAGGTGGGGCGGTTGGAGCAGGGCCAGGTGCTCGAGACCGGCAATCGGGTGCTGCTGGCCGAGCTGCCGGCCACCGACGCGCCGGTCATCCAGGAGGTGGGCTTCGGCTCCAAGCTGCGTTTCTCGTGCCAGCTCGAAGACGCAGACGGGCGCGCCCTGCAGCGCCACCTCGACGTGCTGCGCTGCGGCTTTTTGGTCCACTCCGGCGGCGCCGCCCACCGGGTGCGCCTGTGGACCCGGCGCTGGTCGGGTCGGCTCGAGGTCAGGCGCCGGCAGCGGCCCCTGGAGCGCATGGACGACGGCGACATCCCCGAGGGCCGGGCGGCGCGGGTGCCGGTCGCGCGGGCCGGCCGCTACCGCACCGCGCCCAAGGTGTGGTGCCTGCCGGCCGCCCAGCGCGGTGCGCTGCGCTACTGCGGCGGCGAGGCGTCCCTGCCCGCGGGCGACGTGTTGTTCTCGACTACGGGGGCCGAGCGCGAGCCGGATCTGGAGATGGAGCAGCTGGTGGCCGAGGTCGATGCGCCGCTGGCCGCCGAGGTGGGACTGCGCGACGAACCGCGCTGGCAGCGCCAGCGCAGCGAGGCGCCGGCGCTGCACCTGCTGTCGCTCAGCGTCGATCACGGCGAGCAGACCGCACCGGCCTGTCGCATCGATGGCGGCGTCAACCGGCTGACGCCCGAGGTCTGCTTCGCGGCCAGCGGGCTGGAACGCGAGGTGCTGGGACGCTGGTGGCTGGCCGAGCCCGGCGCGCGGCGCCGCCGGGCGCGGTTGGAGCGCGAGGCGGTCCCGGTGCCCGAGACCACCGAGCGGCTGGCCCGCGGCCTGCACCAGCTGGTGTGGCGCGGGCCCAGCGCCCGCTACCGCCTGCCGGCCGAGCCGGCGCGCATCGAGCTGCTGCTGCCGACCGATGCCTGGGCGGTGCAGCTGGATGGCAAGGGACGGCCCTTGGATCTGTGCACGCCGACCGGTCGGCTGAACCGCTGCGTGCTGGGCGCGGAGGGCGGTGAGCTGGTGCTGGTCTCGGATGCCGAGCGGCAGGCGCGGGCCCGGGTGCTGCAGGTGCCGCAACCGCCGGGGCGGGTGCGGCTGGAGGACCTGTTCGAACGCTGGCCCCTGGTGGCCGGGCAGACCAGCCTGAGCGTGCCGCCGGCCCCGGTCGAGCGCCGGCTGCGGGTGCGCGGCGCGGACGGCTGCCGGGTCGCGCTGGACGACGGGACCCGCTTCAGCGCCTGCGCGCTGGACCTGCCGGCCGGCGCCGGCGCCTTGGTTGAGCTGAACCATCCGGCCGGCCCGGTCTCGGCGGTGGTGGCGCGCGAGCAGGATCGCCAGCGCGTGCGCTGGGGGGCCGAGCCGCCCGGCGGGCCCGCCCGACCGCTGCTGGCGGCCGAGATGGCCCCGCTGGCGGGCCGCCGGATGGAGCGCAGCCTGGTGCTGGACCAGGCCGCTGTGGTGCACCTGACCGCGGATGCCGGCATCTGTGCCCTGTCGGGTCCGGCCGGCGGGCTGCGGGTGGTCGGCCACGGCCGCGGTTGCGAGATTCACCGCCTGCTGCCGGCCGGCGCCTGGCGGATCGCGGTGCGCGGCTTCGCCGAGCAGAAGCTGGCCGGCTCGCTGGTCTGGACCGCCGAGCCCGTGCGCCGGCTGCACGAAGGGGTCGGCGCTGAGGACTGGTTGGCGCCCGGCGCCAGCCGCAGCTACGGTTTTCGGGTCGCGGCCGACGGCGAGGTGGGCCTCGGCGTGCGGGCCGCGGCCGACCTGCTGCGCTGTCGCATCAGCGACCGTTCCCAGCGGGTCCTGGGCACGGGCTGCCAGCAGCTGCTGGAGCTGGGGGCGGGCGAATACCTGTTGACCGTCGAGCTGCCGGACGAGGCCCGGCCCTTGCGCTACCGGCCGGTCTTGCTGGGTCTGACCGGCTCGCGAACCAGCGTACCGCAGGAATACTTGCGCGATCTGTTCCGGCGGATCGGACTCGAGCCCAACGGAGGCGAGCGATGAGAACGCCCGACTGGACGAGCTGGATCGGCCTGCTGGCCCTGCTGGGTCTGGCACAGGCCGCGGCCGCGGACTACCGCCCGGCGGATCGGGGCCAGAAGCCGGCCGTGGCCGACCCGGCCATACTGCCCGATCGCTTCCTGCGCGGCTTCGATCCCATCACGGTCTACTTCGACTCCGATCGGGGTCCGGGCCGCGGCCCGGCCGATGACGGCGATGCGCTGCTGCGCATACGGCCCGCCTGGCCGGGCGCCTGGCGCTGGACCGATCGCCGCACCCTGCAGTTCCGCCCGGCCGAGCCCTGGCCGGCGCTGGCGCGCTTTCAGGTGCGCGCCGCCGGCGAGCGCAAGGTGTTGACCACCATGATGGCCGCGCCGGTGGCCATGTCGCCGGCACCGGGCAGCACCGAACTCAAGCCCTTCCGCAGCCTGAGCCTGACCTTCCCGCAACCGCTGGACGAAAAAGCGCTGCGCAAGATGATCGCGATCGAGCAGCGCGATCAACCGGGCTTGGCCAATTCGCCGCGCAAGCAGCTCGATCGCTTCGCGATCACGGCCCTGCCGCGCCGCAGCCATCGCGATCCGGCGGTCTACGCCCTGACGCTGCCGGAGCCGGTGGCCGAGGGCAAGGTGTTGGTGGTCCGGGTCAGCCTGGCCCTGGGCGACGAGGACAAGGTGCTGTGGACCGGTCGCCTGTCGACCCGGCTGCCATTCCACGTGGCGGCCGTGCGCTGCGGCGGCGCCCACCTGCCCCTGCGCGGCGACGTGGTGGTGCCGCGCGATCTGGCCCTGGCCTGCGGGCACTCGGGTGAGACGCCGCAGCTGGAGTTCTCGGCACCGGTGCGCGACCTGTCGCTGACCGAGCTGAAGAAGCTGGTTCGTCTGGATCCGGCCGTGGCCGGTCTGCACTTCGAGACCTTCGGCAAGCGGGTGGTGCTGCGCGGCAAGTTCGTGCCCGACGTGCTGTACCGCATGCGCATCGCCCAGGCGCCCATCACCGATGACAGCGGGCGCCCGCTCGAAGACCCCGGCGACGTGGAGACCTTCTTCTATCTCGGCTGGAAAAAGCCGTTCGTGCGCTGGAAGCAAGGCCGCGCCATCCTGGAGGCCGAGGGTCCGCGCATGATCCCCCTGGTGGGCTACGGCGAGCCGCGGGTGGACTTGCGCGTCTACCGCATCGATCCCATGCATCCCGGCCTGTGGCCCTTCCCGTCGCGGCCGGTGGCGGTGGATGAGCGCGCCGATCCGCCATTCCCGGGCGAGGAACCCGAGCACGGGCCCGACGAGGTGCACTCCGTGACCAGCCGCGAGCTGCGCCAGCACATCCGCCTGCTGGGCACGCCGCTGATCTCGCGCGTCCACGACCTGCCGCTGGACGAGCACGGTGCCACCACGCATCTGGGACTCGACATCGGGCCGCTGCTGGACGCCAAGCTCGGCCGCCAGCGCCCGGGCCACTATCTGGTCGGGCTGCGCCGGCTGACCGGGCCCCCGCGGCGGGCCTACGTCCGGGTGCAGGTCACCGACCTGAGCCTGACCAGCGTCGAGGAGCGCGATCGGGTGGTCTTCTACGTGCGCTCGCTGTCCGATGCCGAGCCGGTGGCCGGCGCCCGGCTGGTGCTCGAGGTGATCCGCGACGCGCCGAAGCCGAAGCCGGGCCAGCAGCGCAAGCCGCCGCGCATCGATGAGATCGAGATGCGCACCGATCGCCGGGGCCGGGCGGTGCTGCGCCAGCAAGAGGACTGGCGGCGGGTCCACCGCCTGTCGGTGCGCAAGGGCGAGGACGTGCTGGTCATCGATCCGCGCGATCCGCCGCCGCGTTTCGCCAACAACCACTGGTCGCCCTGGGGCCAGTGGCTGCGCTGGTTGCAGGCCGAGATCCCGGATCCGGCCAACGACGGCTTGTTGGGCTTCGTCTTCACCGAGCGGCCCATCTACCGGCCGGGCGAGAAGGTGTTCATCAAGGGCTACCTGCGACGCAAGCGTTCCGGCCGCTTGGTCGCCCCCGGCGCTGCAGACGACTACCTGATTCGGATACGGGCGCCCGGCGGCAAGGAATGGCTGCGGCCGGTGCAGTTCACCCGGCTCAACGGCTTTTCGGCGGAGTTCCAGGAGGCCGACGCGCCGACCGGCGGCTACACGGTGTCGGTCATCCGCAAAAAGAACAAGCGGGTGGTGGCCAGCCGCGGCTTCCGCATCGAGGCCTACCGCATCCCCAAGTTCGAGGTGCAGCTGACCGGTCCGAACCGAGTGCCCAACGATGAGCCCTTCGCGGTCAAAGCGCTGGCCCGCTACTACGCCGGCGGCTCGGTGGCCGGACGGCCCATCGAGTGGACGGTCACCCGAAGGCCCTACCGGCACGTGCCCGAGGGCCGCGCCGGATTTCTGTTCGCCTCCTCGCTGCAGTTCTCGCGCGATGGCCGCGTGCGGCCGCCCGAGACCATCCGCGAGCAGGACACCTTGAGCGACAAGGGTGCCGATACCATCGAGGTCAACCCGGCGCTGGACATGGACGGCTCGGCGCGCATCTACCGGCTGGAGGCCGCGGTGACCGGGGTGGACAACCAGCTGGTGGCCGCCCTGCACGAGGTGCGGGCCCTGCCGCCTTTCGTGCTGGGCATGAAGTTGGATCGCTACTTCGACGAACCCACCGCGCTGCGGCCGCAGATCCTGGCCCTGGGTGTCGACGACGAGCCCTTGGCCGGCCAGAAGGTGACGCTGCGGCTGTACCGCCGCACCTGGCACAGCCACCTGCGCGAGACCGATTTCGCGACCGGCAAGGCGTCCTATGTGACCGAGAAGCAGGACGAGAAGGTCTTCGAGACCGAGCTGGTCACCGACAAGCAGCCGGTGCGGCCCAGCCTGAAGCTGGAGCAGGCCGGGGTCTACGTCGTCGAGCTGACCGCCCGCGACGAGCTGGGGCGGGTGCAGACGCTGTCGGCCGATCTCTACGTCGGCGGCAAGGAGGCCATCGCCTGGAATAAATCGCAGCAGGGCGTGTTCGAGTTGTCGACCGATCAGAAGCGCTACGCGCCGGGCGACACGGCCAAGCTGATCATCAAGAGCCCGTTCCAGCGCGGCGAAGCCCTGATCGTCATCGAGGACCCGGACGGCCACCGGCACCGTTGGGTGCCGGTGCGCGGCGGCAAGGCGGTCGACACCATCCGCATCGAGCCGCACCACGTGCCCAATTTGCCCGTGCACGTGGTGTTGATGCGGGGGCGGCTGGGCCATGGCGGCGACGACGACGCGCGTTACCGGCCGCGGACGCTGGCCGCATCCAAGGACCTGGAGATCGAGCCGACCGCCAACCGGGTGCACGTCGAGGTGGAGTTGCCGGAGACGGCGCGGCCGGGCTCGACTGTGGACATGACCATACACATGCGGGATCACCGCAAGCGGCCACTGGCCGGCGAGGTCACGCTGTGGCTGGTCGACGAGGCGGTGCTGGCGTTGGCGCCGGAGGCGTCGCTGGATCCGCTGGACGCGCTGATCCGCCGCAACCGCCGCACCACCAGCGTGCGCGACACCCGCAACCGGGTGGTGGGCCGGCTGCGCGAGCGCGAGGAGCCGGCCGGCGACGGCGGCCCCGGCGACGACCGCGATCGGCTACGCGGCAAGCGCCGCGTGCGCAAGAACTTCGAGACCGTTCCCTACTACCAGGCCACCCTGAAGGTCGGCCCTGATGGCGTGCTGCGGGTGCCGGTCGAGCTGTCCGACGATCTGACCAACTTCCAGGTGCGGGCGGTGGCCGCATCGGCCATGAAGCGCTTCGGCTGGTTCCACAAGCGGCTCAAGGTGCGCCTGCCCATCATCGTGCAGCCGCAGCTGCCGCGCTTCGCCCGCCAGGGCGATCGCTTTTTCGCCGGCGGCATCGGCCGCCTGGTCGAGGGCGCCGAGGGTCCCGGCCTGGTCGCGGTGCGCTTCGCGGGCGATGTGACGGCCAAGGACGCCGAGAAGCGCATCGCGCTGAAGCGCAACCGAGCCGAAAGCCACCTGTGGCCGATCACGGCGGCGGTGGCCGAGGCCGGCCAGCCCGGCCGCATTCAGGTGCGCATGGAGATCGCCCGCCAGCGCGATGGGGTGGGCGACGCCTTCGAGGTCGAGCTGCCGGTGCTGCCGGACCGCACCGAGGAGCACCAGGCGGTATTTCTGAGCTTGAAATCCGGGGCCGAAAAACTCCCGGCCCTGCCGGAAAAGCCGCGGCCCGGAACGGTGCGCCAGAAGCTGCTGGTCTCCAGCGTGCCCGGGGTGACCCGCTTGCTGGCCGGCCTGGATTACCTGGCCCGCTATCCGCACGGCTGCCTGGAGCAGCGGCTCAGCTCCCTGGTGGCCCAGCTGCAGGTCGCCGCCGGGCTGAAGCGCTTGGGGCTCAACGAGCACTACGCCATGCAGGTGGGCGCGCACGTCGAGCGCATGCTCGAGGAGCTCAAGGCCTTTCAGAACGATCGCGGCTTCTTCGCCTTCTGGCCCGGCGCCGCGGGTACGGTCATGCTGACCGCCCAGGCGGTCGAGTTCATGGACCTGGCCCGGCGCAAGGGCCACGCCGTGCCCGCCGCCCAGTTCGATCGGGCGGTGGAGGCGCTGGCGCGGGTGCTGCGTTCGGACTTCACCGGCCTGCGGGCCGGATACCGGTTCAACCAACAGACCACCGCGCTGCGCGCGCTGGTGCGCGTCGGCCGGTTGGACGAGCACTACGCGCTGGAGCTGTTCCACAACCTGGACGACCTCGACCTGACCAGCATCGCCGACCTGGGCCTGTCTATGCTCCAGCGCGCGGATCTGTTCGAACGCAACCTGGGCCAGCTGCGCAAGCGGCTGTGGAGCCGGGTGGTGTTCGAGCTGCACCGCGGCGAGCGGGTGTACAAGGGGCTGACCTATTACCGGCGCCGCTGGACGGGCTGGGTCATCGGCTCCAACCTGTCGGCCCTGTCCGCCGTGTTCGAGAGCCTGGTGCGGCTGGATCCGGGCGACGAACGCCTGGTGCTGCTGCGCGATGCGCTGCTGGGCGAGGCCTCGGCCGTGCGCGGCTTCGGCAACACGCACGAGAACCGCCGCGCCATCCAGGCCCTGTTGACCTACATGGACAAGGCCGACACGGCCGACGTCACGGCCCGCGTCGCGGTTCAAGGCGACGGCGCGCTGGAGTTCGGCGACGGGGTCAAGATCGCCCAACGCAGCTTCTCAAACGACCAGCCGCTGTCGCTGCAGGTCGAGGCCGAGGGCGAGCTGCTGGCCCGCGTGCTGACCAGCTACCTGCCGGCGGCGCCCGGACATGCGGTCGAGCCGCGCGCTCAGGGGCTGATCGTCAGCCGGCGCAGCACCATCTTCCCGGCCGACGACAGCGAACCGCGGGTGTTCGAGGACGAGGCCGGTGCGAAACGCGCGCTGGTCCCGGGCGACATCCTGGAGATCGAGGCCCGCCTGGTCAACCAGTCCGAGATGCACCACGTGGCGCTGATCGTGCCCTTCGCCGCCGGACTGGAGCCGCTGAATCCCGAACTGGCGACCGCCTCCAGCGATGCCAAGCCCTCGCGCGCGGACAGCCGCAAGGCGGACTACGTCCAGCGCCTGGACCACGAGGTGCGCTACTACTTCATCGACTTGCCCAAGGGCAACCACAGCTTCTACTTTCGGGTGCGGGCCGCCACGCGCGGCTCCTTCGTCCACCCGGCGCCCTGGGCCGAGCAGATGTACCACCAGGATGTGCGCGGGCGCGGCGCCGGGATGCGGATCGCGATCGAGCGCTGAACTCGATGGCGGTGCTTGGCGCAACAGTCCACTCCGGGGAGACGCGGTGGCATGAGTCGGCGGCAGCGGATTCTGGTCTGCGGGGCGACGGCGGCGGCCATGGCGGCCGTGGCCCTGGCGGCGGTGTTCGTCTGCTCGCTGCAGCGTGGCCTGCACACCCCGCAGCCCTCGAAGCTGATGCTGGATCGTCGCGGGCATTACCTGGGCGAGGTGTCCGGTCACCGCGGCCGCATCGGATACTGGCCGCTGCCGCCGGTTTTGCCGGAGAAGATCATCCACGCCACGCTGGAGACCGAGGATCAGTACTTCTACCACCACGCCGGCGTACACCTGCCCTCGGTGCTGCGGGCCCTGGCGCAGTACATGGCCCACGGGCAGGTGATCTCGGGCGCCTCGACCATCGCCATGCAGGTCGCCCGCCTGCAGCGACCCAGCCCGCGTACCCTGTGGGCCAAGGCGCGCGAGTCGGCCGAGGCCCTGCTTTTGGTGCGCGATCACGGCCACGACAGGGTGCTGCGCCAGTATCTGACCCTGGCCCCTTACGGCAACCGGGTGCGCGGCATCGTGCGCGCCGCGCGCTACTACTTCGCCAAGCCCATCCGGGACCTGTCCTGGCTGCAGGTCGCCTTCCTGGTCGGCCTGCCCCAGGCGCCGGGGCGCATGAACCCACACCGGCCGGAGGGCCTGGAGCGCGGGCTGCGCCGGGCGCGGCTCATCCTGGCGCGGCTGAATCGGCTCGGCCATCTCGACGACACCGAGCTGCGCCAGGCGCTGGCGTCCGAACTCGGGCTGGTGGATAGGCCCGAGCGGCGGGCCGAGGCCATGCACGCGGTGCTGCGCTGGAGCGAGCTGGTGGCCGAGCGGCCCGGCTTCATCCACGACACCAGCATCGACCTGGAACTGCAGCGCCGGGCGGCCGACCGGATGGCGGCCCAGCTGAAGCGGCTGCGCTGGCGCGGTGCCGGCAACGCCGCCTTGCTGGTGGTGGATCGCGATACCGGCGAGGTGCTGGTCTACCTCGGCTCCAACGATTACTTCGCCCAGGAGCCGCGCGGGGCCATCGACTACCTGCGCGTCAAGCGCCCCCCGGGCTCGGCGCTCAAGCCCTTCGTTTACGCCCTGGCCTTCGAACAGGGCAACCTGACCGCGGCCAGCCAGTTGGGCGACATCCAGGTCGAGTTCATCCGCGAGCACAACTCGGCCTACCGGCCGCACAACATCGGGCACGATTTCCTGGGTCCCATGCTGGCCCGCGAGGCGCTGGCCAACTCGCGCAACATCCCGGCGCTGGAGGTCCTGTCGCGGCTCGGGGTGGAGCGGGCGCTGCAGTTTTTCGACGCAGCCGGGGTGGCGGGCATCGACTACGATCCGGGCGCGTACGGCCTGGGTCTGGTGTTGGGCAACCTGCACGTCACCCTCGAGGAATTGGTGGCCCTGTACGGCGTGCTAGCTCACGACGGGCGCACCCGGCGGCTGCGCTTTTTTCCCGCGGGCCAGGGCGCGCAAGAGAGCCCTTCCGCGCTAGCGGCCGGTGCCCGGCTGCTCTCGCCGGGCACGGCCCAGCTGGTGGCGCATATCCTGGCCGATCCGGTCGCCCGCAAGCCCACCTTCGCCCGCGGCAATGCGCTGGAGTACGACTACGGGGTGGCGGTCAAGACCGGCACCAGCCAGGGCTACCGCGACGGTTGGGCGGTGGCCTTCTCGGATCGCCTGATCGTCGGCGCCTGGATCGGCAACCACGACTGGCGCCGCATGAACCGGGTGGGCGGGTTGAGCGCGGCGCGCATCGTGCGCTCGGTCATGGACGACCTGATGGCGCGCCACGAGTCCCACCGCGCGGTGGCCGAGCAGGTGCCGTCGCCGCAGGGCTACGAGCGCCGCCTGGTCTGCGGCCTGAGCGGCCGGCTGGCCGGGCCCCATTGCCCGCACCGGCGGGTCGAGTACTTCGCCCCGGGCAGCGCCCCCTACGCCAGCTGCCCTTACCACCGCAAGGTCCGGCTCGACCGCCGCAACGGTCTGCTGGCCGGCCCGGCCTGCCCCGAATGGGCGCTGGATGAGCGGGTCATGGTCAGCCTGCCCGAGCGCTACGCCGCCTGGGCGCGGGCGGCCCGGCTCGAGATCGCCCCGGTGCGCACCAGCCCGCTGTGCCGGGCCGAGGTCGATGCGCAGCCGCCGGCGCTGAGCATCACCGAGCCGCGCGACGGGGCGCGCTACGTCTGGGACCCGGACACCCCGGCCGCCTACGATACGGTCAAGCTGGCCGCCCGGGTCGAACCGCCCGACGCCCCGATCGTGTTTTTGGTCGACGGCCTGCCGGTGGCCCGGGTGGAGTACCCGCACGAGTTCCGCTGGCCGCTCGAGCCGGGCACCCACTCGATCCGCGCCGCCCTGCTCGACCGGCCGCAGGTCAGCCCGCCGGTCACCATCACCGTGCGCGACTGAGCCGGCGTCATCCGCCAGATCCACCCTTTCCCGGGGCCGCGGGTTTTCTCCCGCCGGCCGGTCGACTACAATAGCGGCCGGAGGTATCCGGCCGCTGCGACGCAGGTTGCCCGATTGGAGGACGGATGGCAGAAGACAGACCCGGCGATGAGGCGCCCAAGCGCCACTTCAGCCTGCTGCGCACCTTGGTGTTGGCCGATCTGTTGACGCTGGGCAACGCCGCCTGCGGCACCATGGCCATCTTCATGTGCCTCAAGGGGCTCGACCTCAATGCCCCGGTGTTCATCTGGACGGCCTTCGCCTTGATCCCGGTGGCGCTGGTGCTCGACATACTCGACGGCTTCGTGGCCCGTTGGCGCCGGCGCAAGTCCTACCTGGGCGCCGATCTGGACTCGCTGGCCGACAGCATCTCCTTCGGGGTGGCGCCGGCGGTGCTGGGCTATACGCTCGGCATGCGCGGGGGCTGGGATGTGCTGGTGCTGGTGCTGTTCGTCACCGCGGGCATCGCCCGGCTGGCCCGCTACAACGCCACCCTCGACGATCTGTCCGGCGAGGGGGGCAAGGTGCGCTACTACGAAGGGCTGCCCATTCCGTCCAGCGTGCTGCTGGTGGCCGTGCTGGCGGTGGCCTTCGCCACCGATGCGGTGGGCGCGCGGCTGTGGTTCGGCTCGGTGGAGCTGCTGGGTACCCCGCTGCACCCGCTGGTGCTGGTCTACCTGCTCAGCGGCTGCGCCATGGTCAGCGCCACCCTGCGCATTCCCAAGCCCTGAGCCAGGCGAGCGGATGGGAGCAGGGCGATGACTCCGGCGGCCGAGCGAGACTTCTGCTTCGTCCAGTCCCGGGCGGAGCTGGCCGCGCTGCTCGAAGCGCTGGCGTCCAGCTCCCGGGTGGCGCTCGACACCGAAGCCGACAGCCTGCACCATTACTTCCAGAAAGTCTGCTTGATCCAGCTCAGCCTGGACGAAGCCAGGCCGCAACATTGGGTGATCGATCCGCTGGCCGAACTCGGGCTGGAGCCGCTCATGGAACAGCTGCGCCGGCGGGTGCTGGTGTTGCACGGTGCCGATTACGACCTGCGTATGCTGCGCAGCGACTTCGGCTTTCGCCCCGGAGCCGCGGTGATCGACACCATGCTGGCCGCCCAGCTGCTGGGCCACCGGCGGCCGGGCCTGGCCGCGCTGGTGGCCGAGCGTTTTGGCCACCAGCTGTCGAAGAAGGCCCAGCGGGCCGACTGGGCAGCCCGGCCCCTGGCCCACGAGCTGCTGGGGTATGCGGCCGACGACACCCGCCACCTGCTGGCGCTGGCCGATGGTCTGCTCGAGGACCTGGAGCGCTGCGGCCGGCTGGCCTGGCACGCCGAGAGCTGCCGCCGGCTGGTGGCGGCCACCGCCTGCGACCGGTCGCGCGATCCGGATGCGGAGTGGCGCATTCCGGGCGCGGGCAAGTTGGACCGGCAGACCTTGGCCATGCTGCGCAGCTTGTGGACCTGGCGCGAGGATGAGGCGCGGCGGGTCGATCGGCCGCCGTTTCGGGTGCTGCACAACGGCGAGCTGCTCGAGCTGGCCGTCTGGCTGGCCGCCGACCGGCGGCGGCTGCCGCTGCGCCATCCCCGGCTGGGCCGGCGGCTGCACCACCGACCGCGCCAGTCGCTTGAGCGGGCGGCGGCCGCGGCCCGGGCCCTGCCAGCCGAGCGCTGGCCGCGCCGGCGCTGGGGCCGGCGCGGCACACCGGTCGGGCCGCTGCTCAAGCCGCTGCGCCGGGCCGTGGCCGAGCGGGCCGCGGAGCTGGACCTGGAGCCGTGTTTGCTGGCGCCCAAGGCCGCCCTGGAAGCCATCGGACGTGTCCGACCGGCCGATGCGGCCGGGCTGCAGCGGGTCGGCGGGCTGATGGACTGGCAGACCGAGCTGCTCGAGCCCGTGCTGCGGCCGCTGCTGCGCGTGGACACGGCCGCCGACGGTTGACAGGCCCGGGAGCCTGGGGCGAGAATGCCAACAACCACAGAGTGTTCTGAGCCCGATGGGCCCTATGGGGCCCGGGCGAGAGGGTGATTGCATGGAGCGGATCGGGAAGCTGATTGGGTGCCTGTTGGGTTTGTGCCTGGCTCTCGGCTGGACCGGGACGGCAGCGGCCGAGCAGAAATGCGTCGGCTGGATCGCGGTCGACACCGGGGAGGTGACGGGAGCCGAGATCCAGGTCGACGGCAAGCCGGTCGGTCTGAAGACCCCGGATACGGTCAAGGGCGTCGCCTGCGGCCAGCACACGGTCACGGTACACAAGGAGTTCTATCGGGCCCAGCCGCACAAGGTGGAGGTCGCCTCCGGCGACGTGGCCAAGGTGCAGTTCGAGTTGGTGCCCAACTTCGCCAGCCTCGAGGTACTGTCCAAGCCCGGTGGGGCCGAGGTCTGGCTCGACGGCGAAAAGGCCGGCAAGACCCCGTTGAAGCTGGCCCGCGCCGAGGCCGGCCGCCATCGCCTCGAGGTGCGCCTGGCCGATTACGCCACGGCCGAGCGCCAGGTGGTGCTGCGGCCGGGTGGCGAGAGCGTGCAGCGCTTCGCCCTCGAGCCCGATTTCGGCAGCCTGGTGGTCGAGGCACCGGAAGGGGTCGAGGCCACGGTTTGGCTCGACGGCGATGCGCTGGGCCCGGCGCCGCTGGAGTTGAAGCGGGTCGTGGCCGGGCGCCACACGGTCCGGGTGACAGCCGATCTGTACCGGCCTTTCGAGCGCAAGGTGGTGGTGCGCTCCGGCCGCCGCAACCGGATCAAGGCCCGGTTGCGGCCGAACCACGGCACCCTGGCCATCCGCACCCGGCCGCCGGGCGGCCAAGTGCGGATCGACGGCGGGGCCGCGGGTACCACCCCGCTCGAGGTCAAGCTGGCTCCCGGCCCGCATGCGATCGAGGTCAGCGGCCCCAGCCCGGCCTACACGCCGGTCACGCGCAAGGTGCGCGTGCGCCGCGGCGGGCGGCACAAGCTGGTGCTCAAGCTGCCGGCCAAGACCGGCATGCTGATGATCGACACGGTGCCCTTCGGGGCCCGGATCGAGATCGACGGCAAGCCGCGGGGCACCGGCCCGCTGTCGCTCAAGGCGGTACCGGTGGGCGCCCACGTGCTGCTGGCCCGCAAACAGGGCCTGCCGCCGCTGCACGGCCGCATCGAGGTGGTCGCTGGCGAGCGTTCGCTGGTGGAGATGAACCTGAAGGAGCCGGAGAAATCGGTCTACCGCTCGCCCGTGGCGCCGGCCGCGGTCGCCGAGAGCGAACCGAAATCCAAACCGAGACCGAAATCGAAACCGGAGCCCCAACCCGAGCCCGCGGCCGAGCCCGCGGCCGAGCCCCAGCCCGAGCCCGAGGCCGGGGCCGATTCGACAGAAATGGCCGAAGCCGAGCCGGAGACGCCCGCCTTCGTCGACGACGGCTCGAGCGAAGAGGCCGACACCGAGGTCAGCGCCCGGGCGGCCGCGGGCATGAGCGCCCAGCGCTGGTCGGCCTGGATCACCGGCGGCACCGCGGTGGCCGCGGCCATCGCCTGCGCGACCATGTTCGGCATGGGCTTCGCCGCCGAGAGCGACGCCGACAACGCCTACCAGAAATGGCTGGACAACCGCGACACGCCCCAGGCCGACCAGCTCGAGGATGAGTACGAGGAGCTGGACCGCGATTCGGCCCTGTACAAGAACGTCGGCTGGGGCATGCTCGGCGGAGCGGTGGCCCTGGGCGCGGTGTCGGTGGTGCTGTTTCTGACCGAGCCCGAGCCCGAGGTCGATGCCACCGGCCCCCAGGACGGCTTCGGCCTGGCGCCGCTGCCCGGCGGGGCCATGGCCAGCTACCGCATCCGCTTCTGATCCCCGGGGGCATGACAGGAGGTTGACGAGATGAAGGCTCAGCGGATGAGAGCCCGAGCGTTGCCGATCCTCGCGCTGCTCGCGTTGGCCCTGGCCCTGGGTGCCTGCAGCGCCAAATCGCGCATCGACGACCTGTGCAGCAGCGATGCCGACTGCGGTGACGACGAGCGCTGCCGCGATGGCGTCTGCCAGCAGGTCGAGTGCCAGCAATCGGGCGACTGCCCCAGCGGGCAGTACTGCGTCGAGGGCTTCTGCATCGACAGCCAGCCCTGTGCAAGCGACGCCGACTGCACCGAGCCCACCCCGACCTGCGATCCGGATACCGGTCGCTGTGTCGCCTGCGCAGCGGACTGCAGCGGCCGCTGCTGCGGCCCGGACGGCTGCGGCGGCACCTGCCCGGACGAATGCGACCAGACCGGCCAGACCTGCGATCAGGAGACCTGCCGCTGCCAGGGGGATTGCCAGCCGGCCTGCGCCGAACGCGAGTGCGGCCCGGACGGCTGCGGCGGCACCTGCCCGCCGGGCTGCGCCGACGATGAGACCTGCGTCGACGGCCGCTGCCAGGCGGGGTCCGGCTGCCAGACCGACGCCGACTGCGAGGTTCCCGAAGCCCCGCGCTGCGATGTTCAAAGCGGCCGGTGCGTGGAGTGCCTCGACGCTGCCGACTGCGCCGAGGGCGAGATCTGCTCCGGTGGGTTCTGTGCCCAGCAGGCGGTGTGCACCGAGGACAGCCAATGCGAGATGGGCCAGATTTGCGTCGACGGCGCCTGCGTGGCCGGCTGCCATTCGAGCCGCGATTGCCCGGAAGGCTGGACCTGCCTGCCGGATGAGGGCCCGCACGGCACTTGCGTCGAGTGCCAGAACGACGGCGACTGCGGGCCGGGCCAGGCCTGCAGCGACGGCCGTTGCGTCACCCACTGCACCAGCGACGCCCACTGCACGCCCTTGTACTGCGATCAGGCCAGCCACCAGTGCGTGGCCTGCACCGCCGATGCGCACTGTGCCGAGGGCGAGATCTGCGATCAGCTCGAGTGCCGCACCGGTTGCCGCGAGGACGCCGACTGTGCCAGCGGTCATTGCGATCAGGCCAGCCTCAGCTGCGTCGAATGCGGCGACGACGACGACTGCCCACTGGGTTCGTTGTGCGTCGATCAAGGCTGCGTGACCGGCTGCAGCGGCGACCGCGATTGCCCGCCCGGTCTGCAGTGTGATGCCGCTATGGGGCCCCACGGCACCTGCGTCGAATGCCTGTCCGATGACGACTGCGCCGCGGATCACCGCTGCGTGGCGGGCATGTGCGAGTTCTACTGCGCCAGCGACGACGATTGCCAACCGCCGCGACCGGCCTGTGACGCCGGCGTCTGCGTCGAATGCACCAGCAACGATCACTGCGAACGGGGCACCATTTGCATCGAACAGGCCTGCCGGCCCGGCTGCCAGACCGACCGCGATTGTCCGGCGGGTATGGTCTGCGCGCCCGAGCTCGGCGAACACGGCGGCTGCGTCGAGTGCCTCGACGACGAGGATTGTCCGGCGGAAACGAGCTGCGAGTCCAACCGCTGCGTCATCGCCGGCTCGGAGATGATCCGGCTGCCCGGCGGCACCTTCACCCGCGGCTCGGACCCGGGCGAGGGCGAGGCGGACGAGGAACCCGAGCAGCAGATCCTGGTGCCCACGTTCTACATCGACCGCACCCCGGTGACCAACGACCAGTACCGGGCCTGCGTCCAGGCGGGCGCATGCAGCCCGCCGGCCGATACTGCGGCCTTCGACCAGCAGGAGCTCGACCAGCACCCGGTGACCCATGTCAGCTGGCAGCAAGCCGATGATTTCTGCGGCTGGCTGGGCAAGAACCTGCCCAGCGAGGCCCGCTGGGAGCGAGCCGCCCGCGGCCTGGCCGATGAGCGCAGCTACCCCTGGGGCGACGGGGCGCCGGATTGCAACCGCACCAACTACGCCGGCTGCGCCGGGCATACCACCCGGGTCGACACCCACCCGGCCGGGGCCTCGCCCGATGGCGTGCTCGACATGGCCGGCAACGTCTACGAGTGGGTCTTCGATCGCTACAGCCAGGATTACTACCAGCGCGCACCCACCGAGGACCCCTGGGGCCCGCTGGAGGGCGACTACCGGGTGATCCGCGGCGGGGCCTACGACAGCCCGGCGGCCAACATCCGCGCCGCCAACCGCGGCGCGCGGGCTCCCGACAGCACCCACCCGAACGTGGGCTTCCGCTGCGCCCTGCGCGGGATGCCGACCGCGGTGTTCAGCGTCGAGCCCGAGGCCGGGCCCTTCGCCAGCACCACCTTCTCGGTCGACGCCGCGGCCAGCACCGACTCCAACCACCCGACCGACGAGCTGGAGGTGCGCTGGGACTGGGAGGCCGACGACGTCTGGGACAGCGGCTGGACGGTGGCCAAGACCGCTTCACACCGCTATGCCTACAACGGTGTGTTCCGCATTCGGCTCGAGGTGCGCGATCCGGACGGCAACGTGGATCGCGCCAGCCAGGAGGTGGTGGCCAGCGGGGAGACCGGCTGGGACGGAGCCGCCTGCGAGACCAGCCAGGACTGCGCCCATGGCTTCACCTGCGTGCTCGACGTCGGCACCATGAGCTACGTTTGCCGCGAGGAGTGCCTGGCCCTGCTCGATCCCGAGTGCCACATCGACGGCCGCTCCTGCCAGTGGACCTGGGATCCGATCGGCACCGCCTGCCTGCCCGAGTGACGCCTCCGCGAGCCTCCGGCCGGCTCAATCGGTCAGCTCGACGAACACGGTGTGGACCTTGTCGCGCTCGATGCGCACCCGCACCCGTTTGCTCAGCCCCAGCGCATCGTTGCGCAGCACCAGGGTGTGCGATCCGGTCGGCAGGCGCACGTTCATCTGCGGGGTGGGGCCCAGGCGTTTCTTGCCCCAGTAGACCACCGAGTAGGGTTCGGAGTTGATCTTCAGCGTGCCGTGACCGGCGGCCCGGGCCACCCGCTGCCCGGATTGCCCGGATTGCCCGGATTGTTCGGATTGTTCGGCATGTCCGGCCCGGCCTGGCCTGCGCTGCCGGGGCGGGCGCCGCCGGCGCTGCTGGCGCCGGCGCTGGCGCCGGTCAGCGGCCCGCTGCCCGCGGTGGGCGTCGCCGCGGGGGCGTTCGGTCTTGTCGGTCTTGTCGGCCGCGGCGGCGGCGCGATCGCCAGCGTCGGCCGGTTCGTCACGGCCGGCGCCGGTCGCCGAGCCGGCTGCAGCGCTCTTCGGTTTGTCGGCGGTTGGCTCGGCGGCTTCGGGCACATCGGCCTGCGCTGGTGCCGCATCCTCCTGGCCGGCTGGTTCCGGCGCGTCGGTCCCGCCGGCCGGCGACGCGGCCGGTCCGGCCGGTGGTTGTCCGGCGTTCGGCCCACCGGCAGCCGCCTGTCCGGGGCCGGCCGCCGCCGGCCCGCTTTCGCCGGGGCCCGGCTCGATCGCCGCCGGGTCGGTTGGCCCAGCCGGCTGCCCATCGCCGCCGGCAGGCGCCCCCCAGCCGAACGGATCCAGCGCCCAGACCGCACCAGCGGCCGCGCCAGCGATGAACAGCAGCACCAGCGCTGGCAGCCAGCGGCCGGAGGACTCGGGTCGCTGTAGGGTGGGCGCCTCGTCGTCGAAGTCCGGCGGGGCGGGCTCCGACCCGCCTTCTGCCAGCCAGGCGTCGGCGGCTGCGTTCTGGTCCCCGCTCGGAGCCTTGATACGGGTCTGGGCCTGCAGCAGATCTTCGTCGTAGGAGGCCAGCTCACCGACGTCGTCGTCCGCCTCGGCCGCGGCCCCGGCCTCCGGCTGCTGGGGGCGGATGACGGTGGCGTCGCCGGCGTCCGCTTCGGCCGCCGGCGGCATTTCCGGCTCGGCCGCCGCCTGGTCGCCCGGCAGCTCGGGCGCCTCGGTCCGGGTCAGCAGCCGCTCGGCGGCGCGGACCAGCTCCTCGTCGTCGGCGTCCGGATCGGAGCCGGCGAGCCCGGCGCGATGGGGCTCGATCAGGGTCGGGTCCTCATCGCCGTAACCTTCCAGGCCCATCGCGTCGGCGTCTTCCGACCCGCCGGCCGCCGGCGGCTGGCCGACGGTGGCGTAGTCGCCCGGCAGCCCCAGGGCGCCGAAGGAGATGGCCTCGCCGTCACCGTCGACCACCGCCGGCGCCTCGCCGCTGACTTCCAGCTCGTCCTCGGTGCTGGCGCGGCCTTCGGCCGACTGGAACTCGGGCTCGGTGGTCTTGCGCGGCCGGCCGCTGGGCGGCTGCCCGGCCGGCCCGAAGGCGGCCGGGCCCGCCGTCGCATCCGGTGGCGGGCCGGCATCCGCTGCGGCCCGGGGCCGGCTCGACTCGACCTGGCCGGCCGGGGCCGGCTGTTCGGGTGGGGGAGTGGACTCGCGGCGCATCGAGCGGACCGGCGTCGGCTGCAGGGTGCGCGGCTTGGCCTCCGGCATCCGTTGGCGCACCAGCTCGGCCACCGCCATCGCCCCTGGCGGCTCGCGGTGGCTGTGGAGGTAGCTGGCCAGCGCCTGGGCCATCTTGCCCGCGGTGGCGTAGCGCTTCTTGACGTTGCACTCCAACGCCTTCTTGATCACCGCGGCCAACTTGCGGTCGACCTGCTTGTTGATCTTCTGCGGCGGCTTGTAGGCGCCGCGGGTGATCCGGGCCATGGTTTCTTGCGGCGAGCCGCCCTCGAAGGGGCGCTCGATGGTCAGCAGCTCGTACAGGATGACCCCGGCGGCCCAGACGTCGGAACGGCCGTCGATCGGTTGGGCGGTCAGCTGCTCCGGGCTCATGTAGCCCACCTTGCCCTTGACCACCCCGGCCTGGGTGGACGAGATCCGACTGGCCGCCCGGGCGATGCCGAAGTCGACCAGCTTGACCTGGCCCTCGAAGGAGAGCAGCACGTTTTGGGGGCTGACGTCGCGGTGGACGATCTGCAGCGGCTCGCCGTCGGGGCCCAGCTTGTTGTGGGCGTAATCCAGACCGCGGCAGACCTCCAGGGCGATGTGGACGGCCAGCATGGCCGATAAGGGTTTCTCGTCTTCGCAACAGCGCTTGAGCAAGCTTTGCAGGTCGACGCCGTCGACGTACTCCATGACCAGGTAGTACTCGCCGTCGATCTCGCCGAAATCGATCACCTGGGCGATGTTGCCGTGGCTGAGTGTGACGGTGATCATGGCCTCGTCCATGAACATCTGCACGAAGGCCTCATCTTGACCGAGCTGCGGCAGGATTTTCTTGACCGCCAGATCCTTCTCGAACCCGCCGGCGCCGTAGAGCTTGGCCCGATACAGCGCCGCCATGCCACCGGTGGCGACCCGTTCGATCAGGTAGTATTTGCCGAACTCCCTCGGCAGCACTTCAGCGGGAGCGTTCATCTGGAGTCCGTTCCTCGGCCACGGGCGACCGCTGGTTGCAGCGCATCCGTCGGCGATGCTACCAGCCTGCTTGGCCCAGGTCAATCATCACCCAGGACCGCATCGGGGACCAACTGCCTGACAAACCAGGCGGTTTTGTGCTCTGACGGATGGCCCCTATCCCCGGATCTGCCCTGCGGCCCGGCGCGCCCCGCAAGGCGTCCAGGGTCCCGGACCGCAAGGGCGGCGCGCCGCCCCTCATCCTCCACCCAGGCTGCCAGCATGAAGCCGTGGACGGTCCCGACCGCGTTTTGACACCCGGGCATGAATCCGATAGACCTCGGCAAAGGCGTTTGCCACGCGGTGGCGGGAGCTTCGCAGTCCCGGCCGCCGCCACGGAATCGGAGCGGGAGCTGCGCATGCGTCGGACCTGGGTGCTGGTCTTGTTCGGCTTGTTGGTTGCGACGCTGGCCGGCTGCGGCGAGCAACGCGACGGGCGGGTTGCGATCGTGCTCATCGGCGGTTGCGATCCAAACCTGTCCGATGTCCAGCAGGCGATCGACATGTACTGTGTCTCGATCGAGGAGCCGGCGGGCGCGTTGCTCGACGGTCCGAACTGCTCGACCGCGCTGACCGGCGTGCGGCTCGAGATCGATGAGGCGACCCGGCCGGTGGTGGTGGTGGTCGAGGGGCTCGAGCGGCTCGACGGCGAGCGCCACCGGCTGCTGCTGCGCGGTCGGTCGGCCCCGGTGCGGCTGGTATCGGGCGAAGAGACCGAGGTGCCGGTGCCGCTGGCCCCGCTGGAGCGCTTCGGGCTGCTGGCGGCCGACCGGGTGGGCTGCCCGATGCTGCCCCATCCGGTGATCGATCACAGCACCAGCGTGTTCCCTTCCGGCCACCTCTTGATCGTCGGCAGCGGCGCGGAGGACGTGGATCCGGATACGGCGGCGATGTTGATCGAGGGTTGGACGCACGCCGCCGAGCGGCTGCCGACGCCGAACTCGCTTTACCGCAGCGATCACCTGGCGGCCCGCTGCGATGACGGCCGGCTGTTCGTAGCCGGTGGCCGGCTGACCGCCGGAGGGGCCGCCACCCGCGAGGTGGTGGCTCTGCGCGGAGGCGAGATCCTCGACGCGGTGCCCGAAGCCGGGGTCGATGTCGCCGCGGCCCTGTCCTTCGAGTCGCTGGAACGGCCGCTGGTCTGGTCCCGTCCACTGCCGGCCGGGGCGCTGTTCTTCGGCCGCCAGTTGCTGATCGCCGACGGCGCCCGGCCGGCCGAGATGTTCATGGGCGACAGCGAGGTCTCGGACGAGCTCGAGGTCACCGGCGGCCAGGCCTTCCCGCAGAGCGGGCGCACCCCGACGGTGGTGGCCTACGAGCGCGACAAGGCCATCGTGGCCGGCGCCGCCAACCGCATCGGCCGGCTGACGGTGGCCAACGGCAACCGCCAGGCCATCTACCAGAGCGCCGCGGCTGCGGTGTCGGCCCGCGACGGAGCGCCCGGCCTGGCATTGCCCGATGGCACGGTGATGGTCATCGGCCACCGGGCCGGCCCGGTGGGACTGCCCGATTCGCCGCTGCTCGCCATCGACCCGGGCGGCGACGGCTTGCCGCCCGCGGCCACCGCGGTACCGGTGCCGGCAGGTTTTCCCGAACGGGGCCACGACGCCTGCGTGCTGCCCGACGGCCGGGTGCTGGTGACCGGCGGCGTGACCGGGTCGGGTGAGCCGGCGGCCACTTTCCTGGTGCTGCCGGCAGACAACCCGGTTGGCTGGGAGGTCATCGCCGGGCCCGAGCTGAACGTGGCCCGCCGGGGCCATACGGCCGATCTGCTGCCCGACGGCCGGGTATTCATCATCGGCGGCGAGGCCATCCGCGCCGGCGGCGAGGACCCGTCACGCTCCGTCGAGATCATCGCCTTCTGAGGGATCCCATGAGACGCGTGCTGTTTCGCAACGCCCTGGTCATTTTTACCGGCGACGACGCGCTGGGCGAGCTGCGCGATGCCGACCTGCTGATCACGGGCCGGCGGGTGGCTGCCGTGGGACACCGGCTCGAGCCGGAAGCGCCGGTGGACGAGGAGATCGACGCCGGCGGCAAGCTGATCGTACCGGGCCTGGTCAACACCCACCACCACTTCTACCAGGTCTTGACCCGCAACCTCGAGGCCGTCCAGGACGCCAAGCTGTTCGACTGGCTGGTCTATCTCTACGAAGTCTGGCAGCACGTCACGCCCGAGGACCTGCACGCCGCGGCCACCGCGGCGCTGGGCGAGCTGCTGTTGACCGGCTGCACCCTGGCGGCCGATCACCACTACCTCTGCCCGCAGTGTGCCGGCGGCGATCTGTTCGAAGCCGAGGCCGAGGCGGCCGCCGAGTTGGGGATCCGTCTGACCATGACCCGCGGCAGCATGAGCCTGGGCCGCAGTCGCGGCGGGTTGCCGCCGGATACGGTCATCCAGGACGAGGACACCATCCTGGCCGACTCGCAGCGGGTGATCGAACGCTTCCACGATCCCGCTCCGCTGGCGCGCTGTCAGGTGGCCCTGGCGCCTTGCTCGCCCTTTTCGGTCACCCCGGAGCTGATGCGCCAGGTGGCCGAGCTGGCCCGCGATAAGGGTGTGCGGCTGCACACCCACCTGGCCGAGACGCTGGACGAGGAGCGTTTCTGCCTGGAGCGCTTCGGCAAACGGCCGCTGGCGCTGATGGAGGACTACGGCTGGATCGGCGACGACGTCTGGTTCGCCCACTGCGTTCACGTCGATGCGGACGAGATCGTCCGCATGGCCGCCACCGGCACCGGCGTGGCCCACTGCCCAGTGTCCAACTTGCGGCTCGGCTCGGGCATCGCCCCGGTGCCGGCCATGCTCGACGCCGGGGTGCCGGTGGGCCTGGCCGTCGACGGCAGCGCTTCGAACGATAGCTCCAACCTGTTGCGCGAGGCGCAGGTCTGCATGCTGATCCACCGGGTGGGCACCGGAGTCGACGCCATGCCCGCCCGCAGGGTGTTGCGGCTGGCAACCGGCGGCGGCGCGGCCGTGCTGGGCCGCACCGATCTGGGCCGGCTGGCCCCCGGCCAGGCGGCCGATCTGGCCCTGTTCGATCTCGATGGCTTGGCCTATGCCGGAGCCCGCCACGATCCGCCGGCGGCCTTGCTCTTCTGCGGGCTGGACCAGCGGGCCGATCTGGTGATGGTCAACGGCCAGGTGGTGGTGCGCGACCGGCGACTGGTGCGCGTGGACGAGAGCCGGGCGGCTCGCAAGGCGGACAGCGCCGCGCAGGGTCTGTTGCGCCGGGCGGGGCTGCTCGGTTGAGCGGCGAGCGCCCGCCGGCCACCGCCGGGGGCGCCGAAAGGAATGGACCGAACATGATCCCCAACGCGAAGATTTGCCTCTATCCCAAGGACCCGGCCGAGGCGGTGCGGGTGCTGGCCGACTGCGGCCCCCGGGCCCTGATCCTGGCCGGCGGGACCTCGGCCGCGCTGAGCCGCGATGCCCGGATCGATACGCTGGTGGACCTGACGCGCATGGGCTGTGACCGCATCGAGCGCGATGGCGACGCCTGGGTGATCGGCTGCAATGCCCGCCTGACCGCGCTGGCCCGCCACTCCGGCCTGCGAGAGGTGGCCGGCGGGGCCCTGGCTGATGCAGCGGCCGCGGTGGGCAGCCGGGCGATCCGCAACGCGGTGACCGTGGCCGGCAACCTGGTTCAGCTCTACCGCTGGTCGGACACGCCGGTGGCCCTGCTGGCCCTCGACGCCCGAGTCGACCTGTTGGGGCCCGACGGTGCGCGCAGCCTGGGCATCGACGAGCTGCTGGCCCGGCATCCGCGCCAGGTGCTCGCCCCGGCCGAGCTGGTGCTGGCGGTGCGCATACCGGCGATCGCGGATCGGGCCGGGGCCTTTGTCAAGCTCGCCCGCACCGAGGTCGACTACTCGGTGGTCGACGCGGCCGTGGCCCTGGACCGCGAGGACGACCGCATCGCAGCGGCCCGGGTGGTGATCGGCGGTGCCCGCGGGCGACCGTTCCGCGCCACCGGCGCCGAGCAGGTGTTGACCGGCCGGCGACCCGGCCCGGCGCGCCTGGCCGCGGCGGCGGTCGCCGCACGCGACGAGACGCGCGCCATTCCGGACGCCCGCACCTCGGTGGCCTACCGGCAGCGCATGGTCGAGGTGGTGGTGCGCCGCGCGCTGCAGCGCGCGCTGGACCGCCGGGAGGAAGGACGATGATGGAGATTCAGGTCAAGGTCAACGGCCGCCTCGAGACCTGGCAGGAGGCCCCGGGGCGTATCCTGCTCGACGCGTTGCGCGAGCGCGGCTGCACTTCGGTCAAGCACGGCTGCGGCGAGGGCGACTGCGGTGCCTGCACGGTGCTGCTCGACGGCCAGGCGGTGCGTGCCTGCTTGCTGGTGGTCGGCCAGGTGGCCGATCGCGAGCTGACCACCGCCGAGGGGCTCGGGCGCCCGGATGCGCCGCATCCGCTGCAGCAAGCCTTCGTCGAATGCGGCGCCGTGCAGTGCGGCTTCTGTACGCCGGGCATGTTGTTGTCGGCCAAGAGCCTGCTGGCCGAGACGCCCCGACCCACCCGCGAGCAGGTGCGCGAGGTGCTGGACGGCAACCTGTGCCGCTGCACCGGTTACAAGAAGATCATCGAAGCGGTCGAGTTGGCCGCCGAGAGGATGAACCGATGAGCCCGAAGCGCGCGTTTTCGGTGGTCGGCAAGCCGCTGGCCAAGATCGATTCGCTGGCCTTGACCCAGGGGGCCAAGCTGTTCGTAGCCGATGATCTGCCGGCCGGAACCCTGGTGGCCAAGATGCTGCGCAGCCCGCACGCCCACGCCCGCATCCGCGCCATCGACACCAGTCGGGCCGAAGCCCTGCCCGGGGTCCACGCGGTGCTGCACCACGGCAATACGCCGCGGGTGATGCGCACAACCGCCGGCCAGGGGGCGCCCGAGCCCTCGCCCTACGACTTCACCACCTTCGACGCCAAGGTGCGCTTCGTCGGCGATCGGGTGGCCGCGGTGGCGGCCGATAGCGCGGCCGCGGCCGAGGAGGCCCTGCGGCTGATCGAGGTCGACTACGAGGTGCTCGAACCGGTGCTCGAGGTGCGCCGGGCCCGCGATTCCGGGGCGCCGGTGATCCACGACGAGCCCGACTGCAAGGCGGTCATTCCGGTGCCCTACGATCCGAAGACCAACCTGGCCTCGCATGTGGACATGGTGGTCGGTGATCCGGCCGCGGGGTACGCCGAGGCGGACGTGGTGTTGGACCGCGAGTACGAATGCCATTACAGCCAGCACACCCCGATCGAGACCCACGTCTGTCTGGCCGAGCCGCTGGCCGACGGCCGCCTGCGGCTGACCACCTCGACCCAGGTGCCCTTCCACGCGCGGCGCATCGTGGCCCAGGCGCTGGAATGGCCGGTGTCGCGGCTGCACGTGGTCAAGCCGCGGATCGGCGGCGGCTTCGGGGCCAAGCAGGAGGTGCTGATCGAGGATGTGACCGCCCTGCTGGCGGTGCGCAGCGGCCGGCCGGTGTTGTTCGAGCTGAGCCGGGCCGAGGAGTTTCTCAGCCGCACCCGCCATCCGATGGTGGTGCGGCTGAAGACCGGCGCCAAACGCGATGGCAGCCTGACCGCGGTCGAGATGGACGTGCTGTCCAACACCGGAGCTTACGGCACCCACGCCCTGACCGTGTCGTGCAACTGCGGTTCGAAGGTACTGCCGCTGTATCGGTGGCCGAACATCGGTTTCGTGGCCGATGCGGTCTATACCAACCTGCCGGTCGGCGGCGCCTACCGCGGCTACGGGGCCACCCAGGCCTACATCGCCATGGAGATCCAGATGGATGAGCTGGCCGAGGCCCTCGGCTTCGAACCGCTGGCGTTCAGGCGGCAGAACATCATCCGCCGGGGCGAGACCTCGCCGGTGTTCAAGGCCCTCGGCGAGGGCACCGAAGGGGTCGATCAGAGCATCGACTCCATCGGTCTGGAGCGCTGCATGCGCGAAGGTGCCCGGGCCATCGACTGGAAGCGCCGGCGCGGCCGTCCCGGCCGCGGTCCGATCAAGCGCGGTCTGGGCATGTGCTCTCTGATGCAGGGCTCGTCGATTCCCGAGGTGGACATGGGGGCGGCCTCGATCAAGCTCAACGAGGACGGTTCGTTCAATCTGTTGGTCGGCGCCACCGATCTGGGCACCGGCTCGGATACGGTGCTGGCCCAGATCGCGGCCGAGACCCTGGGCGTCGAACTCGGGCGCATCCTGGTGCGTTCCTCGGACACCGATCTGACCCCGTTCGATGTCGGCGCCTACGCCTCCTCGACGACCTATCTGAGCGGCGAGGCGGTGCGCAAGGCGGCGCGCGAGGCGGCGCGCCAGATCCGCAAGGTGGCCGCCGAGATGCTGCAGCGGTCGAGCCGGGGCCTCAAGCTGGCCGGCGGTCGGGTGGAGGCGCCCGACGGTGCCGCCGTGACGCTGGAGCGCATCGCCCTGCGCACCCTGTACGAGACGGATCAGCACCAGATCGCTGCGGTGGCCTCGCACGTGACCCACAAGAGCCCACCCCCGTTCGCCGCCCATTTCGTCGAGGTCGAGGTGGACACCGAGACGGGCCTGGTGCGGGTGGTCAAGTACGTCAGCGCCACCGACTGCGGCACCGCCATCAACCCGCAGCTGGCCGAGGGCCAGGTCGAAGGCGCGGTGCTCAACGGCATTTCCTATGCACTCTGCGAGGAGTACATGTTCGACGACAAGGGGCGGATGAAGAATCCCTCCTTGGGCCAGTACAAGATCTTTTCCACCCGCGACCTGCCGGAGCTGGTCACCATCCTGGTGCCGACCTACGAGAAGAGCGGGCCTTACGGCGCCAAGAGCGTGTCGGAGATCGGCATCAACGGCCCGGCCCCGGCCATTTCCAACGCCATCTACGACGCGGTCGGGGTGCGCCTGCGCACCACCCCCTACACGCCGGAGCGCGTGCTGGCGGCGCTGGACGCTGCCGAGAGCGCCGAACGATGACGGCGGCGGGGCGGCGGAATCCGGCCGCGCTGGAGGCGGAGCGCTTCGACCTGGCCGTCATCGGCGGCGGCATCTCCGGCGCCTGCCTGGCCTGGGACGCCTGCCTGCGCGGTCTGCGGGTAGCCCTGGTGGAGCAGAACGACTTCGGCTCGGCCACCTCCTCGGCCACCTCCAAGCTGATCCATGGCGGTTTGCGCTACCTGAAAAATGGTGAGATCGGCCTGGTGCGCGAGTCGCTGCGCGAGCGGCGGATCCTGCAGGGCATCGCCCCGCACCTGGTCTGGCCCTTGCCTTTCCTGATTCCTACCTACCCCAAGGGCAACACCAAGTGGCTGATCCGGGCCGGTATGCTGGCCTACGATACCCTGTCGTTCGACCGCAACCGAGGCATGGATCTTGATCACCGCATGCCGCACCACCGCTGGCTCTCGCCGGCCGAGGCGCTGGCGGCCGAGCCGGCGGTGCAGCGCAAAGGGCTGACCGGCGGTGCCGTCTACTACGACGGCCAGTGCAATCCGGACCGGCTGACTCTGGAGTTTTTGCTCGGCGCCCGGGCGCTGGGCGCGGTGTGCATCAACTACGCCCGCGTCGGCGCGGCGACCCGGCGCGCTGACGGCGGGCTGTCGCTGGCGGTCCAGGATCGGATCGACGGCAGGGAGCGCGAGTTGGCCGCACGGATGGTGGTCAACACCGCCGGTCCCTGGGCCGATCAGGTCGATCACCTGTTCGGCACCGGTGAGGACGTGGCCCTGGTGCGCTCCAAGGGCATTCACCTGGTCACCCGGGCCCTGTGTCGCGATCACGCGCTGGTGCTCAGGACGCCGTCCGGGGCCCACCTGTTCGTGATTCCCTGGCGCGGCCACAGCTTGATCGGCACCACCGACACCCGCTACGAAGGTCCGGTGTCGGAACTCGGCGTGACCGCCGCCGACATCGAGCAGTTTCTGGCCGAGATCAACGGCGCCGTGCCCGACGCCGGGCTGGCGCCCGACGACGTGCTGTTCTGCTACGCGGGCGTGCGCCCGCTGGTCGAACAGGATACGCAGGTCTACCAGGCATCGCGCCGTTACGAGATCGTCGACCACCACCGCCGCGGTCATCGCGGCCTGCTGGCGGCGGTCGGCGGCAAGTACACCACCTCGCGCAACCTGGCCGAGAAGCTCACCGATCGGCTGCTGCTCTACCTCGACCGGCCGGCGGTGCGCTGCATGACCGCCGAGCGCCTGTTGCCCGGCGGGATGACCGGCCGCTTCGAGGACTTCGTCCAGGCGCAGCTGCGCGAGCAGGCCGGCCGGCTGCCGCCCGAACACCTCGAACACTTGGTGCGCACCTACGGCGCCCGCTACAACCAGGTACTGGCCCTGGCCGGCGATCGGCCCGAACTCGGCGAGCCGGTGGCCGAGGACCGGCCGGAGATCCTGGCCGAGGTCGCCTTCGCAGTCGAACGCGAGCAGGCGCTGACCCTGTGCGATGTCCTGTTGCGGCGGACCGACATCGGCACCCTGGGCCATCCCGGCGGGCCCGCCGTCGACCGGCTGGCCGGTTTGATGGCGGCGCAGCTCGGCTGGGACGCCGGACGCACCGCGCGCGAGAAGGACACCTTCGCCGCGCGCGTCTGCGGAGCGCCGGAGCACCATTTCGAGCGCCAGCAGCCGGCCGGCGCGCCGGTGGGCGGCGCGAATGGCGGCTGACTGTCGTTTGACAGCGGCTGTCAGTTGGGTATACTCGGCCCATGTCTTCCCGGTCGATCTCTCTTCGTGAGCGCAAGAAGGAGCGGACCCGCGTGCTGCTGGTCGAGACGGCCAACCGGCTGTTTCTCGAGGGCGGGTTCGAGAGCGTCACCGTGGACCGCATCACCGAGGAGGCCGGCGTCTCGCAGCGGACCTTCTTCCGCTACTTCCGCAGCAAGGAAGACGTGGTCTTCTCCAAGCATCCAAAGCGGCTCGCCCGATTCCGGCAGCTGCTGGCCGAGCAGCGCCAGCGGCGCCCGCCCGGCCGGGCGGTGCGCGCGGCGCTCGAGGCATTCGCCCTGGAGTATCAGCGGGCGCGGGAGGAGCTGTTGCACGAATGGCGGGTGGTGACCTCCTCGCCCCTGCTGATCGCCCGGGACGTGGAGCAGGATCTGGAGTTCGAGACCGCCATCGCCGAGCTGTTGACCGACGGCCAGCCGGCCGGCGACGGCGCCGCGCGCCGGGCCCGCATTCTGGCCGGGGCGGTGTTCGGCGCGGTCCGGGCGACCATGCAGGAGTGGTACAGCGACGGTTGCCGCCAGGATCTGGTGCAGCTGGGCCGCGATGGCTTCCAGCTGGTCGACGGATTGCTCGGCGACTGACCGTTCGCTCCGCAGGTTCCGTTCGTTCCGGCTATGGGGTCCCGGGGGCGTTGCGTTTCAGACGTCCAGGTGGGCCGGAGGGACGTTGTACAGCCCCTTGATGACCTCCTCGAAGTAATCGGGCAGGTAGCGGTTCCACAGCCGGATGGGCAGCACCGACAGCCGGGTGTGGCGCGAGACGGCGAAGGCGAACATGTACTCCATCAGGTACTCGACGTTCTTGCTGAGGTGGCCCCGGTACTCCTGGCGCAGGCGCTGCTCGATGATGCGATCCTCGTGCATGCAGCGGCCGATCTCGGACTCCAGCATCTCCTGGTAATCCGACAGGATGACCTCGATGTTGATCTGCCTCTCGCCGCTGAGCACGAACTCGGTGTACTCTTCGTGCACCCGATCGCGTTCGATGCCCCGCGACTGCATCAGAGCCAGCAGCGATTCGCTCAACGGCTGGCTCAGAATGGCTGCCTTATCGGGCCGATGGCGTACGATGATGTTGGTGGCGTTGTAGGTACCGGTGTGCGGCTCGACCTCGATCACCTCGCAGGCCGAGTCGGTGTAGAGCAGGTCCAGCACCCGCTGTTGGTCGGGTTCTTCCAGAATGACCTTGATGCCGGCCACGTCGTTGATGGCCAGCTCCTCGTCGACCGGAATCGGGCGGTGGTGCTTGAGATCCTCCTGCATCCGCTTCTCCGCCCACAGGAACTCGGCCAGCATGTGATCCGGCTCGGAGATCAGGTTCTTGCGCTGGATGCCCAGGGCCCGGGCGCGGTCGTCGGCCAGGGCCTCGGCGTGCAGCTTGATGGCCTCGAAGATGCGATCGATGATGCGCCGGGCCGACTTCTCCGCCAGCCGCCGCACCCGTTTGAGCCGGTTGGACCCGACGTACAAGCGGCCGCCGCCGTCGTCGGCGAAGAACAGGGTGCCGTGGAACGGGGTCTCGCGGTAGTACTGCTCGGGGTGGTCGTGGTAGTCGCGGATCAGCTGGCCGATGCGCCGGTTGCGGTAAGGCGGGTGGACGCAGATGGCGTCCTTGATCTCCGACTTGGTACGCGCGGTCTGGGTCACCAGCTGGGTGCGGTGCAGCGCGCCGAACAGCCAGAGCGAAAAACGATGCAGGCTGTGGCCGACGAAGGCGTTGTTGTAGTGCACTAGCCGCGTCAGCCGACCGGCGTCGCTGCTCATCAAATCGTTGTACATCCAGCGGCGGATGAGATCGAAGAACTCCGCCCGGTGCAGATAGCTGTTGACGTGGATCATGGGACGGCGGGCCCGTGCTCGAGCTGCAGGCTGCTGCGGATGGCCTCCCAGCAGCGGGCCTTTCGGTCGGGGGGCAGGGGCGGGCCCGTCAGGGGCTCCGGGGTCTGCAGCGCATCCCGTGAGCGCAACCGCAGAACTTCATCTGGAAAGCGTGTCAGCCGTTCGGCGATCTGCTCCGGGCTCCAGCCCAGCAGGGGCTCGTCGCCGATGGCGTAGAAGCGCTGCCCCGGCCGCACCCCGGCGGCCGCGGCCGGCGAATCGGCGCAGACCTGCTCGACCTCCAGCACCCCGGCCGCGGGCAGGTAGCACCAGCTCAATCCCAGGGCCAGCTCCGGGCTGTCGGCCTGGCTGCAGATCTGGGGATCGAGCACCCGGCGCTCGATTTGCTCGCCGCTGGCGGCAGCGCCGCAGCGGCAGCGGATCTGGACGAAGGTGACCTGTCGCCGGCCGCCGTGGCGCACCAGCAGGGGCAAGGGCGCATCCTGGCAGGATTCGAGCCGGGCGATGCGCTCGGCCGCCGACAGCTCCGCGACCGGTTTGCCCGCCAGCGCGACCACGAGGCCCTGCTCGGGCGCACCGGCCTGGGCCAAGGGGCCTTCGTGCAAGGCGTCGATCCGGATGCCGCCCGGCTCGAGGTGCAGCTCGGCGCCCAGCAGTTTGCCGGCGTGCTCGATGGTCTGTTCGACCTCGCCCCGCGCCCGGGTGCGCGCGCGCTCAGCCGAGCGGATGGCCGCCTCGACCTCGAAACGCTCGGCCACCGTCAGCCTATCGCCGTGCTGCTCCAGGTAAGCCTCCAGGCAGGCCTGGCGCGCGTCGCGCTCGGCGGTCGAGATGTTGAAGCAGCGATCCAGCCCGCGCCGGAGTGCATGGGAGCGGTCGGCGGCCTGGCCCACCTTGCCGCGGATCTTGGCCATGTCCGCCGGGGTCAGCTCGGCGCGCTCGCGGGCCGCCGGGTCGGACTCGAAATGGCGCAGCAGCTGTTTCCAGCAGTGTCGGGCCTGGCTGGTCTGTTGGTCTTGCTCCAGATCCAGGCAGCGGCGCACCTGGGGATCCTGGTAGAACTTGTTCTCCTCGTTCTGCTGCACGTGGCTGGCGGCGCAACCCGCCAGCGCCAGCAGGCAGGCGATCGAGGCACCGATGGTTGTCAGATGGGCTGCAAACACGCTGTCCTCCACAGGCCGAAGCTTGACGCTAAGCGTTGGTAGTCCCTATGCTATCGCCGTGTCTGGGCTCCAGTCAATTCGGGCGCCGGCGCTGCTGTTGATCGCCGGCATGGTCGTCGCGGTTGGCCCCGGCCGGGCGGTCGCCGGTCCACCGTCCGATGTGACGCCTTTCATCACGTCGCCGCCGGCCAGGACGCCCGCCGAGCGCCAACCCGGCCGGGTCGAGACCGATCTGCGCCAGCTGACCGATGCCCGCGGCCTGGCGCTGTTGATGGGCGACCGGCGCGCGGCCCATCAGCTGGCGGGCCTGCTGCGGCCCTGGCGCGAGAACTACGCCGAGCTGCTGCGGGCGGACCCGGAACTCCGGCGCATCGATGCCCGGATGCGCTCGATCTTCGCCGCCAACCTCGCCGGGCGCAGCGCGCCGGCCGATCAGCTGCAGGCCGAGGTGCTGGCCATCCCCGAGCGACGGCTGGAACGCACCTTGCGGCTGTGGCTGAAGGGGCTGCTGCTGCGCAACGACATCGGATTCACCGGCGATATCGCGCGCCGCGACCGCGAGACCCTGGCCCGGGTCTGCAAGCAGGCGCGGGCTCTGGACGCCCGGCGCGATCTGCCGGCCTGGCGCTACCGGGTGCTGTTGTGGCGCTGGCGCGACGACCGCATCAAGGAGCTGTTCGAGCGCCGCGACGAGCGGATGGCCTTTCTGACCCCGATCCGACTGGACCCGGAAAGCCTCGATCCGGACGTCCTGGCCACCCTGCGGCGGCAGCTGGAACGGCTGCGCAACCTGCGGCTGCAGGTGGCCCGCGACCGCGAGCTGCCCTACGAACGCCACCGGACCCTGGCCGGGATGCTGCGCGGGCTGCGCTACATGGACACGATCGAACGGGCCGCTCGGGCCACTGGCCTCGATGCCCGGTTGATGGCCGGGCTGTTCATCCAGGAGTCGGAGTTCATCCACCAGCGGGTCTCGGTCGCCGGCGCCTTTTCGGTCGCCCAGTTCCTCGATATCGCCATCCAGGACGTGTGGTTGTTCCGCAAACGCATCCCGGGGGCCGACGTGCTGCTGCGCGGGGTCGAGTCATGGGAGGAGCTGAAGCAGCGGATGATCGCCGATCCCCGCACCGCCATCGAGGTCTCGTGTCTCTACTTCCGGCGGGTGCGCGATCTGGTGTCCGCCAACCTCGGCCGGCGGGCAGATGCGGATCTGCTCGATCTGCTCGCGCTGGAGATGTTCACCGCCGAGACCCGCCTGTTGCGCCGCAGCGAGATCGAGGTGCGCCAGCGCCTGGACGACTTCTGGCCGGTCCGCATGGCCTTGCCCGGGCTGCCGGTCCCGCTGGTCGGGGCCTTCTTCCCGGCGCCCGAGGCTTTCCTGCAGCAGTGGCTGGAGCGGACGGCCCGCGAGCTGGTGCGCGTCCAGCTGACCGAGCGGGTTTTCCGGCACCGGCTCGACCGCTTGCTGGTCGCTCTGGGGCTGGCCGCCTACAACGCCGGCACCGGCAACCTGATGCGCACCGCGCGGCGCAAGCACCCCTTCCAGGGCTTGAGCTTTCCGCTGCAGATCGACGAGACCCGCGGCTATGTCGACGGTATCCTGGATTCGTGGTCCATTCTGAACAGCATCGAGCGTCTGTCATCGGACGTCGAGCGCATGGACTACGGCAGCTTGATGCAGCTGGTCGAGCGGATCTGCGCCCGGGCCGATACCGGCTCAAAGGGTGACCAGTAGCCCGGCGCCGAAGCCCAGCCCGATGGCCACCACCTTGCGCCAGGTCAGCGGCTCGCGCAGGAACAAAGTGGCGAAGATCAGCATGAAGATGACCGACAGCTGATTCAGCACGCTGGCGATGGTGGTGTAGGTGTACTTCATGCCCATGATCCAGAACAGCAGCGCCAGGTAGGTGCCGATCACCGCCGCCGGCATGGTCACCCGCCACTGGCGGCTGGGCGTAAAGGCGCGGATGACCGCAGCCCGGTGGGCGGGCAGCATGCCGTGCACGACCAGCAGGGCCCAGCCACCCAACAGGCGCACGGTGGTGGCCCACCACACATCGCTGGTGTCGAGCACCGGCTTGGCCAACACGATGCCAGCCGCCATCAGCAGCTGGCTGGCCGCGCCCAGCAGCACGCCGAAGCGGATCGAGCGCAGCTCGGCCGGATCGTCGACCCGCTGGGGGTTCCAGGTGCCGATCAGGATGGCGGCCGCCATGAGGCCGATGGCGATGAACAGCCAGGCGTCCAAGGGCTCGTTTAGGTAGACGATCGAGCACAGGATGACGAACGGGCTGTACAGGCAGTCGACGATGGCGTTGCGTCCGGCGCCGATCCGGTTCAGCCCGGCGAACAGCAGGCTGTCGGCGATGCCGATGCCCACTGCACCCGAGATCAGCAGCACCACCCAATCCGAAGTGCTGACCGTGTCGGGAAACAGCGGCAGGCCCAGAACGGCCATGCTGGCCAGGAACATGACCAGACCCACGCTGCCCTTGAACAGATTGAGGGTCACCGGCGGCACGTGCTCGCCGCTTTTTTTGAACAGGATGACCGCGATCGCCCATAGCAGGCCGCAGAAGGCCGCCGAGAACTCTCCGGACTGGAGCCAGCTCAGATCCATGCCGACGGGCAGTCAACACCCGGGTGGGGCCGGGATGCAAGCAATAGATGACACGATTGGCTTTGCGTGCGTTGACAGGCGGCCGCGGCGCTCCTATGATTCCGGCCGGCCGGCGTTCGGGCCGGCGCGGGAGCGAAGATGGCAGCTCGGAAGAAGAGCACGAAAAAATCCGCGAAGAAGTCGAGCAAAAAGACGGCGAAGCAGACCACCAATGCCGGCGGCGAACGATCGTCCGGCTCCGGCCGCAGCAAATCGAGCCGGGGTGCGAAGCGCGGCGCCGGCCGGGAGCAGGCCGACCAGCTCGGTCTGACCTTCGAGCGGTCCGCGGCGGCGGAGAAATCTCCGGCCAAGCCCAAGGCCAAACCGGCCGCAGCGGGCAAGCGCCGCCGGCGCAAGGGCAAGGGCTCGGTCGCCGATCGGATGGCGGCCAGCCAGCGCGAGATCTCCGTCTCGGAGTTCTTCACCAAGAATCGCCATCTGCTCGGCTTCGACAACCCCACCAAGGCCCTGCTGACCACGGTCAAGGAGGCGGTCGACAACTCGCTGGATGCCTGCGAGGAGGCCAAGATCCTGCCCGAACTCGAGATCTGGCTCGAGGAGCTGGCCGAGAATCGTTTCCAAGTGCGGGTGACCGACAACGGACCGGGCATCGTCCGCGCCCAGATACCCAAAATCTTCGGCAAGCTGCTCTACGGCTCGAAGTTCCACCGGCTCAAGCAATCGCGCGGCCAGCAGGGCATCGGCATCTCGGCCGCCGGTATGTACGGCCAGCTGACCACCGGCAAGCCGACCGTCATCGTGTCGCGCACCTCGGAGCGCCGCCCGGCCCACCGCTTCGAGGTCAAGATCGACACCCGCAAGAACAAGCCCGAGGCCAGCGACGCCGAAGTGGACTGGGATCGGCCCCACGGCACCGAGGTGGTGCTGGAGATCGAGGCATCCTACCGCGGGGGCAAGCGTTCGGTCGATCAGTACATCGAGCAGACCGCCATCGCCAACCCGCACGCAAGCTTCGACTACCGCACCCCGAAGGGTGAGCAGCAACGGTACGAACGGCTGACCGACGTACTGCCGCGCGAGCCGGCCGAGATCAAGCCCCACCCGCACGGCGTGGAGCTGGGCGCGCTGATGACCATGTTGCGCGAGACCCGCGGGCGCAACCTGCGCGGGGCGCTGATGCGCGACTTCTCGCGGGTCAGCGAGCGGGTGGCCGAGTCCATCTGCGAGGCGGCCGGGCTGCCGCCGACCGCCCGGCCCAAGCGCCTGCGGGTGGATCAGATCGAGGTGCTGCACCGGGCCATGTCCGAGGTCAAGGTGATGAATCCGCCGGCTTCGTGCGTGGTGCCCATCGGCGAGGAGCTGATCCGCAAGGGGTTGGAGCACGGGGTGGAGGCGGACTTCTTTACCTCGATCACCCGGGCGCCGTCGGTCTATCGCGGCAACCCCTTCCAGGTCGAAGCGGGCCTGGCCTGGGGTGGTGGGCTGCCGAGCGACGAGCTGTGCCGGCTGTATCGTTTTGCCAACCGGGTGCCGCTGCAGTACCAGCAGTCCGACTGCGCGATCACCAAGGCGGTCATCGACACCGATTGGCGCAACTACCGCGTCTCGCAATCGCGCGGCGCCCTGCCGGCCGGGCCGATGGTCATCCTGGTGCACGTGGCCTCGGTCTGGGTGCCGTTCACCTCCGAGTCCAAGGAGGCGGTGGCGCGCTACCCCGAGATGCTGCGCGAAATCCGGCTGGCCGTGCAGACCTGCGGCCGCAGGCTGGCGCGCTTCCTGTCGGCCCGCCGCCGCGAGGCCGAGGAGGGCCGCAAGCGCGACTACATCGAGACCTACATCCCCCACATCGGCCTGGCGCTGCGCGAAATCCTGGATCTGCCCGGGAAACGCGAGGAGCGGCTGGTCGAAATCCTCAAGGACACCCTGCGCCGCAGCCGCAAGCTCTAGTAGCGGCAGCGGCGGGAGAACGCGATGGCCCCCGGCAAGAAAACCAAGAAGGCGGCGTCGGGTCTGGTGCGACAAATCCGCGACGAAGCGGCCAAGGTGGAGAAGAAAGCCATGGCCGGCAAAAAGCCGAGCCTGCGCTTTCCGATCCGCTCGCTGTCGAACGTGCGCTACCGGCCCAAGGTGGGTTACCTGGAGCTGAAGGGCCGTAGCAAGGAGCGCACCCTGACCGTGGGCACGGTCAAGACCTTCGCCCAGACGCTACGCATGATGGCCCTGTCGAAGGACTTGGTGCAGGACGACGACATCGCCACCAAGCGCGAGGCGTACTACGTCAGCAAGAACTGGGAGCAGGCCCGCTTTCGCGAGCAGGCCGAGAGCGACACCGTGATCGACGATGTCGAGGCCCTGTTCGCGGTCAACCGCGAGCAGCTGGGCTTCATCCCGGAAGAGAAGGGCGGCGATGTGGCCGGCAAGTTGGTGGTCGTCGATGCCGACCGCGACACCGGCAAAACCCTGCGCATCGATTGCACCAAGTTCGGCTCCGGGGCCTACTCCATTCCCATCAGCGTCGAGCAGCTCGGCTTCGAGACCAAGGCCGAGTTCATCCTGGTCATCGAGACGGCCGGCATGTTCCAGCGGCTGGTCAAGCACAACTACTGGAAGAAGGCCAACTGCATCCTGGTCTCGATGGGGGGCGTGCCCACCCGGGCCTGCCGGCGATTCATCCGGCGGCTGAGCGAGGAACGCGATCTGCCGGTCTACGTGTTCGTCGACTGCGACCCGTACGGCATCGCCAACATCTACCGCACCCTCAAGGTGGGCTCGGGCAATGCGGCCCACATCAACGAGTTCTTCTGCGTGCCCAAGGCGCGTTTCTTGGGCATCACCCCGGACGACATCGAGCGCTACGAGCTGCCGACCCATCCGCTCAAGGAGGTCGACATCAAACGCGCCAAGGACGCCCTGGCCAACGACCCCTTCGTGCTGCACCACAAGCGCTGGCAGCGGGCCTTCCAGAAGCTGGTCGGCATGGGGGTGCGCGCCGAGCAGCAGGCGCTGGCCAAGTGGGGCCTGAACTACGTGATCGATACCTACCTGCCCGAGAAGCTGGCTCAGCCGAGCAAGTTTTTACCCTGATGGCCGGCCGCGGCTGGGGACGGGTCGCTAGTCGCCGTCGTCGCCCAGCAGGCGCATCACGTCGTTCGAATCGGGCGGCTCGTCGCCCAGGGCCCGGGCTGCGTGCTCGGCCTCGCTGAACTCCGCGAGCGCTTCGCTGGTGCCGGCGTGCTCGAGCAGCGCTGGCAGCAACCGGCCGGGCAGGGTGAGGTCGATGCCCGGGATGCGCAGCAGCGTCAACAACATCTGGGCGTCGGCGATGCTGGCGGCGATCACCCGGGTGGTCTGGCCGTGGTGGGCCAGGACGCGGGCGCAATCGGCCACCACCCCGGGGCCATCCTCGCCGCTGCAGGCCAGGCGGCCTGCGTAGACCGCCGCTGCCCGGGCGCCGGCCGCGCTGGCCGCCACCGCTTGCAACGGCGAGAAGACCGCGGTGACGCATACCGGCAGGCGGTGGGCGCGCAGCCGCTGGCAGAGCACCAGACCCTCCTGCGAGATGGGCACCTTGATCACGCAGCGTCCCGGCGCCACCTCCTGCAGCGTCAGGGCCTGCTCCTCCATGGCGTCGGCCGGGCCGTGGTCGACCTGTACGTAGAGGCTGCCCTGGCCGATGTGGGCGATGGCGCCGAGGTGATCGAGCTGATCGCGGCGGGCCACGCCGGCCAGCAGCTTGGGGTTGGTGGTCACCCCCGAGAAGATGCCCAACTCCATGGCGGCGGCGATCTCGTCCAGGTCGACCGAATCCAGCAGCAATGCCACGTCGCCACCTCCGGGGTTCGAGCGCCGACGGCTCGTGCCTTGCATAACACGCGCGAGCGGCGCAGGCCAAGTGGAGTCGCATCTGCCCATTTGCCGATGTGGTTGGCCGGCCAGGGGCCGGGCTGTGGTGCCCGTGGGGGGGCGGATCGCGTCCCGGGTCTTCTTGACAGGCCGGATCCGATTCGGTAAGCAGGCCGGGCCGGAGAACTGCTCTGGGAGGACTCCATGCTCAGCCAGATCGTCGCCGAGGCCGGAGCCAACCTGCCTTTCCGAGAGGTCTACTGGAACATCGTCCATCCGCACCTGAAGGTCTACCTGCCGCTGGCGGTGGCGCTGATCGCATTCGGTTACGGCGTCTACCGGCGCTTCGCGATGTGGCGTCAGGGCAAGGCCGACCGCCGCACCGATCACCTGCTCGAGCGCGGGGTCAAGGCCGGCTGGATCGCCGGCAGCCAGGCCTACGTGCTGCGGTCGTTCTGGCCCGGATTGCTGCACGCCATGCTGTTCTTCGGCTTCGTCGTCCTGTTCATCGGCACCCTGATCGTCATGGTCGAAGCCGATCTGGGCATCCCGGTTTTGTCGACCCCATCCTATTTCTATTGGGCCTACACCGTCATCCTGAACGTCTTCGGCCTGATCGCCATTCTGGGCGTGGTCCTGCTGGCGCTGCGGCGCTATCTGGTGCGGCCGCCGCACCTCGACAACGAGTTCGACGATCACTTCACCCTGGCGCTGATCCTGGTCATCCTGTTGACCGGCCACCTGCTCCAGGCGCTGCGCCTGGCCGAAGTCCAGCCCTGGTGGGCTTCGTACTCCTTCGTCAGCTACGGGGTGGCCCAGCTGTTCTGGGATGCGCCCGACGAGACCTTGCGCGCCGCCCACGGCGTGGTCTGGTGGGTGCACTTCCTGCTGGTGCTGTTCTGGCTGGCCTACATCCCGTACTCCAAGCTGTGGCACATCTTCGCCGGTTTCTTCGGTTTGTTGTTCCGCACCAGGCGCCACCGGGGAGCCATCGCCAAGGACGCGGCGGTGGCGGCCATGCTCAACGAGGAGGACATCGACGAGGACGTCTCGTTCGGTGTCAGCCGCATCGAGGAGCTGAGCTGGAAGAACCTGCTCGATGGAGATGCCTGTATCCGCTGCGGCCGCTGCCAAGAGAACTGTCCGGCAAAGCTGACCGGCAAACAGCTCAACCCCAAGCAGGTGGTCCAGGACGTCAAGGGCCAGATGGAGACCGTTTATCGCCTGCGCGGCAAGAACGGCGGCGAGCAGGAGCAGAGCGACGGCCGGCCCGCGCTGCAACGCGAGGTGATCAAGCCCGAGGTGCTGTGGGCCTGTACCACCTGCCGGGCCTGCGAGGTCAACTGCCCGATGGGCATCGAGCACCTCGACGTCATCGTGCCGATGCGCCAGTACCTGACCCAGATGGAGAGCGATTTCCCGCAGGAGGTGACCGCGGTCTTCAAGGGCATGGAGACCAACAACAACCCCTGGCAGATCGGTTCCAACAAACGCTTCGACTGGGCCGAGGGGCTGGATCTGAAGCCGCTGGCCGAGGAGCCGGAGCACGAGATCCTGTTCTACGTAGGCTGCGCAGGCTCGTTCGACGATCGGGCCATCAAGGTCACCCGAGCCTTCGTGCGCATCATGCGGGCGGCCGGGGTGCGCTTCGGTCTGCTGGGCAACGAGGAGGGCTGCTGCGGCGAGACCGCGCGCCGGCTGGGTAACGAGTATCTGGCCCAGGCGCTGATGATGCAGAACGTGGAGCTGATGAAGGGCTACGACGTCAAGCGGATCGTCACCTGTTGTCCGCACGGCTACAACACGTTGAAGAACGAGTACCCGCAGTTCGGCGGCGGGTACGAGGTGCTGCATCACAGCGAGTTCATCGCCGAGCTGCTGCGCGACGGCCGGCTCGAGCTGCCGGGCGACGGCGCCGGCCAGGCTGCACAAGTCGTCTGGCACGACTCCTGCTATCTCGGCCGCTACAACGAGGTCTATGCCCCGCCGCGCGAGATCGTGCGCCGCGTGCCCGGCTTGCAACTCGTCGAGGCGCCGCGCCGGCGGCGCACCGGCTTTTGCTGCGGCGCCGGCGGGGGCCGGATGTGGATGGAGGAACACGAAGGCACGCGGGTCAACGTCGAGCGCACCGAGCAGCTGGTGGCCACCGGCGCCAAGACGCTTGTCTCGGCCTGCCCCTACTGCCTGACCATGCTGTCCGACGGCATCAAGACCAAGGACCTGGACGAGAGCCACAAGGCGCTCGATCTGGCCGAAATCGTCGCCGCCCATCTGCCACCGGCCTCTCCGGCCGGCGGAAAGGCCTCCTCTGAGCAGCAGGCCGCGGCCGCAGCGGAAACCGCCGCGGATGGTAGGGACCCAGCCGCCGAGGAAAAGCCCGCGGACTGAGTGTGGCCCGGGGGCCGGTTACTCGCGCACCTGGCTGGTGGTGCGGTTGCGCCCGCCGCGCTTGGATTTGTAGAGATACGCGTCGGCTTCTCGCAACATCTCCTGGGGATCGCGGAAGTTCGCGCGGTGGAGGGTGGAGATGCCGAGCGACACCGTCACCGGGATGCGGGTGCCTTCCCAGATGAACTTGTAGGTCTCGACCGCCCGGCGGATGCGTTCGGCCGCCACGTAGGCCCGCTGGGCGTTCTGGTTGCGTAGGATGACGGCGAACTCCTCACCGCCGTAACGGGCGAAGGTGTCCTCTTCGCGCAGGCTGTCGCTGATGACCTCGGCCAGCTTGCGCAGCACCATGTCGCCGGCCGGGTGGCCGTAGGTGTCGTTGACCTGCTTGAAATGGTCGATGTCGAACAGGATCAGGCTCATGGCCTCGTTGTGGCGCAGGGCGTAGGCGAAATCCTCGCGCAGCTTGTACTTTAAGTGGCGCTTGTTGAACGCCCCGGTCAGCCCGTCGCGGATGGCCTGCTCGTACTGGTTCTGGTGGAACGACTCCTCCAGGCTGTCCTGGTAGGAGAATTTGAGGATGGTGGTCGAGCCGATCTGAACCTTGTCCCCGTCGCGCAGCGGTTGCCGGCTGATGCGCGCACCGTTGTAATAGGTGCCGTTGGTGCTCTCCATGTCCACGATGAACACGCTGCCGTTGGCATCGCGCTCGATGCGGGCGTGGCGGCGGGAGATGCCTTCGTCCTGCAGGCAGATCTGGCAGTCCTGGGCGCGGCCGATGAACATCGGTTGCTGGTCTTCGACCTTGTACAGCTTGCCGGCCGACGAGCCGGAGATGACCATGAACGAGGCGGACCGGTTCTCGAGCGAGCCGGTCATATCCTTGATGCCCTGGATGATGGTGCGGTCGGAGTCGTCCTCTTCCGGCTCATCATCCAGGGTGTAGATTTCCTTGTCGTCGATCAAATCATTGCTCTCTGGGCCGATTCACGCGGCGAAACACCACGACGAATTTCGCTTTTTGCGAAAATCATAACAGATATCCGGCTGGTTGCAACCAGAAAATGGCTTGCGGCCGGTGCTGGCCAGGGGATATCGTACAGCCGGTCGGGTGCCGGCGACCCATGGCTCTGCGCCGCTGCCGCGTTGGGAGAGTGAGCGAGACGGTTGCGACAATTGGCGACCATCGGACGGGTGCTGGTCAGCCCGCTGCGCGGCTTTCGCGATCTGCTCGAACGGCCCCGGGCCACCCTGGCGGTGCTGGTGCTGATCGGTTCGGCCTGGGCGGCCCATGCCGCCACCCACGCCCGGATCGACCCCGCGGCCCAAGAGCGAATCATCGCCACCCGGATGGAGGCCGGCCAGGCGGGCTCCGAGCTCAGCGACGATGAGGTGCGCGAGGCTGCCGAGCGGGCCCTGGCCCTGCGGCGGCTGGGGGGATACGGCCTGTGGCTGGTGGGGCTGCCGCTGGCGCTGGTCGTGCTCGGCCTGTTGTCGTGGCTGGCCTACACCGCCTGGGGCGAAGGGCTGGGCTATCGTCGCTGCTACCGGCTGATGGCCCACACCTGTTTGCCCTTCGCCGTGCGCCAGTTGCTGGCGGTTCCGGTCATCCTCGACTACCCGGCCGTGGATCCGGCCGCCGCCGGTGACCTGTTCGTCACCGACCTGGGCGGCCTGCTCGGCCAGGCTGCCTTTCCGGGGGCCTTCCTGCTCGACCCCTTCTGGATGTGGTCGGGGGTGCTGGTGGCCCTGGCCGGCCGCGCCATGGGCCGCTCCTGGCTGCGCTGTGCGCTGGTGGGCACCGGGTTTTGGGTTTTGCTGGCCGCCGTCGGCCAGGTGCTGTGACGGTCGGCCGGCGGCGGAGGGGCGTCGGGAGCCGGAAAGGAGGAACTCGACATGGGCTGGACCCCGCTGGCATTGCTGATGAGCGTGCTGGCCCAAGCGGCGCCGTGGAGCCTGGACGATTGCCTGCGCCACTGCCTGGCCAACCATCCCGATCTGCGGGTGGCGCAGAGCGGGGTCGCCGGCGCGCGCGCCCGGCAGCGCATCGCCCGTTCGACCTACCTGCCCCAGCTGTTCGTCGAGAGTTCTGATTCGCAGATCTTCATCGGCCGCCAGGAAGCGGTCTACGTCGACGGCTCCGAGGTCCCCTATGAGCGCGACGCCTACGCCGACGATCTGCACGGCTTCGGCATCCATCTGCGCCAGCCGGTGTTCGACGGGTTGGCCTACTGGCATCGGCCCCGGCAGGCTGCGGCCGAGTTCGATCGGGCCGAGCTGGACGTCGAGCTGACCCGCGAGCAGCTGGTGCTGGCGGTCATCGAGGCCTACTACCGGCTGCTGGGCCAGCGCCGGGTGGAGCGGGTGCTGGTCGAGGCGCTGGCGGTCAGCCGGGCCCAGCTGGAGCTGGCCCGCGAGCGCCACCGGCTGGGCGCGGCGTCCAAGGTCGACGTCTCGCGGGCGCGGCTGGCCGTCGGCGAGGATCGTATCGCGCTGGAGCGCCAGCGCATGACCGCCGCCCAGGCGCGGGCGGCGCTCAACCAGGCCATGGGCCGCGAGCCGGGCGCCGCGCTGGAGCTGCGCGAGGCGGACGGCGCCGGCGGGGTGCCGGCGGGAGACCTGGAGCCGCGGCTGGCCGAGGGCAACCGGCGGTTGCGGCGCAATCGGCTCGACGAGGCCATCGCCGAGCGCGAGATCGAGATCGCCGCAGCCGGGCTGTGGCCCACCGTCACCGCCAGCGCCGCCTATACCCGCCAGGACCCGGATTTCTACAAGGTCTACTCGCGGTTCGACCAGCTCTACCGGATGACCTTGTCGCTGGGTATCTCGTTTCCGATCTTCGAGGGATTCGCCACCCAGGGCCGGATCGAGGCGGCCGAGGCTCAGCTGGAGCGGGTGCGCGCCGAGCGTACCAAGCTGCGCCGGCAGTTCGAGACGGCCTTGTTCCAGGCCCGCACCGAGGTCCGGCAGCTGGCCGCGGTGCTCGAGATCGAGCGCGACAACATCAAGGCCGCCGAGCACGCCCTGGAGCTGGCCCGCGAGCAGTACCGGCTGGGCCAAGGCACGGCGCTCGAGGTGCGCGACGCCCAGCTGGCCGTGCGCCGCACCCGGGTCGAGCACATCCAGACGCGCTACGACCTGCGCATCGCGCTGGCGGCCTACCACCGGGCGCGGGGCGATCTACTGCGAACCTTCTTGCCCGAGGAACGACCATGAGATGGTGGAAGATCGCATTCGGCCTGTTGCTGCTCGGCGCCATCGCCGCGGTGGTGGTGCTCAACCTCGGGCCGAAGGAGGAGATCGAACTCCGCGTCCAGACCGAGAAGGCCCGCATCGAGCCGATCACCCAGGTGGTCACCGCCTCGGGCAAGATCCGGCCAGAGACCGAGGTCAAGGTCACCGCAGACGTGGGCGGCTACATCCGCAAGCTGACGGTCGAGCAGGGCGATCGGGTCGAGGTCGGCCAACTGCTGGTCGAGATCGATACCGAGATCTACCGCGCCCGGGTCCAGGAGAGCCTGGCCGCCGAGAAGACGGCCCGGGCCAACCTGGCGCTGGCCGAGGCCGGTCTGACCCGGGTGGCCAGCGAGGAGAAGCGGGTGCGCGGGCTGTTCGCCAAGGAGCTGACCTCGCGTTCGGCGCTGGAGAAGGCCGAGGCCGATCGGGCCATCGCCGAGGCCGAGGTGGCCGCGGCCCGCGGCCGCTTGATGCAGGCGCAGGCGACGCTGGACAAGGCGCGCAAGGATCTGGCCAAGTGCACCATCACGGCGCCGATCGCCGGCACGGTCACGGTCTTGAACAAGGAGCAGGGCGAGCGGGCCTCGGGCGGCGACTTCCGCGAGGACATCATCATGCACGTGTCCGATCTGTCCTCGATGGAGGTCGAGGTGGAGGTGGGCGAGCGCGACGTGGTGTTGATCGAGGAGGGCGACCAGGTCGACATCGAGGTCGATGCCTTCACCGGCGAGAAGCTCGGCGGCCGGGTCAAGGAGGTCGCCAACGCCGGCATCACCCGCAACCAGTGGACCGAATCCGAGGTGACCAACTTCCGGGTGGTCATCCAGGTGCTCACCGGCACCAGCCGGCTGCGGCCCCAGATGTCGGCCACGGTCGAGATCCAGACCGCCCACCACGACCAGGCCTTGACCGTGCCCATCCAGAGCGTGACCCTGCGCCGGCCCCGGGAGATCGCCGGCGGCGCCGGCGGCCCGGGAGCGGCCGGCGCGGGCCGCGAGGGCCGCGGGCCCCGCGGTGCGGACGCCCGCATCGGCGAGTCGCCGGTGCGCGGCGGGCGCGACCAGGGCCAGCCGATCGAGGTCGTGTTCGTGCTCGATGGCGGCCGGGTGCAGGCGGTGCCGGTGACCACCGGCCTGTCCTCGGATACCCGCATCGAGGTGACCGAAGGCTTGGCGGCCGGCGCGGAGGTGGTCTCCGGGCCCTACCGGGCGCTGTCCAAGGAACTCGAGGACGGCGCCGCGGTGCGCGTCGCACCGCCGCCGGGCCGCGATCGTCGCCGGTCCGGCCGCCGCGGTCGGTGAGGGGCGATGGCCTGGGAAGCCCGATGGGCGCAGCCGCGGCGCGGTTGGCTGCGGCGGCTGGGGCGAACCGGTACCGGCATGATCAGCGGTATCGGGGTAGCCCTGGGCGCCCTGCGCGACAACAAGCTGCGCGCCGGGCTGACCGCCCTGGGGATCGTCATCGGAGTGGCCACCGTGGTGAGCATCTTGAGCGTGATCCACGGCTTGAACGAGTCGGTCGAATCCCAGATGCAGCTGATGGGCACGCGCAGCCTCTACGTCGACCGCTTCCCCTGGTTCACCCGCGGCAAGTGGTACAAGTACAAGAACCGGCCCCCGATCACCGACTGGCAGCTGCGCCGGTTGCGGCAGCTGGTGCCCTTCGCCGACGGAATCGCACCGATCGAGGATTCCCGTTCGCACGTCGAGCGCGACGGCGATCGGCTCGAGGACGTCGAGATCCGCGGTACCAACGCCGAGTACCTGCGCATTACCGGCTACGAGATCGAACGCGGGCGCTTTTTCAGCCCGGCCGACGTGGAGTTCGAGCGGCCCTATGCCGTGCTGGGGGCGGAGGTGGCCGAGAACCTCTTTTCCCAGGGCGCGGCCCTGGAAGAACACGTCAGCCTGCACGGCATGCGCTACCGCGTGATCGGGGTGCTCAAGTCCCAGGGCAGCTTTCTTGGACGCAGCCGGGATGCCCACGTCACCATCCCCATCGGCCGTTTCCGCCGGCAGTTCGGCTCGCGGCACTCGATGGACATCGGTGTTCGGGTGGCCGCCGGGATGGAGTTGGAGGCGGCCAGCGAGGAGCTGCGCGGCATCATGCGCCGGGTGCGCGGTCTGCGGCCGCGCGAGGAAGTCGATTTCGCCATCAACCGCCAGGAGATGCTGGGCAAGTTCTACCGCGAGACCACCGGTACGCTGTACCTGGTCATCGTCATCGTGGCCGCGGTGTCGCTGCTGATCGGCGGCATCTCGATCATGAACATCATGATGGTCTCGGTCTCCGAGCGCACCCGCGAGATCGGCATCCGCAAGGCCCTGGGTGCGCGCAAGCGCAACGTGCTGTTCCAGTTCCTGATCGAGAGCCTGGTGCTGTCCGGTCTGGGTGGGCTGCTGGGGCTCGGCGGCGGCCTGCTGGTGGCCCACGTGGTCGATGCCGTCTCGCCCCTGCCGGCTGAACCGTCGCTGTTCGCGGTGGTGCTGGGGCTCGGTTTCGCCGCCTCGGTGGGCCTGTTCTTCGGCCTGTACCCGGCCTGGCGGGCGTCGCGGCTGGATCCGATCGAGGCGTTGAGGTTCGAGTGATGCGTCTGGTCGACCTGTTTCTGGCCGCCACCTGCGCTCTAAGCGCCAACAAGCTGCGCTCCGGGCTCACCATCCTGGGCATCGTCATCGGGGTGGGCGCGGTGGTGTTCATGATGGCCATGACCACCGGCCTGGAGAGCTACTTCTCGGATCAGTTCTCGGCGCTGGGGGCCAACACCTTCCAGGTCCAGAAGTGGCCGCACATGCGCATGGGCCGCCGGCACAGCTCGGCCTGGCGCGACCGGGCGGACCTGACCGTGGCCGACGCCGACGCCATCCGCGAGCACAATCCATACGCCCGTTTCGTCGGCGCCGAGCTGTGGCACTGGGGACTGGTGATGCGCTCGCGCTACGAGGTGACCCCGCCGCGGGTGGCGGTGGCCGGCTCGACTTCCGAGTTCGCCCCCAACAACGGCTACGATCTGGCGGCCGGTCGCACCCTGAACGCCTTCGACGTGCTGCACGCGCGCGACGTGGTGGTGCTGGGCGCCGATCTGGCCGCCGACCTGTTTCCGCACGCCGCACCGGTGGGCCAGCCGGTGGTGTTCGGCAACCGCCGCTTCCGGGTGATCGGGGTCTTCGCCACCAAGGGCAGCTTCTTCGGCATGGGCTCGCGCGACAACTTCGGGCTGATCCCGATCACGACCTTCATCGGCCTGTACGGCAGCCGACGTTCGGTCAACATCACCGTCCAGGCCCTGGGACCGGCGGTGTTCGAGCTGGCCCGCGACCGGACCATCCAGATCCTGCGCCGCGAGCGCGGGGTGCGGCCGGACGAGGAGAACGACTTCGAGGTGTTCTCCAACGAGTCGACCATGGACAAGGTCACCTCGGTCACCGGCTCGATCTCCACCGCCGCGGTGGCCATCGCCCTGATCTCGCTGCTGGTCGGCGGCATCGGCATCATGAACATCATGCTGGTGTCGGTCACCGAGCGCACCCGCGAGATCGGGGTGCGCCGGGCGCTCGGCGCCCGGCGGCGCCACATCCTGTGGCAGTTCACCGCCGAGGCGGTCTTTCTGGCCGCCCTCGGCGGGCTGCTGGGGCTGGGGCTCGGCTTCGGCGGTGCCTGGCTGGTCAAGCAGCTGGCCGGCCTGCCGGCCGCCGCCCCGGCCTGGGCGGTGGCGGTGGCTCTGCTGATCGCGGGCGTCACCGGCCTGGTCTTCGGCATCTACCCCGCCTGGCAGGCCTCGCAACAAGACCCCATCGAAGCGCTGCGCTTCGAGTGAGACCTCCGAACGCGGCTGGCAGTGTTGATCCTGCGCACCCAGCGCGGTTTGGAGGGGGCGCATTAGCGGTGCTTTACACGGGCGGCCGGCTTCGATACGATGCGGCCGATTCTCTGGCGACCAGGAGGAGGCCTACCCATGCGCGCGATGTGGCTGGCAGCGGCCCTGCTGGCGCTCGGCGGACCGGTTGGAGCCGACGAGGCGTCGAAGGGCGAGCGGAAGCAGGCGGCCGGGGGTGACGCGAAGGCTGCGGACGAGGGTCCGCCCAAACCCGCGGTGCGCAACGTCCAGGCCAGGAGCAGCATCTTCCAGTTCAACGTCCGCTTCGAGCCGGGCGTACCCGAGCCGGGCGAGGTGGTCGAGGCCCGCATCGAGATGGCCGAGGTGCCGCCGGTGCCGGATCCGGTCTACGGCGAGACGATCCCGGTCAAGGGCGCCGTTATCGTGGCCGAGGTGACCGACGCCGACGGGGCCGGCTACGGCCTGGCCTACCGGGTCCACCCGTTGACCGACGCCGGCATGTACGGCTTCCACTTCACCCCGGCGCGTTCCGACATCTACCGGGTGGTGTTGCGCGGTGAGCAGAAGTCGCAGAGCTACGCCGCCACCATTCGGGTACCGGTCGGCATCTGGCCGCTGCCGGGCGGCGAGGATGACCAGCCGGCCGACAAAGGCGGTCCCGGTCTGGCCGCCCTTCCGGGCGGCCGCGGCCCGGCGGTGCCCGCCGGCCACAGCGGTGGGCCGGCCATCCCGGGCAGCGGCCCGGCCCAACCGGGCGGTGGCCCGGCCCAGCCGGGCGGCGGCCCGGCGGACGACGAAGCCAAGGGCGGGGAGTCGCCCTTGCACGAGGCCATGGAGACCATGGGCGCGCATTGGGTGGCGCTGCAGGTGGCGCTGCTGGCCGGGCGGCGGCCCGATCTAAAAAAGGCTGAGCTGGCCGCCGCCGCCCTGCGGCGGGCCTGCCTGGAGGCGGTCGATGTGGCCCCGGGCGATGCCGATCACGCCAGGCTGATGAAGGCGACGGCCGCGGCGGTGGGCGCCGTCGCCAAGGCGGCGGCCGGCAAAAAGGCCAAACCGGCGCTGCGGGCCTACCGCAAGGTGGGGGCGCGTCACTGCAATCGCTGCCACTTCGCCCGGCGCTGGGGCGTCTTGTCCAGCCCGGACGAGTTCCCGGCCATGCTGCCCTGAGGTGGGAGGAGCCATGCGATTTCTCGAGTCCATCGCCCCGATCGCCTTGACCGCGATCCTGGCCCAGCCCCTTGCACCGGCTCGCGCCGCGGACGAGGATGCCTTGCCGGTCATCGGCGACGTGCCCAACGGCACCCGGCTGTACCGCACCCATTGCACCGTCTGCCACGGCTTCGACGGCTCGGGCGAGGGGCCGGCCCGGCCCACGCTCGAGACCCCGCCGGCCGATCACCGCGACGGTTCGCTGATGAACGCCCGGGACAACACCATGCTGTTCGACATCATCCAGATGGGCTGCAAGCCGCGGGGTTGCTCGCCTACCATGCCGGCCTTTGGCGACGACGCCGACGACCTGGCGACCTGGGACCTGGTGGCCTACCTGCGCACGCTGCACATGCCCCTGACGGCCTTCTTCCCGCGCGTCGATCAGTATCTGGTCAAGCAGTACCACCTGACCCACGAAGGGGGCGAGCGCTTCCAGGCCGGACAGCGCGAGCGGATCAAGCGGCGCGCCGGCAAGGTCGATCCGGCCCGGCTGAAGCAGACCGTGTTCACCCTGTTCCGCGCCGAGCAGCGCCGGACCAGCCCCGAACTGGTGCCGCAGCAGCCGCGGCGCCTGGCGGAGCTGAAGAAGCCCAACAAGCTGGGCTACGTGCAGTTCATGGTGCTGGAGGGCCCGCGCAAGCGTAAGATCCCGGTCGGGCTGGCACTCGATACCAACTACACCATCCACAAGCTGGTGGTGACCCTGCGGGATCCCGGCCTGGCCGGCGAGTACAACCGCCGGCTGGAGAAGTACGTCGGCATGGGCAAGCGCGGCGACGCACCGAAGTTCAAGACCGGCCGCGATCGCATCAGCCGCAAATTCGATCTCGAGGTGCAGAAGCTCTACGTGCTGGCGGTCGAGGGCGCCAACGCCTACGAGCGCGAGGAGCGCGAGCGTTCCTGGGCCGACGGAACCTTCTGATTACTCTTCTACCCAGCGGCGAGGCACGCCGGCTTCGCGGGCCTGCTCGGGCAGCTTCTGCTCGAGGTAGGTGCGGGCCTCGCGCAGGTTCGCCTGGCATTTCTCGAGCTTGTCGTCGAGCGCGATGGATTTCTGGCGGGCGCCCGGGGTGGCGAAAATGAGCGCCTTGTGCCGCAACAGATCGCGCTCGCGTTCGAGTTCGGCGCAGCGGCTCTCGAGATCGGCCACCCGCTTGCGGGCCCGGGCGGCTTTCTCCTGCCAGGCCTGCTTGGCGCCTTGGCGGCCGCCGGCTGCCGCATCGGGATCGGCTTCGGCTTCAGCGGCCTCTTCAGCGGCCGCCTCGTCCTCGATGCCGGGGTCAGCCGGCAGGCGCTCCTGGCGGGCGCCCTCCGGCAAGGGCCGATACCAATCGGTGGCACCCGAGCGGTCGCGGCCGGATCGGCCGCCGGCCCGCTTTTTCTCGGCGGCCCCCTCTTTCTCCAGCTTCTCGATCACCTTGGACCGCTGGGGCTCAGGTAGCTGATAGGGATCGTCGGTGTAGTGCACCACCCCATCCTCATCCACCCAGCGGTAGCTCTCGGCCCGGACTCCGCCGATCGGCGCCAGGGCCAGCAGGCCAACGAGACCGATGCCGGTCAGACGGCGGGCCATGGTCACCTCCTCCGCAGCAGATAGCGGGCCAGCTGTTGGCTGATGAAGCTGGCCACGCCCAGATCGCGTTCGTTGAAGGTATCGCTGGACTTCTTGTTGATCAGCTCCAGGGCGCCGACCACTTCGCCCTCGTCCTGAACCGGCACGCACAGGATCGAGCGGGTGGGGTAGCCGATCTTCTCGCTGATGGCGGCGTAGAAACGGGGATCGCGCTCGGCGTCGGAGACGGCCAGGCCGACGGCGTTCTCGGCACAGAAGCCCACGATCCCCTGGCCCATGTGTACGGTGAACTGCATCACCTCCTGCGCCTTGGGACCGCGGGCGGCGCCGAAGTGCAGGTCATCCGAACTCAGATCGGTCAGCAGCACCGAGCCCGCATCCGTGCCCAGGGTGTTCATGGCCACGTCGAGCATGAAGTACAGGGCGTCCTCGCGGTCGGTCTTCTGCTCGACGCCGCTGGTCAGCTCGAAGATCTCCTCGAGCAGGTCGGCGGTGGCCTCCGAGGTCAGATCCAGCGCCCGGCCGATGCCCGATTCGGTGGCCGTGTAGGGCAGTTCGGGCGCCGGCGCCGGCGGCGCCGTGGGAATGGCGTCGGCCGCTGGCTCGGCCGGCGGGGCTGCCGGCGGTGCGGTCGGGATGGGTTCGGTCGGCGGGGCTGCCGGCGGTGCGGTCGGGATGGGTTCGGCCGGCGGGGCGGTCGGGACCGCCTCGGCCGCCGGCATCTGGGGCGCGGTGGCCGCGGCCGGCATCTCGGGTTCGGTGGCGCCGGTCTCGGCTGCGGCGGCGCCCGCGTCTCGCTCGTCGAGTTCGCGGATCTGGAACACCCGTCCGCTGGCCGCATCGGTGACGTGGATGGAGTTGTCGGGCTTGATGTCGCACAACACGTTCTCGGCTGCCGCTCCGCCTTCGCCGACCTTGGCCAGACCGGCCTTGAGGGCATCGATCCAGATGTCGGCCTCCAGCCGCAGGCGCATGTCCATGGGCATCCGCGCCGACCGGGGGATGAATACTTCGAAGCGTGGCATGGGATTCTCCCGTGATGGCAGGTCGTTACAAACATGGTAGGCAGGCCCAGGCCGGGTGTCAACCGATGAGACGCCGGCCTGACGCAGAGATCGCGACCGAGGTGGAAAATCAGGGGAGGGCGCCTTCGGTTGACCCGTTCTCTCCGGCCGGACTAAACTCGGAGCATCGGATTCGACGAGCCGATCGCGGCTTGAGCACCTCGGGCCGGCGGCGGGCGGCTTCCAGCCCCACTGCCGCCAGCGGAGGCGATTGCGGAGGCCAGCATGGCGGGTGAACCGGGCTACCAGGTGGATCTGGAAAGCGAGACGATCCTGTACGAGGGCGAGCGGCTCGATCGGACGGCGCTGGCCGATCGCATCCGGCGCATGATCGAACAGCAGGATTATCGCATCTCGACCGCGGGCAATGCGCTGCAGCATCTGGAGGAGGTTTTGTCCAGCGCCCGGCAGCTCGAGGTGCGCCTGACCGCAGCCGAGGCCGACCGGCTGGAACGCCACGCCCGGCGGGCCGAGCTGAGCCCGGCGGCGTTTTTGCGCCAGGCCGCGCTGGCCTACTTGTCCGCCCAGCCCCCGCTCGATTCGGGTGCGGATGCACCGGCGGAGCCGCCGGCTGCGGCCGAGCCCGAGGCCCAGCCGACCTTGACCGCCATCACCACCGAGCCGGTCGAGCCGGAGGAGGCGGGCGAGGCGGTCGAGCTGACGCCCAAGCGGGGCGGAGAGGCGGCCGCTGCGGCCGGGTCCGAGCCGCCGGACGGGAGTTCGACCGACGAGGCCGCGGGCGAACCCATGGCCGGCGTCGCGCCCGAGCACCAGAGCAAGGTGGTCGTCGATCCGGCCTTGCAGGTCGAGCAACCGGATCCCGACTCCATCGGCGACAGCTGGTTCAAGAAGGATTGATCGGCTCGACCGTCGCCGTGGACCGGCGGGCCGTTGATCCGATACGGCTCCAGCGGCTCCGCGGGTTGGCGGTCCAAGCGGTGCTGTGCGGGCACGGGCCGGCCGTTCGCGATCCGGCCGTCCTGGCCCGGCTGTTCGCGGGTCAGCGGAGAGATCGGCTCAGGGGGCCTCGATCAGCACCGCCTTGCCCATGCCGCCGCCGACGCACAGGGTGGCCAGGCCGCGCTTGGCCTGCCGCCGCCGCATCTCGTGCAGCAGTGAGATGGTGATTCTGATTCCGGTGCAACCGACCGGATGGCCCAGGGCGATGCCGCTGCCGTTGACGTTGGTGATGGAGCGATCGAGTCCCAGCAGCTTCTCGCAGGCCAGGTACTGGGCGGCGAAGGCCTCGTTGAGCTCGATCAGCTCAACGTCTTCAAGCTTCCAGCCGGCCCGATCGAGCGCCTTGCGCGTGGCCGGCACCGGGCCGTAGCCCATCAGCTCGGGCTCCACCCCGGCCGCCGCGTGGCCGACCAGCCGGCCCATCGGCTCGAGGCCGAGCTCGCGCACCTTGTCGGCCGAGGCCACCACCACGAAGGCGGCGGCATCGTTCAGGCCCGAGGAGTTGCCCGCGGTGACCGTGCCGTCCGTTTTGAACGCCGGTCTGAGCTTGGCTAGATCCTCGGCGGTGACGTCCATGCGCACGTGCTCGTCAGTATCGATGGTCTTGGTCTGGCCGCGCCTGGCCGGCACCTCGACCGGTACGATCTCCTCGGCGAAGCGACCCTCGTGGATGGCCGCCGCCGCTCGCTGGTGGCTGGTCAGGGCCAGCTCGTCCTGGGCCGCGCGCGGGATGTCGTACTTGGCGGCCAGGTTTTCCGCGGTCAGGCCCATGATCAGGTCCTTGACCGGATCGGTCAGCCCTTCCCACAGCGCGTCGGTCAGCACACCGTCGCGCAGCCGGTAGCCCCAGCGCGCCCCCTTGAGGGTGTACGGGGTGTGGCTCATGCTCTCCACCCCGCCGACCAGGACCAGATCGGACTCCCCGGTCTGGATCTGCTGGGCGGCGAATACCAGCGCCTGCATGCTGGAGCTGCACTGGCGTTGGATGGTGGCCGCCGGTACGGAATCGGGGATACCGGCCCGCAGCGAGATGACGCGCCCGATGTTGATCTCATCCGAGACCATCATGCAGCAGCCGACCAGGACGTCGTCCAGGGCGGCCTTGTCCACACCGGCGCGCCGGATCGCCTCCTCGGCGGCCACCACGCCGAGGTCGGCGGCTCGGACCTTCAAGAACTGGCCGCCGAACGAGCCGATGGCCGTTCGGCAACCCTCCAGGATATAAGCGTCTCTGAGTTCCATCGTTCCTCCGATCGCTGTCCGACTGAAGCCCGCATGGTTCCATGACAGCCGGGGTGCAGTCAAATGACGATTCGCCCGTTTTTCCGCCCCGCCGGTCGTGCTATCCTGCCCGGGATGCGTTGGTTGGTGCTCAGCCTGGTCTTCTTGTCGACGGCCGCCAGGGCCGGCAGCGCTGAGCCGCCGCCGGATCAGCGGTTGGTGGTCGGCCGGCTGCCCTGCGCCCAGTCGTGGCAGGGCCGCGCCCACGGGTGGCGGCAACTCGGCTGGGAGCTGATGAAACGCACCAGCGCTGAAGCCGAACTCGAGATGCGCGCGGTCGACCCTGCCGCCGACGGGCTCTACCGCACCCCGCTGCTCGTCTGGAGCTGCCCGGGGGCCGTCGCCGCGCTCGACGACCGGTCGCTGGCCAACCTGCGGCGGCACTTGAAGCTCGGGGGCATGCTGTGGATCGACGATCCGCAGGCCGAGCCCGGCGGCGCTTTCGACCGTTCGGTGCGGCGGGTTCTCGATGCACTCTTTCCCCACAACGCCCTGCAGCCCATCGCCTGGGATCACGTGCTGTTCAAGACCTTCTTCCTGGTGGTGGACGCCGCCGGGCGGGTACGCGCCAACGATCGGCTGCTGGGGGTTGCGCTCGACGAGCGACTGGCGGTGGTCTACTCCCAGAACGACATGCTGGGTGCCGTCAGCCGCGATCTGTACGGCGCCTGGGAGTTCGCGGTCGAGCCCGAGGGCGAGCTGCAGCGCGAGCGAACGTTCCAATTGGGAATCAATCTGATCTACTACGCCCTGTGTCTGGACTACAAGGACGACAGGGTCCACCTGCCCTTCATCCTCGAGCGCCGGAGGCTGTGACCCGTGCCGCAGCCGACTGGTATTGTGCAGCCGGGTGAGCTGACCGATACGCTGCTCGTCTTCCAGGCCGCCAGTGGCTGGCGGTTGGCGTTGGCGTTGCTGGTGGCGGCGGCGGTGCTGGTGCTGACCTGGCGCGGCCTGCGCGGCGAGGTCGAGCGCTGGCGCCGCTGGCTGTTGTTCGGGCTGCGAACGATTTCGCTGTTGTTGCTGGCGCTGCTGCTGCTCGAGCCGGCGCTGCAGCATCGCCGTCTCAGCCCGCTACGCCGCAGCCTGGTGTTGGCCGTCGACGCCAGCCGCTCGATGGCGCTGCCGGCGGATGCGGATGCGCAGCGCCGCCAGCGGGTGGCTGCCTGGCTGCAGCGTCAGACCGGCCAGCTGGATGCCCTGGCCGGCCAGTTTGAGCTGGCGCCTTTTCATTTCGACACCGACCTGCGCCCGGCCGCGCTTGGGGATCTGGGCACCGCCGCCGATGGTGACGGGTCCGATCTGCTGGCGGTGCTCGAGGCGATCGCGGCCCGGATGGGCGATGATCTGGCCGCGGTGGTGCTGATCTCGGACGGTGCCGACACCACCGGCCTGGGCCGCCGGCCGCCGCAACGTGCGGCCGAGGCCATCGCCGAGGCGCTCGATGATTTCCCGGTGCCCGTCAACACCTTCGTCGCCGGCGGCGCGGGGCCCTTCCGCGATCTGGCCATCGCCGAGGTGAGCGCTGATGACTTCGCCTTCATCCGCAATGCGGTCGAGGTGGAGGTGGAGTTGGTGGCCACCGGTCTGGGGGCGGTCACCGCGCCGGTGTCGCTCGATCAGGGGGGGCGCAACCTGGCCTCGACTTCGGTGCAGCTGGAGGCGGGTGAGCCCAGGCGGGTGACCCTGCGCTTCGTCCCCGACCGGGTCGGCAAGTTCGTCTATCGCGTCAGCACTCCGGTGTTGCCGGGCGAGCGCTTGCCCGACAACAACCAGCACACCTTCGTCGCCCGCATCATCCGCGACAAGATCCGGGTGCTGCACCTGGTCGGCCGGCCCTGTTGGGATGTGCGTTTCCTGCGCCAGGCGCTCAAGCGCAACCCCAACGTGGACCTGGTCAGCTTCTTCATCCTGCGCACCGCCCACGATGCGCCGGGCGTATCCCAGGATCGACTCAGCCTGATCCCCTTTCCGGTCGACGAGCTGTTCGGCCACGAGCTGCCGACCTTCGATGCGGTCATCTTCCAGAACTTCAACCACGGGCCCTACCGGGTGACCCATTACCTGCCTCAAGTGGCCGATTACGTCAGCGGCGGCGGGGCGTTGTTGATGATCGGCGGCGACCTTTCCTTCGGCGCCGGCGGCTACGGTCAGACGCCGCTGGAATCGGTGTTGCCGGTCCGGTTGGCGCCGGGTGACGATCTGCGGGTCCAGGCGTTTCGGGCCGTGGCGTCTTCGGCCGGGGCCGATCATCCGGTGCTCGATCTGGGCAGCGGAGAAAACTTCGACCAGCTGCCGCCTTTCGGCTCCTTCAACCAGGCCGAGGGGTTGCAGCCGCAAGCGGTGGTCTTGCTCGAGCATCCATTCGAACGCTCCGGCGACCGGCGGTCCCCGATCCTGGCCCTGCGGCAGGTCGATCGTGGACGGTCGGCGGCGTTGCTGACCGATGGTCTCTGGCGCTGGAACTACATCCATGCCGGCCAGGGCGGATCGCCGCGGATCTACCACCGGCTGTTCAACAATCTGCTGCGCTGGCTGATTCGCGATCCGGGCTTGCAGGCGGTATCGCTGCAGACCGCCCGCACCCGATATGGGCCCGACGATCCGGTTCGGCTCGAGGCCCGGCTGCACGGCGCTGCCCGGGGTGCGCGGCTGCGCTTGACCCTGCTAGACGCCCGCGACGGCGAGCCGCTGGAGCGGCGTGCCGTGGCGCTGGACGCCGGCGGCAAGGCCGAGATCGAGATCGACGCTCCGCAGCCGGGCGCCTATCTGGCTCGGCTGGAGGCCGACGCCCAGACGGGCACCGGACTTCGCGCTGAGGAGGCCTTCGTGGTCACCGGCGGCGGACGCGAGCGCAGCCAGCCCCGGCCGCGGCCCGAGCTGCTGGAAGGGATCGCTGCGGCAACCGGCGGCCGGTCGGACAGCATCGACGACGGCGCGCTGGATGCATTGGAGTTCGACGAGGGCCGCCGATATCGTGTGGAGGCCAGCACAACCCGTCCGCTGTTGGGCGCGGGTTGGGCGCTCGGGCTGGTGCTGGCTTTGTGGACGTTGGAGTGGTTCTTGCGGCGCCGTTGGGGGTTCGCGTGATCGTGGAGCGAACCGGGATCGGAGTGCCGGTGCACCTTGGTCTGGCGCTCGGGATGTTGCTGGCCCTGGCCGCGCCAGCGCAAGCGGATGACGACCAAACCGAGCGATCGGCCTGCAGCGATCGCCGGCTGCGCGCCGCGGACGGCAGCCCGACGGAGTTGACCGATTGCGCGCTCGAGGCGCTGCTGCGGCGGGCCGCTCTGCGCCAGCACCTGGCGATCTGCGTCGAGCGGGCCGCCGCCGATCCCATCCGGGTCGGGGGCGGTCTGCGTTTCACACTCGATCTACATCCGGGCGGCGGTCTCGCCGGTTTGCACGTTCAGCGCTCGGCCTTCGATCGCACCCGGCTGCCCGCCTGCCTGAAGGCCGTATTGCGCAGTCGGCTCGGCGGCGGCGGCAAGGGCGAGCCCGCCCGGTTGGAAGGGCGCCTGCGCGTCGAGCCGGAAGAGCCGGAACGTTTCGGCTTTTCGCTCTGGGCCGAGCTGCTGCCGGCCGACCGGCCGGCGCCGGCGGCGCTGCCCGGAGGCTTCACCCGGGCCGGACGCTCGCGCTTGAGCGCCTGCTATGGCGATGGACTGTGGTTGGTGATGGGCCTGCGGCCCGAGGGCGACGGCGGGGCCGAGCGCTGGAGCGAGCCGCCGCCGCCGGATCCGGTGGGCGATTGCCTGGCCCTGGCCAAAAAAAAAGAGCCGCCCGGCAAGAGCTGGCGCCAGCGCAAACGCACCCGGCGGGCCCGGCGACGTAAGGTGACCAGCTGTCTGACCGATCTGCTCGAAGCTCCCGATTGGGAGCTGCGGGCCGCCGCGGCCGAGGAGCTGGCCCGTTCCCGGCGCTGGCGCGGGCGCGGCGCCATTCAGCGCGCCGTCGAACGGGGCCTCGGTGTGCGCTTCTGTGGCGACGGCGACTCGAACGGCGGTCGCAACAGCGGAAAAGACGGCGGGCGGCGGGGCGATTTGGAAATGGCCGGCCCCGAGCGGCTGCTGCAGCCGCCGCCGGCCGCCGCCGCCGGACATGCCCTGGTCCGCATGCTGCGGGCCCAGCTGCGCCTGCGCCGGGGACCGCGACCAGGCGTGCTGGCGGCGCTGGCCACCCACCCCGACCCCCGGGTGCGCCTGCGGTTGCTGGACACGGTGATGGTGCGTTGGTGGTTCGAGGTGCCAGAGGGGCTCGAGAGGCTGGTCCGCGATCCGGCTGTGGACGTGCGCGGTCGGGCCCAACAGCTCGGTTGCCAGCGCGAGGTGTGGCCGGCCCGGCGGGCCTTTCGGACCGATCTACGCCATCCCGACCCGCGGGTGCGGGCCAGCGCGCTGGTGCGTGCCCGAGCCTGTGCCTACTGGGATCCGGAATCGGTGGTGGCGGCGGCCCGGCGCGAGCCGTCGGCTCCGCTGGCGATGCTGATGCTGCGCACGGTCCCGGTGCGCGACCGCCAACTGCTGCTCGAACGCGCCGGCGTAGGCCTGTTCGATTCCTGTCCGTTGGTGCGCTACCTGGCCTCCGGTCTGCTGGGCCGGTTGGACGAGCTACCGGCAGAACTCGTCCACCAGGCGCTGGCGCGCGAGCGCGATCCGCGCATCCGCCGCCGGCTCGAGGCCCTGGCCGCGGGCCGTCCTGCCAGACCTTCGGTCGAGCAGATCTGGTTCCAGCTCGAGGGCGGGCTTGACGCCGCTGGGGCTTGGCGCTAAGTAGATGAGGGTGACTCCGAATCGCTCGGCCTAACGCCGCTGGCCAGGGGCGGGCGATCGACAGGGTGCGGTCGGGAAACCACCGTGCCTCCCGCGCTTGGAAAGGGGTCGCACCGGTGCCCACCGTTGCCACCCGCCTTTCCAAAACGAGCGTCCGGGAGCTGGACGATGAAGGCGATCTACCTGCGGCTGTCCATCTGCGACGAATGCAACCTGCACTGCACCTACTGCCGTCCGGCCCGGGAACACCGGTTGACGGTCGAGCGGCCCGAGCTGGAGACCGATGCGCTGGTGCGGTTGGTCGGCTGGATGGATGCCGAGGTGAAGCTGCGCAAGCTGCGGCTGACCGGGGGCGAGCCCTTGCTGCGGCCCGATGTGATCGAACTGGTGGCCACGCTGCGGCGGCGCTTGCCCCGTGCGGAGCTGTGCCTGACCACCAATGGCACGCATTTGGATCAGCTGGCTGCCGGGCTGCGCCGCGCTGGGCTCGACCGGATCAACATCAGTCTGGATACGGTGGATGCGGAACTCTACACCACTCTGACCCGCGGTGGCCAGTTGGCGGCGGTGCTCACCGGCCTGGCAGCGGCCCGCGCTGCCGGCTTCGCCCCGCTGAAGGTCAACGCGGTGCTGCTGCGGTCGCTGGCCGGTGCCCCGCTGGAACGCCTGGTGCGCTGGGCGGCGCGCGAAGCGGTGGAGCTGCGCTTCATCGAGCTGATGCCGATCAGCGTGGCCGCCGGGATGCACCGCACCGAGTTTTTGGCGGCCAGCGATGTGCTCGCCGGGCTGGAGCAGAGCTTCGGCCGCTCGGAGCCGCTGCCCGCCAGCGCCACCGCCCAGCGCCACCGGCTGCGGGTCGACGGCCGCGAGCTGGTGGTGGGGTTCATTCCCTCGGTGTCGGAACCATTCTGCGATTGCTGCGATCGCCTGCGCCTCGACAGCCGGGGCAAGCTGTTCGCCTGCTTGCGCCATCCCGATTGGCTCGACCTGGCCGCTCCCCTGCGCCGGGGGGACGAGGCCGAGGTCCGCCATCGGCTGGCGCGGGTGCTGGCCCACAAGTGCGCCCCGGAATGCATCTGGCCCGGTCGCCAGATGTCGGCCATCGGAGGCTGAGCATGGGTGGATCGAGTCATCTGGACGAGCACGGCCGGGCCCGCATGGTGGATGTGGGGGAGAAGTCGCCCAGCGTGCGCCGGGCGGTGGCCAGCGCCCGGGTGCTCACCCGGCCGGACGTGATCGCGGTCATCCGCGATGGCACGGCGGCCAAGGGTGACGTGCTGGCGGCGGCGCGGCTGGCCGGAATCCAGGCGGCCAAGCGCACCCCGGAGCTGATCCCCTTGTGCCACCCGTTGTTGTTGGATGCGGTGACGGTCGATCTGCACCTGGCCGCCGACCGGGTGGAGCTGCGCAGCGAGGTCCGTTGCACCGGCCGCACCGGGGTCGAGATGGAGGCCTTGTGCGCCGTGTCGGTGGCTGCCTTGACGGTCTACGACATGTGCAAGTCGATGGACCGCCGGATACGCATCGACGGCGTCCGTCTCGAGCACAAGTCCGGCGGCAAGAGCGGCACTTACGACCGCCGCCAGCAGGAGCAGACGCCCCTGGCGGGCCGGGTCCTGGCGGTGTGTACCAGCCGGGCCAAGGGCGAGGCCAAGACCGATGCCGGCAGCGCCGAGCTGGTGGCTGATCACGGTTTGCGCGACGACGCCCATGCCGGCGGCTGGCACCGCCAGGTCAGCCTGCTGGCCGCCGAGCGGATCGAGGAGATGCGCCGGCGGGGCCTGGATCTCGAGGCCGGCGCGTTCGGCGAGAACCTGGTGGTCGCCGGGCTGGATCTCGGCCAGTTGCGGCCCGGCGACCGGCTGCGGGTGGGCGAGCGGATCGAGCTGGAGGTGACCCAGCTGGGCAAGGAGTGTCACACGCCCTGTGCCATCTTCCACCAGGTCGGCTATTGCATCATGCCCGAGCACGGTGTGTTCGCCCGGGTGCTGCGCGGCGGAACCGTCCGCAACGGCGATCCGATCGAGAGGCTGCGGGGTCCGGAATGAGTTCCGCAGGCCGGAAACCGACGACATGAAGGGCGGAGCGGCGGGACAGCGCGCGCGTTTCTGGGCCCAGGTGGCGGCGTTCGGGGCCCTGTGGGGGGCGCTGGAGATCACCCTCGGTTCCTTCCTGCACGCGCTGCGCCTGCCGCTGGCCGGCGCCGTGTTGGCCGGCCTGGGGGCCGCCATCCTGGTGGCCCAGCGCCAGCTGCTGCCGCGCCGGGGCGCCAGCCTGGCCACCGGCGCGGTGGCGGCGTTGTGCAAGTCGATCTCACCGGGCGGGATCATCCTGGGGCCCATGGTGGGCATCCTGGGCGAGGCGTTGGCGGTCGAGCTGATTCTGCTGGCCGCGCCGCGTTCGGTGTGGACCGCCCCGTTGGCCGGGGCCATGGCCGCGGTGACCACCCTGATCCACCAGGTGTTCAGCCTGTGGTTCTACTACGGCGGCTCAGCCATCGAGCTGCTGCGCCGGGCGCTGGACGGCGCCGGCGAGGCGCTCGGTCTGGCGCCCGATGCCGGCTGGTGGGCGGTGGCGGCCCTGGCCGCCACCATCGCGCTGCTGGGAGCAGCCGGCGGGATGCTCGGTTGGTGGCTCGGCCGCGATGCCCAGCGCTTGCTGGCCGGGCGCCAGCGGGCCCGGCTCGAGGTGGTCGATGGCTGCTGAACACCACCAGCGCCGGCGCCGGCGCCTGCTGGGCCTGCTGGCCCTGGGCTGTATCGCCCTGCAGTTCGCCGGCCGGCTGGATGCCTCGGCCATGGCGCTGGGGTTGTGGTTGAGCGCGCTGGCCCTGGCCGATCGGGTGGCCCTGCGGCGCTTGTGGATGCCGCGTTTCTGGATCATCACCCTGGCCTTCGCCCTGTCGAGCGGCCTGTTGCTGGGGCCGCGGAACACCAGCCTGTTGGGGTTGGCCGTCTCGACCCAGGGCCTGGCGGCCGGTGCGCTGATGGTCATCCGCGGCGCTTTCCTGTTCGCCATGGCCAGCTGGGCCTCGCGGGCCCTGGCCGGCGCGGGGTTGGAGCGCTGGGCGCGGCGGCTGGGCGCGGGCGAGCTGGTGTCGGCGGCCGGCTCTGCGCTGCGCTTGCTGCCCGACTTGACCGAGCGCTTGCAGCTGGCGCGCAGTGGGGCTGCCGGCCGGCAGGGCGGCGGGCGGTTGCGCCTGGCCTACGGCGCTGCGGTCGAGCTGGTCGCCAGCTGCGCCGACCTGGCCGAGAGCATGGCGGCCGGTGGCAGCGGACCGGCGCTGGTGGTTCTGGTCGGCAGCCCGGACTCGGGCAAGACCACCTGGTTGGCCGGGCTGGTGCAGCAGCTGCGTGCGGCCGGCCTGCGGGTGGGCGGCATCTGCCAGCCGAAGCGGATGGGGCCGGGCAGCCGTCCGGACTACGATCTCGAGGATTTGAGCGACGGCCAACGGCAGGCTTTTGCCCATTGGCGGGGACCGGCGGGGCCGGATCGACCCGGGTATGCTTTCAGCGAGGCGGGCTGGCGCTGGGCGGCCGAGCGGCTGGGCCGGGCGGCGGCCCGCGATCAGGTGGTGGTGGTCGATGAGGTGGGTCTGCTGGAGGCGCAGCGGCAGGGCCATTGGCCGGCCATCGAGGCCGGTTTGCGGGATGGTCGGGCCGATGTCTGGATGCTGGCGGTGCGCGAGAAATGCTTGCCCGCCATCCGTTCGCTGGTGGGCCCTCCCGATCAGACCCTGGCAGTCGACGAGGATCCGGCGGTCTGCGACCGACTGTTGCGTTGGATTCGCGACCGGGTGCTGGCCCGGCGCTCGGCGCGGGAGCGGTGATGGCCCGGCGTCCCTACCTCTGGGGATTGGTCGCGGCCATCTCGGTTGCCGTCGGCTGGTTGGTGGTCATGGCGGTGGCCGCGCGGCTGGAAAGCCAGCAGCAGGAGGCGGCCGAGCAGAAAGGGGCGCAAGAGCAACCTCCGCCGCCTGTGGCCGAGCCCGAGCCGGCCGCGATACCCGATGCCGGGCCGGCCTACCGTCTGATCGGTACAGTGGTCGCTTCGAATTCGCGCTGGTCGCGGGCCACCATCGCTGGTCCCCGGGGCAGGGCCGCGCTCTATCGCATCGGCGATCGGCTGGCCGGCGGGGCCGAGCTGCTGGCCATCGGCGACGACTGGGCCGTTTTACGCGCCTCCGGCGAGCGGGTCGTCATCCGACTCGAGGCCCAGCAGCGCCGAGCCGATGACCGGTCGTCCGGCGCGGACGCGGCTGAAAAGGCGGGCCCCGCCCCCGATCCGCCCCCCGCAGCCGGCGCGCCGCTGCCGGGTGTGCGGCGCGCTACCGACCGGGTCTGGCGGATCGAGCGCCGGGCCCTGAACCACGGCCTGCAACAGCGCGATGCCCTGCTGAACCAGGCCCGCTTCAGCCTGGTGTTCGATCCCGGCGGAGCGGTGCGCGGCTTGCGAATCGAACTGCCGGCCGATGCCGGGCCTTTCGGGCAGCTGGGCCTGCACGACGGCGATGTGCTGCTGCGGGTCGGCTCGATCGCGATCGACAGCCCCGATGCACTGGCGGACCTGCCGCCGCTGCTGGCGCAGGCGGCCGAGGTGGAGCTGGAGCTGGAGCGGCAAGGCCGCCGCCTGCTGCTGCGCTACTTCATCGACGACCGCTGAACCGACCGGATGTCGCTGTTCGAAAAACCTCGACCCGGGCTCTGCGACCGGTGCGGCAAGCCGGCCGGCGAGCCGGCCTGCGGCTTGCGCCGCCGCCGGCCGGTGCTTAAGATCGATTAGACAGCAGTTGCTCTGGGAGCATCCAAAAGGGAGCACCATGCACCGACGTGATTTTTTGAAGAGTTCGTGTGCCATGGCTGCCGGCGCGGCCGTCCTCGGTCGGGGCGGAGCGGCGGCCGGCGCCGCCGTCGATGACGTTTATGTGCGCGAGGCCTCGTGGTACCGCTCGCTGCCCGGGGGACAGGTGGCCTGCCAGCTGTGCCCCAACCGCTGCCGCATCGGGACCGGACAGCTGGGGGTGTGCCGCGTGCGGGCCAACCGGGGCGGCAAGTTGGTCACCCGCATCTACGGCCGGCCGGTGACCATGAACGACGATCCGGTGGAGAAGAAGCCGCTGTTCCACTTTCTACCCGGCACCACCTCGCTGTCGATCTCCAACGGGGGCTGCAACATGGTCTGTCGGTTCTGCCAGAACTGGCAGCTGTCGCAGTCGCCGCCCGAACGCTTGCCCGACCGCTACGGCTTCGTCTCGGCCGAGGACCTGGTCGAGGTGGCCGAGCGCAAGTCGAGCCGCTCGATCGCGTTGACCTACGCCGAGCCGGTGGTGGCGCACGAGTACAATCTGGCGGTGGCCAAGGCCGGGCGCAAGGCCGGGGTTCCGGCGGTGATGGTCTCGAACGGCTATATCGAGCTGGCGCCGCTCGACGAGCTGTTGGCGGAGCTGGGCGCCTACAAGGTCGACTTCAAGGCCTTCGACGAGGGCTTCTACCGAGACTTCTGCCAGGGGCGGCTGCGGCCGGTGCTGCGCGCCATGCAGCGGATTCAGAAGCGCGGGGTCTGGCTCGAGATCGTGCATCTGACCATACCGACGCTGAACGACGGCGATGAGCAGATCAAGCGGCTCTGCGGTTGGGTGGCCGAGAACCTGGGCCCCGATGTGCCGCTGCACTTCACCCGTTTCCATCCCACCTACCGCCTGCGCAACCTGCCGTCGACGCCGCCGTCGACACTGGAGCGGGCCTGGAACATCGCCAAGAAGGCCGGGCTCCATTACCCCTACGTGGGCAACCTGCCGGGCCACGAGGGGGAGAACACCAACTGCCATGAGTGCGGCCAGCTGCTGATCAAGCGCGAGGGCTACCGGACGACGGTGGAAGGGTTGGAGAAGGGCCGCTGCAGCAAGTGCAACACGGCCATCCCCGGCGTCTGGAGTTGGCCTGCTTGAGGCCAACCGGTGTCAGTCGGGCACCAGGCTGGCGTCCAGAAAGACCTGCCAGTGGCTGGGCGGCGTGTTGCCGTGAGGCAGCAGGTGGACCTCGGCCCGGCCCTGGGCACCCGGCTCCAACGGGCGGTCCTTGACGTAGCCCGAGGCGATCTCCAGCGGTCGCTGCTGCGCGTCGTAGAGCACCACCACCGCCTCGATGAACTCCAGCGCGACGGGTTCGTCGTTGCGTACCTCGACTTGGGCCTCGAGGCTGAAGCCACTCGGGGAACGGGTCAGCTTCTGATCGACCAGCGCTACCTCGGCCAACCGTTTGCGCGGCATGTACAACCCGCGTACTTTCAACTCGGATTCGTAGCGGCTCCAGCCCTCGGGGTAGGGCTTGAGCAGAATCTTGATCGGTGAGCGCTCGCCGGGCTCGAGCAGGTCGAAGCTGCTGTAGCTGAAGGCTTTGGTCAGGGAGCGATCCCGGTCGTCGAAGAACTCCAGCTCGACCCGGGGCTTCTCGATCGGCAACGCACCGGTGTTGGTCACGAAACCCAGCGCGTAGCCGTTGCCGGTGCGCGTCTCGACCACGTGGATGGCGTCGAGTTCGGCAGTCGCCTCGCCCGCCGGCTCCTGCAAAGCGCCGCCGGCCGCGGCCAGCTCCGCCGCTCCGTCGTCCGCACCCGGTTCAGCCGCGGCTGGCTCGGCCGCGTCCGGCGTTGGGTCTTCACCGCCGGCCGCGGCCACCGCCGGTTCGGCTTGCTCGACCGCGGCCGACTGGGGCTTGTCCTCGTCCCCGCCGGACATCAGCGCCACGGCTGCGATCACGCCGCCGACCAACAGCAGGAAGATCAGTCCGGCGAACAGCTTGGCCCGGCCCAGCCCGGGCTCCTTCAAGCTGGCCTGCTCCAGCTCTTCCAGAAAAACATCCACGTTCCGCGGCCGCTCATCCGGGTTGTCGGACAGGCTGCGCTGCAGCAGCTCGCGCAAGTGGTCGGGCACCCGCCAGCCGGCGCCGGAACGCGGGCTTTCTCCGGTCAGGGCGGCGTACAAACAGGCGGCCAGGCCGTAGACATCGCTGCGCCGGTCGAGCTTGCCCAGCGGTTCGTCGCCCAGCAGCTCCGGGGCCAGGTAGTCGGTGCCCACCAGTTGGCGGGTCAAGGGGTCCTGCAGCGCCAGGCGCGCGGTGCCGAAGTCGGTCAGCTTCGGTTGATCGCCGTCGAGCAGGATGTTGCCCGGCTTGAGGTTGCCGTGGCGCAGCCCGGACCGGTGGACCGCACTCAGCGCGCGGCCGATCTTCTCGGCCAGCTGTATTGCGACCGAGGGGTCCAGGGTCTGGCCGCTGGCCAGCCGATCAGCCAGGCTGCCTTCGGGGGTCCGCTCCATGACGACCGCCAGGCCCTGGACGTCTTCCTCGACGGCGTGGATCTTCACGATGCCGGGATGGCGCAGATCGGAGGCCGAACGGGCCTCGTAGGCGAACTCGGCCCGCAGCCCGGAATCTTCGGCGAGTTCGCGGCGCAGCCGTTTGATGGCCACCCGATCGCCGCTGCGGCTGTCGCTGGCCTCGAACACCTGGCCGGTTCCCCCTTCGCCGATCTCAGCTCCGATCCGATAGCGCTCGTCCATCTCGATCTCCATCGGCGGCCGAACTCAGGCCCGGCCGCCGGCATCCGCTCGTTCCCGTCCAGTCGGGACCATGCGGGATACCACCAGATTGAGCAGTGCTGCAAGCGTACACAGCTCGGCCAGCAGCAGGCAGGTCCAGCCCCGGCCCAGGGTGGGCACCAACAGCATGCCGGCCAACAGGGCGCCCAGGGCTGCGCCGAGGTGGTCCCAGGCGTCCAGCGCGCCCGCCGCGCGTCCGAGGGGCTCGCCGGCGCGCACGGCGATCTGGCCGGCCAGCGGGAAGGTGGCGCCAGTGGCGGCGCCGCTGGCCAGCACCAGCAGCAACAGCCATGACTGGCCTAGCCACATGGGCAGCGCCTGCAACCAGCCGGCTGATTGCAGCCAGGGCATAAGGGCGCAGAAGGCGGCCAGGGCCAGCAGCACCCAGCCCAGGCCGGCCGGCCCGGCCGCAGCGCGCCGCAGTCGCCGCTGCACCCAACTGCCGGCCAGCACCAGGCCGGTCATGAAGGCGGCCACGATCAGGCCGAGCTCCTGATACAGGCTGCCGGCCAGCGATTGGTAGGCAAAGCTGAGCACCAGCTCTAGGGCCATGCCGACCGCGCCTATGGTGCCGATGGCCAGGGTGGCCGCCCGGCGCACCGCCCGGGCCGGCTGGCGCCGGCGCAGTAGGGCTGCGAGCACCAGCGGCAGCGCCAGCAGCGGCAGCAGGCCGAACCAGGCGGCGGGCGGCACCTGCAGCAACGCCTCGATCAACTGGCCGGCCGGGTCGCCGGTCATCCGGCTCCAGGCCAGCACGCTGTGCAGGTAGGTCACCGGCCGCTCGTCGGTGTTGATCGGCGTCCGACCCCGGTCCGCGAGTTGCTGCGCCAGATCGATGACCAGGTTGTGCTGCACCAGCAGGCCGAAGCGGTGGTGGCTGAAATGGGGATCGCGCACGTCCCGGAGCCGGTAGCGCTCGGCCAGCTGGTCGGCCCGGGTCAGCAACTGGTCCGGCTGATCGCTGGCGAACAGCAGGGTCTCCTGGCCGGGGATCAGCACCACGTGGTCGAACACCGCCTGTAGGGTCAGCTGCAGCGAGCGCATCCGTTCGGCCGCTTCCGGACTCAGCAGGCCCACCGCCGAGGAGACCCGACCGGCGAACACGCCGCCGGGGCGCAGGTGATCGCGGACCAGCTCGTAGAACTCGCGGGTATAGAACCGGTTGCGGTTGGCGGTGTCGGGATCGGCCGTGTCGGCGAATATCAGATCCCAGCGACTGCGCCCGGACTGCAAGAAGCGCCGGCCGTCGGTGATGTGGCGCCGGACCCGCTCGGCAGCCAGGGTCTGACGGGCTGCCGGCGACAAGGTGGGGGCCACCAGGGCGTCGACGCCGGGGTCGAGCGACACCTGGTCCAGCCGGGCGATCGGATGGGTCAGCGCGGTCTGGACGAAGCCGGCAAACCCGGGACCGAGCAACAGCACCCGCTGCGGCGCGGCGTGCTGCGTCAACACCAGGTGGGCCCGGGGGCGGGCGGAGTAGGGATCGGGATAGCTGGCCGTCAGCTTGCAATCGGCGTACAGGTTGTGCTGCCCGGCGCGTTCGGCCAGGTCCAGATGCTGGTAGGCGGTGTCGTCCCAGGCGATCCGCTGGCCACCGGTCGCCAGCGACCGGAAGCGCCATAGCGTGCTGGCGCCATCGAGCCTGGTGGTCAGCCCGGTGGCGGTGGCGACCACCAGCACCGCGGTCAGCCCAAAGCAGGCCGCGATCGCCCATCGCTGGTGGGGCCAGGCGGCGCAGCCGAGACCGACCGTCCACAGCAGGCAGGCCACCGCCAGCGAGGCCAGCGGCGGCAGCCAGCCGGGCAGCAGGATGCCCACCGCCACGCCGCCCAGGATGGCGCCGGCCGACTCCAGCACGTAGGCTCGGCCCACGCCCAACGGATCCTCGTGGGCGCCCGCCGCCACCCGACAGGCCAGCGGAAAGGCCATGCCGATCAGCAGCGACAGCGGTGTGATGATGACCAGCCCGGCGATCAGCAGCTGGCCGACCGAGGGCAGCTGGCCGACCGGGATGGTGGTCACCAGCCGCCACAGCCGGATGAGGCAGACCTGGGCGAACAGCGCTGGCGGCAGCAGCAGGCCGACGGCCAGCAGCCGGCGCCAGGCCCGCAGCGGTTCGGCGGCCAATCGTCCGCCGACGGTGGCGCCGATCACGATGCCGGTGAACCAGCAGGCGAAGATCACCGCCAGGCTCAGCTCGTTGCCGGCGAACTGGGCCAGGAACTCGCGTACCAGGTGGACCTGGCTGGCGGTGGCCAGCCAACCCAGACCGGCCAGCGCCAAGCCGAGCCGGCGGCCGTCCAGCGCTTGCCACGGCTGAATCACGGTGTCCCCCCAGGAGACATTCAGTCGTTCAGGGCGGACTCGACGGCTGGATAGAAGGCTTCGAGCCCCTGCTCGAGCTTGGCCGGATCCCCGCCGCCGCCCTGGGCATAGTCCGGCCGGCCGCCGCCGCCGCCGCCGGTGTGAGCGAAGAAGGCCTTGAGCAGGTCGCCGGCTCGGACCCGATCGGTCAGCGACTTGGGCACGCTGCAGACGGCGGCCACCTTGCCGCGGGTCTCGCTGGCCACCAGCACGATTCCCTGGCCGAGCTTGTCCCGCAGCTGGTCGGCCACCTCGCGCAGCGACGCCATCTCGATGCCCTCGACCCGGGTGGCCAGGGTGCGCACGCCGCCGATCTCGCGCGCCTGGTCGGTCGGCTGGCCGCCGCTGCCGGCGGTGGCCAGTCGTTGGCGCAGATCCTCGACCCGCCGTGCCAGCTGGCGCTCGCGTTCGGCCAAGGCCGCGGCCCGTTCGGTCAGCTGGGCCGGCGGGCTCTTGAGAGCGCCGGCGGTGGCCCGCAGCTGGGCATCGGCTTGCTGCATCTGTTCGATGGCCCCCGGACCGGTCACGGCCTCGATGCGTCGCACCCCGGCCTGCACCGCCGCCTCGGTGGTGATGCGCAGCAGTCCGATGTCGCCGGTGCGCGCGGCGTGGGTGCCGCCGCACAGCTCCAGGCTGGTGTCGCCCATACGCACCATGCGCACCCGCTCGCTGTACTTTTCGCCGAACAGCATGGTGGCGCCGGCCCGGCGGGCATCGTCGAGCGCGGCCAGCTCGGCTTGGATGGGTGCGTTGGCGCGGATGAGGGCATTGACCTCGCGCTCGGTCGCGTCCAGCTCATCGCGCGCCAGGGGGGCGAAGTGGGAGAAATCGAAGCGCAGTCGATCGGGTGCCACCAGCGAGCCCTTCTGGTTGACGTGCTTGCCGAGCACCCGGCGCAGTGCGGTCTGCAGCAAGTGGGTGGCCGAGTGGTTGAGCCGGATGCGCTGGCGCCGATCACCGTCGACCCGCTGCTGCACCACGTCGCCGGTGGCCAGCCGGCCGGAGTCGATCCGGACCTCGAGTACGATCAGATCGGCCAATGGACGCCGGGCATCGCGCACAGCAGCCCGCAGACCGCCGCCGGACTCGAGCCAGCCCGTGTCACCCACCTGGCCGCCGGATTCGCCGTAGAAGGGGGTCGGCGAGATGACCGCCTCGACGGTAGCGCCCGCTTCGGCCTGTTCGACCGGCACCCGGGTGTCGCCGTCGCGGCGCAGCAAGGCCAGCACCCGGCCTTCGTCCACCTCGCGCTCGTAGCCGGTGAACGCGGTCGCCCCGTGCTGCTGCAGGATCGGATGGTAGACCGCATCCACCCCGGCAAGGCCCAACTCGCCGGCCGAGACCTCCTGGTGGCGCCGCCACTGCTCCTCGTAGCCGGCCTGATCGATGGTCAGCCCGTGCTCGCGGGCGATGACCGCTGTCAGATCGGTTGGGAAGCCGTCGCGGGTCTTGAGCTCGAAGACCACCTTGCCGTCCAGCTCTTTGCGACCCTCGTGTTCCAGCCGCTCGATCTCGCGGTGCAGTCGGCGCAGGCCGTTGTTCAGGGTGCGCCGGAAGGTCTCTTCCTCGAGGCGGGTGGCCTTCTCGATCAGGGAGTCGTTGGCTTCGAGTTCGGGGTAGGCATGGCCCATCCGGCGCACCACCTCGAGACAGATGCGGTGGAAGAACGGCTCGTCCACGCCGAGCTTGGCCCCGTGGCGGATGGCCCGGCGCATGATCCGACGCAGCACGTAGCCCCGGCCCTCGTTGGCGGGCAGTATCCCATCGGACATCAAAAAGGCGGTGGCGCGGGCGTGATCGGCCACCACCCGTAGGCTGATGTCGGCCTGCGCGTCGCGGCCGTACGGCGTGCCGGCGATCTCGCCCATCCGGTCCAACAGCGGGCGGAATAGATCGGTATCGTAGTTCGAGGCCACCGCCTGGACCACCGCGGCCAGCCGTTCCAGGCCCATGCCGGTGTCGATCGAGGGCGCCGGCAGTGGTTCGAGCTTGCCGGCGGCGTCCCGGTTGTACTGCATGAACACCAGGTTCCACACCTCGAGGTAACGATCGCATTCGCAATCCACCCCGGCGCACGGCCCCGGCTCGCTGCAGGCCAGCCGGTCGCTCTGATCGTAGTGGATCTCCGAGCACGGGCCGCAGGGGCCGGTGTCGCCCATGGCCCAGAAGTTGTCCTTCTTGCCGAAGCGCAGGATGCGCTCCGGGGCCAGACCGATCTCGTGCTCCCAGATGCGGGCCGCCTCGTCGTCGGGCTCGAGACCTTCGGACTCGTCGCCGCCGAAGACGCTGACCCACAACCGGTCCGGCTCGAGCCCCATGCGCTCGGTCAAGAATTCCCAGCCGAAGCGGATGGCCTCGGACTTGAAGTAGTCGCCGAAGGAGAAGTTGCCCAGCATTTCGAAGAAGGTGTGGTGGCGCGCGGTCAGCCCGACATTCTCCAGATCGTTGTGCTTGCCGCCGGCGCGCACGCACTTCTGGCTCGAGGCGGCCCGGTGGCAGGTGCGCTCCTGTTGGCCGGTGAACACGTCCTTGAACTGCACCATGCCGGCGTTGGTGAACAGCAGGCTGGGATCGTTGGGCGGCACCAGCGGGTAGGAGGAGACCACCCGGTGGTCGTGCTCCTCGAAGTACTTCAAGAACACGCTGCGGATCCGGTCGGCGGTCCAGTCGCTCATGTTCGTACGCTCCAAGCTCGCGCGCCGCCGATCGTTCTGGCGGGCCGGCGGCCCCGCGACCGGGCGCAAGTTAGCACCGGGGTTCGGAGCTGTCAAACCGGGCTGGTGTCCGGATCCCGGACAGGCTGTCTCGTTTCCGAACACCCCGCATCAATGTCA
>CAYVQE010000013.1:0-52272 GCA_964454005.1 uncultured Myxococcales bacterium
GCGCTAGAACCAGCCGGGAGGATTCAGCTTCCGCGGACGTGCGTCAGGGCTGGCCCCGGCACGGCTCGGCAGGGGACTTACTTGGAAAACCAGGTCGACAGGAACTCCCGTACGTGGGGATCCTCGCTGTGCTGCAGCGTCTCGGGCGGCCCCTGGTCAACGATGCGCCCCCGATGCAGCATGGCCACCTGGTCGCCCACCCGGAAGGACGAGGCGATGTCGTGGCTGATGACCACCGAGGTCACGCCCAGCCGCTGCTGGGCGTCCATGATCATCTGGTCGACGTTGTGGGCGGTGATCGGATCCAGGCCGGTGGTGGGCTCATCGTAGAGCAGGATGCGCGGGTCGAGTACGATGGCCCGCGCCAGGCCCACCCGCTTGCGCATGCCGCCCGACAGCTCGGCCGGGAAGCGCTCTTCGACCCCCTCCAGGTCGACCATGGCCAGCTTCTCGTGGACGCGGCGCTCGATCTCGTCGTGGCCGAGCTTGCTGTGCTCCTGCAGCGGGAAAGCCACGTTCTGGCCCACCGACATCGAGTCGAACAGGGCCGCCTGTTGAAAGACCATGCCGAACTTGGACCGCACCCGCACCAGCTCGCGTTCCGGCAGCCCCGAGATCTCCACGCCGTCGACCCACACCTGGCCGCGATCCGGCCGCAGCAGCCCGAGCATGTGCTTCATCAGCACGCTCTTGCCCGAGCCGCTGCCGCCGATGATGACCGTGGTGCGGCCCTCGGCGACCTCGAGCTCGATACCGCGCAGCACATGGTTGTCGCCGAATGACTTGTGCAAATCACGGATGGCGATCATCGGCCGGCGGGCCTGTTCGGCAACCTCGGCGCCCATGTGGCTCAGCCGACCTCGCGGTAAAAACGGGGCCGCAGCACCACCTGCTTGCCGTCCATCAGCAGCAGCCCGCGGCGCTGCAGTTCGCCGAGCACACGCGAGACGGTCTCGCGCGAGGAGTTGACCATGCTGGCGATGTCCTGCTGGGTGGGCCGGCGGCGGATCAGGGTCCCGCCCTCGACGGGCTCGCCGTCGGTCTCGCTCAGCTCGAGCAGCAGCCGGGCCACCCGCCCGTAGACGTCGAGCAGGGCCAGGTTGCCGATGATGGCATCGGCCTTGCGCAGCCGCCGGCTCAACTCGACCATCACGTTGATGGCGGTGGCCGGGCTCTCGGTCAGGTGCAGCAAGAACGAGTCGCGCTTGAGCACCAGCAGCGTCGAGTCCTCGGTGGTGATCACATTGGCCGAGCGCGGTTGCTCGTCGAGCAGGCTCATCTCGCCGAAGAAGTCGCCCCGGCTGAAGTAGCTCAGGGTGATCTCCTTGCCGTTCTCGCCGTAGAGCACCACCCGTACCCGGCCGCTGGCGATGATGAACATCGAGTCACCGGGCTCGTCCTGGCCGCAGACCAGGGTATTCTTGGCATAGTCCTTGGAGATGGCCAAATCGCCCAGCCGATCGAGCGCCGCATCGTCGACGTTGGCGAAGATGGACACCCGTTTGAACAGCTCGCGCAGCCTCAACGTGGCCATGGACCGGCTCCCGAAGAATGGGCCCTCGGTACGGGGCTCAGACGAGGCTAACCGGCAGTCGCGGCCGGTGTCAACGCCGGCGCCGGGCCTCCGGGGCCGGAACGGTGGTTGACAGGCGGCCGGCCTGGAGCTAAGCAGGGGCCCATGACGACGACACGCATCGAAAGCGCCCGCCGGGGCGATGTCAGCGACGAGCTGCGCCAGGTGGCCGAGGCCGAGGGGCTGGCCGCCGAGCAGCTCGCCGAACGGCTGGCCGCCGGCGAGGTGGTCATCACCCGCAACCGGCAGCGCAGCGACATCGCGCCGCTGGGCATCGGCCGCGATCTGGGGATCAAGATCAACGCCAACATCGGCACCTCGCGAGATGCGCTGGACGTGGCCGGCGAGGTGCGCAAGGCCCGCGCCGCGGTGGCCGCCGGCGCCCACACGGTCATGGACCTGTCGACCGGGGGCGACCTGGCCGCCATCCGGGCCCAGGTGATGCGCGCCGCGCCGGTGCCGCTGGGCACGGTGCCGATCTACGAAGCGGCCGCCCGGGCGCTCGACGACCACAGCTCCTTCTGCCTGATGACCGAAGACGACCTGTTCGCCGTGGTCGAGGATCACCTGCGCAGTGGGGTGGACTTCTTGACGGTCCACTGCGGAGTGACCCTGACCAGCCTGGAGCGCATGCACAGCGAGGGCCGCCTGATGGACGTGGTCTCGCGCGGCGGTGCGCTGACGGTGGCCTGGATGCGCTACAACCAGCGCGACAACCCGCTCTACACCGGCTTCGACCGGCTGCTCGAGCTGTGCCGCGGCTACGACGCCACCCTGTCGCTGGGCGACGGCTTCCGGCCCGGCGCCACGGCCGACGCCACCGACCGGGCCCAGCTGCACGAGCTGATCACGCTGGGCGAGCTGCAGCAGCGCGCACTGGAAGCCGGGGTCCAGGCCATGATCGAAGGTCCCGGCCACGTGCCGCTCGATCAGGTCGCTGCCAACGTGCAGCTCGAGAAACGCCTTTGCCACGGTGCGCCGTTCTACGTTCTGGGCCCGCTGGTGACCGACCGGGCCCCCGGCTACGACCACATCACCGGCGCCATCGGCGGGGCGGTGGCCGCCTGGGCCGGAGCGGACTTCTTGTGCTACGTCACGCCGGCCGAGCACCTGCGCTTGCCCGACGAGGAGGATGTGCGCCAGGGCGTGACCGCATCGCGCATCGCCGCGGTGGCCGGCGAGTTGGCCCAGCGCCGTCCGCCGGCGCTGGCGGCCGAGCGCGCGATGGCTTCCAGCCGCCACGCGCTGGACTGGGAGCAGATGTACGGGCTGGCCATCGACCCGGAGCTGGCCCGCCGGGTGCGCGCCGAGGCGCCGCCGTCGACCGACGACAGCGTCTGCTCGATGTGCGGCGAGTTCTGCGCCATCAAGGTCCAGCGCGAGGCGGCCGAGGCGGAAGTCGAGGCGGGAAGCGAAGAGGCACCACAGCCGAATCAGGTGCAAAAGGACTTGACAGGGACTGGGCCGAACGGGTAAAAACCGCTCCGCTGCGCGAGCAGGAATGCGGATCGTTGACAGGCCGACGTAGCTCAGTTGGTAGAGCAGCTGATTCGTAATCAGCAGGCCAGCGGTTCAAGTCCGCTCGTCGGCTTTGAAAATTGGCGCTGCCATTCAGGCCCCATCGTCTAGCGGTCTAGGACACCGGGCTCTCAATCCGGGAACAGGGGTTCAAGTCCCCTTGGGGTCATCAGCGGGCCGCCGGGAAATCCCCGGCGGCCCTTTTTCTTTTTTGGAGGCTGCCCATCGCCCCGGCGCCGTACAGCTTCGACGACCTGATCGCCATCATGGCGCGGCTGCGCGCGCCCGACGGCTGCCCCTGGGATCGCGAGCAGACGCTGCAAAGCCTGCGGCCCTACCTGATCGAGGAGGCCTACGAGCTGCTCGAGGTCATGGACGGCGGCGACCCCGACCAACACTGCGAGGAGCTGGGCGATTTGTTGCTGCAGATCGTGTTCCAGAGCCAGTTGGCGGCCGAACGCGGCGACTTCGACGCCCGCGACGTGGTCGCCGGCCTGTGCCGCAAGCTGGTGCGCCGCCATCCGCACGTGTTCGGCGAGGAGTCGGCAGCCAGCGCCGATGACGTGGTGGTACACTGGGAACGCATCAAACGCCAGGAGAAACAGCGCCGGGACGGGTCAGCGCCCGCCGGGGCCCTGGACGGCGTGCCCGCCAGCCTGCCCGGCCTGTTGGCCGCCCAGAAGCTCGGCCAGCGGGCCGCTCGGGTGGGCTTCGACTGGGACGGCCCGCAGGCCGTGCGCGAGAAGCTGCACGAGGAGATCGGCGAACTCGAGCAGGCCCTGGATGCGGCGCCGGGCACCGAACGGCGGGCCGCGCTGGCCTGGGAACTCGGCGATCTGCTCTTCGCCGCCACCAACCTGGCGCGCCACCTGGACCTCGATGCGGAGGATGCCCTGCGCCTGGCCAACCAGCGCTTCCGGCGCCGTTTCGCCCTGGTCGAGCGGCTGGCGGCCGAGCGCGGCATCGACCTGCGCCAGGCCGACATCGACGCCCTCGAGGCCCTGTGGCAGGAGGCCAAGGCCCGCCTCGCGCCGGCCGCAAAACAGTCCTGAGGCGGACCCGCCAGCGGTCCGGATCCGGCTTTCCAACAGAAAATGTGGAAAACCTGTGGGAAGCGCTGTGAGAAAGGGCGGCAAGCCCCCAACGGCCACGCATTTACCACGGATTGCACAAATTCGTGTCATCTGATAAATATCAAATTTACAGGCATCTGACTATAAAAAGTCCCCATCCGACCCCCATTTTGGTGACAGGCCCCAGATCGGGCCGGATCGGGCTCTGAACTGTGGTCAAACCGGACTCCAGTAGTCAGTTTTCCACAGTCCGGCGGTCTTGGCACTACAGCCACAACGGACTGCGCCGCCGGTACCCCGCAAGCGCCCGCCACCCAAAGCCGAGCCCGTCCCCCGGACGAGCAACCCGCGGATCGGCGGGCCCAATTCACCACCGCCGCACTCGGGACGGTGCGCGCTGCGGCCCTTCCCCGACCCGGCGCCCCAACACCGCACCGGCCGGGCGGCCGCGGACCACGGACGTTCGCGACGGGAGTCAGAAACCCCTCGTCCTCCAACCAAATAGGAGGTCCTGGGGCCCATTTTGCTTGACAAACGCCGGCGCCGCGCGGTAGTAAATGCGCCCCACACCGGAGACCGGGGCCGCGGTGCGGCCGTCGATCCGGTATTGTCTGAAGCGATTCGGCCGCGGCGGCGATCGCGGCATGGAGGGCAGGAGCAGTGGCCAATCATCCCTCGGCGAAAAAGCGCCACCGGCAGAGCCTCAAGCGCAAGTCCCGCAACGCCGCCCGGCGTTCGCAAGTGCTGACCGCGACGCGCAAGCTGGAAAAAGCCATCCAGGACAAAGATCAGGACAGCGCCAAGCAGCTGTTGACCGGCGCTGTAGCGCAGGTGATGCGCGCCCGGACCAAGGGCGTCTACCACCGCAACACCGCCGCTCGCAAGGTGGCCCGACTGCACCGCATGGTCCACCGGGCCTTCGAGCGCCCGTAGCGGCCGCGCTGCCAGCCCCCGCCCGTCCGCGCCCTCACCGCCGCTGGTTGCGCGCGTCCCCGCGCTCGCACAGCTGACGCACCAGAAGCTCCAGCACCAGTGCATCCGCCAGACCGCTGCTCTTGAGCCGGCGGTCGGCCAGCCCGAGCTGTTGCAACCGGCGGGCCAGGCCGGGGGGCGAAAAACGCCGGGCCTGCTTGAGCGATTTTTTGACCACGAACGGGTGCAGCCCCAGCGCCTGGCGGATGGAGTCCGATCCCTCGCCCCGCTGCGCCAGGGACTGGACCCGGGCCAGATTGCGGAAGTGGCGCGCCAGGTGACCGAGCAACGCCAGCGGGCTCTCGCCGTCGCGCAGCATCCGGCGCAGCCCCACCAGCGCCTGGCGCAAACGGCCCTCGGCCGCGGCATCGGTCAGATCGAACACCGACTGGGTGCGGGTATCGGCCACCACCTCGACCACATCGGCGGCGGCCACCCGACCCCGGCCGCCCTTGTACAGCGCCAGCTTCTCGATGGCCTGATCCAGCGCGCCCAGATCCTCGCCGATGGCCTCGACCAGGGCGTAGAGCCCGTCCCGATCCACCTGCAAGCCGCCCTGCTCGAGTAGCTTTTCGGCCAACCGCGGTAGCTCGCGGGGTTTGGGCCGCGGGCAGTCGACGACCGTTCCGCCGCCCTTCTCGATCGCCTTCTTGTAGGCCCGCGCCGCCTTGGCCGCCTTGGAGCGCCGCGGGTCGCGGGTCTTCGGACCGGCCCCGCGGACCACCAGCACCAGGCTGGTGGTGGGCACCGGTTCGGCCAGGTAGACGGCCAGGCGCTTCTGTTCCTCGGCCCCCAGGGACTGGGCATCGCGCAGCACGATCAGCCGCCGGCCGCCGAACAGCGAGCCCGTCCGGGCGGCCGCCTCGACCTCGGCCGCGGTGCTGTCGCGGCCATCCAGCCGAGTCAGCGCCAGGTCGGGTTGAGCGGCGGCGGCCAGCACGCGCTCGGAGATGAGCCCCAGGGCGCGATCGACCAGCGCGCCCTCCTCGCCGCAGATCAGGTAGGCCGCGGCCGGCTCGTCCGCACGCAGCTGCCGGGCCAGCTCGGTGACGTCCATTCAGAACCTCCCCACCAGGCGGTCGACCGCCCGGCGGGCCAGCCGCGCCAGAGCGCGCCGCACGGCCAGCTGTCGGTTGGCCTCGGTACCGCGCAAATCAGGGGCCGACAGGTACGACACGCGCTCGTCCAGGCGCCAGGGCGGCACCGCCCCGTCCGGGCCGCGCAGCGCCATCTCGACGACCACCCGCACCTCCTGCTCGCGGGTGCGGTAGCGCCCCCCGCGCACCGCCACCGCCCGCGGTACCGCCTCGGCCGCCAGCACCCGGGCCCACAGCGCCGGACAGCCGGGCCCGGCGCGGTCGGCCGCAACCAGCTGCAAGCCCGCCCGGGCCGCCTCGCGCCGCAGGGCCCGGGTGAAGTGGGCGGCCGGCCAGGCCTCGGTGGTGCGGTGCTCGGCCAGGGGAATGGCCAGCCGGCGCCCGCCTTCGGCCAACCGGGCCTCGCCGGTGGAGAAGCGGTAGCCGCAGCCCAGCAGCAGCCCGCCCAGCAACAGCGCCAGCGCGGGCCAGCGTGGCGAGCGCCGGCCGCTCAGCCGACCACGATGTTGACCAGCCGGCCCGGCACCGCGATCACCCGGCGAATGGTCTTGCCCTCCAGCCACTTCTGCACCTTCTCGTCGGCCCTGGCCGCCCGTTCGAGTTCTTCCTGGCCGGCATCCCGCGCCACCTCGACCGTGGAGCGCAGCTTGCCGTTGACCTGCACTGCGATGGTGATCACGTCCTCGACCGTGGCCGCCGGATCGAACGCCGGCCAAGGCTGCTCGCAGGCCAGGCCTTCGCCTCCCATGCCGGCCCACAGCTCCTCGGCCAGGTGGCTGGCGAACGGCGACAACATCAACGCCAGGCTGCGCATGGTCCAGCCGAGCAGCCGCAGCGCCTCGCGTTGGGCCGCATCGTCGGGGTTCTGCTCGGCCGGCGGCGGCAGCGAATCGAACGCCCGGGTGGCGTTGAGCAGCTCCATCAGCGCGGCGATGGCGGTATTGAACTGGAACTGCTCGGCCACATCGCGGGTCACCCGCTGAATGGTGCGGTGGACCAACCGGTGCAGCTTGACCAGCTCGGCGTCCAGCCGAGCCTCGTCGATTGGGCCGTCGAGCCCGCGCAGCGCATCGAAGCGCTCCTGGTGCTGGACGAAAAAGCTCCACACCCGGCGCAAAAAGTTGTAGCAGCCGGCCACCCCGGAGTCGCTCCAGTCGATGTCCCGCTCGGGCGGCGCCGCGAACAGGCAGAACAGGCGGGCGGTGTCCGCGCCGTAGTGCTCGAACATGACCTCCGGGCTGACCCCGTTGAGCTTGGACTTGGACATCTTCTCGAGCTGCACCTGCAGCCCGCGGCCGCAGGCGGCGCAGCGCGGCTGCTGCGGATCGGATTCGTCGACGTCCTCCGGGGCCCGGTAGCCGTGCTCCTGGCAGCGATAGGAGTTGCGCACCACCATGCCCTGGGTCAGCAAGCGGTCGGCCGGCTCGTCGCCGGCCACCAGCCCCAGATCGCGCATCACCTTGTACCAGAACCGGAAGTAGAGCAGGTGCATGACCGCGTGCTCGGGGCCGCCGATGTAGATGTCCACCGGCAGCCAGCGATCGGCCAGCGCGCGGTCGAACGGCAGTCGTTCGTTGTGCGGATCCAGGTAGCGGGCGAAATACCAGGCCGAGTCGACGAAGGTGTCCATGGTGTCGGTGTCGCGCCGGGCCGCGCCGCCGCAGCGCGGGCAGTCGACCGCATAGAACTCGGGCACCTTGGCCAGAGGAGCCTCGCCGGTTCCGGTCAGCGGCGCCTCGGGCGGCAACACCACCGGCAGGTCCGCATCGGGCACCGGCACCGGGCCGCAGCGCTCGCAGTGGATGATGGGGATCGGCGTGCCCCAGAAGCGCTGGCGCGAGATGCCCCAGTCGCGCAGGTGGTAGTTGACCGCCGGGCCGCCCCGGCCGGCGGCGGCGGCCACCGCCGCGATGTCCCGGCGGGCCTGGGCCGAGGTCTTGCCGCTGTGCTCGCCGGAAGCGACCAGCACCCCGTCTTCGACGTAGGCCTGCTCGAGCTGGTCTTCGACCTGGCTGCGCTCCTGCTCGGGCGGCGCTTGGACGACCAGCCGGATGGGAATGTCGTACTTGGTGGCGAACTCGAAGTCGCGTTGGTCGTGGGCCGGCACGCTCATCACCGCACCGGTGCCATAGCCGGCCAGCACGAAGTTGGCGATCCAGATCGGAATCCGCTCGTCGGTGAACGGATTGACGGCGTAGGCGCCGGTGAACACGCCCTCCTTCTCGGTCTCGGCGTCGGTGCGCACCACCTTGTCGACCTTGGACATGCGTTCGATAAAGGCGGTGACCGCCTCGCGCTGGGCGTCGCTGGTCAACTCGGGCACGGCTGGATGCTCGGGCGCCAGCACCATGTAGGTGGCGCCGTAGACGGTGTCGGCCCGGGTGGTGAACACCCGCAGCGGCTCGAGATCGCTGTCGGCGATGGGGAAGGACAGCTCGGCGCCATGGCTGCGGCCGATCCAGTTGCGCTGCATGGTGACCACCCGCTCGGGCCAGTGCTCGAGCCGGTCGAGATCGTCGAGCAGCTGGTCGGCGTAGCGGGTGATGCGCAGGGCCCAGTCCGGGATCTCGCGCTGGATCACGGTGGCGCCGCAGCGCTCGCAGCGGTTGCCCTCGACGACCTGCTCGTTGGCCAGCACCGTCTGGCAGGAGGTGCACCAGTTGGCCAGCGCGGCCCGCCGGTAGACCAGATCGCGTTCGAGCATGCGCAGGAAGAACCACTGGTTCCAGCGGTAGTAGGCCGGGTCGCTGGTGGCGATCTCGCGCGACCAGTCGAAGCTCAAACCGAGCATGCGCATCTGGGCCTTGACCGCCTCGATATTGGCCCGGGTCCGTTCGGCCGGCGGTACACCGTCGCGCAGGGCGGCGTTCTCGGCCGGCAGGCCCAGCGCGTCCCAACCCATCGGGTGCATCACGGCACAGCCCCGCATGCGGTAGAAGCGGGCCAGCAGGTCGCCGATGACGTAGACCCGCACGTGGCCCATGTGCAGGTTGCCCGATGGGTAGGGAAACATCTCGAGCACGTAGAACGGCGGCCGATCGCCGTGGCGATCGGCGGCGAACACGCCGCCATCCTCCCAGGCCCGCTGCCACTTGGGCTCGATCAGCTTCGGGTGGTACTTGTCAGCCAAACCGGTCACCAGCAGATCCTCCGCGCGAAAAGGCTCCGCCCCAACGGGCGGGAACCCACCGTCTAGCACCGCAACCGCTGCGGCACAACAGGCTCTAGCACGCCCCAGCCCCATGGGCAAGGCGTCGTCGTCCAGCGCCTCAGGATCGGTTCCCGCAGCGGCAGGGATGGGCGTGGTCCAGGGGGCCGTGGCCGGCGCCGAATCCCGGTGCTCCGCGGATGGCCCGGCGCAGATAACGGCGGGCGCGCTCCACGGCCGGGACCAGGTCGAGCCCCTGGGCCAGACCGGCGGCGATGGCCGAGGCCAGGGTGCAGCCGGTGCCGTGGGTGTGGCGGGTGTCGATGCGCCGGTCGCTGAAGGTGCGCTCGCCGCCGGGCCACAGCAGCAGATCGACCAGTTCGGCGCCGGGCAGGTGGCCGCCCTTGACCAGCACCGCGGCCGCACCCCGCTCCAGCAGCCGCTCGGCCGCGCGGCGCATGCCGTCTGGGTCGGCCACCGCCAGACCGGTCAGCCGCTCGGCCTCGGGCAGGTTGGGCGTGATCAACGTCGCCCGCGGCAGCAGTCGCCGGCCTACCGCGGCCACCGCGTCGGCGTCGATCAGCGCCGCGCCGCCCTTGGCCACCATGACCGGATCCAGCACCAGGGGCAGCCCGGCGGCCTGCTCGGCCAGCACCGCGGCGACCGCTTCGATCACCGCCGCCGAGTGCAGCATTCCGGTCTTGACGGCATCGGCGCCGATGTCGGCCAGCACCAGGCGCAGCTGCCGGGCCACGAACTCCGGCGCCACCGGCTCGACCGCGTGCACGCCGCGGGTGTCCTGGGCCGTCAGGGCGGTGATGGCCGTGGCCGCGTAGCCGCCCAGTGCGGTCACCGTCTTGATGTCCGCCTGCACCCCCGCACCGCCGCCCGAGTCGGACCCGGCCGCGATCAGCACCCGGCCGCGCATCAGCGCACCGCCGGGTGGTCGCGCTCGATGACCGCGGTGGCCGCCAGGGCCCACTCCAACTCGGCTCGCATGGGCTCATCCTCCCGTTGCCGGGCAGGCTAACGCCGTCCGGACCCCAGGACAAGCCCCACCCCAGCCCCGATTGGGTTTACACGGTATATATATCGGTATATATAGCGGGCAGAATCAATCGCTGCTGGATTCGGGCAGACCGGCTGCCCCCGCCCGAGGAGGCGAACATGGTCGCCGCCGAGAAGCAGGCCACCAAGAAGCAGGCCACCGAGAAGAAGACCAGCGCCAAAAAGAAGGCCGGCGCCAAGAAGAAGACCGGCGCCAAGAAGAAGGCCGGCGCCAAGAAGAAGACCGGCGCCAAGAAGAAGACCGGCGCCAAGAAGAAGACCGGCGCCAAGAAGAAGGCCGGCGCCGAGAAGAAGACCGGCACGAAGGAGCCGGCCGGCGGGGAAAAGGGCGACCGTGGCAAACGCTACAGCGATGCCGAGAAACAGCAGCTGCTGGCCCGCTACCGCGAGCTGCGCACCGAGGGCCAGACCACCAAACAGGCCGCCACCAGCCTGGGCATGCCCTACCTGACCCTGCGCCGCTGGGAGCTGGCCGAACCGGCGGCTGCGCCCGCCGAGGATGTCCGGCGCGCTCAGGTCCGGGTACCACCTTACGGCCCCACGGTGGAGGTCACCTCGGAGGGCCACCTGACCCTGATCACGCCGGCGGGCTTCCGCATCGAAGGCCTCAGCACGCCGGAGCTGATCCGGGTGATCGAGGCGCTCTGAGCCCCGCTGCCCGGCAGGCGGCTCATCCCATCGGCCCATGATCGCCTACGCCGCGACCATCTTCCTCGGCGCTTGCCTGGTGTTCGCCGTCCAGCCCTTGCTGGGCAAGGTGCTGTTGCCCTGGTTCGGCGGCGGCACCTCGATCTGGACCGTCTGCCTGCTGTTCTTCCAGAGCGTGCTGCTGCTCGGCTACCTCTGGGCCCATGCCCTCGATCGCTGGCTGATCCCGCGGCGCCAGGCCCAGCTGCAGCTGGCCGCTCTGCTGGTCTCGTTGGGTTTGCTGGCCGGGCTGGCCTGGAACTGGCCGGCGCCGATCATTCCCGGCCCCGACTGGCTGCCGGCCGCCGACAGCCAACCGGTCTGGCACATCCTGCTCATCCTGAGCGTCGGCGTCGGCTTGCCGAGCATGCTGCTGTGCGCCACCAGCCCGCTGCTGCAGGCCTGGTTCCGCGATCTGGTGCCGCAGCGCCGGCCGTGGACGCTGTATGCGCTGTCGAACGCCGGTTCCTTGCTGGGCCTGCTGGCCTACCCCTTCCTGGCCGAACCCCGGCTGGACACCATCGCCCAGGGCCGGCTGTGGTCCGGTCTCTACGTGCTGTTCGCCGGCGGTGTGGCCGCCTGTGCCTGGCCGCTGCTGCGCGGCCGACTGGTTCCGGCGACCGACACCGCCGAACCGGATGCGGCCGCCCCGCGACCCGGCCCGGGCCGGCGACTGCTGTGGCTGGCCCTGGCGGCCACCGGCACGGTGCTGCTGTTGGCGGGTACCAACCAGATGTGCCAGGAGGTGGCGGTCATCCCCTTCCTCTGGGTGCTGCCGCTGTCGCTGTACCTGCTGACGATGGTGCTGGCCTTTTCCTCCGAACGCGGCTACGGCCGGGCCTGGGCCGCCCCGCTGTTCGTCCTGGCCGCCGCCGGAGCGGTGGCGGCGCTGTACCTCGAGTACGAGCTGGACATCGTCTGGCAGGTGGTGGCCTACGCGGCGGTAATCTTCGCCGGCTGCCTGCTGTGCCATGGCGAGCTGGTGCGGCTCAAGCCCCACCCGCGCTATCTCACCGGCTTCTACCTGACCCTGGCCGCCGGCGGGGCGCTCGGCGGCGCCGCGGTGGCCCTGCTGGCACCGCTGGTCTTCGACGGCTACTGGGAGCTGCACCTGGCCCTGTTCGGCTGCGGCGCGCTGCACGTGCTGGCGCTTGCGGCCGACGGCGTGTCCTGGCTCCACGGCCGGCGGCGCTGGCTGCGGGCGATCGGGCCGGCGTTGGTGTTGCTGGGCCTCGGTGGGGCGCTGGCCGTCCACCCGGTGCTGTTCGGCGAGGACGTGGTCTGGTCGCAGCGCAACTTCTACGGCGTGCTGCGGGTGCGGCTGACCCACCCCGGAGTCGAGCAGTTCCACGCCCACGATCTGATCGACGGCCACATCTTGCACGGCTACCAGCTTCAGGCCCCGCCGCTGCACCGGCGGCCGACCTGCTACTACGCACCGAGCAGCGGGCTCGGTCTGGCGCTGCAGTACCATCCGCGGCGGCTGGCCGGGCTGCCGCTGCGGGTCGGGCTGGTTGGGCTCGGCATCGGCACCGCGGCGGCTTACGGCCAGCCTGGCGATCGGCTGCGCTTCTATGAGATCAACCCGGCGGTCATCCGGCTGGCCAGCGGGGCCGGCGGCTACTTCTCCTACCTCCGGGACAGCCCGGCCCGGGTCGAGATCGTGCCGGGCGATGCGCGGGTCAGCCTGGAGCGCGAGCTGGCCCGCGGCGATGCCCAGGGCTTCGATCTGCTGGCCGTCGACGCCTTTCAGTCCGACGCCATTCCGGTCCATCTGCTGACCCGCGAGGCGCTGGCGGTCTATCTGGAGCACCTGGCCCCGGACGGGCTGCTGCTGATCCATGTGACCAACCTCAACCTCAACCTCGAGCCGGTGGTCGATCGACTGGCCAGCGAGTTCGATCTGGTGCTGGCCGTGGTGCGCGACGAGGGCGACGGCTGGATGGCGTTGCGCTCGCACTGGATGCTGCTGACCCGCGAGCCCATGATCCTGGCCCACCCCGAGATCGCGGCCCGCACCGCCCTGCCGGCCGAGCTGCCTGAACCAGCCCCCCTGTGGACCGACCGCCACACCAGCCTGCTGCCAATCCTGCGCTGACTCCAGTTTTCCTGAAACATTCCGGCAAACTAAAGGATGGACAGTCCACTGGCCACCCCGGCCGCCTCCCGGGTCGCTCAGGTGGACAGTCCGGTGTCCACCCGCCCCGCAAGGGGCCGCATGCCGGGCCAAGCGCCCCGATTATCAGAGCATTGCAGCCGCGCCCGGCCGCATCGGCCAGCCGACCATGTGACAAACTGTCTCGCAGCATCCCATCTCAGCGCCGAGAGCGAGATCCAAAAATCATATTTCTTCTGTTTTCCAGTACCCTATGATTATGGCAAGCCTGTTCCCAGTTGGCACAGTTGTTGCTAGCAAGATGGACGACTTGCGAACGTTCCCCTTGGAGGAAGCGATGCGGCACATCCTGATCAGCCTGATGATCTCCAGCTTGGCCCTGTTCGCCGGCGCTTGTGGCAACACCGGCGACCAACTCGACACCACCGCGGATCGAGGCGATCAGCCCATGGGTGAGCGCAGCTCGCGGATCATCGGCGGCAGCACCTACGACGGCCTGCCGGCGGTGGGCTCGCTGCTGTACAACGGCAACCAGCACTGTACCGGCACCCTGATCGGACCGCGCAAGGTGCTGACCGCGGCCCACTGCGTCGACGGCTTCTCGGCCTCGCGCATGAAGTTCGCCATCGGGCCCAACGCTTACTCGCCGCAGGCCACCGTGCAGGCGGTCACCCTGGAGCCCCACCCGGGCTACAACCCGCAGTCGATCAGCAATGACATCGGCCTGGTCTACCTGGCCGAGGATGCTCCGGTCGCGCCCATGGGCGTGGTGGGCGCCATGGACTCGGGCTGGGTCGGCACCGACCTGTTCTTCGTCGGCTACGGCGTCTCGGACGGCTACAATCAGAGCGGCGCCGGGCTGAAGCGGGCGGTGTGGATGTCGATCTCCCAGGTCAATCCGACCAGCTTTCGCTACGACGACCCCAACCGCAACACCTGCAACGGCGACTCGGGCGGGCCGGCCTTCCACCGCACCGCCGACGGCAGCTACCTGGTGGCCGGTGTGACCTCCTACGGCGACGCCTACTGCACCCAGTACGGGGTCGACACCCGGGTCGACGCCTACCTGGACTTCTTGCAAGTCGACGCCGGCCAGCAGCCGGACCCGCCCGACGAGCCGGTCGATCCCTGTGAGGGCGAGACCTGGGAAGGCCGCTGCGACGGAGACACGGTGGTCTGGTGCGAGAACGAGCAGGTCCAGCGCCAGGACTGCAGCGCCGACGGCAAGGTCTGCGGCTACTCGGCAGAAAACCAGTACTACGGCTGTCTCGAGCAGCCGCAGGAACCGGAAGAACCGGCCGACCCCTGCGAAGGCGAGACCTTCGTCGGCCGCTGCGACGGCGACACGGTGGTCTGGTGCGAGAACGAGCAGGTCCAGCGCCAGGACTGCAGCGCCGACGGCAAGGTCTGCGGCTTCTCCGAGGACAAGCAGTACTACGCCTGCCTCGATCAACCGCAGGAGCCGGAAGAACCGGAAGAGCCGGCCGATCCTTGCAACGGCGAGACCTATGAGGGCCGCTGCGACGGTGGGTCGGTCATCTGGTGCGAGGACGAGCAGGTCAACTCCATCGACTGCACCCAGTACGGCAAGACCTGCAGCTGGGACGGCAGCAAGGGCTTCTACAACTGCCTCTAAAGCGCCGCTGCGCCGGCTGAGCCGGCCGCCCTCCCGCGATCACCGATCGCCTGCAGCAATCCCATCTACTCACGGCCGAACAGTCCAGAGTCGTATCCAACTCTGGTGCCGGACCCGGCGCTGCGCTACCATCGGACGCCGGAACCGGAGGACCAGCATGCACGCAAGACATCTGTCGCAGGCCCGGCCGTCCCGCTCCACGCCGGCCCCGGCATGGCTGACCGTGGCGTTCGTTTTCGCATGCCTGCTGGCGGCGCCGGGATGCGAGCGCGATCGGCCGGCCTGCACCCCGGACGCCCTGCAGGCCTGCCAGCGGCGTTGCGCCGCCGGCGAGCTGGATGCCTGCCTGGTGTGGGTACGCGACCTGACCGACGGCATGGGCCCCAAGCCGGATCTGGAACCGGCGGCCGCGGTGCTGCGCCGGGGCTGTGAGCAGAAAGAGGCCGAAGCCTGCTTCCTGCTGGCCCGGATGCAGCGCGAGGGCGTGATCGGCGCAGCGGCCGATCCGGGCGCTGCCCATCAGCTGGCCAGGCGCGCCTGCGAGCTGGGTTCGGCCGCCGGCTGTGTCCTGGCCGGGCTGTCCCTGTGCACCGGCGGCGCGGTGCCCGCCGACTGCAGCCGCGGCGTGGCCCTGCTCGAGCGGGCCTGCGCGGCCGGCCAGGCCGACGGTTGCTTCAATGCCGGGGTGGCCTGGGCCCGGGGCAAACCGGGCATTCAAAAGCAGGCGCGGGCCGCCGGCCTGTTCGACAAGGCCTGCGCGCTGGGCGACGCCATGGGCTGCTACCGGTTGGCCTTCCAGTTCGAGCACGGGCTGGGCCGGCCGGCCGACGTCCAGCAGGCCCGCACCCTGCTGCGCAAGGCCTGCGCCGGTGACGTGGTCGAGGCCTGCCGTAAGCTGCAAGCCGCCGCTGCCGACACACCGCGCTCCGCGATTCAGCCCGGCAGACCGGACGCCGGCGCACCGCCGGCGCCCAAACGCTGACCCGGCTCAGGATCCGGACCGGAGACCGGGGTCGGTGGCGGGATCGGCGCTGGATGATTCCGTATCGGCCTTGCCGCCGCGCAGCCGATCGTAGGCGGCGCGCAGGCGCTGGCGCTGTTCGGGATCGCGGGCGGTGCGGCTCAGCCGCTCCAGCGCGGCCAGCGCCTCCGGGGCCGGGTGGCCGATGGCCAGCAGGCAGTCGATGGCCGGCCAGCGCCACTCCAGCTGGCCCAGCTGCTGGACCAGTCTCGAGATGGCCGGCCGCGCAGCCGGACCCTGCTCGGCCAGCGCCGCGAAGGCCGCCGGGCGGGCCTGGCGATCGAAGGGATCGCGCGAGCCGAGCTTGGCGGCCAGCAGCTCGACGGCCAGCTCGCGCCGGTGGTGGGTCGCGCCCAGCCCGATGACCGCCAGCCGGCGCATCTCGACATCCTCCTTGCGCAGCGCCTGCTGCAGGGGCGCGAACCCGGCCCGGCCCAGCCGGCCCAGGGCCCGGGCCACCGCCGCCCGCTGGCGCGGGTTGCAGTCGTCGCGCCGCAGCGCGCGCTCCAGGGCGTAGAACGACGAGCGCGCCTGCTCGCCGATCCGCTGGATGGCCTCGGCGGCGTGCAGCGTGTCGTAGCAGTTGCCGTGCTCCAGCGCCTCGACCAACTTGGGCACCGCCTCGAAGGAGTGCAGCTCCTTCTCGTCGGCGATGCCGTAGCGGCTGTACCAGGCCCCGCAGCCGACCGCCGCCGCCAGCAGCAGCAGCGCCGTCGCGCCTAGCCATCGTCTCACCGTTCGCGCCCTCATCGTCTCGCCCTCCGTCTCCGCGACCCGCTGCAGTCCACCACGTCCGCCGGGCCCCTTCAAGCCCCGCGTCGATTCGGGATCTCGGGTGGAGGATGAAAGTCGATCGTTTGCGGCGGCCGCGGACCGCCGGTGTTTTGCACCGCGCACCGCGATGGGCCATGATGCGCGGTCGAAAGGAGCACGGCATGACCGGGTGGTGCGCCTGCCGGCCACGGGCCGGCTGCTGGTGGCGGCCGACCTGGCTCGTTTGCAGCGCCGCCACCCGCCGCCTGCACCCCGCGGCCGGCAGGCGCCTTTTCGGTTGACTTGACGCCGGCGCGGGCCGCGACCACAATCGGGGCGATGATCGCGCCCCGGGAGCGAGCAGCGCATGACCAGCGACGACAAGATCCCCTGCCCCTACTGCGGCGAGCCGAATGTCCGGGGCAGCAACGTCTGCGCCCGCTGCATGCGCCACATCCGGCACGTGGCCAACCCCGAGGTCGAGGACTTCATCGAGACGGTACAGACCCGGCCGCCGCGGGTCGGCTGGCTGAAGCGCATGCGGCACTGGATTCGCGGCCGCGACCGGCGGGTCGGCGCCCGCCGCGACGGCGAGGAGGACGAGCGGTGAAAGACGAACCGACCCTGGTCGAGCGACCGATCAACTGCCACCGCTGCTGGACCGAAGCCACCTGCCGGGTGGCGCTGCGCTACACCGAAGCCGGCCGCATCGCCGAGGCCCGGGTCGAGGCGCTGCCGGAAGACTGGAACTATGAACCGCTGGGCACGGCCGGCGGCCGGGCGCCGCTGTGTCCGCGCTGCCAGTCCGGTTGACCCGGCGGCCGTATCGGATGGCGAGGGCTGCGCCGATGCCGATCCACATCCAGGCCGAAAACGGCCAGGTGGCGCCGACGGTGCTGCTGTGCGGCGATCCCGACCGCAGCCGCACCATCGCCGAGGACCACCTGACCGGGGTACAGTGCATCAACCGCCACCGCCAGCTGCTCGGGTTCACCGGCCGCTGCGGCAAGCTGCCGATCACCGTCCAGACCACCGGCATGGGCGCGCCCTCGGCCGCCATCGTGGTCGAGGAGCTGATCGGCCTCGGCGCCCGCCGCTTGCTGCGGCTCGGCACCTGCGGTGCCATCCGCCCCGGCATCGCGCTGGGCGATTTGATCGCGGTCACCGCGGCCCGCGGCGAAAACGGGGTGACCCGCGAGCTGACCGGCGAACCCTTCGCGCTGGTCAAGGCCGAGCCCCGTCTGACCGCGGCCCTGAACAACGCGGCCGCCCGGCTCGAGCTGCCGGTCCACTCGGGCACCGTGGCCAGCCTGGATCTGTTCTACGATCCGGACCCGACCCGCACCGCCACGCTGGCCCGCGGCGGGGTGCTGGCGCTGGAGATGGAAGCCAGCGCCGTGCTGCTGCTGGCCGCCCGCCACGGCCTGGAAGCCGGCTGCCTGCTGACCGTGTCGGATCTGGTGGCCGAGCGCAGGCGCGCCCCGGCGGACGTGATCGCCACCGGGGTCGAACGCATGGCCCGCGTCGGTCTGACCGCTTTGGGCGCTGGCTGAACTCGGCCAACCCACCGCCGGCGCCGCCGCCTGACGCGCTGCGGCGGTCGATCAGCGCAAACCACGACGCACCCGCCACCGGCGGTTCGCACTGGCCGCCCCTGGCAGCGGTTGACCCGCAGCTGGCCTGCCCGAACGCGATCGCGCCCCCTCTCCGGACCGGCAACGACAGCCGCATCCCCGGATCCGCGCTGTGCCGGTGCGCCACGCACCGGTGGCAGTCCGGCCCGGATAGCGACCGCCGGCCGCAGACCCAATCGACGGGAATCGCAGGCCAATCTCGCTGACATCGGACGTGGCATATCCGTTGCAAACGGGCCGCCGGCAAAGGCTGGCTTGACGCAGCGGGCGGGGTGACCACAACGCGCCGCAATGCGATCCGGTGATCGGTTCTCCACCGCCGACCGCGCGGGGAGACGCAAGCGACCGCAGCGACCGCTCAGGCAGCTGCGCGTCGCCGGAGTGTGCCATGGATAGCGCTGTGCTGGACGACGAGACGCTGGAGCTGATCCAGAACACCCTGCGCCAGTTCGCCCGCCGGCGGCTGGACGACGGTCAGTTGCTGGCCTACGATCGCGACGGCCAGTGCCCCGAGCCGTTGATCCGCGAGCTGCTCGGCGACGAGGTCGGGCTGCACCTGGCCTTCATCCCCACCGCTTATGGCGGGCTGGGCGCCGGCGCCCGAGCCATCTTCCGCATCTGCGAGCAGATGGCCGGCATCGACCTGGGCCTGGCCACCTCGCTGCTGGGCGTATCGCTGGGCAGCGACCCGCTACGCGTCGGCGGCACCGACGAGCAGAAACGACTCTGGCTGGGCCGGGTGGCCGAGCACGGCCTGGTGGTGGCCTACGCGGTCACCGAGCCCGGCGCCGGCTCCGACCTGGCCTCGATCCGCACCCGGGCCCATCCGGTGCGCGAGGCCGGCCGCACCGTGGCCTACGAGCTCGAGGGCAACAAGCAGTTCATCACCAACGGCGGCATCGCCGACCTGTTCACCGTGCTGGCGCTGGCCCCCGGCGGGCCATCCTTCTTCGTGGTCGAGCGCGGCAGCCCCGGCCTGGAGCCAGGGCCGCCCGAGCACAAGCACGGTATCCGAGCCAGCAACACCACCGCCCTGGCGCTGGATCGGGTGCGGGTGCCGACCAGCCATCTGATCGGCGGGGTGGAAGGCCAGGGCCTGGTCCAGGCGACGCGGGTGTTCGGCTACACCCGGGTGATGGTGGCCGCCTTCGGCCTCGGCTGTGGCAGCGCCGCGCTGGATCGGGCCATCGCCTACGGCCGCGAGCGCGTCCAAGACGGCTCGCCGCTGAGCCACAAGCCGGCCTGGACGCACAAGCTGATCGTGCCCCACGCCGCGGCGCTGGAGGCCGCCCGGGCCTATATCGAGGCGCTGGTCGACCGGCTCGACCGCGGCCAGGACGAGCTGCAGGTCGAGGGCGCGGTGGCCAAGTGGGCGGCCACCGAAGCCGGCAACGCCGCGGCCGAGGCTGCCATCCAGGCCCACGGCGGCTATGGCTACATCCACGACTACATGGTCGAGAAGCTCAAGCGCGATGTGCGCATCACCTGCATCTACGAGGGCACCTCGGAGATCCTGCAACGCACCATCGCCCGCGACCGCTGGCGCCGCCACCTGCAATCGCGCGGCGAGCACTACCGCACCCAGGGGGCGGAGTTGCGCGCGTTGGCCGAACGCAGCCCCGATAGCGGGGCACTGGCCGCCGGGCTGGGTTGCGAGGCGCTGGCCGAGATCCTGGAAGCGGCCCGCCGAGCCCGGCTGACCCGCAACCAGCACGTGCTGTTCGCGCTCGGCGCGCTGATGGCCCGCTGCGAGGTGGCCGCCGCCTTCGCCCACAAGGCGGCCACCGGCCGGCGCGACAGCGCCCGCCGCGCCCCGGAGTGCCTGGCCGCCATGAGCCGCATCTTCGCCCGCAGCACCACCCACCAGCTCGGTGCCGCCGGCCTGGAGCTGGTGGCCGGCGCCGGTGTACTCGACGGCGCGGCGCTGCGCGAGTTCGAGGGCCGGCTGGGTCTGACCCGCATCCACGACGGGCTCATCGGCCAGCTCGCCGACATGGCCCTGGTGGCCGAGCACCTGACCGCTGAATGAACACCCGGCGGACGATTCCAAGACCGAAATGCCCCCGGCCCGAGGGGCGGGGAAGCTCGATGGGCCAGAGACAGCGAGGGAGAACGCGATGAACGCCGACCAATCAATTCAGCATCCGGTGGCCATCATCGGCCTGGGCGCCGTGATGCCCGACGCCGACAACGCCGGCGCTTACTGGCGCAACATCCTCGAGGGCCGCGACAGCATCCGCCAGGTACCGCCGGAGCGCTGGCGCCCCGAGGACTACTACGATCCCGACCCCAAGGCGCCCGACAAGACCTACACCCGCATCGGCGCCTTCGTCTCCGACTTCGAGTTCGACTGGCGCAAGTACCGCATGCCGCCGCGCATGGCGGCCGCCGTCGATGCGGTGCAGAAGTGGGCCATCGCCGCCGCCGACGAGGCCCTGGCCGACGCCGGTTACGGCGAGCGGGATTTCGACCGTCGTGGTTGCGCGGTGGTGCTCGGCAACTCGCTGGGCGGCGAGCTGCACTACAACACCACCCTGCGGGTCCACGTACCGCTGTTCGCCCGCTCGCTGGAGGCCAGCGCCGCCTTCCAGTCGCTGCCTGAGGCGGCACGCCGGGCCCTGCTCGATCAGTTCCGCGCCAACGCAGCTGCCGCCCTGCCGCCCATCACCGAGGACAGCATGCCGGGCGAGCTGGCCAACGTCATCGCCGGTCGGGTGGCCAACGTCTTCGGCCTGCAGGGGCCGAGCTACACCGCCGACGCCGCCTGCGCCTCGTCGCTGGCGGCGCTGCAGGCGGCCATCGCCGGTCTGGCCGAAGGCCGCTACCAGATGGTGGTCAGCGGCGGCGTCGACTCCAGCATGTCGCCGCAGTCCTTCGTCAAGTTCTCCAAGATCGGCGCCCTGTCGGCCGAGCTGAGCTGTCCCTTCGACCGCCGCGCCTCGGGCTTCGTCATGGGCGAGGGCTGCGGGGTGCTGGTGCTCAAACGCCTGGCCGACGCCGAGCGCGACGGCGATCGGATCTACGCCGTGATCCACGCCATGGGCTCGTCGTCCGACGGCCGCGGCAAGGGCATCACCGCGCCCAACCCGGTCGGCCAGCGGTTGGCCATCGAGCGCGCCTATCAAGCCTGCGGTCTGTCGCCGGCGGCGGTCGGCCTGTTCGAGGCCCACGGCACCTCGACCCGGGTCGGCGATGCGGTCGAGGGACAGGTGATGACCGAGCTGCTGCGCGCGGCCGGCGCCCGGCCGCAGAGCATCTTCATCGGCTCGGTCAAGTCGCAGATCGGCCACCTGAAGAGCGCCGCCGGGGCGGCCGCCCTGATCAAGGCGACCCTGGCGCTGCACCACCGCACCATTCCAGCCTCGCTGCACTTCGATGCACCCAACCCCGAGATCCCCTTCGCCGGCTCCGCGCTGCGGGTGCCCACCGAGACCCGCGACTGGCCGGCGGCCGACGGGCCCGGCCGGTTATGCGGGGTGTCGTCCTTCGGCTTCGGCGGCACCAATTTCCACGCCGTGCTCGGCGAGCACCGGCCCGGCGCGGCCGATGGCGGGCGGGTCTACCCGAACGCCGACCTCGGCGCCGAGACAACGGCGGCGGCCACCGCCGAGCCGGCCGCGGCAGCGAGCGCCGCTGCCGACCCGGAAGGCGGGCTTGCGCGCCGGCAGCTGGCGGTCGGGGCCGACGACGCCGCTGGACTGGCGCTGGCGCTGGAGCGCCAGCTGGCGCTGCCGGCCGGCAGCGATCCCGCCGCAGCGCCGCCGCGGGTGCGGGCCGCGGCCGAGCGGCTGGTGATCGACTACGGCGACGAAGCCGAGCGGGCCCAGCGCGGCAAGCTGGCCCGGCGCGCCGTGGAGAACGAACAGGCGGCCACCTGGCGCGCCCTGGCCGCCCAGGGGGTGTTCCGCGGCCGCGGCCCGGCCAGCCCGGTGGCCTTTTTGTATCCCGGCCAGGGCTCGCAGTATCCGGGCATGCTGGCCGCGCTGGCCGCTGCCGAGCCGACCGTGGCCGCGACCTTCGCCGAGGCCGACGCCATCATGCAACCGGTGCTGGGCCGGCCGCTGAGCGCGCTGGTGTGGGCGACCGACAGCCCGGACAGCCGCGAGGCGCTGCGCCAGACCGCGGTCTGCCAGCCGGCCATGCTGACCGCCGACGTGGCCCTGACGCGGCTGCTGGCCGAGCGCGGCATCGCGCCCGACATGGTCGCCGGCCACAGCCTGGGCGAGTATGCCGCCCTGGTGGCCGCCGGCATGCTCGACTTCGGCGACGCGCTGCGGGCCGTCTGCGCCCGGGCGCGCGAGATGAGCGGGGTGCGGGTCGACGATCCCGGCAAGATGGCGGCGGTCTTCGCGTCGCCCGACGCCATCGGGCGCATCGTCGGTGACATCGCCGGGGTGCAACCGGCCAACTACAACAGCCCGGGCCAGACCGTGCTGGCCGGACCCACCGCCGGCATGCGGGAAGCGCTGGCTCGCCTGGAGGCCGCCGAGCTACGAGCGGTCGAGCTGCCCGTGTCCCACGCCTTCCACTCGCCGATCGTGGCCCCGGCCCGCGATCCGCTGCGCCGGGTCCTGGCCGGCCTCGACGTCCGACCGCCGCGCATCCCGGTGGTGGCCAACGTCGACGCCCGGCCCTATGAACAGACCCCGGCGGCCCGCGAGCGCAACCTGGACCGGCTGGCCGACCAGGTGGCCGCGCCGGTGCGCTGGATCGACAGCCTGCGGGCCCTGTACGACCGCGGCGCCCGCCTGTTCATCGAGGTGGGCCCCAAGCGGGTGCTGACCACCTTCGCCCTGGACGTGCTGGCCGATGCCGACATCAGCGCGGTGGCCGCCAACCAGCCCAAGCTGGGCGATGCGGCCTCGCTGGGCCAGGTGCTGGCCGCCTGCGCCGCCGCCGGCCTGCCGCGCGCAGAAGCGGCCGCGGCCGAACAGACGAGCTCGAACAGCGCGCCCGAAGCGCACCATACGGGTGCGATCGAGCTGACCGAGCCCGCGCCGGCGGATCCGGCTGCGGTGCCGGCCACGGCCGCCGAGACCGAATGCGTGGTGGCCGGGGTCGGCCTGGGGCTGCCTGGCACCGCCAGCGAGGTCTTCGCCGCCGACAACGACGAGCGGCTGCTGGCCGGCTACGCGGGCATCGATCCGCTGGACGAACGCCAGCGCCAGGGCCTGGCCGACCAGCGCATCGCCCGGCTGCTCAAGGACGCGCCCGGGGGGCCGGCCTTCGAGGTCATCGACCACCCGGACCGGGTGGCCCGGCTGACCGGCCGCCGCGGCCGCTTCGATCCGGTGGCCGAGTTCGGCCTGGATCCGGAGCAGGTGGCCGCGTTCGACATCACCACCCAGCTGGCGATCGCCGCCGGACTGCTGGCCCTGCGCGACGCCGGCCTACCGCTGGTGATGCACCACCGCACCACCAGCACCGGCTCCAGACTGCCGCAGGGCTGGCGGCTGCCGGCCGCGCTGGCCGACGAGACCGGTATCGTATTCGCCTCGGCCTTTCCAGGCGTGGATGCCCTGATCGGCGAACTCGAACGCAAGCACGGCAGCGATCGACTGCAGGCCCGCATCGACGAGCTGCGCGCCCTGGCCGAAGAGGTGGGCGAGCTCAAAGCCGTCAGCCGGCGGCTGCAGCAGCTCGAGAGCGAGCTGGGCGCGGGCTACCAGTTCGATCGCAAGTTCATCTTCCGCGCTCTGGCCATGGGCCACGCCCAGCTGGCCCAGCTGATCGGAGCCCGCGGCCCCAACGTCCAGCTCAATGCGGCCTGCGCCTCGACCACGCTGGGCATCTGCGTGGCCCAGGACTGGATCCGCAGCGGCCGTTGCCGGCGGGTGCTGGTGGTCGGCGCCGACGACATCACCAACCCCACCCTGGCGCCGTGGCTGGTCGGCGGGCTGCTGGCCACCGGCGCGGTGACCACCGAGCCGGAGCTGGAGCGCGCCGCCCTGCCCTTCGACCGCCGGCGCAACGGCATGATCCCCGGCATGGGGGCGGTCGGCCTGGTGGTCGAGGACGCCGGCGAGCTGGAGAACCGCGGCATGCGCGGCGCCAGCCGGCTGCTGGGCAGCGCGGCGGCCAACAGCGCCTTCCACGGCACCCGGCTGGACGCCGACCACATCGCCGCGGTCATGGAGCGCCTGGTGGCCGCGGCCGAGCACCGGCACCGGCTCGACCGCGCCCGGCTGGCCGAACAGCTGGTGTTCGTCTCGCACGAGACCTACACCCCGCCGCGCGGCGGCTCGGCCAGCGCCGAGGTGCACGCGCTGCGCCGGGTCTTCGGTCCGGCGGCCGACCGCATCGTCATCGCCAACACCAAGGGCTTCACCGGCCACCCCATGGGCGTGGGCATCGAAGACGGGGCCGCGGTGCGCATGCTGGAGCAGCAGCGGGTGCCGCCGGTGGCCAACCTGCGCCAGCCCGACCCGGACCTGGGCCGGCTCAACCTGTCGCGGGGCGGCCGGCAGCCGGTGCGCTTCGCGCTGCGGCTGGCCGCCGGCTTCGGCTCGCAGATCGGCATGACCCTGTCAGAGCGCATCGAGCCGACGGGTGGTCCGGATCGGGTGGCCGACCGCGCCCGCCACCAGGCCTGGCTCGAAGGGCTGGCCGAAGCGCCCGGCGCCGCACTGGCGGTGGAGCACAAGACCCTGCGGCTGTATGCCGAGCCGGACGAGCGGCCGGCGGCCGCTGCCGAGCCCGAGCCGAGGCCCCGGCCCGAAACGGAGACCGAACCGGCTGAAGCGCCCCAGGTGGCCACCCCGCCTGCGGCTTCGCCACCGGCTTCGGCGACCGAGGTCGCGGCTTCGCCAGCGGTCGATGACGAGGCGATCGCCGATCAAGTGCTGGCGCTGGCCGCCGAGCAGACCGGCTACCCCCAGGACATGCTCGAACTCGACCTCGACCTCGAGGCCGACCTGGGCATCGACACCGTCAAACAGGCCGAGCTGTTCGCCGCCATCCGCGACACCTTCGCCATCCCGCGGCCCGACGAGCTCAAGCTGTCCGACTACCCCACCCTGGGCCACGTCATCGGCTTCGTCCGCGATCAGCTCGGTCGAGGCGCCGAGAAGGTGCCCGCTGCAAAGCCCGCTGCGACCGATGCCGCGGCTTCGCCGGAGCCCCCGGCGACCCGATCGAGCGCAGCACCGCAGCCGGCTGCAGCACTGGCCGAGCAGACCGAGCAGACCGAGCAGACCGAGCAGACCGAGCAATTCGATGACGAGGCGATCGCCGATCAAGTGCTGGCGCTGGCCGCCGAGCAGACCGGCTACCCCCAGGACATGCTCGAACTCGACCTCGACCTCGAGGCCGACCTGGGCATCGACACCGTCAAACAGGCCGAGCTGTTCGCCGCCATCCGCGACACCTTCGCCATCCCGCGGCCCGACGAGCTCAAGCTGTCCGACTACCCCACCCTGGGCCACGTCATCGGCTTCGTCCGCGATCAGCTCGACATGTCCGCCGAAGCCGCGGACCCGTCCGCCGAAGCCGCAGGCGAAGGCGGATTGCAGCTGCTGCGCCCGGAGCTGGTGGGCCGGCCGGCGGCGGCCGACTGCCTGCCCACCGGCGCCGAGGTGCGGGGCCGGGTGCTCGTGGCCGGCGGTCCGCCGGCCGCTGCCGCCGCGCTGGAGGCGGCCCTACGCGCGCGCGGCGCCGAGCCGGTGCGCATCGGAGACGCGAAGCCCGATCCGGAAGCCATGCTGGCGGCCGCCCGCGAAGCATCGGCCGAGGGCCCGCTGCAGGGCGCCGTACTGTTGACCGCCCTGTCGCCGCCGGTGGCCCCCGACAGCGATGACCGGGCAGCCTGGCGCAGCGCGCTCGAAGCTCGCGCCCGGCTGCCCTTCCGGCTGGCACAGGCGCTCGAGGAGACGCTCACCGGAGGCGAGGGCGCATTCTTCCTGGCGCTGACGGCCATGGGCGGCCACCTGGGCCTGGCCGCCGACGGGGCCCGCGATCCGCTGGCCGGCGCCACCACCGGGCTGATCAAGGCGCTGGCCCGCGAGTGGCCCGGAGTGGGCTGCAAGGTGCTCGACACCGCAGCCGAGATCGCTCCGGCCGACCTGGCTGCGGCCATCCTCGAGGAGATCGAGCGCGATCCAGCCGTGGTCGAGGTCGGCCGCGGCCCGCACGGGCGCTACGCGGTCGGGCTGCGGCCGGTGGCCGACGATGCGCTCGACACCGCCCGGCCGGCGCCGCCGAACGGCGGGCCGGTGGTGCTGATCACCGGCGGCGGCGGCGCGGTTGCCGGGCACATCGCCCGCGCCGCGGCCCGCGGCGGCGGCACCTTCTACCTGCTCGGCCGCACCCCGGCCCCGGCCGCCGACGATCCCCGCCTGGAGCGGCTGCAGGCCGATCCCGACGGGCTGGAACGCGAGTTGGCCGACCGGATGCGCCGCGCCGGCGAACGGCCCACCCCGGTCAAGCTGGCCGCCGCGCTGGCGCCGCTGCAACGGCAGCTGGCGGTGCGCCGCAGCCTGGCGGCCATCGCCGCCGCCGGCGCCGACGCCCGCTACGCCGCCCTGGACGCCACCGACGAGGCCGCCCTGGGCCGGCTGGTGGCCGAGATCGCCGAGCGCCACGGCCGGCTGGACCAGGTCTGGCACGCCGCCGGCATCGAGCGCAGCCAGCCGCTGGCCAGAAAGGAGCCGGCCGAGTTCGACCGCGTGCTGGATGCCAAGGCCGAAGGCCTGCGCGCCGTGCTGCGGGCCACCCGCGAGGTGACGCTCGACCGGTTGGTCCTGTTCGGCTCGGTGGCCGGCCGCTTCGGCAACGCCACCCAGACCGACTACGCCGCGGCCAACGACCTGCTGGCCAAGTGCGCCGGCTGGATCGCGCGCCAGCGGCCGGGGCTGGTCGCCACCACCCTGGCTTTCAGCGCCTGGGACGGTGCCGGCATGGCCAGCCGCGGCTCGGCACCCGCGCTGCTGCGCCGCGCCGGCATCGGCCTGATCGAACCCGCGGCCGGCGCCGCCGCCAGCGCGGCCGCCATCGCCGCCGGGCCGGGCGGCGAGCTGGTACTGGCCAATGGACTGGGCGCGCTGGCCGACGGCCTGCTGGCCGCCGGCGCCGACCTGGCCGCCCTGCGCGGCCGATTGGCGGCCGAGCCCGAGCGCTACCCGCTGCTGCAGGCGGTGGCCGGCTGGACCGTGGCCGGCGGGCTGGAGTTCGAGGTGGACTTCGACCCGCAGCGCGATCCCTACCTGGCCGACCACCGCATCGACGGCACCATCGTGGTGCCCGGGGTGATGGCGGTCGAATGCTTCGCCGAGGCCGCCCAGCTATTGCGGCCCGAGCTGGAGCTGGCCGCGGTCGAGGCCATCGCCTTCGAGTCGCCGCTCAAGCTCTACCGCGACGCGCCGCGCGCCGCCCGGCTGCTCTTGCAGCCGCTGTGGAGCCGACAGCAGCCCCTGCTGGCGGTTCAGCTCGAGTCCGAGCGCGAGCTGGCCGGCGGCCGGCGCCAGACGGTCTGCCACTTCCGGGCCCGGGTGCGCCTGGACGCCGGACCCCGCTCGGTGGGCGTGGACGGCTGGAACCGGCCCGCCGCCCGCGCCGCCATCGACCGCGAGACCATCTACCGGGCCTACTTTCACGGGCCCAGCTTCCAGGTGCTCGACGGCGCCGAGCCCACCGCCGACGGCGGCCTGGCCGGCCGCTTCGACGCGGTCCGCGCCGAGCCGCCGCTGGGCCGGCCCGGCCGGCTGGCCGCCCGACCCATGCTGACCGAGCTGGCCTTCCAGGCGGCCGGGCTGCACGAGGCCCGGGTCTCGCGCCGCATCGGTCTGCCGGCCGCGCTCGATCGGCTGTCGCTGTTCCAGCCGCCCCCGGGCGAGCCCGGCCCCATCACCGCCCGGGTGCTGCCCGATCCGGCAGGGACCGGGCACGGCCACCGCATCCAGGTCATCGACGGGCGCGGCTACCTGCTGTTGGAGCTCGACGGCTACCGCACCGCGCCGCTGTCGCAGTCGCTGGACGAAGCGCTGCAAACCCGCCTGACCGGCGGGGCCGCGGAGCCGACCGGCGGGCCGGAGGTTCGAAATTGATCCGCTGGTTGCTGCTGGCCGATCGGCCGGGCCTCGATCTGCAGCGCTTCATCGCCGGGCCCGCCGAGGCCGCCGCCGGTGCCCGCTACCGGCATCCCAGCCGCCACCGCCAGTGGCTGCTGGGCCGGGCCGCGGCCAAGCTGCTGCTGTGGCGCCAGCGCCACGCGCTGGGCCTGGCCGACGCCCGGCCGCAGTCCATCCGCATCCTGCGCGCCCCGGCCGGCTGGCCCCGGCCGCTGGACGCGGCCGGCCGGCCGCTGCCGGTCAGCCTGACCATCGCCCACTGCCGCAGCGCGGCCCTGTGCGCCGTCGGCCCGGCTGCGGCCGGCCGGCTGGGCGCCGACATCGAGCCCGCGGCCCGGCGCAGCCCGGCCTTCGTCCGCACCTGGTTCACCGCCGCCGAGCAGCGCCGGCTGGCCGCGCTGGCCGAGCCCGAGCAAGCCCGGCGGGCCACTCTGCTGTGGTGCATCAAGGAAGCGGTGCTCAAGGCCGAACGCACCGGTCTGCACGCCGACACCCGCAGCGTGGCCGTCGATCCGCTGCCGCCCGCCCCCGCCCCAAACGGCGGCTGGCAGGCAACCAGCGCCCGCAGCGCCAGCGGCCCGGTCGCCGTGCGCTGGCGGCTCGACCCGACCAGCGGGCTGGTGCAGGTGCTGGCCCGGTTGCCGGCGAGCCCGGCCGCCGCCGCTCCGGTACCGCAACGGCTGGCCGGCTGAACCCACGGCGGCCGGCAGACAAAGTTCACCGCTCACCGCTGAGAGTTGGTATAACGGGTGGCATGCGAGGCTGCCGGCTGCCGCTGTTGATCCTGCTCATCCTCTCCGCCCCGGTCCGGGCCGGCGATGTCTGGACCGCGATCGAGCCGGGCATCCAACACCTGCACCGCACCAGCGCCGGGCCGCTGGAACTCGATGCGCTGGTGGTCGACCTGTGCGACCCGAGCCTGGTGTTGCGGGCCACCGGCCCCGGCGAGCGGGCCCAGACCACCGGCGCCTGGGCCGCTGCCGTCGGGGCGCGAGCGGCCGTCAACGGCGACTTCTTCAGCTACGACGGGTACGTGCCCATCGGCCTGGCGGTCGGCGCCGGCGCCCGCTGGCCGGACACGGCCGACGGCAGCCTGGAGGCCGTGTTCGCCGCCGGGGCCGACGCCGGCAGCACCATCCGGCCGGCGGCCGAGGCCCTGGGCGGACCGGAGCCCTGGATGACCGTGGTCGTCAGCGGCCGGCCCAACTGCCTGGTCGACGGCCAGGCCCGGTTCCACGACGCCATCCACTTCGACGAGCTGCACCCGCGCAGCGCGGTGGGCCTGGGCGCCGATGGCCGCCGGCTGGTGCTGCTGGCCATCGACGGCCGCAGCCAGCGCTCGATCGGCGCCACCACCGAGACCGCCGGTCAGGTCCTGGCCGAGCTCGGGGCCGAGCAGGGCCTCAACCTGGACGGCGGCGGCTCGACCACCTTGTGGCTGGCCGATCAGGGCGTGGTCAACCGGCCCAGCGGCGGCAGCCAGCGGGTGGTGGCCAACCACCTGGCGGTACTGCGCCGGCCGGTGCCGCCGGGCGAGCCCTCGCGCTGCTGCGACCCCCAGCCCGCCGCCGGCGCCAGCGGCACCTTCGCCGACGTGGCCGACGACCACTGGGCCCTGGAGGCCATCGAGGCGGTGGCCGCGGCCGGCATCAGCAACGGCTGTCGGGCCGACCCGCCCCTGTTCTGCCCGCAGTGCCGGCTGGATCGGGCGGCGGCGGTGGCCTTCCTGGCCCGGGCCCTGCCCGGCGGGTTCAGCCCGCCGGCCGAGCCCAGTTTCAGCGACGTGCCCGCCGACCACCCGCTGTATGCCGAGATCGAGCACGCCCGGGCTGCCGGCCTGACCCAGGGCTGCGCCAGCGAACCGCCGCGCTTCTGCCCGGCGCTGCCGGCCAGCCGGGCCCAGGTGGCGGTGCTGACCGCCCGCGCCCGCGGCTGGTCCGAGGCGGCGCCGGCCGCGGCGCCCTTCGCCGACGTGCCGGCCGATCACTGGGCCGCCGGCGCCATCGCCGCCCTGGGCGACCACTGCGTCGCCGGCGGTTGCGGCCCGGACGCCTTCTGCCCCGACCGGTCGGCCGCCCGGGCCGAGATGGCGGTCGTCACCGCCCGGGCCTTCGGCCTGGTGGCCACCGGCTGCGAGCCGCAACCCGACGGCGGGACGACCGACGGCGCGGATGGTGGATTGGACGGCGGGACCGACGCCGGCGCCGACGAACGGCCGGACGCCGGCACCCCGGCCGACGGCGGACCGGATGCGGGCAGCGACGCCGCGGCCGACGCGGGCGCCGCCGATCGGGGGGCGCCGGCCGGCGGCTCCGGCTGCGGCTGCGCAGCCGGCTCGGGCTCGGATTCCTCATTGCCGCCCGGCCTGGTATTGATCGCCATGGCGACAGCGGTGTTGGCTTTCGTTCGGGGGTAGGTGTCGATATTCGGGCGGTGGCTCAGCGGGCGGCGAAGTGGAAGGTGGGTGTGATCAACAAGGCGGTGAACAGGGCCTCGGGGTGGTCGTCCAGGCCGTAGTGCTCATCGTCCTCCCAGTCCACGTGCCAGCGGCTGAAAAAGGGCACGCCGAGGCGCACCTCGGCGCCCAACGAGAACCAGGGGGTGAAGAAGTAGCGGCCGGCCAGCCCGCACTCCAGCAGCCCGCCGTCGAGCCCGCGCGACAGGTCGTCTGCGGCCTGGCCGCCACCGAGGATCGCGTAGCCACCGCCGAGGAATACACTGGCGTCGAAGTCGCGATCGGGCATGAACAGGCCGAAGGGGTGGAAATGCACCACCAGCGCGAAATGGCCCGAGCCGCCGATGGCATCCGGTTCGTCGAGCTTGAAGCCGTGGCCGCTGGCGCCCAGCTCGATCGAGACCAGATCGCGGATGTTGTAGGCCATTGCGAAGCGCAGCGCCAGCCCATCGGCCAGCGGCTCGGTCAGCAACGCCTGGTCGCCGCGGGGCACATCGAGCCGCTGCAGGGTCTTGCCCAGATCGCCGGCCGGCAAGCGCCAAAAACCGCCGCCCACCCCCAGGCTGACCGAAAACCCCTCGCCGGCGCGCACCGGCGCCGCCAGGGTCACCATAGCGAACAAGGCCGCCATCCAGGTCTTGGAGCCACCCACGGACCACCTCCCGTTCGTTCGTCTACCCGCCATCGAACCCGGCCGTCGAGCGGATGTCAAACGCCGCGTGGTGGATTGGTGGACCGGCCGACTCGCCAAGCGCAGCCCGGCCGCGCCAAGGTCGCCCTGCGCGCTGCAGCGTGTCGAGGAGATACGGCATGAGTGAGCTGTTCGGCAGCGTCGAGGCCGGCGGGACCAAGTTCCGCTGCGGGGTGGGCCGCGGGCCCGATCAGGTTCTGGCCGATGTGCGCATCGAGACCGGCGCTCCCGACCCCACCCTGGGGGCGGTGATCGAATTCTTCGAACGGGCCCGGCAAGAGCACGGGCCGCTGGCGGCCATCGGCGTCGGCTCCTTCGGGCCGGTGGACCTGCATCCCGACTCGGACGGCTACGGCCGGATCACGGCCACCCCCAAGACCGCCTGGAAGAACGTCGACATCCGCGCGCCGCTGATCGAGGCCTTCGGCCTGCCGCTGGGCTTCGACACCGACGTCAACGCCGCTGCGCTGGCCGAGTGGCGCTGGGGCGCCGGTCGCGGCGAGCCGGTGCTGGCCTACCTGACGGTGGGCACCGGCATCGGCGGCGGGCTGCTGCTCGACGGCCGGCCGCACCACGGACTGGTCCACCCCGAGGTGGGCCACCAGCGCGTGGGGCACGACCGCGGCCGCGATCCATTCGCCGGCGGCTGCCCCTTTCACGGCGACTGCTGGGAGGGCCTGGCGGCCGGCGCGGCCATCGAGGCCCGCTGGTCGCAGCCGGCCGAGCAACTGCCGGCCGATCACCGGGCCTGGGAGCTGGAAGCCGACTACCTGGCCCGGGGCCTGGCCAACCTGACCTGCCTGTGGTCGCCGACCCGCATCGTGCTGGGCGGCGGGGTGATGCACCAGCCGGGCCTGCTGGACCGGGTGCGCGGCCGGCTGGTCGAGCTGCTGGCCGGCTACCTGGTGGCTCCGCGGCTGGCGCCGCCGCTGGACGACTTCCTGGTCCCGCCCGCGCTCGGCGATCGCGCCGGGCTGCTGGGCGGCTTCCTGCTAGCCGCCGAGGCTTGTCGCTGCTAGAGCGCCGGCGTAGTATGCGGGCTGGACGTGCGTGGCGGGTGCGAGGGGCCCGCCGGGAGGAAAATCGGATGCGACGGGTCTGTTTTGCTTTGCTGGCGGGGGTGATCTTTTCTCTGGGCGCGCTGGGCTGCGGCGATGGCGGCTCGGCCTGCGGCGACTGCGACGATGGCATCCCCTGTACCTCGGACGCCTGCGACGCGGCCAGCGGCCAGTGCCAACACACCCCGGACGACGCGTTGTGCGGGGTGGGCTTCGTCTGCGACCCGGCCCAGGGCTGCGTGCCGGCGGCGCCCTGCGAGACCAACGCCGACTGCGACGATCACAACCCCTGCACCATCGACGTCTGCGGTCCATCCGGCTGTAGCCACGAGAACAACAGCCTGAGCTGCGACGACGGCGACGCCTGCACGATCGACGACGTGTGCAGCGGCGGGGTCTGCGGCGGCACCCCGCGCCAGTGTGAAGACGGCAACCCGTGTACCGACGACGACTGTGACCCGGCCAGCGGCTGCACCCACGTGCCCAACGACGCCGACTGCGACGACGGCAACGCCTGCACCACCGGCGACACCTGCAGCGGCGGCTCGTGCATCGGCACCCTGAACGACTGCGACGATGGCAACCCGTGCACCAGTGACAGCTGCGACCCGGACAGCGGTTGCGCGCACGAGAACAACAGCGCCTCCTGCGACGATGGCGACGCCTGCACCACCGGCGACACCTGCTCCGGCGGCAGCTGCAGCGGCAGCCCGCGCCAGTGCGAAGACGGCAACCCCTGCACCGACGACAGCTGCGACCCGGCCAGCGGTTGCGTGTTCGTCGACAACACCGCCCCCTGCGACGACGGCAATCCGTGCACCGAGGGCGACACCTGCTCCGGCGGCGTCTGCGTCGGCGGCACCAATATCTGCGATTGCCAAAACGACGCTGACTGCGCCGCCTTCGAGGACGGCAATCCCTGCAACGGCACCCTGCACTGCGTGGACAACCAGTGCCAGGTCGACCCGGCCACGGTCATCGTCTGCGATCCGTCCAGCGACACGCCCTGCAGCCACAACACCTGCGATCCGGTCGACGGCAGCTGCCACATGGTCGACGCCGACGACGGCACCGCCTGCGACGACGGCGACGAATGCACCGTGGATACGGTCTGCAGCGACGGCGCCTGTATCGGCGACGCCCGCGTCTGCGACGACGACGAGCCCTGCACCGACGACAGCTGCGACTCGGCCACCGGCTGCGTGTTCACCCCCAACGACGATGCCTGCGACGACGGCGACCCCTGCACCAGCGACGATGTGTGCAACAACGGCTCCTGCGTCGGCGTGCACGACGACTGCGACGACGGCAACCCCTGCACCAGCGACAGCTGCATCCCCGGGGTGGGCTGCGACCACGTCCACAACACCGAACCCTGCGACGACGGCGACCCCTGCACCGATGACGACACCTGCGGCGATGGGGCCTGTCAGCCGGGCCAGGAGATCTGCTGCACCGGCGGGGTGGACGACGACGGCGACGGCGCCACCGATTGCGACGACGCCGGCTGCGCCCAGGATCCGGCCTGCATCAGCTACGACGTCGACTGGTGCCGGCTGCACCACCCCGCCGGCATCCAAGCGCTGGAAGGCAGCGTGATCACCGTCTACGGCCATCTGCACATCGGCGGGCTGACCGACCAAACCAGCGGCGTGGACGAGCACCCGGACGTGATCGGCGCGGTGGGCTGGGGCCCCGATGGCAGCCAGCCCGACGGCGGCGGCTGGACCTGGCAGGCGGCCGCGCCCAACCCGCTGTGGGACGACGCCAGCGCCACCCCACCGGAGCCGGGCAACGACGAGTACATGGCCGAACTCACCGTGCCGGCGGCCGCCGGCTCGCCCTACGACTACGCCTACCGTTTCAGCCCCGACGGCGGCGCCAGTTGGACCTACTGCGACCTGGACCGCAGCGGCGAAGGCGGCGCCGACGGCAGCGCCGACGGCTACGCCCCGGCCGACGCCGGCGAGATGGAGGCCGAGAGCTCCAGCTTCCAGGTCGACTGGTGCCGGCTGCACAGCCCGGCGGCCATCGCCGAGACCGCCGGCACCCGGGTGACGGTCTACGGGCACCTGAACATCGCCGGGCTGACCGACCAGAGCTCGGGCAACGACCCCCACGCCGACGTGCTGGCCGAGCTGGGCTGGGGCCCGGACGGCAGCCAGCCCGACGCCGGTTGGAACTGGCAGGCGGCCGCGCCCAACCCGGCCTGGACCGACGGGGCCGAGCCGGGCAACGACGAGTACATGGCCGACCTGCTGGTGCCCGCGGACAGCGGCGCGGTCGACGAGTACGACTACGCCTACCGCTTCAGCGCCGACGGCGGCGCCAACTGGACCCTGTGCGATCTGGACCGCAGCGGCCAGGGCGGCGCCGACGGCAGCGCCGACGGCTACGTCCCGGCCGATGCCGGCGCGCTCGACGCCCAGGCCGGCGACTTCGACGCCTCGAACTGGGGCTTCGAGGAGGACTGGACCGCCGGCGATGCCCCGCCCGACTTCCTGCTGTCGTCACCGGCGCTGGTGGCCGCGCCCGAGTTCGATACCGTGGCCCTGGGCGATCAGGCCTGCCGGCTGAGCTGGGCGACCGAGGCCACGCTGGAGCTGCGGGCCGGCTGGCAGTGGCAGCCGGTCGAGGCCGGGGTGCCGGTGACGCTGCACCTGTGGCTGGCCGATGCCGACCCGGCCGGCTCGGCCCAGCCGGTGCTGGAGTTCGACGGCACGGCCGAGCCCGGTGCGGCCGGCGGCGACGGAGCCGGTTACATCGAGCTGACCCACACCGCCAGCGCGCCGGCCTCCGACCGCATGACCGGCCTGGTGCGGCTGCAGGCCGAGGCCGGATGGGACGGCGACGCCAGCCTGGTGGTCGACGCCTTCGACCTGACCCGGCCGGTGACCCTGGCCGCGCCCGATGGCGAGTTGGACGCCTGGGCCGGGGTCACCCCGGCCGCGCCCTACCAGCTGATCGATGCGCCGCATCCCATCTGGCTGGGCCTGAACGATCAGGGCGTGCTGACCGCGGCCACCGATCGGCCGGTGGTCGACCAGGCCGACGCCATGCTGTTCGTCTGGGTGGGCGGGGCCGACCCGGACGCCAAGGTGGTGCTGCCCTGGGACAAGACCGGCCAGATCGCCGCGCCGCTGGCCGGCGGGCGGTTGCTGGCGCTGATCCAGGAGGCCGACAGCGGCGGCGGCGGCTACTGCGAGTGGCGGGTGCACGACGGCAGCTCGTGGACCAAGCTGTCGGAGGACTGCGCCGGGGCCAGCGTGCTCGAGGGCACCGTGGACGTGGCCGCCCTGCTGGGCGTGGCCGCGGCCGAACTGCCGGCCGAACTCGCTTGCGCCATGGCCCTGATCAACACCGGGGACGCCGGCGACATGTGGGCCCTGGACCAGACCCCGCCCTGCCAGGACTGCGTCAACGACGACCTGGACTGGAACGAGACCCTGCCGCTGCACCGCGCCGGCGTGCTGCTGGGGCGGCTGCAGTAACGGCCGGGCACGCGCCTTCGTCTATCGAAGGGGTCGACGCTCGGCTACTCCACAACTGCAGGGCCGGTCTTCAGTCGAGCCGGCGCTCGGCGCGGCGCGATCGGCGCTCGGCCCGGCGCAGCCGGCGTCCGGCGCGGCGCAGCTGGAGTTCGACCACCCGGCGCCGTTCGCCGGGCTGGAAGCGCAATCGGGCGGCGTAGGGCTCGAAGCCGCTCTTGATCACCCGCAGCGCGTGCTCCTCATCTCGGGCCGCCAGCTCGACCTGGCACGGGGTCAGGCAGCGCGGCCGGCCGTCGACCCGCACCTCGGCGCCCGCCGGCCGGCTGGACACCGCCAGCACCACCGCCCCGGGTGCTGCCGGCGCGGCCCGCGGCCAGCCCAGCCAGCCCCGCAGCTGGGGCAGAAAGGCCACCCCCAGCCCGACCAGCAGCGCCAGCCCGGCCAGGCCCCACAGCAACGGCCGCAGCAAGCGCCGATCGGCGGCCGGCCGCGGCGGGCGGGCGGACGGGGCGGTGGTCTCGGCCTCGGAGTCCGGCGCTGGGCCGGCCGGCGGCGCGCTGGCCGGCGGTAGGCTGTCGCCGGGCGGCGAATCCGAGCCCTCCTGGCGCAGCCAGACATGTTCGACGGGCTCGCCCCGGCTGCCGGCCCGCTCCAGCCGCTGCATACGTTCGAACGCATCTGCGAACAGCCGCCGCATGAACACGCCCAGCTCCAGGCTGCCGGCGGTGTCGGTCAGCTGGGCCCGCTGCTGTTCGACCGCCTTGCCCATCTGCAGCGCGGTCTGGAAGCGCCGGTCGGGTTCGGTGGCCAGCGCCCGCAGGATCAGCGCCTCCAGCTCCTCCGATACGGCCGGGTTGTAGCGCCGCGGCGGCGGCACCTCGCCGCCGACGATGGCCTTGACGGTATCGATCGGGCTGACCCGTTTGAACAGCCGCCGGCAGGTGCACAGCTCCCAGAGCACCACCCCCAGCGAGAACAGGTCGCTGCGGGCATCGACCGGCCGGCCGCGACAGCGTTCGGGTGCCAGGTAACCGTGCTTGCCGCGCACCCGCCCCGGATCGGAGCGCTCCAGCACGACGGTCGCCCGGGCGATGCCGAAGTCGACCACCTTGGCCACCCCGTCGAAGGAGGCCACGATGTTCTGCGGGCTGATGTCGCTGTGCACGATGCCCAGCGGCCGGCCCTGGGTGTCGGTCTTGGTGTGGGCGTAGTAGAGCCCTTCGCAGACCTGGCGCACCAGCTCCAGCGAATGCTGCAGCGGCAGCAACCGCTCGCGCTCGGCGCAGGCCTTGAGCACCAGGCGCAGGTTCTGGCCCTGGATGTACTCCATGGCGATGTAGTAGGAGTCGGCCTGCTTGCCCAGATCGTAGATCTGGACGATGTTGGGATGCGACAAGCGGGCGGCGATGCGGGCCTCGTTGAGGAACAGCTCGACCACCTTGGGCTCGCTGGCCAGTTCGGGCAGCAACCGCTTGATCACCACCAGCTTCTCGAAGCCCTCCAGCCCGCGCTGGCGCGCGGCCAGGATCTCGGCCATACCGCCCGTGGCGATCGGCCCCAGCACCTCGAATCGGCCCAGCGTCTCGCCCATCCCCATCTGACTCCGAGACCGGCAACCCTCGAAACCGGCTTGGGATTTGCGAGAAGCGTAGCCCGACCGGCGAATCGGAGTCAAATGCTGGTCCCGGCGGCCGATGTTCGTTATCGTGGCGGCCTGGACGGGAGGTCGGATGAACGAACAGCGCATTCCCCGCGAACGGCTCAACCAGATCGCCCGGCGCAAGCTCGAAGCGCTTGGCATCGCCTGCAAGCTGTCGCCGGACGGCCAGCGGCTCGAGGGCCGGCTGGACATCCCGGCCGGCCAGCTGACCAACCCGACCGACGGCCGGCCCCTCGCTCGGGTCGATTTCGCCGTGGTCGGCCACGATCACCTGGTGCTGCTCGGGCCGCCCGCGGTGCGCGGGCTGCCGCCGCAGCCGTTTTTCGACCTGCCCAGCGCGGACAAGGTCATCGAGCAGATCCGGCGGCGCGTCCAGCAGCGCGCCGCCGCGGTGCAGCAGCTGGCCGACCGGCTGCGCGGCTGGGACATCGCCGCCGAGATCGACCCCGAGCGCCTGCGCGCCATGGCCCGGTTGGAGCTGGCCGGCAGCGGCGGGGTGCGGTTGGAGGGCGACGAGCGCGGCCTGTTCGCCGTCGAGCTCGTCCGGATCGGCCGCGGTCCGGTGGCCATCGAGCCGCTGGCGATCGACCTGACCGCGATCGATGATCGCACCGATCTCGAGCTGCAGCTCGGTGATGCGGTGACCCGGGCCAAGGAGCGGCCGGCGGCCCAGCAGCCCCGACCGGCCCGGGCCGAACGTGAGGGTCGACCGCCCCCGGCCGAAGTGCCCACCTCGCGGCCGGCCGAACCCGTCACCCTGGGCCGGCTGGTGCGCCTGCTGGGCGAGGATACGGCCGTGCTGCCCGGCGCCGTGCTGCAAAAGGATCTGCGCGTCGGCGGCCAGCCGGTGCGCCTGGCCATCCGGGCTGACGGCCCGCAGCAGCTGACCGCCAAGCTGGTCAGCCCGGACGGCACCCTGTGGACCGGCCAGCTCGACCCGGACCGCTTCCCGGGCGTAGAGGATTTCGCCGCCGGTCAGCTGGGCAACGCCGCGGTGGAACCGGCGCCAGCGCCGGCCGCGGCGTCCGGTCCCCAGACGGCGGCCGAGCCGCCGCCGGCGCTGGCCGGCGAGTCGCTGGCCCCGGGCCAGGTGCTGCCGGTGGTCGGTGAGATCTGGGTGATGGGCTGCCTGGTCGAGCGCGACGACGGCCAGGAGGTGCGCTACGTGGGCATCGACGTCGACGGCCAGCCCTTCGGCGCCCAGCGCATCCTGCCCAAGGAGGTCTTCGAGCGCGTCTTTCACCAGGTCTCGCACGGCGTCTACCGGCTGCCGGTCGAGATCGCGGCGGTCTCCGGCAACCGGGTCACCTATCACCAGCTCGATGCCGAACGCCGCCGCACCGGCGAGCCGCGCACCTCCCGGCTGACCCCTTTCCTGTCCAACTTCGAGCCCGAAGCCGCCGCCTACTGACGCCCCGTTCGGTACGGGGAGCAGCACGCCGGACCTCGCCGGACCGATGGTCGCCGTCGTCAGGGGTGTGTTATTGTACGAGCAAGGAGCACGACAGCCGCGCCGACAGGAGGTCTCCATGCGGACGAGATGGGCTTTTTTGGCGATTCTGGCCATGGGCACTGCGGCCTGCCAGCCCGAGGAGGCGGCGCAACCGGATGCAACGGCAGCGCAAGCGACGAAAGCCACCCGCCCCCAAGCATCGGACGAAGGCGAGCCGACCCGGCGACTCAGCCATACCGTGCGCAAGCGCGGCCAGGCGCTGGAAGTGGAAGCGCGCGGCGCCGGCCATGTGCGAGCCAACGATCACCTGGACGTTCTGGGCACCTTCACCGATCCGAGGACGGAATCCTCGGTGACGGTCACCCTGCTGCAAAACGTCATCGTGCTGGCTCCGCCGGAGGTGAACCCCGGCGAAGAGCCGGCGCATGTGCTGACCTTGTTGGTGCTCCCCGAGGAGGCCGAGGTGCTGGCGCTGGCTGGCCACCTCGGCGAGCTGCACGTCAGCTTACGCCACCCGGAGGACGTGAGCGGTCTTGGAGACCGAAAGAGCAGAGCCAGCATCGAGTCTCTGATCACCTGGGAACTGCTCAAGGCGCTGAACAAACGACGCTTCTTGTTGCTCGAGAAGAGCAAGTCCGCCGACCGGCTCGAACGGGCGCCCGGGCAGGACCCGGGCTCCGCACGGTTGAGCGCCCGTGTGCCCACCGGCTTCAGAGCGCTGGAGATACCGGTCACCGGGATCCGCCACGTCGAGCCCGGCGATCGCGTCGACCTGTTGCTCACCGTAGCGAGTCCCAAGACCGGACAGGCGATCTGCCGAACTGCCACCGTCGGGCTCGACGTGCTGGCGGTCGATGGCGGACAGCGGCTGAGCGTTTTGGTCCTGCCCGAAGAGACCGAGATTCTGGCCCTGGCCGCCCGCCTGGGCGAACTCACCGCGGCGCTGCGCAACCCCGACGACGATTTCGTGATCAGCGAGCGTGCCAGTGTCACCGTCGAGGCCCTGATCACCGGTGAGCGGGTCAAGCCCCTGGTCCGCGCACGGCAGCAGACGATCCAGGTCATCCGCTTGCCCGGGAGCGGAGGCGGCGTCATCGGCGGCTATGCGGCGCCGGAGCCGACGGGTGTCAGCGAGCAGTACGAGGACCACGGAGACAACCCCTGGACCGATACGGACCGCGATCGGCAGTCCACCTTTGCAGTGGACGTGGACACCGGCTCGTACACCATCGCCCGGCGCAAGCTGCGCGAGGTGGTCCTGCCCCCGCCGGCGGCGGTGCGTACTGAAGAGTTCATCAACTATTTCCGCTATGACTACCCGCCGCCGAGAAGGGGACCGTTCGCGCTGGATCTGGAGGCAGCTCCCTCGCCCTTCGGCCAGCAACGCACCCTGCTGCGGGTGGGCATCAAGGGGCGCGAGGTGGCGCGCCAGCACCGGAAACCGCTGCGGCTGACCTTCCTGGTGGACACCTCCGGCTCCATGCGCTCGCCCGACAAGCTCGGCTTGGTCAAGCGCTCGCTGCGCTTCTTGGTGGACCAGCTCCAACCGGACGACACCGTGGCCCTGGCCACCTACGCCGGCCGCGTGGCCGAGGTCCTACCCCCGACCGGTATGAACGACCGGGCCCGCATCCACTGGGCGATCGAGGAGCTGACCGCCGGCGGCTCCACGGCCATGGATTCAGGCCTGAAGGCCGCCTATGGTCTTGCCTGGCGGAACTTCGACAAGGCGGCAAGCAACCGGGTCATCGTCTGCTCGGACGGCGACGCCAACGTGGGCGCCACCAGCCACGGCGATATGCTGCAGTCGATCGAATACTACGCTGAGCGTGGGGTGAGCCTGTCGACCATCGGCTTCGGCACGGGCAACTACAAGGATCACAAAATGGAGCAGCTTGCCGACGCCGGCAACGGCAACTACTACTACATCGACGGCTACCCCCAGGCCAAGCGGGTCTTTGGCGAGGATCTCTCGGGTACCCTGCAGGTCATCGCCCGGGACGTCAAGGTGCAGGTCGAGTTCGATCCGCGGGCGGTGGCCCGCTACCGGCTGGTCGGCTACGAAAACCGCGCCATCGCCGACGAGGACTTCCGCGACGACGATGTGGACGCCGGCGAGATCGGCGCCGGTCATGCGGTCACCGCCCTGTACGAGCTCGAGCTGCGCGATCGATCGCGCGACTGGGGCACGGTGCGCATCCGCTGGGAGAAACCCGGCGGCGAGGGCCGAGCCGACGAGCGCCAGGTCGCCATCGCGCCGACAGTGGAAGCCGGGTCCTTCGCCCAGGCGTCGCCGAGCTTGCAGCGGGCGGTGGTGGCCGCCGGTCTGGCCGAGCACCTGCGCGAGAGCCCTGCCCGCCAGGACTGGTCACTGGACACGCTCGAGAAACTGGCCCGCAAACTGGCCCGCCGCTCACGCGGCAAAGTGGCCGCTGACGACGACGAGCTGGTCGAGCTGTATGCCCTGGCGGCTGACTTGCTCCACGGGAAGAAAAGCCAGCACCAGTAGCCCACACTTGTCATACGCACGATCCGGTTCGACCAACTGACGAGGGGCGCTCATGACCAGACGGTCGGGAGGTCCGGGACCCGCCATCCTGCTGGCGGTCGTTTTGACGGCCGGCGGGTTGCGGGCCGAGGTGTACGAGGTAGGCCCGGGCTGGGCGCTGGAATCGGTCGGAGCCGTGCCCTGGGAGTCGCTGCAGCCGGGCGACGAGGTGCGCATCCACTGGCGGGCCGAGCCCTACCGGGAGAAGTTCGTCATCGGCCGGGCCGGCACGGCTGAAGACCCCATCGCGGTGCGCGGTGTGGCCGGCCCCGCCGGCCAGCGGCCGTTGCTCGACGGCCGCGACGCCACCACCCGGGCCGAGCTGAACTTCTGGAACGAAGCCCGCGGCCTGATCAAAATCGGCGGCTCCAACACGCCGCCCGACAGCATGCCGGCCCACATCGTACTGGAGGGGCTCAGCCTGCGCTCGGCACGGCCGCCCTACGGCTTCACCGGCCGCGACGGGGCGACCGACTACGCCGACAACGCGGCCGCGGTCTACATCGAGAAGGGCGAGCACATCGTGCTGCGCGATCTGGAGCTGCACGACTCGGGCAACGGCCTGTTCTGCGGCGCCCAGACCCGCGACCTGCTGGTCGAGCACTGCCACATCCACGACAACGGCATCGAGGGCAGCATCTACCAGCACAACAACTACACCGAGGCGCTGGGCATGGTGTTCCAGTACAACCACTTCGGCCCGCTGCGGGACGGCTGCCCGGGCAACAACCTCAAGGACCGCTCGGCCGGGCTGGTGGTGCGGGCCAACTGGATCGAGGGCGGCAACCGCCAGCTCGACCTGGTCGACGCCGGGGGCAGCCAGGAGCTGGTCCAGCACCCGAGCTACGCACAGACCTTCGTCTACGGCAACGTGCTGATCGAGCCCGCGGGCGCGGGCAACTCGCAGATCGTCCACTACGGCGGCGACTCGGGCAGCAGCGCCGACTACCGCAAGGGCACGCTGTATTTCCACCACAACACGGTGGTCTCGACCCGCGACGGCAACACCACCCTGTTCCGCCTGTCGACCGAGGACGAGAGCGCCGACTGCCGCAACAACGTCGTCTGGGTCAGCACCGGCGGCGAGCGGCTGGCCATGCTGAACGCTGCCGGCCGGCTGACCCTGCGCCACAACTGGCTCAAGACCGGCTGGAGCGACAGCCACTCGGGGCTGACCGGCAGCATCGACGACGACGGCTCCAACCCGACCGGCGCCGCGCCCGGCTTCGTCGATGCGGCCGGCCAGGACTTCCACCTGGCCGCCGGCTCGGCCTGCATCGACGCCGGCGGCCCGCTGGCCGAAGCCACCGCCGCTCACCGGCCCAGCACCCAGTACGTCGTCCACGCGGCCGCCGAGCCCCGCGGCGACGACGGCCAGCCCGACCTCGGCGCCTTCGAACGCTGCCCGCCGGGCGGCTGCACCCAGCCCGACGGCGGTCTGGATGGCGCGGACGGCGGTCTGGACGGCGGCGCCGATGCCGGTGTCGACGCCGGCCCGGACGGGGGCGACGCCGGCGGCGACGGGACGGCGGATGGCGGAGCGGATCCGGACGCGGGCGCAGACCCGGGGCCCGGCGACCCGGGTCCGGATGCCGGAGCGGACGCCGGCACCGCCGCCGGCGGCGAGCCGGGCGGGCAGACGGTCTCCGGCGGCTGCGGCTGCAGCAGCCGGGACCGCGGGCCGGCCGCCGGCTGGGGCCTGCTGGCCGCTTTGCTGCTGCTGCCGCTTGCCCGCCGCCGCCCCGTATGGCTGCTGTCCGCCGCACTGCTCACCGCACTGCTCGCCGCGACACCGGCCTGCAGCCCACAGCCCGACGAACGCGGCCCGGCGGCCGACTGTTCGGTCGCCGAGCAGGCCGATGCGTCGGGGCCCGCAGCGGTCGGACCGACGAGCCGACTCAGCAAAAAGGTACGCGCCCGGGGCCGTTCGCTGGAAATCAAGGTGCGCGGCGCCGCCCATGTCCAGGCCGGCGACCACGTGGACGTGCTGGGCACCTTCACCGATGCGAAAACGGAATCCTCGGTGACCGTCACCCTAGTGCAGAACGTCATCGTGCTGGCTCCTCCGGAGCTGATTCCCGGGGATGAGCCGGTGCATTCGCTCAGCTTGTTGGTGCTCCCCGATGAAGCCGAGGTACTGACCCTGGCCGATCACCTCGGCGAGTTGCATATCAGCCTGCGCCACCCGGAGGACGTGAGCGGGCCTGAAGACGGGAGGACCAGAGCCACCATCGAGACCCTGATCACTAGGGAGCGACTCAAGACGCTGAACAAACGACGCATCTCCTTGCTGAAAAAGGGCGAATCCACCGCCCGACCTGAACGTGCGTCCGGGGAGGATCCGGGCTCGGCCCGGCTGAGCGCCCGGGTGCCCCCCGGCTTCAGAGCCCTCGAGCTACCGGTCGATGGAATCCGCCACGTCGAGCCAGGTGACCGTGTCGACCTGTTGCTCACCGTAATGAATCCCAAGACCGAACGAGCGATCTGCATCACCGCCACGGTCGGACTCGACGTGCTGGCGGTCGCTGGTGGAAAGCGGCTGAGCTTGGTGGTCCTGCCCGAAGAGGCCGAGATACTGACCCTGGCCGCCCAGTTGGGCGCGCTCACCGCGGGGTTGCGCAACCCGGACGACGATGCGTTCGAGATCGTAGAGCGCGCCAGAGTCTCCATCGGAGCACTGATCACCGGTGAGCGGATCAAGCCTCTGAAAAGCCTACGGGTCCCGATCGTCAACCTGTACCCTTGGAGCGGAAGCCGTTCCGTGTCGCCGGAGACGGCGGGTGACGGTGAAGAGTGAACGGGTCTCCTTCAACCACCGGGATTGAGGCCGGCGGAGATGTTGGCGACTGGCGCGATGGACAAATGCGTGCGGCTGGAGACGGCAGCCGGCATCGCACGCGCCGATCTCAATCCTCCGCACCCCGCCGACCCACAGCTGCCTGACGCACCATGAGCCGGTGGGGGATGCCGGCGTCGTCGAAGACCGGGCCCTGGGCCTTGAAGCCGAAGGGGCGGTAGAAGTCCAGCGCCTGGACCTGCGCGTCGAGCTGCAGCTCGATTGGGCCGGCGGCCTCGGCCAGCTCGATGACCGCTTGTAGCAGGGCCCGGCCCACACCGCGGCCGCGGTGGGCCGGCAGCACGGCCAGCCGCCCGATCTTGCCCCCGGCCAGCAGCCGGGCGCAGCCCAGCGGCCGGCCGGCGGCGTCCTCGGCCAGCAGGTGCACGGCATCGGCGTCGCGGCCGTCCCACTCCTCGGGCGGCGGCACCTGCTGCTCCTCGACGAAGACCGCCTGGCGCACCCGGCGCAGGGCCGCGCCGTCGGCGCGCCAGTCGGCGCGGCGCACCCGGAACCCGAGCGGCTCCGCCCTGCGGCCGGTACCATGGCCGGCGCTCGTCATTCGCCCTTGAAGTCCGGGTCGCGCTTCTCCACGAAGGCGGCCACGGCCTCCATCAGGTCGGCGCTGGCCAGATGCGAGGCGTTCCACAGCGCCACGTAGTCCAACATGGCGTGCACCTGGTCCTCGAGCTGCTTGTTCAGCACCCGCTTGGCGCCCTGTACGGCCAGCGGCGAGTTGGCGGCGATGGCCCGGGCCTTCTCGGCGACCACCTCCAGCAGGGCGTGGCGATCGGGGCAGACCGCGTTGAACAGCCCCAGCCGCAGCCCCTCCTCGGCGTCGAAGTCGCGGCCGGTGTAAGCCAGCTCGCGCAGTGCGCCCTGGTTGAGGATGTAGGGCAGCCGCTGCAGCGAGCCCAGGTCGGCCACCATGGCCATGCGGGTCTCGCGCAGGCTCAGCCGGGCGTCGGCGCTGGCGTAGCGCAGATCGCAGGCGGCGATCAGATCCAGCCCGCCGCCGATGCACCAGCCGTGCACCGCCGCCAGCACCGGCGTGCTGGCATCGGCCAGGCAGTTGCAGGCCCGCTGCAGCCGCTTGATGTCGCGGTAGAGCGCGTCGCGCTCGCCGGCCTGGCCGCCCTGCAGGTAGGCCATGAAGTCGGCGCCCATGCCGCCTTTGAGATCCAGGCCCACGCTGAAGGCCTCGCCGCGGGCGGCCAACACGACGCAGCGTACCGCCCGGTCGGCATCCAGCTCGGCCATGCGCGCCGGCAGCTCCTCGAACAGCTCCAGGCCCAGCGCGTTGCGCCGCTCGGGCGCATCCAGCCACAGAAAAGCCACCGCACCGTCGCGGCTGACGTCGATCGCGCTCATCTGCGCACCTCCTCGCTCGGGGTCAGGCCCCCCTCGCCTCGCCGCCCGATTCTGGATCGCACCGGCGGCCATGTCGAGGCCGAACCAAGGCGGCTGCTCCCCGGGCCGCGGCCAGCGCCACACCGGGCTGCGCGCCCGCCGCAGGCGCTCAATCGGCCGCTTCGCCCAGGCGCCCCCGTGGGCCCGGCGGCACTTCGCTGCCGCCCGGCGCGGCTTCCGGGTCCGGCTCGTCCAGTCCCACCATGGCCAGCAGGCGCAGGGCATTGGTGGTCGGGGTCAGCCCGGGGCGCAGCTTGAAATCGAAGTGCATCTGCACCCGGCCGTCGCGCTCGCTGTACTGCTCGCGGAAGTGCACCGGCTGCAGCCGGCCGGCCAGGGACTCGGCGTCGGCCAAACTCAGGTCGTGGGTGGCCACCGCGCCCAAGGCGCCCAGGCCGAGCAGGTGGGCCAGCACCCGTTCGACCGCCACCCGCCGCTCCTGGGCGTTGGTACCCAGCAGGATCTCGTCGAACAAAAACACCGGCACTTGCTCGCCGGCCGCGGCCACTTCGCGGGCGCGGGACACGGCCGCCTCGAGCTGCTCGAGTTCGGCCAGGAAGTAGGACCGGCCCCGCTCCAGCGCATCGGTCACCCGGAAAGAGGTCACCAGCGCGGCCGGCGGAGCGCGCAAGGCGGCGGCGCAGACCACGCCGCCGGCCCCGGCCAGGATCAGGTCGAGACCGACGGCCCGCAGCAGGGTGCTCTTGCCGGACATGTTGGAGCCGGTCACCAGCAGGCAGGTGCCGGCCGGTCCCAGGGTCACGTCGTTGGTCACGCAGGCCGCGGGGGCCAACAGCGGATGGCCCAGGCCGCGGGCGGCCAGGCGATCGTGCCGCGGATCGACATCGGGCCGGGCCCAGCCCGGGTGGGCGTGGGCCAGCGCGGCCAGGGCGGCCAGGGCCTCCAGCTCGGCCAGCGCCGCCAGCCAGCCGCGCAGCCAGCCGCCGGCGGCCAACCGCCAGCGCTCCAGCTGCTCCAGCAGATGAAAATCCCACAGCAGCAGTCCCTGGGCCATGATCGCCGCCAGGGTCGAGCGGCGCACCTCGGCCAGGTGCAGCAGGCGCTCCAGCCGGCGCAGGCCGCGCCGGGCGCCGGCGCTGCCATCGCCCATGGCCGCGGCCAGCTCGGCCAACCGCGCATCGGCGAATTCGGCGCCGCCGGCGGCCAGCAGCCCGGCGTAGCCGCCGAGAATGCGGGCGGCGTCCTCGCCCTGGCCAAAGGCCCGGTTGAGCGGGCCCAGGTACAGCGCGGTCAGCACCAGATTGACCAGCACCGGCGCCAGCCACAGGGCCGGGCCGGTGACGCCGGCCGCATCCAGGCCGATCAGCAGCAGGGTGGCGGCGGTCAGCCCGCGCGCCAGCCAGCTCAACCACGGCCGCGCCAGCAGCCAGGGCGGGCTCTCCGCCCAGGCCAGCAGCCGTTCGCCGTCGCCGGCCGCGGCCGGCAGCTCGCCGGCCAGCCGCTCCAGCTCCTGGCGCAGCTCGAGCCGCCCCACCAGCTCGGCCGCCGCCCGCTGCCGCGCGGCGATGGTCTCGGGCGCGGCCGGCTGCAGCAGCCAGTCGGCCAGCAGGGCATCGCCCAGGGGGCTGCGGGCCGTGCCCAGCAGCCGCCACAGCGAGGCCCGGCCGGCCAGATCCAGATCGCGCACCAGCCCCGCCGCCGGCCGCGGCCAGTCCGGCAGCTCGGCCAGAGCCTCGAAATCGCGGCCCAGCCGCGCCAGCGCCCGCCGGTTGACTTCCTCCAGCCCGGCCGCCCGCCGGCGCAGCACCGCCACCCGGCCGTGCACCCCGGCCGCCACCAGAAAGCCCAGCAGACAGGCCCCGGCCCCCGCCACCAGACCCCAGCGCGGCGCCGACCACTGCCACAGCCCGGCGACCAGCAGCCCCAGCATGCCGGCGAACAACAGCAGCCGCAGCTGCGCGATCCAGCCGAAGCGCCGCCCCAGCCGCGCCCGCTCGTCCCGCCAGCGCTCCAGCTCACGCCGGTACACCCGCCCCGGCTCCTGTCCCAGCTCGCTCATCCGAACTCCGTCCAGCCTCCGCCCCGTCCGCCGCCACCTCCGGCAAGCTACGGGCCAAAACCAGCCCTGTCAACGCGCCCTTCGCGAGCGATCGCCCCTGACCCCACCGATCGCCGCCCTGGCCCGAGGGCTTCTGGCCCGAGCCGGGTGCGCGCACCGATGGGAGCGGCTGGGAGGCGACCCTGCAGGCGATCGAGCGCGATCTAAACGCCTTCTTGGCCCTGGTGCGCGATGCCGCCACCGACCTGCTGGCCCCGCTGCCCCACGCCCCGGACTACACCGTGCTGCGCGAGGTGCTGCTGGTGGCCGATCACAACGCCTACCACCTCGGCGAGCTGACCGCCCTGCGCGCCACCCTCGACATCCGGCCCGACTCGGGTTGGTGGTGAACCACGATGAAGACCCCAGCCGAAAGAAGTGCGCAATACGCAGAAGCCCAGGAGCGGGAGCGCCAGGAGGATCGGCAGCGCTGGGAGGAGTACCAGCGCACGGGTGAGCACATCGACCACGCGACCATGATGGCCTGGCTGGAGAAACTCGAGCACGAGCGCTGAGATGGCGTCGGTCTAAAACCGGTACTCGAACTCCAGCCTGAGCCAGTGGGCGGGGTTGGGGTTGCGTTGTTGGGTGGAGTCGCGATCGTCGAGCCAGGCGAAGACCTCGTAGCGCAGCTTGACGCGGAAGATGCGCTCGACCCAGTAGGCGGCCTCGAGGTAGGTCCACAGCGAGTGCTCGCGGTAGTCGTCGTGCTCGATGGCCTCGAACAGGTAGCGCATGCGGGCCCGCAGCCTGAGGCCCTCGATGGGCTTGTACATCACCACCAGCCAGGCGGCCGAGTCCTGGCGCATGGCGTCGTCGTAGCGATCGCTGCCGTCGTCCAGCCAGCGGTGCTGCAGCTTGGCGGTGATGGTCAGATCGCGGGTGGGCAGGAAGCGGCCCTTGACGCCGACCTGGGCCTTCTCGCCCTGGCAGGGTACCGGCTCGTCGGCTGCGGTCAGAAACGGCGTCTCGAAGCAGGTCTCGTAGCGGCCGCCGCCGGCCAGGTCGCGGTCCTGGAACTCGACCCATACCCCCGGGTGGAACCAGCGGGTCAGATCGTAGTCGGCGCGCAGGTTGAGCCGCAGCTTGGGCGCCTCGTCGCTGAGCTGGGCCCAGATGTCCTGGGTGGCGCGCAGCCGCAGGTCGCCGACCTCGCCGGTGTAGCGCAGCCGCAGCCCGGCCTCGTCGCGGCCGCGGCGGCCGTCGTACTCGTCGGGCGCGGCCACCGGCCGGCTGTAGGGGTTGGCGAAGTCCTTGTCGTAGTAGCGGGCCACCGCCTCGAACTCGTGATCCGGCCAGGTGGTGGTGGCCCGCAGCAGCGCCGCCCAGCCGCCGCCGGCCGGCTGCGAGTCGAACGACCGGCTGAGCTCGGCGTAGAAGTCGATCAGATCGACACCCCAGGCGAAGTCCAGGCCCACCGCGCCGAAGGGCCCGCCGTAGGGGATGGCCGCCCACTCCTGGAAGTCCAGATCCATGCCTTTGACCAGCCAGGAGATGTCGGCCCCGTAGCCGGTCACCCCGATGTGGGCCCGGCGCGAGAAAAAGTAGGTCACGTTGCCGCCGCCCAGCATCTCGTTGAACATGTTGGGCAGGGTGTGGTAGCTGAACTCGGTGGTCGGCGCCAGCAGGTCGTCGCGGCGCACGAACACGTCCGGCGCCTTGCAGGCCTCGTCGTCGTCATTGCGCGGATCGGCGCAGCGCCGGCGGTCGTAGATCTCGTACTGGTAGATGCTGCGGGTCTGGTGCGAGAACCAGCCATAGGCCTGCAGCCAGCCGCCGCCCAACTCGAGCTTTTTGAGCCCCACCGCCGCGCCGCGGAAGCGGTCGGTCCAGCGGTAGTCGGGCGACTGGTACTCGCTGCCCCGCGCCCCGGCGCAGGGGCTGTCGGCGAAGTCGCCGGCCGACTCCTTACACAGTCGGGTCAAGCCCTGGTTGTAGGTGATGGTGCGGTCGGGCTTGATGCCGTTGGGGGTGTACCAGGTGGTGTTGTCGAAGGTCAGCCGCTGGCCGAAGCCGATGCGGTAGGTGCCCACCACCGCGTGCAGGCTCTTGGTCTCCCACTCCAGGTAGAACTTGGGCAGGTGGAACTGGGCATCCGGCCGGCGGGCGCTGAGCGCGTCGCGGCTGGGGTCATAGACCACCTTGTCCAGCCGGTTGCGGGTCAGCACCCCGACCAGGCCCACCTCCAGGTGGCGGAAGGTGGACAGCTCGCCCAGCAGCCACATCGACGGCACCTGCTCGTCGCCGGCCACGTAGGTGGTGCGGTACTGCAGCCGGCCCTTGGTGGCGTACAGCGGCGGCTCGGCGTCCTCGACGATGATGAAGGGCGCGATGGCCAGCAGCTTGCGCTGCGACAGCACGTCGGCGGTGACCAGCGCCACCGGATCGTCGATCCGGCCCACCTCCTCGCGGTAGGCCAGGATGGCGTCGACCTCGGCGTAGTTCAGGTTGGGCAGCGCGTAGAGCTCCTCGCGGCCGGCGCTGTTCAGATCCACCCCGTCGTGCAGCAGCTCGACCAGGGTCTCGTAGTCGTTCTCGTCGATCTCCTGAGCGGCCAGCAGATCGAGTAGCTCCTCCTCGGTCTCGATGTCGACGAAGATGCCGTAGTCGTTGGCCGCGGCCGGCCCGGCGGCCAGCAGCCAGCCGGCCAGCCACAGCAACGTTCCAACCCGCCTCCACCCTCGCTCACTCACAGCCGACCTCCTCGCAGGCCCCCCACATGCCGCGCGCGAGCTGGCGGGCCTCGAACTCGGCCGCCTCGTACTCCTGGCGCCGTTGCTCGCCGTTGGGCGGGATGATCAGCACGCAGGCGTAGCCCTCCTCGACCAGGCGCAGGTTGACCTCCACCCCGTCGACCTCCACGTAGGCCAGCAGCCGGTCGTACTGATCGCGGCACTCGCTATCGTAACGCAGCCGCACCCGGCGCTCGGCCACCAGCATGGCGTTGTAGTCGGCCGCCTGCCGGCCGTAGCACTCGCTGTTGCCGCCGGTGGACTCGGGGGTGTCGATCATCAGGTAGCGCAGCCGCTGGCCGCCGGCCAGGTCGACGGTGTCGCCGTCGATCACCCGCTCCACCTCGGCCCGGCTCGGCCCGCAGTCCGAGCCGTCGCCGCCGCAGCCGGCCGCCAGCATGAAGGCGGCCGGCAACAGGGCCGGGCGAAGGGGCGAGCGCGGGCGCATGGGGCTGCGCGTCCCGGTCACGGACAGGCCGGATTGGCCCCGCCCGGGGTGCCCAGATCGCCGTCGCCGTAAGCGGCCTGGGCCGGGCACCAGTTGTCCTCGGTATCGTTGGCGGCCGGCGTGCGGAAGGCCGGATCGAGCGAGGTGGCCGCGCCGATGGTCGAGCCGCTGTAGATCACCTCGTCCAGCAGCTGCCCGGCGAGCGCCACCGAGATGCCGTCGCCGACGTTGACCAGGCTCATGTCGAGCAGGAAATCGACCTGCGGCAGGTCACCGTTTAGCACCGGGTCGTCCGATGCGGCCAGCACCACCCAGCTATCGGCCGCCGCCGGCAGGCAGTCGCCGCCCGCCAGGCTGAACTCCACCCCACCGTCGGCCTTGCCGAAGTCGAGGCCGTTCAGATCCACGTCGGCGCCCACGTAGAGCTCGATCCACTCACCGTCGGCATCGGAGGCCGCGTCCGGATCGGGCATGAACTCGGTGATCACGATATCGCCCAGCTGCGGCGGCACCAGGTCGCGCAGCGCGCCCTGGGCGTCGTAGCACTGGCCCTCGGGGGCGATGCCGCAGGCGTCGTTGGCCGCGCCCGGCGTGCCGCGGTCGCCGTCGCCGTAGACGCTCTCGGCAGCGCACCAGTAGTCGGGGTTGTCGTTCAGCTCCGGGTCGCGCAGCTGCGGCTCCAGCGCGGTGGCCGCGCCGGTGTGGCTGGAGCTGTAGGCGATGGCGTCGATCACGGTGTCGTCGCAGCCGACGAAGATGCCCTGGTCGCCGCTGTTGCTCAGGCTCATCTCGAGCGGGTAGTCGGCCCGGGGCAGGCCGCCGTTGAGCGCCGGGTCCAGCTCGGCGGCGAAGACCACGTGCGTGCCGGCCGCCACCGGCAGGCAATCGCCGCCCGGCAGGCTGAACTCGACCTCGCCGACCGACTTGCCCACCTGCAACCGGTTCAGATCCACGTCGGCGGTCACGTAGAGTTCGAACCACTCGCCCTCGGGGTCGCCCACCGCGTACGGGTCGGGCATGAACTCGGTGATGATCAGATCGCCCGGCTGCGGCGGCACCAGGTCGCGCAGC
>CAYVQE010000013.1:52372-76264 GCA_964454005.1 uncultured Myxococcales bacterium
CATGAACTCGGTGATGATCAGATCGCCCGGCTGCGGCGGCACCAGGTCGCGCAGCGCGCCGTCTTCGAAGCACTGGCCCTCGGGCGAGATGCCGCAGGAGGCGTTGGCCGCCCCCGGGCTGCCCCGGTCGCCGTCGCCGTACGGCGTCTCGCCGGCGCACCAGTACTGCTGGTCGTCGTTGTGGTCCGGGTCGGTCAGGCTGGGCTCCAGCGCGCTGGAGGCGCCGGCGCTCGCCGAGCCCCAGGTGATGCTGTCGCGCACCTGCTCGCCGTAGCCCAGCCGCAGCAGGCCGTCGCTGTTGGTCAGGCTGACGTCGACCACCTGGTCCACCGCCGGCAAGCCGCCGTTGACCGCCGGATCGGCATTGCGGGCGAAGACCAGGTAGCTGCCGGCGGTCACCGGCACGCAGTCCAGCGCGGTCACCTCGTCTTCCCACTGCGCAGCGTCGGTGCTGACCTTGAGCCCGTTGAGATCGAAGTCGGCCGCGACGTAGACCTCGAACCATTCACCGTCGCGGTCTGCGACCGCGGCCGGGTCGGGCATGATCTCGGTGATGACCACGTCGCCCGGCAGCGGCGCCACCACGTCGCGCTCCTGGTCGCCATCCATGCACTTGGTCGGCGGCTGGACGCCGCCGCAGACTTCGTTGGCCGTGCCCGGGGTGCCGTAGGCGTCGGGCGCATAAGGGGTCTCGCTCTCGCACCAGCGATCGATGTCGTCGTTGGCCACCGCATCCGGGGTCTGGGCGCCGTCGAAGCTCAGCGAGGCGCCCTCGGCGGTATCCAGGTAGATCACCTGGTCGACCAGGGCCTTATCGCACAGCAGCCGCAGCCGGCCACCGCTGTTGCGCAGCGAGCCCAGGTCGGCGCCGTAGGCGTAATCGACCCAGTCCGGCTTGACCTCCTCCAGGGTGCCGCCGAAGACCAGGTACTGGCCGGCCTCGATCTCCAGCCCGGCGCGCACCTTGTGGGTCGCCTCGCCGGTGCCGTCGCCCTTGGCCGCCTCCAGGGTCAGGCCGGTCAGATCCAGGCTGGCGGTGGTCGGGTTGAACACCTCGAACCACTCCTGGCCCTCGTCCGGACCGCTGGGGTTGGCCATCACCTCGGTGATCACCAGGTCGCCGGCCAGCAGGCCGCTGGTGCACTTCAGGTCGCCGTCGCCGCCGCCCCCGCAGCCGGCGGCCAGCATGCCGAGCGCCAGCAACGCCGCGGCCATCGAAACGGGCTCGGGTCTACGGGGCATGGCTCTCCTCCTGTTCCTGCTGTTCGGGCTGCTCGGGCTGCTCCGGCTGGGCGGCCGCGTCCGGCATGGGCGGATCATCCTCCATCCGGTCGCGGCCCTCCGGGTCCCAGCCCGAGTAGTTGGGCACCGCTTCCGACCCGGTGATCTGGCCCGGTGTTTTGATGATCATCTGCAGCACCTCGCGGCCGGTGTGCTTGTTGCGGTAGCGGTTGACCGGACCCTCGGCGGTGATGAACTCACCCTTGAAGCGCGCGATGCGCGAGGAGCCGAACACGTCCTTGTCGAAGAAGACCAGCGGAAAGTCGCCGCCGATGCGCCGGCTGAGCTTGACGATGGTCGGTCCCCGGTCGCCGAGTTCGATCTCGCCCACCGTGCCCAGCACCACCACCGGCTTGCCGACATGCTTCTCCAGCCGCCGCAGGGCGTCCCAGTGGGTCAGGGTGATGTAGTTGTCCTGTCCCTCGGCCTCGCGCTCGAACTGCTGGATGAAGTCGGCCCGCGCGTTCCACCACTGCAACCGTTCCTCGTAGTCGCGGTAGTGCTCCAGCTCCGGGTTCCAGATGCCGATGCCCTTTTGCTGCGCCTCGCGCTGGGCGGCGACGAACTGGTCGTGGAAGCGGCGCGAGTAGGAGTACTTGGTGAAGTAGGGGCTCATGCCGGCGCGCACCGCCTCCACGTTGTAGTTGACCCAGCGACCTTTCTTCTTGGCGAATACGTAGACCAGGTAGCGGTCAAAGCGGCCGCGGATGTCCTTGGGATGGTCGCGCTCCAGCCGTACCGTGCGCACCCCGTCGAAAAACTCGACCGCGAAGCGCTTGGCGTCCATGCCCAACGGGGTGGCGCACTTGACCGGCTTGGCCCGATCGCCGCGCTTGGCCTCGAGGTACTGGTCGAAGCCCTGCTCGTAGAGCCGGCGGTCCTCCTCGCCCTTGAAGGTCTCCTCGGTGTCGATGGCCAGCAAGCGCAGGCTGGTGTCCAGCCCGGCCACCTTGACGGTATCGCCGTCGATCACCGCGTCGGCGGCCAGCGGGAACTCGCCCAGCACCAGGCCCGGGGTCTCCAGCGCCCGCAGCCGCTTCTGGATCTCGGCCTTGCGCAGCCGTTGGACCCGCTTGGAGCCGCTGCAACCACAGGCCAGCAGGCCGGCGGCGAGCAGCAGCCCGGCCAGCAGCGGGATGCCGGCCCGCGACGGCCGGTTCATTCGCAGGGCGGGTTGGCGGTACCCGGTGTGCCCGGCAGCCCCACCTGTCCCGGTTCCAGCTCGTAGGCAGTGTCGTCGATGCACCAGTCGCTCTCCTCGTCATTGGCTTCGGCGCTGGGCTGCAGCGCCCCATCGAAGGCCAGGCTGCCCGCCGCAGGCAAATCGCGGTAGACCACGTTGTCGAGCTCCTGCTCACAGGCCCAGACCTTCAGCAAACCACTGTCATAGAGATCGGACTCGAAGTCCTGTCGATAGCCGTAGTCCACATGATCCGGCCGCTCGGCATCGTCGAAGCGGCCGAGCACGAAGTAGCCGCCGGGGGTCACCTGCGTTCCACGGGCACGAACCACGATCTCGCGTGCGGCCGAGCCGTCGAGCCGCACCAGGCTCAGCCTGACCCCGGCCAGGGCCACGTCATGCTCGGTGGTGTTGTAGAGTTCGATCCACTGGCCCCAGGTGTCGGTGCCGGTCTGCTTGCCGCGCAGCTCGGTGATCACCAGGGCCCCGGGTTCGACATCCGGGCACTCCAGCTCGAGGGGCTCCCGCGCGCAGCCGGCCAGCAAGGGCAGCAGCAGCAAGAACGACCAGGGGCACGAACGAAGGATGAGGCGACGCGCGGGGGGTTCGTCAGCGAGCAAACCGGCCTCCAGCAGGACGTTCGTCAACTGTCCCAGTCTGGCCGAAAATGCGTGGCCGGTCAAGCAATTGGACAAGCTACAGGGAGTCGAGCAGGCCGATGATCTCGTCCGGCGGCGGGATGTCGGTCATGGAGTGGCCGTAGTGGACGACGAAGCGGACCGGTCTCGATGGAACAAACCGACCCGGATGGGCTGCCTTGGATTTGCCAGCCCGCCCGGACGATGGTACACGAGAAGATCGAGGCTCCGCGGGAGGGGACGATCGTGGCGCGCATCCTGGTCATGGACGATGATGAGCACATCCGCATGCTGCTGCAGCGCTCGCTGGAACGCCGCGGCCACCAGGTGGTCATCGCGGCCGACGGCCGGGCCGGGATCGAGGCCTTCGCCGAGCAGCCGGCCGAGCTGCTGGTGGTCGATCTGATCATGCCCGAAAAGGAAGGCCTGGAGACCATCATGGAGCTGCGCCGCGACCATCCCGAGCTGCCCATCATCGCCATCTCCGGCGGCGGCCGGGTGGCGCCCAAGGGCTACCTGGACGTGGCCAAACGGCTGGGCGCGGCCAAGGTCTTCGCCAAGCCCTTCGACATGGACGCCTTCCACGCCGCCGTGGCCGAGCTGCTGGCGACCACCGGCTGAGACCTGCCGTTCCGAAACTGCCGCCCGAGCGGCGGCCTGTGCTAGAATAGGGACGATTGCGACGATCGGGTGGATCACCCGCCACGTTCGGGAGTGACGGCATGCATGCGATTGAATTCCGGATTTCCTTCCTGTGTTTGGCTGCGGCCGCGCTGCTGGCCGGCTGCGACGGCTCGTCGACCCCTTCGGACACGCTGGACTTCTGCAGTCAGGACGCCGACTGCCCCTTCGGCCAGTTCTGCGACGACGGGGTGTGCTCGGCCGGGCTGGGACCCTGCGGCGAGTTCGATGAATGTCCCCCGGGTCAGACCTGCCGCCACGGCGCCTGTGTGGCCGATAGCGGCGGCGACGGCGGGGTCGACGGCGGAGACGACGGCGGGGTCGACGGCGGCGACGATGCCACCGGTGAACCCGACATCCTGATCGTCAGCCCGCCGCCCAGCGGCGATCCGCCAAGCTACCAGCTCAACTTCGGCAACGTGGCCGTGGGAGTGGCTGCCGAGCAGCAGGTCGCGGTGGAGAACACCGGCGACGCCGAGCTACGCATCCTGCAGCTCAACCTGGGCCTGGGCGAAGGCAACGAGGACTTCTCGGTACCGGCCGAGGTGCTCGACGCTCTGCCGCTGGTGCTGGCCCCGGGCGAGCAGGCCGCGCTGGACGTGGTTTACCTGGCCTCCGACGGCACCACCGACCACGGCGTGCTGGACATCATCTCCAACGATCCCGACGAGCCCTCGGTGCGCATCGAGCTGCTCAGCGAGTTCAAGGGCGAGGCCGCCGTCGAGTTCAGCCCGCGGATGCTCGACTTCGGCGATGTACCGGTCGGCCAGACCAGCGACCCGCTGCTGCTGACCATCGCCAACCAGGGCACCGGCAACGCGGTGCTGACGATCGAGGACGTGCGCTTCGCCATGGCCCAGAACCCGGATTTCTCGCTGGAGCTGACCGATGTCGACGGCCAGCCGGTGGCGCTGCCGGAGCTGCTCAACAACGGCGACGCGCTGGATGCCCGGGTCAGCTACCACCCGCAGGCGGCCGAGGAAGACGGCGACGAGCTGGTGGTGGCCTCCGACGACCCGCTGCAGCCCAGCGCCGCGGTGCCGCTGAGCGGCCAGGGGGTGATCGGCGCGGTCGAACTCGCGCCCAGCCCCATCGACCTGGGCCAGGTGCGCGTCGGCGCGAGCGCCGAGCAAGCGGTGACCATCACCAACGCCGGCGGCGCTCCGCTTTCGCTGACCGGGGTGGCCCTGGCCGAGGCCGGGCCCGACTGGACGCTGAACTCGGTCGACCTCGACCTGGCCGGGCTGGCCGACGCCCCGCACCCGCTGGAGCCGGGCGCTGCGGTCGAGGTGCTGCTGGCCTATGCCCCGGCCGCGGCCGGCGAAGCCTCGGCGCAGCTGGTGGTCGAGCACACGGGGCCATCCAGCCCCATCCAGGCGGCGGCCAGCGCCAGCGGCTACGTGCCGGCGGCCATCGAACTCGAGCCCGACCCGCCGCTGCTGGCCTTCGGCGACGTGCAGATCGACGTGGCCAGCGGCCAGAGTGACGAGCGCAGCCTGCCGTTGACCATCCACAACAGCGGCGGTGAGCCGCTGCGCATCGAGGCCATCGCCCTGGCCGCCGGCACCTCGCCGGAGTTCAGCTGGACGCCGGCCAGCCTGGCGCCGATCGCGGTCGGCGAGCAGGCGGTGCTCGACGTCACCTTCGCCCCCACCGGCACCGGCACCAAGACCGGCCTGCTGCTGCTCGACAGCAACGACCCGGACGTCGAGTTCGACGGCCAGGTGGGCCGGGTGGGCGTGGAACTCGAAGCCCGCGGCACCGACCCGCTGCTGTTCGTCTCGCCGGCGGCCGGCCACGACTTCGGGGTGACCAGCATCGGCGAGCACAAGACGCTGGACGTCACCGTGCGCAACGCCTCGGGCTTTCCGCTGCTGCTCGAGGCCGTGCACCTGACCGCCGGCTCGGCGGCGGCCTACTCCTTGAGCGACCTGCCGGCGCTGCCGCTGACCATCCCCGACTCCAACACCGAGGTGCACTTCACCGTCGACTACCTGCCCACCAGCCAGGGCGATCACAGCGGCGCGGTCGAGATCGTCTCTTCGGACCTGGGCAACTCGCTGGTCACCCTGTCGCTCGAAGGCCAGTGCCAGGGTTGCCCGGCCGGCACCGCCGACTGCGATCCGGGCGTGCCCGGCTGCGAGACCGACATCCTCAACGACGACGGCAACTGCGGCGGCTGCGGCGTGGTCTGCGAAGCGCTGCACGGCAGCAACAGCTGCGTCGCCGGCGAATGCCAGCCGGACTGCGACCCGCTGTGGGGCGACTGCAGCGACCCCACCGACGGCTGCGAGACGCCGCTCGATACCCTGAGCGACTGCGGCGGCTGCGGCATTTCCTGCGCCCTGCCCCACGCCGACGCCACCTGTGAAGGCGGCAGCTGTGCGGTGGCCGCCTGCGACGACGGCTACGGCGACTGCACTGCAGAAGCCGGCTGCGAGACCCACACCTACAGCGACCCGAACAACTGCGGCGCCTGCGGCAACACCTGCAGCAACGCCCACGGCAGCACCGACTGCATCGCCGGCGGCTGCGTCCCGGACTGCGACCCGCTGTGGGGCGACTGCGACGGCGACCCCGACGACGGCTGCGAGACCCCGCTCGACACCCTGAGCGACTGCGGCGGCTGCGGCCAGGGCTGCGCGCTGGCCCACGCCAGCGAGACCTGCGACACCGGCTCCTGCGAGATCAGCGCCTGCGCCGACGGCTGGTGCGACATGAACGCCCTGCCCGGCGACGGTTGCGAGCACGACCTGGATACCAACCCGGCCTGCGGCAACTACTTCGACATCGGCATCATCTCGGGCGACGACAGCAACGACGAGGTCAGCGAGACCGGCGTCGGCGAGCAGTGGCTGCGGCTGCGGGTCACCGAGAACAACAACAGCATCCTCTACCTGAGCGCCATCATCTGGCTCGATGTCCCTACCGGGACCGACTACGACCTGCACGTCTACTGCGACAACTGCTCCGACTCGGCCGGCTCCTCGTACGCCGGCGGCTCGACCAACGAGCGGGTGGACACCCGCTGGAGCGATTCCTGGGGCAGCGACGACTCGCGCTATCTCTACATCCACGTGATCTTCTACTCGGGCAACAACTGCAGCCCGTGGACGCTGACCGCCGGCGGCAACTACGAGGTCGCCGACGAGACCTGCGATTGACCCCCGAGTTCGACCCGGCTTGACAGCCACCGGGCCACTTGCGACCATCGGGGGCGAACGCGCGTCAACTTGTCGCAGGCAGCCAGGTTTGCGATAGAATGGAGTTAATGCCACCCGCCGGCCGGCGCTCTGGCCGCGCAACGGGACGGGTCGGCACACTGGAGGCGCCCATGCGGTCTTCGCGGATGTTGTTGCTGTCTCTCGCCGGCCTGCTGTGGCTGGCCACCACCGCCTGCGACTGCGGCGACACCGGCTTCGAGGAGACCAATCCGGTGCTCGAGTTCTACGCGGTGGCCGAGACACCGGGCGCCCCGGCGCTGGACGCCATGAACCCCATCCCGGACGACGACCGCATCGGGGTAGCCTTCGGCCTGGTGGACGTGGGCCTGGTGGCCCACCGCTACCTGTTTTTGCGCAATACCGGCAAGGGCGACCTGCTGCTGCTGGGCGCCGAGATCGATCCGGCCAGCAGCGGCGACTTCGTCATCGGCTGCCTGGACGGCGGGCAGTTCGTCACCGACTGCGCCACCAGCCCGCAGCAGCCGCTGCGCATCGTGCCCGGCCGCGACCTGGTGGTCGAGATCCGCTACGCCCCGGCCGCCGCCGGCGCCGACAACGGGTCGTTCGAGCTGCTGTTCAACGTGGCCGATCCGCAGCGGGTCATCGTGGAGCTGACCGCCGAGGCGGTGACACCCGAGGTCCAGGTCTGCTTCGCCGACTGCGTCGGCGACCGGGCCGATCCGGCCTGCGCCGGTGCCGCCTTGCTGTGCAACGACGCGGTCGAGCGCGATCAGTTCGTGCTGCGCTTCGGTGAGGTGGCGATGGAGGAGGCAGCCGAGCGCCGGGTGACCGTGCGCAACCTGGGCCAGCAGCCGCTGGACGTGACCGCGGTGGATCTGGCCAGCGTCAGCCACCAGCAGTACACGCTGGACCTGACCGGCAGCGGCCTGCCGGGCGAGCTGGCCGCCGGCGCCGAGACCGAGCTGACCGTGCGCTTCGCCCCGCAGTGGGGCGGGCCGCACAGCGACAATCTGGTGGTCCAGTCCAGCGACGTCAACGAGCCCGAGGTGGTGGTGCAGCTCGCCGGCCAGGGGGTGGCGCCCCGGGTGTGCCCCGAGCCGCTGCTGCTCGACTTCGGCAACGTGCAGGTGGGCGAGCCGGTGGTGGAGCGCTTCCGCCTGGAGAGCTGCGGACTGGAGCAGCTGCACCTGATGGAGCTGGCGCTCAACGCCGGCACCAGCCCGGACTTCAGCCTGCCCGACCCGCCCAACCTGCCGCAGAACCTGGACCCGGGCGCAGCCATCGAGGTCGAGGTGCAGTACCTGCCGCAGTCGGCCGGCTCGGACTCGGGCGGGGTGGACATTTTCTCCAACGACCAGTCGGCCGATCCGGACAGCGGCCTGACCGGTACGGTGGTGCTGCAGGGCAACGCGGTGGATCGAGCCTGTGACATCCAGGCCACCCCCTTCGCCATCAACTTCGGGGTGGTGGTGGTGGACACGGCCACCCCCATGGACGTGGTCATCGCCAACGTGGGCACCGATCCCTGCACCATCTCGGACATCGCCATCACCACCAACTCGGCCGACGACGAGTTCAGCCTGACCCACAACCCCGGCGCCCAGACCCTGGCCGCCGGCGACATGATCACGGCCACCGTGGAGTACCACCCGCTGGGCCCCGACCTGGGCCAGGACACCGGCATACTCAGCGTGTTCGCCAACGACAAGGACACCGACGAGGTGCGCATCGACCTCAACGGCTTCTCGGTGCCGCCGGAGGGCGACGGTCCGGTGGCGGTCTGCTCGGTCAACCCCACCCAGGCGGCGCCCTTCCAGACGGTGACCTGGGACGGCTCGCAGTCCTACGACAACAACAACCGGCCGCTGGTCGAGTACCGTTGGGAGATCTTCGCCTTCCCGCCGGGCTCCGGCTCCACCCTGCGCGGCAGCGGTGCCACCCGCACCACCGAGGTCGACTTCGCCGGCGACTACATCGCCTCGCTGGTGGTGGTCAACGATCTGGGCCAGACCTCATCGCGCTGCTACGCCACCACCACCGTCACCCCGACCCAGGATCTGTGGATCGAGATGTTCTGGCAGCACAGCGGCGACGACATGGACCTGCACCTGCTGTCGCCGACGGGCACCCCGCGCACCGCCGGCGACTGTTACTACGCCAACTGCGTGCCGGTCATGGGCATGACCCTGGAGTGGGGCGTGGCCGGCTATGCCGGCGACAACCCGCGGCTGGATCGCGACGACATCTCGGGCGACGGGCCGGAGAACATCAACATCGCCAACCCCATCGACGGCAGCTACACCGTGTTCGTCCACGACTTCCCGGGTTCGGCCTACCAGTCGGGCAACGAGGTGACGGTCAAGGTCTACGTCGACGGGGTCTTCCAGCAGGAGTTCAACCACACCATGGTCGGCGAGGACGACGACTGGTACGTCTGCACCGTGGAGTGGCCCTCGGGCACGGTCACCCCCTACTGACCGCGCCGGCCGGGCAGCGCTCGCCACGCAAAATTCCTTGCCTCCAGCGGCCGGTCGGCCCAAAATCGGGCTGCAGCGAAACCGCGGGAGGGACGTCATGGAGACCGACGACAAGCTGGCCATCTGCCGGGTGGTGGCGCAGGCCATCCTGGCCGACGGCGCCCTGACCGACGCCGAGCACAACATGCTCGACCGCCTGATGGACGGCTACGGCCTGACCGAGGAGCAGCGCCGCGACGTCACCCGGCGCAACGTCGAAGACGATCCGGTCGAGCTGGTGGCCGGGGTGGCCGAGGAGGCCAAGCAGGAGCTGATCGCCGAGATGGCCCGGGCCATCACCGCCGACGGTCAGGTGGCCCCGGCCGAAAACCGCACCATCAAGGCGGTGGCCGCCGCCCTGGGCATCAGCAGCGAACAAGTCGACCAGGCCATCGCCGGGGCCGGTGACTGAGCGGCCGCCCGCGCGAACCGGCCGCCATCCCCGGGCCGGCTGGTGTTTTTCCGCCGGGGCTGGCAAGATCAACCCGATGAAGGCTCTTCGAGACACCATCGCCTCGCTACTGGCCACCGCGGTCTGTGCGGTCTGCGCGGTCTGCGCGGCCTGCAGCGGCGGCGGCGACGAATGCCGGGTCGACGGCGATTGCCCGGCGGGCAGTTTCTGTCAGGGCGGCGACTGCGCCTACGACTGCGTGTTCGACCGCGACTGCCCGGAGGACTTCCGCTGCGATACGCGCGGCCGCTGCGAGCGCGGCTGCGCCGAGACCAACGGCGGCGTCGAGGCCTGCGACGGGCTGGACAACGACTGCGACGGCGACACCGACGAGGAATGGCCCGATCTGGGCACAGCCTGCTCCAACGAGGGCTGCCCGGAAGGCCTGTGGGTGTGCACGAGCGACGGCGCCGGGCTGGAGTGCGACGGCCCGCGACCGGCCGCAGACGACGCCACCTGCGACGGCGTCGACGACGACTGCGACGGTTACACCGACGACGACGTCGAATCGCCGCGGCCCTGCCCGCTGCAAGATGGCCTGTGCGCCGGCGCCCAGCAGCACTGCGAGGACGGTGCCTGGAGCCGCTGCGACTACGGGCCGGGCTATACCGCCGGGGTGGACGAGAACTGCGACGGGGTAGACGAGGACTGCGACGGCGCCACCGACGAGGACGCGGCCGCGCTCCCGGTGGCCGAACTCGGTGCGCAGGCCGGCGACGGGCTGGACAACAACTGCAGCGGGGTGGCCGACGAACCCGGCGGGGTGATGGTGCCCATCGGCCAGGGCGTGGCCATCGACGCCTACGAGGTCGTTCTGACCCCGGCGGCCGACTGCGCCGATCCCGACGCCTACGGCCTGGGGTCCGACGACTATCCCGCGGGCTTTCCGGCCGCCGGTCAACGCACGACCGAGGTCTACGCCTGCTCGCTGCCCGGCCGGTTGCCCTCCGGCCACGTCAGCTGGTACCGGGCCCAATGGGCCTGCCAGGCCCAGGGCAAGCGGTTGTGCACCGGCGCCGAATGGTGGCGCGCCTGCGCCGGCAGCCAGTCGCTGGCCTTTCCCTACGGCCAGTATCTGGTGCCGGCCGTGTGCAACATCGGCTTTCCCGAACCCGGCAGCAAGGCCGCCACCGGCGACTTCGCCGACTGCACCAATGACTACGGCTGCTACGACATGAGCGGCAATGTGCTGGAGTGGGTGGCCGACGACAGCGACTTCGGCCCGGACAGCGCCCTGGTGGCCGGCGGCGCCTATTATTGCCAGCTCTGCGATGACGGCGCCCGGTGCCGCCCGTGCCGCACGGACGGCGCGGACGATTTCGAGGTCGACAAGATGGCCAACTGCTACCCCGACCCCAACCGCGACTACGAGAGCCACCCCCGCGCAACGGTCGAGCCTTTCATGGGCACCCGCTGCTGCTGGGACATCCCCTGAGCCCGAGCGTTGTTGAGGCCAGCGTTTGCCCCAAGGGCCCGCTTCTCGATCCGCAGAAATCGCAGCCGAGGTGAGATATGATGGAAAATCAGGGGCGAGGCGGTCGGCTTGCAGCAGGTCCAGCCGGCGGGCTTCCGAATGCCTGAATATCACCCGGCCGGTCGATGTCAAACAGTGCCATGTACCCTGGGGCCGCACCGCGAACCGATGCCGCGAAGCAAGCGTCCGTCACGCCAGGCGAAGGCAGCCTGGATCCGAACGCCTTTCGCTCGGGAGACCCGCGCGCCCTGGAGCGAGTCTACCGGGCCTACGTGGATCAGGTGGCCGTGCTGATCCGGCGCGGTTTCGTCTACAGCCGCGGCAAGGTCGCGGCGGTGCCGGGCGTGGCCGACCCCCAGACCCAGTGCGATCTGATCCAGGAGACCTTCTCGCGCCTGTTCGCCGAGCGAGCGCGGCAGGCCTACGACCCGGCCCATCCGCTGCGGCCCTACCTGTTGCGGATCGCCAAGAACCTGATGATCGATCGGCTGCGCCGATCGGGCCGCGAGGTCTCTCCGTCGGACTGTGCCGCAGGCGCCAGCCTGGGCGACATCGACGAGATCCTGGACTCGGATCAGCCCCTGCCCGACGAGGATCCGGCCAGCCTGGCCCACTTCAACCGCCAGCGGGAGGCCACCCGGAATTGGGCCGCGGCGCTGCCCGAGGAGCTGCGGGCCGTCTACCGGTTTCGCTACGAGCAGGCCATGGGTCAGGAACAGACCGCCGCCGGGCTGGGGATCAGCCGCCGACGGGTGCGCACCCTGGAGGGCCGCCTGCGCCGATTGCTGCGCAAGCACCTGAAGAAAAAAAGGTTGTGGCCATGAACCGAGGGCGGCAAAAAAAACGGCCAGGCCCGGGGCCCGTGCGTAGGGGCGGTATGGGGCGCGGGCAACCAGGCGCGCAGGCCCCGTGGCGACAACGCATGACGAGGAGACGACTTGCCATGAGAACCCTGATCGAGACATTGCTGGTGTGCATCCTGGCCGCGCCCATCGGCGCCTGCGGCGGCGGCTCGGACGCCAAGAACAACTGTTTGGACGACCAGGACTGCCTGGACGGACGCAGGTGCAACTTCGACGCCCTGGCGGAGCTGGGCCAGTGCATGGACGCCACCCTGGACGGCTTCTTCATGTGCTCGGCGCAGAATCCCTGCCCGTTCGGGCAGTGGTGTTTCAACGGGCTGTGCGCCCCGGGCTGCATGTCCAACGCCGATTGCGCCGACAATCAGTACTGCGACACCACCGGCGCTACCGGGGCGGCCAACGACCAAATGTGCGTCAACAAGCAGGTGCCCGCTTGCGACGGCGACGGCGATTGCGCCGCCAACCAGACCTGCGTGCAGGGCCTGTGCAGCGCCGTGGCTGTCGAGGCCCAGTGCACCCCGCGGCCGGACGGGCAGGACGGCTGCGACCAGTTCTCCATCTGCCTGGACATGGGCGAGGTGGATCAAGAGGTCAACACCTGCGTAACCTTTCCGCCCTGCCCGCAGGACGGGGCCTGCCCGGTGGGCCAGGTCGGCTCGGTCTGCAACGAAGAGGACATCCCCGGCAAGGCCCGCATCTGCCTGACGGGCTTATGCAAGAGCGGCGCCAACTGCCCCGCGAGCTTCAACTGCCTCATCCCGGGTGGCGGCGAACTCGGCATGTGCTCCGACGGCAGCCTGGGGATGCCCTGCCTGCAGGCCGGTGATTGCCAGAGCGGTCTCGGCTGCACGGGCGCCATGGGCGGCCTGCCGGGCTTTTGCACGCCGGGCGGCGGCGACGACTGCGAGGCTGCCGGTGGGACCTGCGTGGACACCATGACCGGCGGCGACTGCCCGGCCGGCACGGACGTGGACGGCACCAAGAGCTGTGGGGTCATGACCGAGATGTGCTGCATCTGAGCGCGCCCGGGAGCGGGCGCCACCTCCCTTGCGCCCGCTCCCGGCCCTCGTTCCCAAGCCGGAGGACACGTGAGAGCAGACCAAGAGCGCAAGCTGGATCGCCTCATGGCCGGGTCGCCCGACCTTTCGGTGCAGGAAAAGGAGGCCATGCTCGGCGCCCTGCTGACCGATTCGAACCAGCCGGCCGGATCCGCGTCCAGATGGGTGTGGGCCCGCTGGTCGATGGCGACCGCTGCCGCGGTCGCCGTCGTGTTGTTGGTGGTGCTCCTGCCGTCCGAGGCCCCCCGGGTGGACGGCTTCACCACCCGGGGCGGCAGCCAAGGGCCCGCATTTACCTTGACCTGCAAGGCGCCGCCGCAAGGCGGTGGCCCGGGTCTGCGGTGTGCCCGGGACAGCTTGCTCGCGTTTCGGCTCGCGCCCCAGCCAGACGCGACCCACTTCTCGGCCGCGGGCCTGGGGCCCGACGCCAAGCTGCGCTACTACTTCCCGTCCCGGACCACCGGTAGCCTGCCCCTGCAAGGCGAACCGCTCGGCGCCCGCGGGGTGGTCCTGGGCGCCGACCACCCGGCCGGCGCCTATCGGGTCTTCGGTTGCTATACCGAGGGCCCAATCGAGCCGGATCGCATCCGGGCGGCCATCGAAGCCCGGCTCGCCGGCCGACCGTTCGACCTGCCGCTCGTGGAGCGGCGCTTCGAGGTGGTGGCGCCATGAAGGCAGCCCTGTTCACCTTCCTGGCGATCACCCTGGCCCTGTCGACTCCGGTTGCCGCGTCGGATTCGGTGATCTACGGGATCCACATCGGGGTCAACCAGCCGCCGGCAGGTTCGGCTCTGCCCGTGCTCTCCTACGCCGACGACGACGCCGCCCGCTTCCACGATTTCACAGCGTCTTTCGCCCAGCGCGCCTTGTTGTTCACCGTCCTCGATACCGACAGCCAGCGCCTCCATCCACACCTGGCCGCCATGAGCAGCCCGCCCAGGAGGGCCGCCCTGGAAACGGCCCTGGCCCAGCTCGTCCCCGCGCTGCAAGCCGACCGCCGCGCTGGCCGATCCCCTGTGGTCTTCTTCACCTTCTCGGGCCACGGTGTCGCCGACACGGGCCAGACCCACCTGGCCCTGTTGGACGACACCATCGACCAGGCGTGGATCGAACGTCACCTGCTGGCCCTGCCGGCCCAGGCGATCCACCTGGTCGTGGACGCCTGCCACGCCGAAGGCCTGGTCACATCGCGCGGGGCCATCGCCGGGGAGATGAGCGCGACGACTCGGGAGTTCGACGAAGAAGAACGGGTAGCGCTGCTGCGGACCGGAATCCTCGAACGCTACCCGCACGTGGGCGCCCTGCTGGCGTCCAGCGCCGGGAGGCAGAGCCACGAGTGGTCCGCCATCCGCTCGGGGGTTTTCACCCACGAGCTGCTCAGCGCGCTGTCCGGCGCAGCCGACGTGAACGTGGACGGCCGGATCGCCTACTCGGAGGCGGCGGCTTTCATCGCAGCGGCCAACCGCCAGGTGACCGATCCGCGCGCCCGCCCCCGGGTGATCAGCCTGCCGCCGAAGCATGATCTCAACGCGCCGCTCATGGCGCTTGCGTGGATCGAGCGGAAAGGCTTGCTGGGCGGTCGGGCGGGCGGACTGGGGCACTTCCAGATCGAGGACGATCGCGGCGTGCGGCTGATCGACGCGCACCTGGAGCCGCACGCGCTGCTGCGCCTGGTGGTGCCCACCACCACCCGGCTGTGGCTGCGCTCGGGCGACAGGGAGGCCGCATTCCAGGCCCGACCCGGCGAGACCACCAACCTCGCTTCGCTGAGCTTCGCACCGCTGCGGGCCAAGGCCCGTGGCGCCGCGGCCGACGCCCTCCGGCGCGGTCTGTTCGCCCACCCCTACGGGCCCGGCTACTACCGCGGCTGGGTGGACCGACGCGATGAGCCGGGGGTCCCGTTCGCGCCCGACCCCGACGCCGAGATCCGCGCGTCTGCCGAGGCAGACAGCAAGCTGCCCTCCATCGTGCTGCTGACCGGCGTGGGTCTGAGCCTGGCGGCCACGGCGGTCTTCGGCGGCCTGGCCATCGACGCCCACCTGGACTACGAGGGCACCACCCTGGAACGCCCAGCCAAGCGCGCCATGGACCGGCTGGAGCTGTACCGGGGTCTGGCCATCGGCAGCGGGGTCCTGTGCGCCGGCCTGGCCATCACCGGTTGGCTGCTGTGGCCGGACGCGCAGCTGCAGCTGGCCCCGGCGGCGAGCCCCGTTGGCGCCGGCCTGGCATTCCGGTATCGCTTCTGAGGAGCTATCCCCGCGAGACCGCCGAGCCCTTCATGGGCGCCCGCTGCTGCTGGGACATCCCCTGAGCCGGCCAGCCCGCGCCGATTGCGCGGTTCAGCTCAGAGGGATGCCGGTCTTGTCGGCGATTCGCTCTGCCAGGGTCTTGAAGTCAGCGTAGGCGGACTGAACCGCACGGGCGTGGGAACCGATCGCTCCGTCGGCCGGCTTCAGAAAAAACATCGGCTTGCGGGCTTCTTGGGCCATCGGCATGAGGCTCCGGTAGTGCTTCAACATGGCCAGACAATGCGGATCCCGTTCGATTCGAACCCGTCTCGGACCGACTTGCTGGCCCAGCACCGACCGTCGGTACTCCTGGGGAATCCTCTTGATCCATCGTTCATAGGCCTTTACCGGGCGATCCAATCGTACCGAGTGCTGCAGCACGACATAGCCCTGGGGCCGCATTTCCCCGGCCGGCAGGGCGAGGTCGGCGGCGGGATTCTTCTCGATCCGGTCCCGCCACTGTCCGCGCCATCTCCGTAGCGTCGGTCCGAGGTTTTTCAAGCCCTGCAGCGAGAAGAGATCCGGGGACAGGGGGACCACGATGTGATCGGCCGCGATCAGAGCCGCTCTGTTGATGGCACCCAAGTTGGGCCCCAGATCGACGAGGGCGACGTCCGCCTCACACCGCTCCACCGCTGCCTGCAGTATCCGCCAAAACGCGGAAATGACCCGAAACGCCCGTTCCTCGCCGTCCGCACACTTGGGCCACTGTTGCGACAGCTCGTCCTCGAAGGACGACAATGACAGATCGCCCACGACCAGATCCAGACCTTCGGCGATGGGTTCGACCTGGGCGGATTCGATGTCACCGGTACCGCGAAGCAGCGGTCGGATGATCCCGAAGATGGTCTCCGATTCCGCCGGACCATCCCAAAACGCCTCGAGTTGATCTTCATCGAGAAAGGCGGCGGTCAAGTTGCCTTGCGGGTCCAGATCGGCGACCACCACCCGCAAACCGAGTTCCGTGTACATCCAGGCGAGGTGATACACCAGCGAGGTCTTGCCGACGCCCCCCTTGTTGTTGAAGAAGGTCACCACCGGCACCGTCATCGCGCACTCCGGATCGTCACCCCGACATGGGTATCCTCGACTTCGAACTCGAGTTCAGGATTTCCGTTTCTTCTCAGAGCGGCTTTGGCCTTGGCAATGCCCACGCCGAATCGTTGAACCAAGCCGAGGTTCTTCATCGCTTCGGCCAGGTGTGGATTGCGGTAGTCGGTGATGTTCGGCTGCCCGAAGTTGTCGCGATTGACAAGTCCGTAAGGCCCTCCCGGGCTCTGAACCTCCACTCGATCCTGGAACCAATGCACGCGCACGGGCGCATGAGTCCCCTCGTAGTTGCGGTGCATGATGGCGTTTCTGGACAGCTGCTGAAGGGCCACCAGGGGATAGTCGGGACGGCGCTCATCGGTGGTCACCCCTTCGATGTCCATGGCGATCTGAATATGGGCCTCGAAGACATCCTCCAGCTTGCTCGTCAGCTCCAAGATCGGACCGCTGATCTCCTTCTGATCCTTGATCGGAGCGTCGAGATCCTCGCCGTCGAAACGAATGAACTGAATGTACGAACAGGCCAAGTGGTCCCGCGGCTGAAGCCCCGATACGAGCAAGCCGACAACGGTCGGCACCGGTTCCGGATCGGCCGTCAGGAAGCGCAAGGATCGCGCCTGGTCGATCCAGTCGCGCTGGTTCTCCTCCAGGACGTCCCGGCTCACGCTGGCCGCCAAGTAGTCATTGATGAATCCGTCCCGATCCATATCCTCCAGCGACGCGCTCGCAACCGCCTGCAGATCGAATGGCAGATCGGTCGAACGCCTCCGCTCGCTCAACCGCCTTTCTTCGTCGCGACTGGCGACGGCACGCCTCGGCCCGACCCTGATCCAAACGCGTCCCTTGTAACGCACCGGCGGTGACCGGGACGGCTCGACCTGAACCACGGCCACTTCACAGCCAGCCAACTTTTTTTTCTGGACGATCAACTCGGGGAATGGGGTGATGTTGCCGTCCGACCGCATGTCCGCCAGCTGACGCAGCAGACCGTCGGTAATTTCCAGTTCGGCGCAGGAGCCGTCGTCCTTGACTCCGATGAAGACGACCCCTGGCGCCTGATTGCCCGGCAGGTCGTTGGCGAAAGCACAAACAGCCTCCCGAATGCGCCCGGGATTGGAAAGCGACTCCTTGCGTTCAACTCGATCGGACTCCAGATCCCGCATGAGTGCTTCCAGTTGGGTGTCCGATAACACGGAGTTCCTCCCAGCTTGCTCCATCCGGACGCATCATACCACGCGGCCCGAAGGATTTTCCAAATGGCGCAGCAGGTCAGCAGGCATGTCGCCTCACTCGGCCACCGGCTTTTGCTTGAGCAGCGCGTAGAGCGCGCTGCGGTAGGCCGCGCGATCCCACTGGCCGGCCGAACGCAGCGGCAGTCCTTCCAGCCGCAGGGCGAAGCTGGGGCGTTCGACGTTGTAGGCCGGGATGGCGGCGAGCTGCGGTTCGGCCGGGGCCAGCAGCCGCTCGCGCAAAGCCCAGAACGGCAGCCAGTAGGCGCGCCGCTCGATCAGCGGGAAGATCAGCGAGTGCACCCGGGGCTGGCGCTGGGCCTGATCGCCGGGCGGCAGCGGGGCGAACAGCACCTCGATGCGGCCGGCGATGCCGTCCCAGTCGCTGCGCAGCCAGCCGGCGCGAAAGTAATCGTAGGCGCTGTCGGCCGCCGGCGCCCGCTGCCGGTCGCGGCGGTAGGCCCGGCCGATGTCCTCCTGGTGCAGCATGACCCCGCCGTTGGGCGCGGTCATGGGGTAGACCCGCAGCCCGGCCACGCTGGCCAGCCAGGCCGATTCGCCCACGTAGGGCGGCCCGGGGTCGATGCCGTCGGCTGCCGCGGCCAGACCCAGCAGCAGCACCGTGTAGCCCTTGTCCGGCTCGCGCCAGGCGCGCACCACCCGGGCGGCGGCCGGCGGCTCCAGCGCCGCGGCGCCCATGGCCAGCACCTCGGCGTGCAGCAAGCGGCGCACGGGCGGGTCGGCCAGGTCGTACTCGGCCTCATCGTCCCACAGCCAGCGGCGCTGCTCGACCACCTCGGGCGACGGCCGTTCGAAGGCGGCGTCGGCCGCCGGCAGCCGCAGCGCGGCGGCATCGTCCGGCAGCACCACCAGGCCGAAGGCGAAGTTGGAGCGCCGGCCCAGCCAGACCCCCTGCAGCCGGCTGGTCAGCCCGGCCGCCGGCACCGCCTTGGTCACCGGCTGGTGTTCTTCGGCGTCGACCTGTAGGCGCCACTGCACCCGGTACTCGATGTGCAGCGCCACCTCGAAGCGCAGCCGGCGGGCGAAGCGCTCGTAGTCGAAGTACAGCTCGCCCAGGCTGCCGCGCGGCACGGCCCGCTCGGCGGCCAGCGCGGCGGCCAGCTTCTCGTGTTCGGCGACCAGCGCATCGCGGCGCTGGCGCAGCGCATCGCGTTCCGCGACGCAAGCGGCGGCCCGCTCGCGGCTTTGGCGCAACGCGTCGGCCAGGGCATCGCGCTCGGCGGCGAGATGTACCCCGCGCCACAGCGCCAAGCCCCCGGCCGCGGCCAGCAGCACGAGCGCGGCCAGCCACACGATCCAGCCGCGGCCGCCGGGCTGCTCGGCCGCCGCGCTCACCGCGGCCCCTCCAGCACGTGTTGCGCCGCTCGTTCGGCCTCGCGCTCGACGAACTCCAGCACCCGGTAGCGGTAGGCGCGCAGGATGCTGTCCAGCTTCGGTTGCAGCCGGCGCTGGTTCCAGTCACCCAGGGCCCGGCGCAGCGCGTCGGCGAAGGCTTCCGGCTGGGGCTCACCGGTCAGGCGGCGGTCGATCCACTCCAGCGCGCGGGCGGACACCTTGGCGGCCAGCATGCCGGCCAGCCCGGCCAGCATGTCGGCCCAGTCGGGCGGCAGCTGCAGCTCGGCCACCGCCAGCCAGTGGGCGCCGCGGCGGGCCAGCTCGCCGGCGGCCACCGCGATGCGGCTCTTCTGGGCGTCGCTCAACACCACCCCGGGCAGCCCGCCGATGATGGCCGCGGTGAGCTGCTCGCGGGTGGCATCGGCGGCCACCAGCCGCTCGACCGGGATGGCGCGCACCGCGGCCTCGACCTTGCCGCGCAGCTTCTGATCGAAGTGCAAGCCCAGATCCGAAGCGATGATCTGGCGGAAACAGCGCAGCATCTCGCGCCGCGTCTGCTGCTCGACCGCCCGCGCCCATTCGACCAGCTGGCCGCGCACCGCGGCCGGGTCGATCAACCCGCCGGTCAGCTCGCCCGCCCGCCGCTTGAACTGCGGGTCCTCGCCCACGACCTTCCAGCTCACCTCGCGCCGGTCGCGGATGGCGGCCGCCAACTCGGCCAGCTCGCGACCGGCTTCTTCGAGCGCCGCTTGCCGCCGCTCGACGAAGCCCCGCCGCCAGCGCTGCAGCCGCTCGGCGTAGTCGGCCCGCAGCCGGGCGTCGTAGTCGCGCAGGGTGGCCCGCACCGCCTGCTGGTGCTGCACCGTCCAGGGGATCTCCGGGCTCGGCTGGGCCGCCGCACCGGCCGCCCAGCCCAACAGCACCACCCCGAACCACCGCGCTCCGCCGCCCGTCGGCATCCAAGCCTTCGATCGCATCGCATCTCCCCGACCGCCGGCTGGTTCGGCGATCCTGTCGTGCGCTCCACCTTCCAGCACAGCACGAGACGGGCGCCGGCTCAAGCCGGCTTGCCAGCCGTGCGGAGACGGTGGCAAGATCGGGCGCTGCATGCGCGGGAGCCTTTCAGCATGAAGCGGGACGATTCGGCCGGCGGCGGTTTCGACGCTGTCCCGGAGCACGGCATCGAGCTGGATCTGGACGGACCGGACGATCCGCTGCAGGCGCTGGGTCAGGCGCTGGCCGCCGAGGACGCCGAGCGGGCCATGGGCGCCTTCCGGCTGCTGGAGGCGACCGGACGCGAACCCGAGCTGGGACCCACCCCAGCGCTGGAGCTGGCCGACCTGCTCGAGCGCAGCGACCGGCCGCTGGACGCGGCCCGGGCCTGCCGGCTGGCGGCCGAGAGCGACCTGGCCGGGCCCGAGGCGCCGGCGGCCATCCTGCGCGGTGCCCGGCTGCTGCTGGGCCCAGCCGCCAACCCGGCCGCCGGCCGGGCCATGGCGCAGTTTTTGATCGAGCACTACCCGGATCATCAGCTGGTCGACGAGGCCCGCGCTCTATTGGACGGCGAAACCGCGGAGCGCCGCCAGGCCCCCGACGCGGGTGCGGCGGCCGCGCCCGCCGGCTCAGCCCCGGCGCCCGGCGCGACGCCGCCAGCGCCCGCGGCCGAATCCGCCGCACCGCCCCCCGCAGCCGTCCCAGCGGCGGCAGCCGCGGCGGATGCAGCCGAACAGGCCGCCCCCGCCGCCTACGATTACGCCGCCGCCCGGTCGGCGCAGCGGCCGCCGCCGGGCGGCCGGCTGGCCCAGGCCATCCAGCGGGTCACCGACCACCTCGGCTCGGCCCGCTACCGCCGGCTGGTGCGCGTCTACCGCGGCCTGCTGGTCGCGGCCGCGCTGGCCTACGCCGTCGGCTGGTGGCAGCGCGATCGGGCCGACGGGGTGGAGACCATCCACCCGGCCGTGCTGGCCGCGCCGCAGCAGACCGCGCTGGAAGACAGCTCGCCGATCGACTTCAGCCGCGACGGCTACCGCTACCGGTTGACGCCGCGCTTCGGCTACCGCATCGCCGGGCTGATCGTCAGCCTGCGCGACTACACCTTCATGAGCGTGCGTCAATCCGACGAGGTCTTTCCCATGGACCTGTGCCTGATCTGGGGCGACAACGTGCGCCGCGGCCTGCACCGCGACCCCAGCGTCGCGTTCAGCCAGCACGGCCGTTTCTGCGTCTACCGCAGCGCCGGCGCCCGGGTGCTCGACCAGGCCTTGTCCAACAACCACGTGCTGCTGGCCGACCCGGCGCTGGAGACGACCCTGTGGCAGCTGGCGCCCGGGGATCAGATCCGCCTGACCGGGAAGCTGGTCGACGTCGAGGCGACACTCATCGGCTCCGGCGGCACCTTCGACCCGCGCGCCTTCCGCCTGGCCAGCTCGACCAGCCGCAGCGACACCGGCGGCGGTGCGTGCGAGGTGATCTATGTCGAGCGGATCGAGGTGCTGCGCGCGGCCAGCCGCTGGGCGCGCACCATCAGCGAGGTCGCCTTCTGGACGCTGGCGGGCCTGCTGCTGCTGGCCGTGGCCCGTTTCGTGCTGCTGCCGGTGCGCCTGCGCGAGATCGACTGACGGCCTGCCCCCCTTAATAATCCGCCAGGATCCGCCGCAGCACGGTGTGCAGGATGCCGCCGTTGCGGAAGTAGACCGCCTCGACCGGGGTGTCGATGCGGGCGCTGACGGCGAAGGTCTTCTCGCCGCCACCGTCGGCGGCGGCGCGCACGGTCAGCTGCTGGCCGGGTTGCACCCCTTCATCCAGCCCCTCGATGGTGAAATGCTCCTCACCGTTCAACCCCAGCGATTCGGCGCTCTGGCCCTCGGCGAACTGCAGCGGCAGCACCCCCATGCCCACCAGGTTGGAGCGGTGGATGCGCTCGAAGCTCTCGGCGATCACCGCCCGCACCCCCTGCAGCGCCGTGCCCTTGGCCGCCCAATCGCGGCTGGAGCCGGCACCGTACTCTTTGCCGGCCAGCACGATCAGGTCGGTGCCAGCCTCCAGGTAACGCGTGGCCGCATCCCAGATGGGTAGCTGCTCGCCCGAAGGGAAGTGCCGGGTGAGCGGACCCTCCACGCCGGGCAGCAGCCGGTTGTTGATGCGGATGTTGGCGAAGGTGACGCGCATCATGACGCGAGCCGTAGGAGTTGAAATCGTGCTCCTCGACCCCGTGGCGGTGCAGGTAGCGGGCCGCCGGCGAGTCGGGCGCGATGGCGCCGGCCGGGCTGATGTGATCGGTGGTGGTCGAGTCCGGCATCCAGACCAGCACCCGGGCGTCGCGCAGAGGCCGCAGCGGCGGCAGCTCTGGGGTGACCTGCTGGAAGAACGGCGGCTCGCGGACATAGGACGACTCCGGATCCCAGGCGTAGCTCCGGCTGCCGGGCACCGGCACCGCGTTCCACTGCGGGTTGCCGTCGAACACGTCGGCGTACTCGGCGGCGAAGCCAGCCGGCGCCACGTGGGCGGCAGCCGCCTGTCGGATCTGCCGGGCCGACGGCCAGAGTTCGGCCAGGGTGACCGGCTGGCCGTTGGGGTCGCGGCCCACCGGCTCGCGCTCGAAGTCCACGTCGATGCGGCCGGCCAGGGCATAGGCAACCACCAGCGGCGGCGAGGCCAGGTAATTGGCCCGCACGTCGGGGTTGATGCGGCCTTCGAAGTTGCGGTTGCCCGACAGCACCGCCGCGGTCACCAGCCCGCCGTCGGCGATGGCGTCGCGAATGCGCTGCGGCAGCGGCCCCGAGTTGCCGATGCAGGTGGTGCAGCCGTAACCCACCAAGTGGAAACCCAACGCCTCGAGGTAGGGCGTCAGCCCGGCCTTGTCCAGGTAGCGCGTGACCACCTTGGACCCCGGGGCGAAGGAGGTCTTGACCCAGGGACGCCGGTGCAGCCCGCGCTCGACCGCGTTCTTGGCCAGCAGCCCGGCGCCCAACAGCACGCTGGGGTTGGAGGTGTTGGTGCACGAGGTGATGGCCGCGATGACCACCGAACCGTGGTGCAGCCTGAAGCGTTCCCCGGCGTGCTCGACCTCGACCGCGGCCTCGCGCTGGGCCGCGTCCAGGCCGAAGCCCTGCGGGCCGACCGGGGCGGTCAACCCCTCACCGAAGGCCTGCGGCACCTGGGCCAACCCCAACCGATCCTGGGGCCGCTTGGGTCCGGCAAGGCTCGGCGTGACGGTGTCCAGCTCGAGCTTCAGCCGCTGGCTGTACTCCGGCACCGGCGCGTCCGGACCGTGGAACAGGCCCTGCTCGCGGCAGTAGGCCTCGACCAGCGCGATCGTCGCGGCCGAACGGCCGGTCAGCCGCAGGTAGTCCAGCGTCGCCGCGTCGACCGGGAAAAAGCCCATGGTGGCGCCGTACTCGGGCGCCATGTTGGCGATGGTGGCCCGGTCGGGCAGGCTCAGCCCGGCCAGCCCCGAACCGAAGAACTCGACGAACTTGCCCACCACACCGTGGGCGCGCAGCAGCTCGGTCACCCGCAGCACCAGATCGGTGGCGGTGGCACCCGGCGGCAGCGCGCCGGCCAGCTCGAAGCCGACCACCTCGGGCAGCAGCATGTACAGCGGTTGGCCGAGCATGACCGCCTCGGCCTCGATGCCGCCCAC
>CAYVQE010000014.1:0-1270 GCA_964454005.1 uncultured Myxococcales bacterium
CTGGCCAATCGTTCCTTTGGCGGCGCGCAGGTCAGCCGTACGTTCTACGCCCGCGGCCAGACCGGCCAGCAGCTGCTGCTGGGCGCCTACGGGGCGCTGATGCGCCAGGTGCACGCCGGCACGGTGCGGCTGCTGCCGCGGCGCGAGATGGTCGAGCTGGTGGTGGTCGACGGCCGCGCCCGCGGCGTGGTGGCCCGCCGCCTGCTCGACGGCGGGCTGGAGCGCATCGCCGCCGATGCGGTGGTGCTGGCCAGCGGCGGTTACTCGCGGGTGTTCTTCCTGTCGACCAACGCCATGAACTGCAATGTCTCGGCGGCCATGGCCGCCTACCGGCGCGGCGCCGGTTTCGCCAACCCCTGCTTCACCCAGATCCACCCGACCTGCATCCCGGTCCACGGCGACCGGCAGAGCAAGCTGACGCTGATGAGCGAGAGCCTGCGCAACGACGGCCGGGTGTGGGTGCCGCGCGAGCCGGACGATGAGCGGGCGCCGGCCGCCATCCCGCAAGCCGAACGCTACTACTACCTGGAGGAACGCTACCCGGCCTTCGGCAACCTGGTGCCGCGGGACGTGGCCTCGCGGGCGGCCAAGGCGGTGTGCGACGCCGGCCACGGCGTGGGCGAGACCGGGCTGGCGGTCTACCTCGACTTCGCCGACGCCATCGCGCGGCTGGGCGAGGCCGCGGTGGGCGAGAAGTACGGCAACCTGTTCCAGATGTATGAGAAGATCACCGGCGAAAACCCCTACCGCACCCCGATGCGGATCTTCCCGGCGCTGCACTACACCATGGGCGGGCTGTGGGTGGACTACGATCTGATGAGCAACCTGCCCGGCCTGTTCGTGCTCGGCGAGGCCAACTTCTCCGACCACGGCGCCAACCGGCTGGGCGCCTCGGCGCTGATGCAGGGGCTGGCCGACGGCTACTTCGTGCTGCCGGCCACCGTCGGCGGCTACCTGGCCGAGCGAACGCCCGGCGCGGTGGCCGACGACCACGCCGCCTTCGCCGATGCCGAGCGCGCCTTCGCCGCACGGGCCGAGCGGCTGCTGGCCGTCCAGGGCCGGCGCACCGCCGACGACATCCACAAGCAGCTCGGCAAGCTGCTGTGGAACCAGTGCGGCATGAGCCGCAACGAGGCCGGGCTGCGCCAGGCGCTGGAGCAGCTGCCGGCCATCCGCGAGGCCTTTGCCAGCGATGTGACCGTGCCCGGCACGGCCGGCGACCTGAACACCCAGCTGGAAAAGACCCTGCGGCTGGGCGACTTCATCGACT
>CAYVQE010000014.1:1280-36315 GCA_964454005.1 uncultured Myxococcales bacterium
CGAGCTGATGGTGCGCGATGCGCTCGAGCGGCGCGAGTCCTGCGGCGGCCACTTCCGCGAGGAGAGCCAGACCGAGGACAACGAAGCGCTGCGCGACGACGAGAACTACTGCCACGCCGCGGTCTGGGAATACACCGGCCCCGAGGAGCCGCCGCGGCGCCACGTCGAGCCGCTGGCCTTCGAGCACGTCAAACCCAGCCAGAGGTCCTACAAATGAGCCCCGCAGCGACCCTGAAGCTGACCCTGAAGATCTGGCGCCAGCCGGGCCCGGGCGCGCCCGGCCGCTTCGAGACCTACCTGCGCCGGACGGTCTCGCCCGACCAGTCCTTTCTGGAGATGCTCGACGATCTGAACGAGGAGCTGGTGTTGGCCGGCGAGCAGCCGGTGGTGTTCGAGCACGACTGCCGCGAGGGCATCTGCGGCTGCTGCGGCACCATGGTCGACGGCCGCGCCCACGGCGGCCAGCACGGCACCAGCCTGTGCCAGCTGCACATGCGCTCGTTCACAGACGGCGACACCATCGTGGTCGAGCCCTGGCGCGCCCGCGCCTTTCCGCTGATCCGCGACCTGATGGTCGACCGCTCGGCCTTCGATGTCATCCAGCAGGCCGGCGGCTATGTCTCGGTGCGCACCGGCGCCGCGCCCGAGGCGGCCGGCATCCCGGTGCCCAAGCCAGCCGCCGATCGGGCCTTCGACGCCGCCACCTGCATCGGCTGCGGCGCCTGCGTGGCCGCCTGCAAGAACGCCGCGGCCATGCTCTTCGTCGGCGCCCGCATCACCCACCTCGGCCTGCTGCCCCAGGGCCGACCGGAACGCGAGCGCCGGGTGCTCGCCATGGTGGCCGCCATGGACGCCGCCGGCTTCGGCAACTGCACCAACGAGGGCGAGTGCTCCGAGGCCTGCCCCAAGAACATCGACATGCGCCCCATGGCGCGCCTCTTCCGCGACCACCGCCGCGCCGCCCGCCGCCGCTGACCGAACCCCCCCCGACCGAGGGATCCGCCCGAGGGGTCCGCCCGAGGGGTCAGGGGAACCGTTGAGCACTTGCACAACGGCGCCCGCCCGAGGGGTCCCCGCCCGAGGGGTCAGGGGAACCGTTGAGGGGGAACCGTTGAGCACTCGCACAACGGCGCCCGCCCGAGGGGTCCGCCCGCCCGGGGGGTCAGGGGAACCGTGGTGGCACCGAGGCTCCGTCTCGACTCAACTCGCGGCCAACACCGAAATGCCGCAGCGGGAGGCGACCTCCGCCAGGCCGTGGTCCAGGGTGGCCAAGCCCAGGCCGCGGCGCTCGGCCAGTTCGAGGTAGCTGGCGTCGTAGGCGGTCAGGTCGTGCTGGGCGGCCATGCGGCGGTGCAGCCGGGCGGCAGGCAAGCCGAGCAGCCAGTCGGTCTTCAGCGGCAGGCGCTCGAGCAGCGCCAGGCACTCGGCGACGGCCGCCTCCGGCAGCCGGCCCCGGCGCCGGGCCATCTCCAGCGCGTTGCCGAGCTCGGACCAGAACAGCGGCGGTACCCAGAGCGCCTCGCCCGCGGCCATCCCGCCCAGCAACCGCTCGACAGCCCGGCAGTCCTCATCGGCCAGCGCCAGCGCCAGCGCGGCCGAGCAGTCGAGCACCCATTCGCTCATCGATCGCGGCCCTCGCGCACCAGCGCCGCCACGTCGCTGCGGCCCGGGTACCGGGCCCGAAAGCGGCGCAGCGCCTCGAGCGCAGCGGCCAGCTCACGCTCGCCCCCCTCCTCGGCCGCCGGCGGCAGCAGCCGCGCCACCGGCCTGCCGCGGCGCAGGATCAAGAAAGAGCGCCCGCGCTCGGTCTCGCGCAGCAGCTCCGACAGCCGGGTCTTGGCATCGAAGGCCCCAACCTCTTCCCAGGGTATGGTCATGGCTCCTCCTAACAACCAGTTTATTAAACCAGTCGCCTCGACACAACCAATGTTTTCGCCACGGTGGTCACCCGAGGTGCCCACCCGATGTGCCCACCCGAGGTGCCAGAGGCATCGTAGAGGCTAGAGGCCGCGATCATTCGATACTCAACTTTTGCTATAATCTTGGTGGATTAGCTGTGGGCGGTGTTGCTTCAGATGCCGGAACACATCGGTTCCACTCGACAATTGTACCTGCAACCGGTTGCTCCAACCGGAGACGTGCTTAGATTTGCTTCTACCCCCAGCGCTGCGAGTTCAGTCCGGCGCCTGGTGCAAGGAGCTGCCATGGGAAGGGAACCCGAAAAACCAGTTCACGGGCGGTCGAATCCATGCCGGGTCGGGATATTGCTGCTGCCCTTCGTCCTGGCCAGCGCGGCTCGGGCGGCAGATGACCCGGCTGATCTGGTGCGCCGGGCGCTGGCGGCCAACCCCGAACTCGAGGCCATCGGGCATCGCATCGCCGGCCTGCGCCACCGGGCGCGGGCGGTGCAGCGCTGGGCCGATCCGGTCTTCGCGGTCGAGTACGGCAACTTCCCCTGGGACAGCTGGAGCATGGGCGACTCGCCGATGACCGCGGTGCAGCTGCGGATGCAGCAGACCATCCCGCTGGCCGGCAAGAACGAGCGCCGCCGGGCGACCGTGCAGGGCCACGCCGCGGCGGCAAACCACTCCCTGGCCGCCAAGCGCAACCAGCTGGCCGCCGAGCTGCGCCGCGGCTACTGGTCGCTGGCCCTGGTGCGCCAGCTGCGCCGGCTGATCGATGATCACGTCGAGCTGGTCGGCGAGCTGATCGCCTCGGTCCGCGCCCGCTACCAGGTGGGCAAGGCCGGCCAGCACGACCTGATGCGGCTGGAGGTGCTGCAGGCCAGCCTGCGGGACGAGCGGGCCGACTTCGCCCGCCGGGAGCGCGCGCTGCGCGCCGAGATCAACGCGGTGCTGCACCGCGCGCCGACCACGGCGGTCGACACGCCGGCCGAATTCGATCCGGCCCCCCTGCCCCGGCGCCCGCTGGACGACTGGTTCACCGCGGCCGAGGCCGGCAACCCGTGGCTGGCCATGCTGACCGCCCGGGCCCGGGCCGAGCGGCTGGCCGCCGACGAGGCCGGCTACGAGCGCTGGCCGGACATCACCGTCTGGGCCGCCTACCGCATCCGCCATCCGGCCGGCGTCGACGACGGCGGCGACCAGATAACGTTGGGCCTGTCGCTGCCGCTGCCTGTCGACTACACCGACCGCGCCGCCGAGCAGCAGGCCGTCCACCGGTCGGCCGCGGCGGCCAGCGCGGCGCGCCGCGGTGCCGAGCTGGACCGCATCCGGGCCCGCATCCAGACCGCGCTGGCCGACTGGGAGCGGGCCGCGGCCAAGGCGCGCACCTATGGCCAGGGCCTGATCCCGGACTCGCGCCGCACGCTGGAGTCCACCCAGGCGGCCTACCAGAGCGATCGGGCCGACTTCGCCTCGCTCTACCAGGCCGAGCTGCAGCTGCTGGAGTTCGAGCGGGCCCGGTTGGTGGCGGTCACCCAGACCCACATCCAACGGGCGACCCTCGACGAGTTCACCGGTCGGGCCGCGCCGAGCGACGAGGACTGAGGAGGCCACCATGCCCAAGCCTTTTTCCAGACGTCCGGGCTGGCTGCCGGCGGCGGCCAGCGCCGTCGCGCTGGCCACACTGGCCATCGGCGTCCACTTCAGCGGCCAGGCCCGGCTCGAACTGCCCGCCGAGGCCCGGGCGGCCGACGAGATCTACTACACCTGCCCCATGCACCCGCAGATCGTCCAGGACGAGCCCGGCTCGTGTCCCATCTGCGGCATGGACCTGGTCGAGAAGAAATCGCCGAGCGTGACCGGACAAGCGCGCGATCCTGCTGCGGACAAGGCGGCGAGCGGCGAAGCGGCTGAATGCGAGCAGGTCGCGTACTGGGTGGCCCCCATGGACCCGGAGTTCATCCGCGACGAACCGGGCAAGTCGCCCATGGGCATGGACCTGGTGCCCGTCTGCGAAGGCGATTCGAAGGCCGCCGGCAAGTCCACCAAGACGGTGACCGTGGATCCGGTCATGGTGCAGAACATGGGCGTGCGCGTGGCACACGTGGAGCGGGGCCCCATCGCGCGCCAGATCCGCACCATCGGCGAGGTGGACGTGGCCGAGGACGAGATCAGCGTGGTCAACCTGCGCTTTTCCGGCTGGGTCGAACGCATCTACGCCGACCGGACCGGCCAGCAGGTCAAGCGCGGCCAGTGGCTGTTCTCCATCTACTCGCCCGAGCTGGTCAGCGCCCAGAAGGAGTACCTGCTGGCCCACAACACCCGCGGCGCCGACAGCCAGCTGACCCGCTCGGCGGCCGAACGGCTGCGCCTGTGGGACATTCCCGCCAGCGTGCTCGACACCATCATCGCAAAACAAAACGTCGAGCGCAGTCTGGTCATCAAGGCGCCGCGCACCGGCTACATCCTGCACAAGAGCGTGGTCGCCGGGGCGCGGGTCGAGGCTGGCCGCGATCTCTACCGCATCGGCAATCTGAAAAAGATCTGGGTCACCGCCGAGGTCTACGAGTTCGACGCCCCCTGGATCGAGGTGGGCCAGAAGGCCACCATGGAGCTGTCCTTCCAGCGCGGCCGGCAGTACCGGGGCCAGGTCGGCTATATCTACCCCACCCTGAACGCCAAGAGCCGCACGCTGAAAGTGCGCCTGGAGTTCGACAATCCCGGCGTGGAACTCAAGCCCGGCATGTTCGCCACCGTGCGCATCGAGGCCCGGCGTAAAGAGTACGTGCTGCGCATCCCCACCGAGGCCGTCATCCACTCGGGCGAGCGCAACATCGTTTTCGTGGCCCGGGGCCTGGGCAAATACGAGCCGCGCCAGGTGGTCACCGGCCTGGTCGGCAGCGATCACAGCACCGAGGTGCTGAGCGGCCTGCGCGCCGGCGAGACCGTGGTCACTTCCGGCCAGTTCCTGCTCGACAGCGAGTCGCAGTTGCAAGAGGCGGTGCAGAAGATGATGGACGATCGCCTGCAGGCTCAAAAAAAGCGGGCTGAGTCCGCAGCCGATGCGCCACCGGCAGCATACGATGAGGCCCAGCAGCACCCTGACCACGCCGCCACCTACTGGACCTGCCCCATGCACCCGCAAATCGTCCAAGACGAGCCCGGCTCGTGTCCCATCTGTGGCATGGACTTGGTGGAGAAAAAGCGGACGGCCCCTCAGGGGGCGCCATGATCGACTGGATCATCGAGCACAGCGTCAAGAACCGCTTCTTCGTGGTCATCGTTACCGGTCTGGTGATCGCCATCGGCGTCTGGTCCATGCTCCACACGCCGGTCGACGCCATCCCCGACCTGTCCGACGTGCAGGTGATCGTCTACACCGAGGTGCCGGGCCAGTCGCCGGGCGTGGTCGAGGACCAGGTCACCTACCCGTTGACCACGGCCATGCTCTCGGTACCCTACGCCACTTCCGTCCGCGGCTACTCCTTCTTCGGCTTCTCCATGGTCTACATCATCTTCGAAGACGGCACCGACATGTATTGGGCCCGCTCGCGGGTGCTGGAGTACCTCAACTTCGTCCAGAGCCGCCTGCCCGCAGGCGTGACACCCCAGCTGGGCCCGGACGCCACCGGCGTCGGCTGGGTGTACATGTACTCGCTGACCTCCGACCGCCACGACCTGCAACAGCTGCGCTCCATCCAGGACTGGTATTTGCGCTACGAGCTGATGGCGCTGACCGGCGTGGCCGAGGTGGCCAGCGCCGGCGGCTTCGTCAAGCAGTACCAGATCGAGGTCGATCCAGAGAAGCTGCGGGCCTACGACCTCAGCCTGCAGCAGGTCAACCGGGCGGTGCGAGACTCGAACATCGACGTCGGCGGCCGGCTGCTGGAGATGGGCGAGACCGAGTACATGGTCCGCGGCAAGGGCTACGTCCAGTCCTTGGACGACCTGCGCAACATCCCGCTGGCGGTCGACGCCGAAACCCACACCCCGATCATGCTCGGCCAGGTGGCCCGCATCCAGCTTGGCCCCGAGATACGACGCGGCGTGATAGAGGTCGACGGCAAGGGCGAGGCCGTCGCCGGCATCGTGGTCATCCGCTACGGCGAAAACGCGCTGGAGGTCATCGACCGGGTCAAGCAGCGCCTGGCCGAACTCGAGGTGGGCCTGCCCGAAGGCGTGGAGGTCAATACCAGCTACGATCGCTCGGTGCTCATCCTCGACGCCATCGAAGCACTGGCCGAAAAGCTGGCCGAGGAGATGATCGTCGTGGCCCTGGTGATCATCTTCTTCTTGCTTCACTTTCGATCGGCTTTCGTGGCCCTGTTCACACTGCCGGTTGGTATTCTGGCCAGTTTCATCATCATGAAGGCCATGGGCATCAACGCCAACATCATGAGCCTGGGCGGCATCGCCATCGCCATCGGGGTGATGGTCGACGCCTCGGTGGTGATGGTCGAAAACCTGCACAAGCACCGCGAACGCGAGCCCGGCGCATCCCAGGTCGAATTGGTCATCCGCTCCAGCAAGGAGGTCGGCCCGGCGCTGTTCTTCTCGCTGCTGATCATCACCATCAGCTTTTTGCCGGTTTTCACGCTCGAGCAGCAGGAGGGCCGGCTGTTCACGCCGTTGGCCTACACCAAGACCTTCGCCATTGCGGCCGCATCCGTGCTGGCGGTCACCATCGTCCCGGTGCTGATGTTCTACTTCGTCCGCGGCAAAATACTGAGCGAGGCCAAAAACCCCATCAGCCGCTTTTTCATCTGGATCTACAAGCCGGTCATCCGCGGCGTGCTGCGTTTCCCCAAATCCACCGTGCTCGTCGCCGTGTTGATCACCGGCGCCACCCTGGTTCCATACTCCAGGCTGGGCAGCGAGTTCATGCCACCGCTCAACGAGGGCGATCTGCTCTACATGCCGACCACCCCGCCGGGCATCAGCATCACCAAGGCCAAAGAGCTGCTGCAACAGACCGACAAGATCATCGCCACCCATCCGCAGGTCGAGCACGTGCTCGGCAAGGTCGGCCGGGCCGACACCGCCACCGACCCGGCACCGCTGTCGATGATCGAGACCACTATCATACTGAAGGACAAATCCGAATGGCTCGAGGGCAAGACCATCACGGACATCATCGACGAACTGGATACCATGGTCCAGTTTCCCGGGCTGACCAACGCCTGGACCATGCCCATCAAGACCCGCATCGACATGCTGGCCACGGGCATCAAGACGCCGGTGGGCATCAAGCTGATGGGTCCCGATCTGGAGCAGCTCTCGGCCATCGGCGAGCGAATCGAAGCCGTCGTCCGCGAGCTGCCCGACACCTTGTCGGCCTACTCGGAACGGGTGGTCGGCGGCAACTACATCGACATCATCGTGCGCCGCGAGGACGCCGCCCGCTTCGGTCTGACCGTCGGCGCGGTCAACGCCGTGGTCAAGACCGCCATCGGTGGCAGCGTGCAGAGCGTCACCATCGAAGGCCTCGAGCGCTACCCGATCAACGTGCGCTACCCCCGGGAGCTGCGCTCCAGCGTGGAGGCGCTCGAACGGGTGGCCGTGCCCACCCCCATGGGCCACGCCGTGCCGCTGGCCCAGGTGGCCGACATCACCATCAGCAAGGGCCCGCCGATGATCAAGAGCGAGAACGCCAAGCGCACCGCTTGGATTTTCGTCGACCTGAAGACCAGCGATCTGGGGGGCTACGTCGAGCGCGCCAAGCGGGCGGTGGCCGAGCAGGTCGACATCCCGCCGGGTGTGTCCATCGCCTGGTCAGGCCAGTACGCCTATATGGAGCGCGCCGCCGAGCGTCTGGCGCTGGTGGTGCCGCTGGCGCTGGCGATCATCTTTTTACTGCTGTTCATGCACTTTCGCTCCATCACCGAGAGCCTGATCGTCATGCTCGGACTGCCCTTCGCCCTGGTCGGCGGCATCTGGCTGATGTGGGCCGCCGGCTACAACATGTCGGTGGCGGTGGCGGTGGGCTTCATCGCCCTGGCCGGCTTGGCCGCCGAGACGGGCATCATCATGCTGGTCTACCTGGACGCGACCTACCGGCGCTGGCGGACAGAGGGACGGCTGCAGCGCTTGTCCGACCTGAACTCGATCATCGTCGAAGGTGCCGTCGACCGCGTCCGGCCCAAGCTGATGACCGTGGCCACCACCACCATCGGCCTGCTGCCGATCATGTTCGGCACCGAGACCGGGGTGCGCGTGATGAAGCGCATCGCCGCGCCCATGGTGGGCGGGCTGATCTCGTCGACCGTGCTGACCCTGATCATCCTGCCGGCCGTCTACCTCATCTGGAAACGCTGGCAGCACCGCCGCCAGCTGGCGCGGGATTGAACCCGAAGGAGGCCATCATGCGAGACCTCGGCAAACGACTGGCGTTCCCACTCGCTCTCGCCGTTCTGCCGGCTTTGACAGGAGCAGCTAGGGCCGGCGATTCCGACTTCGACACGCAGATGGAACCGGTGCTCGAGTTCTACCTGCCCATCCCCAAGACCCTGGCGGCCGACGAGACCGCGGGCGTGCAGCGGGCGGCCGAGCGGATACGCGCGGCCGCCGCCGGGCTCGATCCCAGCGGGGTCAGCGGCGAGCAGCGGGACCATCTCCGCCAGATCCCGCAGAAGCTCGAGACGGCCGCCGAAAAGCTGGCTGCGGCCGAGGACATCGACGCCATGCGCGAGGCGCTCAAGGCGCTGTCCAAGCCCATGGCGCTGTGGGCCACGCTGCGCAAGCCAGACGGGGTCAGCGTCATGTACTGCTCCATGGCGCCCGGCTCCTGGCTGCAAAAGGACGACACGCGCATCGCCAACCCTTACTACGGCGCCAAGATGCTGCGCTGCGGCGAGATCGTCGCCGGTCCGGGCGCCGGCGACAAGTCCAGCCACATGAAGTCGGGCCACATGAAGTCCGGCCACATGAAATCCGGCGACGGGCAGCACAGCGAACGGCACGGCGGGCGCTGAGCCGTTTGCCGGCCTCAGCGGGGCACCTGGCGCCAGCCACGGTCCTCCCGCTCGGCCTCGGCGGCCGGGTTCTCGGCCTCGTCGCGGTAGATCAGCTTCCAGGGTCCATCGGTCGGCGGCTGCTCGGGCCCGGCGATGCCGAAGATCTGCTGTATGCCCTTGCGGATGGCGCTGTCGTGGGTGCAGTCGGGCAGCGGCCGGGTGGCGACCTCGGGGGCCTCGCCGGCAAAGCGGGGAAAGCGCATGTCGCGGCCGTGCTGTTTTTTGAGCACGCCGTCGGTCTCGTAGGAGGTGAACCAGACGGTCATGTCGATCTGCGGGATCACGTCGTAGTAGGTGATCTGCGAGCCCACATGGGCGGTGACCGCCCCGGCCATGGCGCTGGCCATGCTGGTGGCCCGCATGCCGAAGCCGCCCAGCGGGCTGGCGATGGTGTGGAAGCGCACCTCGAGGTCGTGGTGCTCGGCCGGGTCGTAGGCGCACAGGCGCGACGACTCCGGCAGGCACAGCGACTGCAGCAGCAGCACGCCGCCGGCCGAGTGGGCCACCACCTGCAGTCGCTCCACCTTGCCGGAGTATGCCCGGGCCAGCTGGGCCAGATCGTGGCCGATCCAGTACTCCACCGAATGCGGCCGGTTCCACTTGGTCCAGACGAAGAAGAAGACCAGGGTGCGCGGATCGCGCGCCAGCAAGCGCAAGGCGGTGTCCCAGTTGGGCCCGGGTTCGTCCACGCCGTGGATAAGCAGCGCCACCTGCTCGGCGGCGTCGACGCGGGCCGGCTGGTGGTGATCGCCGCTGTAGATGTAGTGCAGCCCCGGCTCCAGCCAGGTAGTCTCGAAGCGTTCGACGCGGTCCAGATCCACCGTGCCCTTCACCGGGCTGGCCGGGTTGCCCGGCTCCAGCAGCGACATGGTGGTCTCGTAGGTGCCGGAGACGTCCAGGATGCCCCAGTTGCGCGCGGCCGCGCCGCCGGCCGCCAGCGAAGCCAGCGTCCCCAGCAGCAAGGCCGCCGTCCAGCACGAGGGCAGGTCCGCGCGCCGCCGCGCTACTCCCCCGGCCGCCGGCCGCCTCAAGGGGCCACCATGGGCTCGGGCGCGTCGCCGGGCGCGGGCTCGCGATCCACCTCGCCCAGCGGCGCCAGTTCGCCGATGTGCTCGACGTAGACCTGGGTGCGGCCGCGGAAGGACCACTTGACGTTGCCGTTGTACTTCCAGTCCAGATACTCGCTCTGGCCGCCGGCCTCCGTGGTCACCAGCAGGGTGTTGTCCAGGTGGCCGAAGCCCAGCGCCACCCCGCGCGGGGTGTCGCGGTCACCGCGATCCGGGTCGACCGGGATCCAGCCCACCCCGGGCAGGTAGACCTCGGCCCAGCGGTGGAAGACGTTGTCGACGAAGGCGTCGTCGCCGCGGGTGACCACCCCGCCGACGTAGCGCGCCGGAATGCCGTTGGCCCGGCACAGGGCCACGAAGACGAAGGTGTACTCCGAGCAGGAGCCCGTGCCCCGCTCGAGCAACAGCGGGGCAGCGTCCCAACCCGGCGGGGAGAGCTTGTACTCCAGCTTGTCGCGCACGTAGTGGTAGATCTTGCGCGCCATCCAGTAGGGATGGCGTTCGTCGCCGACCGCCTCACGCGCCGCCCGGCGGATGGTCTTGTTGTTCAACCGGTACTTGGTGCCATCGGCCAGGTACTGCCGGCGTATCTTGCGCGGAATGTTGCGCAGCGGGCCCACCTGTTCGGGCAGAATCCAGAATTGAGTCCGGTGCAGAACCGCATCGACGGCGATGCGCGGCTCGAGAAAAGTGCCCGGCTTGACGTCCTGTTGGCGAAAGTGGGCCACCCGTTGGCCCCAACGGTCGCTCAGCACGGTGCGCGGCTCCGGCGAGAACACCGGCTTGCCCAGGATGGTCTGGTGGTAACGGCTGGCGGGCACCGCAATGAAGAAATCGACGATATCGACGTTGTCCGGCCCCTGCGACAGAAAGTGGATCACGTGCTCGACCCGCAACGTCTTGTCCTCGAGGTGCATCAGCGGCTTGTCGGCCTCGACCCTGATGGCGAACAGCTTGCGCGTCTGGTAATCGCTGCACCACAACCGCTCGCCGTCGAAGGTCAGACCCCAGGGGTGCGGGCCCGGGCTATACAGGATGCCCAGCACCTCGCCGTGCCGGCGGTCCACCATGTAGATTTCGTCCAGGCTGCGATCGGCGGCCCACAGCCGCTTGCCGTCGAAGGCCAGGCCGGTCACAGCCCCGTGCGGCGCCGGCATGGTGCGCACCTTGGCGCCGTCGGCCGGATCGAGCACGTGGATTTGATCGCTGCGGGCGTCGGCCAGGTAGAGGAACTCGCCATCCCAGGTCAGCCCCCGTGGCGACCGCGCGGTCACCGGCAGCACCTTGTCGACCACCCCGGATTCGGGATCCAACCGGAACAACACGTCCTGGTCGCGATCGGCGACCCACAAAAACTTGCCATCGAAGGTCAGACCGGTGGCCCGGTAGCCCGGCGTGGGCAGCTCGGCCAGCACCTGGCCCGAGCGCAGGCCTACCCGGAACAGCTTGTTGACCTTGCGGTCGGCCACCCACAGCGCCTCGCCGTCGAAGGCCATGCCCATCGAGCAGCAGCCCGGCGCATCCAACTTCTGCAGCACATCGCCCGGCTGGCCGGCCCGGGCCGCGGTGACGGCCAGGCCGACGGCGAACAGGGCTGCGACTGCGATCCATGTCCTTCTCATATCTCGTCCCCGCCCCCGTCCGAGCCGCAGACTGCTCCGGCGGTGTTTTCGGAGGCACCTCCTGTGGTATACCAGCCTCAGGCTCGCGAGGAAAGGACCGATCGGCATGGCGCATTCCATTCGAATCCCGCGAGCGCTCCTGGCGCTGTCCCTGGTCGTGGCGGCACCGGCTGCCGCCCAGACGGTCTGCGTCGACCCGGGCCACGGCGGAGCCGACCCCGGAGCGGTGGGCTGTGGCCTGGAGGAGGCGGCGGTCAACCTCGACACCGGCTTGCGGCTGCGCGACCTGCTCGCCGGCGCCGGTTACAGCGTGTTGCTGACCCGCGAGACCGACGTCGCGGTCGGCCTGGTGGCCCGGGCCGAGTACGCCAACAGCAACGGCGCCGACCGCTTCGTCTCCATTCATGCCAACTCGACCGGGGTGGTGGCCTCGGGCATCGAGACTTACTGCGCCAACAACGCCTCAGCCCAATCCTTCGATCTGCGCGATCGCATCCAGGCCGAGATGATCGCCACCTGGCCGCTGCCGGACCGCGGTGGCAAGACCGCCAACTACACCGTGCTGACGGCCACGGCCATGCCGGCCACGCTGAGCGAGCTGGGTTTCATCAACAACTGCGATGTCGATGCGGTCTACCTGGCCGATCCGGCCGAGCGCGAACGGGCGGCCGCCGCCCACCTGCGCGCCATCCAGGACCACTTCGGCGATGAACCGGTCGAGGTCGGCGTGCTGCGCGGGGTGGTGTTCGAGGATCGAGGGGTGGGCTTCGAGGACATGAGCGTGCGCCTGCCGGGCGCGCTGGTGGTGCTGCTGGAGACCGGTGACAGCCAGACCGCCGCCGCGCCGGACGCGGACTGGCGTTTCGACCTGGCGCCGGGCAATTATACGGTGCGCGCAACGCTCGCCGGCTATCAGCCGGCCGAGCGCAACTGCGACGTGGTCGCCAATCAGACCAGCTGGTGCTCGCTGGGCTTGCTGCCCGAATCGCCGACCGACGGCGGCGTGGACGGGGGCCGCGACGGCGGGGTTGAGCCGGATGCCGATGGCGACGCCGGCGCCGACGGCGGGGCGGACGCCGACGCAGATACCGGCGGCGACGCCAGCGACGGAAGTGCGGACGCCGGCGACGACGGCCTGCCCGATGCCGGTCGGGATGCCGGACCGGATGCCGGCAGCGACCCGGGCGCCGACCCGGGGGTCGGGGACGGCAACGGCGGCGGCTGCGGCTGTACCGCGCGCGGCAGCCGGCCGACCGGACCGATCGGGCTGCTGCTCGTACTGCTGCTGGCCGGCGCGCTGCAGCGCATACGGCGCAGGCCCGACACGCCCAGGCGGCACGGCCGCGGTCTCTGCGGGCGGGCTGCGGCCCGCCGCGGGACGACGACCCCGGCGCCCACCGCCGCCGGGCTGCTGGCCTTGATCGGGCTGCTGCTGGCCACCGGGGCCGCCGCCGATGAGCCACCACGCCTGGAGCCGCAGGCCGCCTTCGCCCGACTGGGGGCCGAACGCATCATCGCCACCGGCTTCGTCGGACCGGTGCTGGCCCCCGACGGCCAGCGGCTGGTCTTCTCCGAGCCGGGCTACCGCGGCCTGTGGCTGACCGGGCTCGAAGGCGGCGCCCCCCGCCAGATCAGCGACTGGCCGCGGGCCGGGCTGCGGCCGATCTGGCGGGCCGACTCTGGCGCGATCGGACTGCGCCCGCGGCAGCGCCCCTTCGGGCCCCATCAGCCGGCGCTGGTCGACTTGGGCGGCCGCGATCGCGGCCCGCTGCGCGGCACCGGCCCGCGGGCCGTCCAACGCGATGATCGCATCTGGCTGCGCGACGATGCCGGCGAGCGGGCGGTCAGCCCGCCGGAGGTGCGGGCCTTCGCACCGGTGCTGAACCGAAACGGCCGCTGGCTGGTCTACTGCAGCCTGGGGCGGGGGCTTTGGCTCCAACGGCTGACCGACGGCGCGGTCTACCGGTTGGGCCCCGGCGTGCAGCCGGCCTTCGCGGCCGGCGGCCGCTGGCTGGTCTTCGCCCGGCCGCGCGACGACGGTCAACGGCTGACCGGCAGCGAGCTGTTGCTGGTCGACCTGCATCCCCCGGTGCCGCGGCTGGCGCCGCTGACGCGGACGCCGGAGCGGATTGAACTCCACCCCAGCCTGTCGGCCGACGGCGACCGGATCGCCTACTGGGTCGACGGTCGGATCGCGGTGGCCCGCCTGCATCATGACTGATCACCCGGCAGCGACCAAACCCATCTCGCGGACCCTGCTGGAGTTCGCCCGTCCGCTGCTCAGAGTGGTCGGCCCGAAACCGGATCGCGAGACTTTCGAAGGCGTGCTGCGGGTGGCGGTCACCGTCTGGAATGCGGTGGTCATGGAGCAGGTCGGCTACAGCGGCCGCTACCTGAACCGGGCCCGCGAGCTGGTCGAACAGCAGGCCCTGCCAGCCGCGGTGGAGGTGTTCGGCTCCCTGGTCGAGCACAAGCACCAAGCCTTTGCCGCCGACCGGCGGCTGGTACTGGATTACCGCCCGGTCGAGGCAGCCGACGGCCGGCTGGGCGTGGAGGTCGACTCCGGCTCGGCCGAGCAGCTGGCCGAACTCGATGGCGAATGAGCGAAGCCTCAGTCGGGCCGCGGCACACACCCGCCGCCGGCGGCGACGAAATCAGCGGCGAAGCCGGCGGTGACCACGTCCTGAGCCTCCGGTGACTCGTCGTTGTCTAGCGAGAAGCACATCTGGTTGGCGGCGCAACCACCGCAGGCGTCCTCCAGGCAAGCGCACACCGGCACCGGGGTCGGCTGATCGCTGTCCGGCATCACCCAGTAGCCGACCACCGGGTGGGCGTTCATCAGCACCGGATCGTGATCGGCGCAGGCGGTGGCGGCATCGATGCAGCTCGGCACGCATTCCACCCCGCCCTGGCGATCGGCGACACAGACCTCGGTATCCCAATCGCAGCCCGCGGCGGCACAGCCATTGGTCTTCAGGCAAATGCCGCCCATGCAGGCCAGGCCATCGCCGCACTCACCAGCCGCGCCGCAGCTCTCGTAGAGCCCGACGCCGTCGGAACCATTCGAACCGCAGCCGATCAGCAGCAGCGTCATAGCCAACCCGATCCCAATCCAGGTCCGCGATACCATCCGGCCACCTCCCATGGTGTTCTCCATTATTCAACCCGCCGCTGACCGGCGTGTCAAACCGCCGGCCATGTCGCCCGGAGAGGCTGCCGCCATGCACCGCGCGCGGTGTTTTGGTGTAAGATTGGATCGGAGCGAGCGCCGGGCCGGGAGGGCGAGTCTTGAGCTGGATGCTGGCGAGCACGATCGCGCTTTTCCGCTGGCGCTGCCGGCAGTCGACCTGTCGGAACGCCGGAACGGGCCGGCCCTGTTGCCCGGCAGCCGGGCTGCTGCGCATTCACCAGAACAGGTACGCCGGTTGCTGGCACGCCGCTTGAGCCCCGCCGAGCTGTCCAAGGGGTCCTGGTCCAAGGGGTCTGGTCCAAGGGGTCTGGTCCAAGGGGTCTGGTCCAAGGGGTCGGTCCCTGGTCCAAGGGGTCCTGGTCCAAGGGGTCGGTCCAAGGGGTCAGGGGAACCGGGTCGGTCCCGGGTCGGTCCTGGTCCAAGGGGTCAGGGGAACCGGGTCCGGGTCCGGGTCCGGGTCAGGGGTCAGGTCCGAGGGGTCAGAGGAACCGATCCGAGGAACCGATCCCGATCGGGGAACCGATCCCGATCCCGATCCGATCCCGATCCCGATCCGATCCCGATCCGGGGGAACCGATCCCGCGGGGGAACCGATCCCGCGAACTTGAACACGGGGTGTCCGAAATCCGGACACACAAGAACGCCGAGGATTGCAACAGCCTGACCACGGAAAGCGCATTCATCTAGTTATTACAAACTGTTATAGCCAAAGATGAAGAACTGCGTTCATTCTGGCAAGGCACTTGCAAGACTCACGAACATGGCACGCAAGCTACGCTATCTGCCAGCTCCCGAGACGACTTTCTTGGTAACCATGCGCGCTTTCCAGAGCCGCTTCCTGCTGCGGCCCTCGAAAGAACTCAACGACATCGTGCTGGGCGTCATCGGCCGGGCGCTGGCCCTCTACCCCATCATGCTCCACATCGTGGTCATGGCCTCGAATCACTTCCACTTCCTGTTGACCACCTCGAGCACGAAGCAGCTGTCCGATTTCATGCGCTACGTCAACGCCAACATCGCTCGCGAAATCGGCAAGCTCCACCGATGGCGGGGCTCGTTCTGGGAAGATCGCTATCACGCTCAACCCATCCTCGATCGCGACGAGATGGTCCGCCGCGTCGATTATCTGCTCGCGCATGGCTGCAAGGAAGGCCTGGTGCTCAGTCCGGCCGACTGGCCGGGGATCAACTGTCTCGAAGCCCTGGTCGATGGCGCGGAGCTGGAAGGTACCTGGTACGACAGATCCAAAGAGTATGAGGCCCGCCGGGCCGGCCGCAAGGTGCCTTTCGGCCATTTCGCCACCCGCTACCCGGTCAAGCTCCAGCCGCTGCCGTTCCTGGCTGGCGATAGCGAGCAGGATCAGCGCGACTGGTATCGCGAGTTGGTCGCGAGCATCGAACAGAGGACCCGCGAACGGTTGACCGAGAAAGATTACAAGGTGCTGGGTCGTCAAAACGTATTCGCCATGGATCCCCACCACATGCCGGAGCAGACCAAACGCAGCCCACAGCCGGCCTGTCTGTGCTCACGCCTGGAAGACTGGAAGGAGTACTGCGACGCCTATCGGGAATTCGCCGCTCGCTACCGTGCAGCCTCGTGCCAGCTCAGAAATGGCGTGCACGACGTGGTATTCCCAGAAAACTGTTTTCCGCCTCCGGCGGCATACACTGGCTCGACAGAGACTGCAGAGGCGCAGTCGTCGGTCTTGCGACACACTGAGCCGACCGCTGCCCCTGTTCGTTCCCCGGTGCTGCCTGAACTATTGGCTTGTCGGCCGCGTCAACAGTCAGCGGGGGAACAGCCGACCCCATCGACCACGGGAGAAATGAAGTCGGGTCCATCGCGGATCGGCAAACCCTACCGGCTCCGAGACAGCTGTCAAAAAAAGCCGAGAAAGCCCGACCCTTAGACGTATTGATAGAGTCAGAAGCCGACTATAGCTCACAACATCGGCCACAGACCGACGAAGAAGAGGAACAGCAACAGGACCGAACCCACGGCGAAGGCCAGCCCCATCCCCAAGGCACGCCCCGGAGACTTGCGCCCGATCAGAGCGCCGATAAACCCCAGCACGCCAGCCACCAGCCCATAGCTGCCGTCGACCAGAGCGCCTTCCGAGGTGTCGCTGAGTAGCTCGGTCGGTATCAAGAAGATGGCGGACGAGTTCCCAGGCACCCCGGGTTCCAGCAACCGGGTCCAAACGAATCCCCAAACGAACCCCCTGGCACCCCGGGGGGAAACGGAAACGAATCCCCTGGCACCCCGGGGGGGAATGTGGTCGACTCCGGGGGCGATGGGCGTTCGGGTGGACTTGGACAACAGGCGCATCCTGGCCTCGTTCGGGGCGCTGGCGGCTGCGGCGCGCGAGGGCCCGCGCGGTTTGGGTCTGCTGGGCCAGGCGCGGGCCGAGTTGGGCTGGCGCATCCACCAACGCTACCGCCGGGACGCTGCCGGGCGGCCCGGCTTTCGGGCCGAGGTGGCGCTGTCGCTGTCGCTCGAGGTCGACGGCTTCGCAGCCGAAATCGCCGGCCGGGCCGACGGGCTTATCGCCCGCGAGGACGGCGGCACCCTGGTCGAAGAGGTCAAGTCGGTGGCCCTCGGCGGGGCCGAACTGGCCGCCGCCCAGCCGGCCTTCTTCCCCGACCACAGCCTCCAGCTGCGCCTCTACGCCCTGGCGCTGGCCGAGTCCAGTTGCCGCCGGCTCAGCGCCCGCCTGCTGCTGGTCTCGCTGGCCGACGGCAGCCGGCTGGCGCTCGACGTGCCGCTGCACCCGGACTCCACCCGCGCCCGCCTCGAAGACATCCTGCGCCGGGCCATCGCCGACGCCCGTGCCGAGCGCGAACGCGCCCAGCGGCTTGCCGCGGCCGCCGACGCCCTGGTCTTCCCCTACACCGCCGTGCGTCCCCACCAGGACGCGCTGATCGACGCCTTCACCGCCGGGCTCGCCCACGACCGGCCGGTGCTGGCCATGGCCCCGACCGGGATCGGCAAGACGGTTGCCGCCCTTCTGGCCGGGCTGCGCTTCGCCTTGCGCCGCCCGGCCCGAATGGCTTTTCTGACCTCCCGCACCACCCAGCGCCAGTTGGTGGCGCGCACCTTCGCCGACCTCTGCGCCGCCGCCGGCCCGGCCGCCGCCGGGCTGCATGCCCTGGTGCTGCGGGCCAAGGAGTCCATGTGCCCGCCCGGCCACTTGCTCTGCCACCCCGAGGCCTGCGACCTGCTGGCCGACTTCCAGACCCGGCTGCAGCGTAGCGGTGCCCTCAAACAGCTTCTCGAGGCCGGGCCCTGCATCGAGCCCGATCAGGTGGGCGCCGTCGGCGAAGCCCACCGTCTGTGCCCCTTCGCCCTGTCACGCGCCCTGGTCGAGCGGGTCGAGTTGGTCATCGGCGACTACAACCACCTGTTCGACCCGGGCATCGCCATCGAAGAGCTGCACACCGGCAGCAGCGGACCGGTGGTCGTGATCGACGAGGCCCACAACCTGTTCGATCGCGCCCGCTCCATCTGGTCGCCCTTCCTGGCCCGCGCCGCGCTCGAACGGCTCGGCCGACAGCTCGCCGCCGGCGCCTTCCTGGCCCCGGCCGAGCGCCAGGATCAGCTCAGCCTGGCCGGCCTGGGCCCGGCGGTCGACGGCCCGGCGCTGTGCGCCGAGCTGGCCACCCTGATCGACGACGCGACCGCCGCCTGCGAAGCCGAGCTACGTCAGGCCGAGGCATCCGGACTTGCCGCACTCGAGGGCTGCCGGCCGGTCGATCCCGACCGTGACCGCTGGCGCGCACTGGGCGAGCGCGCGGTGGCCGCGCTGGTCCCCTATCTGATCTACAACCGGGCCTACGGCGTGGTCCGGCCCGACGATCCCATGCTGGCCGCGCTGACCGAGCTGGCCCGGCTGCGCCAGGTGGTGGCCGAGCCGACCGCCGAGATCATCGCCTACGCGGCCGAGCCCGACGCGCCGGCCGGTGCCGGATTCGGTTGCCTGTGCGTCGATCCGGCCCCCCGTCTGGTCGAACGCCACCGCCGGACCGCCGGCAATCTGGCCATGAGCGCCACCCTGACCCCGCTCGGCTACTGGGCCGACGTGCTCGGCCTGACCCCGCTCGATCCGACTGAAGTCTCGTTGCCTTCGCCTTTCGTGCGCGAGAACCTGTGCGCCAGGGTGGCCGGCGACATCGATACCACCTTCCGCCGCCGCGAACAGACCGCGGCCGCCGTGGCCGAGACCATCGCCCAGACCTTTCGCGCCCGCAGCGGGCGCTACGCGGTCTACTTTCCCTCCTACCGCTACCTGGAGCTGGTGCGCGCCCGGTTGCCGTCCGATGTGGGACCGGTGGTGGTGCAGCTGCCGGGCCTCGGCGAGAGCGCCCGCCACCGATTGCTCGAGCGCTTCCGCGCCAGCAGCGGGCCGGCGTTGTTGCTCGCGGTCATGGGCGGCATCTTCGCCGAGGGCATCGATCTACCGGGCGAAGAGCTGGTCGGCGCAGTGGTGGTCGGCCCGGGTCTGCCCCAGGTCGGCTTCGAGCGCGCCGCCATGCAGCATTATTTCGAGCAACGCCTCGGCCGCGGCTTCGCCTACGCCATGCTCTACCCGGGTCTGCAGCGGGTCATCCAGGCCGCCGGCCGGGTGATCCGCAGTCCCGACGATCGCGGCGTGATCGTGCTCATCGGCCGCCGCTTCGCCACCCCCGAAATGCTGGCCAGCCTGCCCGAGCACTGGTACCGCCACCACCCCGAGGAGCTGCTAGCCGCCGACCTGCCCGCCGAGCTAAAAGCCTTCTGGACGGGCTGAGCGCCGGGCGCCCCCCCATCGCGGCTCCGCATCCAAAAACGCGGCAGACTCTGCGGCTCAACCCTCCAGCCGACCGGCCTGCAGGCCGGCGTCGAGCCCGGCGCACAGCCCGCGGGCCTCTTCGAGCAACGCGGATTCCGGTCCGGCTGGGGGCTCCGGCCCGGCCAGGGCGAGCAACACCCGCTGCTGCACCGCGGCCGCGTCCAGCCGGGGGCGCAAATCGATGAAACCGCGCTCGATCAGCCAGCCCCGCAGATCCTCGCGCTTTTGGTCGCGAAAGCGTTCGACGGCTCCTGCCGCCAGCTGCTCGATCAGAGCTGCGGCGTCGCCGCCCAGCTCTGCGGCCAACGCGGCGGTGCGGTCGATGAACACCGCGCTGACCGAATCCGAGGCCTCCAAGTCGATGCGATCCACCGGCCGACCGCGGCCGCAGCGCCAGGCTTCCAGCCAGGCCCGAGCCCCGGCCAGCCGCCGCCGCAGCTGGTGCCGCTCAGCGTTGTTTAGCAGCAGGGGCGCGGCATCTCCCGCCAGCAGGCTCTCGGCCGAGCCCAGACGCTCGACACCGGTTTGCAGCAAGCGGTACAGCAAGTCCAGATCATCGCGCAGCAGGTGGAAGGCGTGGATGGACTCGGGGGCCGCCCAGGGATCGATGGGGTCGACGCCCAGCGCCAGCGCGTACTGCTCGGCCGTGTGGTTCGCCGGCGCCGGCGCCGGCGGCTGCACCGCCGGCGGCAGCGCCAGCAGCGCGGCGTCGTCGACGGCCCGGCCCAGCCGGCGCTTTTCCAGCAGATCGATGCGCTGCACCGGCCCGCCGGCCGCCTCGATCAGGGCCACGTCGGCCGGCTGCGCCGTCAGGTACAGCACCTGCCGCTCCCCCTCGTCGGCCAGGGTGTGCAATGCGTCGACCATGGCCTGGAAACGCTGCGGATCGGCTGTGGTCAGGGCTTCGTCGAGCACCAGCGGCAGGGCCTCGCGGCCGCGTTCGGCCTCCAACGCGAAAGCCACCCGCACGGCCAGCAGCAGCTGCACCCGGGTGCCGCTCGACAGCTCGTCCAGCCGCCGCCGGGCGCCGCTGGCCGTCTCGCGCGCACCGAAGCGCGCCGCTGCCTCCGGCTCGAACAGCAGCTCGTAGCTGTACCGGCAGAAGCGCCGGAACCAGTCGGCCGCCCGCCGCAGCGCCTGCGGCCGGCTGACCTCGACGTGCTCGGCGCGCACGTCCTCGATCAGCATACGACCCGCCTCGGCAAACAGCGCCTCGTCGAGCCGCTCGGCCAGCGCGTCCGCCGCATCGACCACGGCGGCCCGGGCCCGCTCCTGCGCTCGGGCGCGGCCAGCCTGCTCGATTGCAACCCGGATGCGCGGGATGCTTTCGTTCAGCTCCTCGAGCCGAGCCGCGCGCTGCTGGCTCACGTCCAGCTCGGTCCGCAGCGCCGCTTCGTCGCCGGTCTCGACCAGCGCCCGCAGCTGCGGTCGGTCCTCCAGGGCCCGCGAACGTTCGGCCGCGCGCAAGCGCGCCTGCTGCAGCGCTTCTCGCTGCCCGCGCCAGCCATCCAGCTGCCGGCAGCGGCGGCGCAGCTCGGTCTCGGCCGCGGTCTCATCGGCCGGATCGAGCCCGACGGCTTCGAGCAGGGCGGCGCTGCGCTCCGCGGCGCGCCGCTCGACCGCCACCGCCCGCCCGATTCGGCGCTCGGCCTCATCGATCCGCCGGCAGGCTTGATCGCGCTGGCGCAGCCGGGCCGCCAGCCGATCGAGCCGGGCGGCCAACACCTCGGCGCTCGCCGCCACGCCCGCCTCGGCAGCAGCATCGTGCTCGGTCAGCCAGCCGATCAGTGCATCGCGCTGCTGCTCCACCACGCGCTTCAAGTCGGCAACGGCTCGCTCGTGCTGGGCGAGCGCGGTGCCGGCGCAATCGTGCTCGGCCGCCAGGTGGACCCAGCGCTGCAGCGATGCGTCCAGCCGTTGCGGGTCGAAGCCCACCTGTTCGGCCAGCTCAGCCAGCGCGGCGCGCTCGGCCGCCAGCGCCTCGGCGCCATGGTCCCGCCGGCGTTCCAACTCGGCCCGGCGTTCGAGATCGGCCTCAAATCGGCGAATGCGTTGCAGCTCACCATCCAAGACGGCCAGCCGCTCGGCCACCGCCGGTGGCCGCCAGTCCGTCGGCCCGGCGCAGCCGCTGGCTGCCAACCGCCGGCGGGCATCGGTCCGGTTGCGGCCGGCGGCGCTGGGACCCAGCAACGCCACAGCGGCCACCGCCAACGGAACCAGCAACAAGCACCAGGCCCAGTGCAGGCCCAGTCCGGCTGCCACCGCAGACGCGCCCCCCACCGCCAGCGCCAGCGCCCCCGCCCAGCGCCGCCGGCGTCCGTCGTCCCGGCCGGCGGCCAACCAGTCGATCAGGGCGCGGCGGGCCGCGGCCACCGCCTCGCCGCCGGCGGCGGCGGACGACCCGGGCCCGGGCAGCCCGGCCAGTGCCCGCTCGAGCTGGCGCAGCTCGGCCGCGGCGTCGCGCAGCGCGCCCAGCCGCTGCTCGACCTGGTGCAGGCTGTCGGGCTCCAGCCTGGGCGGGCGCCCGGCCTCGCCGCCCAGCGCCTGGCGGGCGGCGGCCTGCGCCGCGGCGGCCGCCTCTCGTTCGACCCGCGCGCGCTCGAACTCACCCTCGAGCCGCTGCAGCCGTTGGGCCAGCCGCCGCCGGTCGTCCAAGGCGGCCTCGTCGATCGCGGCCGTGGCCAGACCACTGTCGGCCAGCGCCGCTTCGGCCGCGACCCGCTCCCCCTCTGCCTGCTCGCGCTCGACCGCGCCTTCCGCCCGCTCGGCGCGCGCCTCGTCCAGCCGCTCCAGCTCGTCGCCGCGCAACCGTTCCATGCCGGTCGGATAAGCGCTCAACCGATCCGCAACCGCCAGCTGCTGGCGCTGGGCTTCCAGCGCCTCGAGGGCGCGTTCGATGGCCTCGATGTCGCGCTGGGCGGCAGCCGCATCGTCGCGCTCGCGCTGCAACGAGGTCAGCTCGGCCTCCTGGCGCTGCAGCTCGCGGTGCTCTCGGCGCACCCGATCCAGCTCGCGCTGTGCCTCGGCCAGCTGCTGCTGCTCGGCGCGGCCGTGGTTCTGTTTCAGCCGCAAGGGGGGCTGCTCCAGCAAGGCGCCCAAATCGTAACCGCCAGCCAGCTCACGGGCCAGCCGCTCGCCGATCTGCGCCTCGGCGGCCGCGTCGACCGCCAGCAGGTCTTCAAGCCGCAGCGCGTAGCAATCGAAAAAACGCGCATCGGGCAATGGCGGCGGCTCGACCGGCCGGCCGTCGCGTAACCAGCGCTGCCTGCTACCGAAGCGCTGCAGCTGCAGCCGCCCCGCCGCGGTATCGAACTCGGCCTCCAGATCGAGTGCGGCATCGGCCAGCACCGCCGGGTCCAGCAGCGCGTGCAGCGCCCGAATCAGGCTCGACTTGCCCGAGGCGTTGGGCCCGACCACCACGCTCAGCCCCGGGGCCACCGGCTCGAGCACAAAGCCCGGCGCCACCCCCGGCAGGCGCCGGATGACCAGCCGGCGCAGCTTCACGGCCCCGTCTCCCGCTGGGCCAACAGCGCGTCCAGCGCCTGCAGCGCGGCCCGTTCCAGCAGGGCGGCTGCGGCGGCCTCGTCGGGCGGCGGCCGCGCATCCGGGTCGAGATCGGCGAACGGGGCGCACTCGGAAACGGCCGCCAGCCGCTGCTGCGCCCGGCGGACCAGATCCCGGCGCCGGGGCCCATCCTCGCCGCTCAGCAGCAGCAGCCGGCGCGCCAGCAGACCGGCCGGATCGTCACCGCGGGCCAGCCGCTCCAGATCGACCGCCGGCGCCACCTCGACGCACCAGTCGTGGATGAAGTAGAGACGGCCATCACGCTCCTGGGCCGCCCGGCGCGGATCACCGGCTGCCAGGCTGCGCTCCAGCTCCCGGCGCAGCGGGCTGCGCCCGACCAACCGCAGCCGGCAGCCGACCGCCAGCGCCTCGCCGGCCAGTTCGGCGTGCAGCGCGTCGATGGCGGCCACCACCCGGCCGTGGACCGCGTCGGCCTCCACCAGGCCGCCGACGTCGACCTCCAGCGTTTCCCAGCGCAGCGGTGCCAGCGGCAGCTGGGCGATCCGCGGCTCGCCGGCGGCCGGCAGCTCGATCAGCCACGGCCCATGCGGCCCCGGCTCACCGGCGTCCATGCCTGTCAGCGAACCCAGGTAGCCGATCGGCCGCGGTCCGGACAGGGCGTCCGGCCGATGCACGTGGCCGAGCAGCCAGGCATCGACCGGGGCGGCCTCCAGTCGGGCGGCGCTCACCGGAGCGTAGCGGCTGGCGGACTGATCGCGATCGCAGTGCAGCAGCCCGATGGTGGGCAGCGCGCTGCGCTGCGGCAGCGGCATGTCCAGCGGGCTGGTCGACACGGTGCGCTCGGGGAAGGACCAGCCGATGACCCGCGCCCGAGACCCGTCGGCCGCGGCCATTTCAACCGCGCTCCAGCGGCCGCCGCCGCCCAGCAACTCGATCCCGGCGCCGGCGGCGGCCAGCCGCGGCAGCACCGCCACGTCGTGGTTGCCGGCCACCGCCAGCACCCGCACCCCGGCGCTGGCCAGGCGTTCGACGCCGCGGCGCAAGTCGGCGTAGGCCTCGTAGAAGTCATCGTCCTGCTCGACCACATCGCCGGCCAGCAGCAAGGCGTCGACCCGCCGCTCCAGCGCAACCTCGACCAATCGTTCCCAGGCAGCCGCCGGGCTCAGGGCGCGGCGATCGATGCGCTCGATCAGCTCCGGAGGCAAGCGGGCGGGCTGTCGGCCCAGGTGGATGTCGGCCGCGCACAGCAGCTTCAAGGCGGTCTCCGCAGGCCGGCGGCGCTCATTGGCAGATGCGCAGCAAATCCTGGCACTGGGCGCAGGTGCTGGCGCCCAGGCGGCAGCGCTGGCCCTCGGGGCATTGCGCGTCGCGCTCGCACAGCTGCACGCAGCGCAGCCCGTCGTCGGCGTGGACATACTGGCAGGACTCGCCGGGCTCGCAGTCGGCCACGTCCTCACAGACGCTGCGCTCATCGCAGCCGGCGGCGGCGGCCAGCACCAGGGACGAGATCGAAACGAGAATTCCGCGTGGCATCATGCGCATGGTCTCGGCGCGCGGGCGGGCGGCCGCACTAACGCTCCGTCTTGCCGGGCCCGTCCTGCTCGCGCAGCAGCTGCAGCAGGCCGTCCTGCTCGGCGGGTGACAGGTTGAAGCGCGGCCCGGCCTCGGACAACCAGCGGCCCAACGGCACCTGCGGGTGTTGTTGGCGCTGCTCGGCCACCCAGCGCACCGCCTGGCGCAGCTGTTCTGATTTTCTCTGAACGGTGCCCATCGCACCTCCACGCTCGCCAGCGATCACCAACGGTTGCGCCCGAGACCAGATCCTGCCAGCGAGGCAACCACCCCGGACGGAGCCTGTCAAGGGGCGGCCAGGCGCTTTTTGCACCCGAACCGCAATTTGCCGCATACTGGAGATTATAGCAGGCTTTCAGAGGCGGTCCCAGCCGCAAAAGGAGTGCGTCATGGCTCGATTGTTTCAGATGCATACGGCCCATCTCGCGGCGCTGTTCATGCTGGCCGCCGGCCCACTGGCCTGCTCCAGCGGGGACGGCTCGCCGGGCGACGGCGGCGCCGATGACGCGAGCGACGGGACGGTCGCCGATGGCGACTGCCTGATCGAGGACGCACCCTGTGAGGACGACGCCGATTGCTGTTCGAACCACTGCACCGACGCGGGGGTTTGCGCGCCGACCGGAGGCGACTGCGATCCGGCGGGAACCGCCTGTCTGACCGGAGCCACCTGTTGCTCCGGCCGCTGCGGTGACGACGGCTCCGGCAACACCGTCTGCCTGGAAGGCCTGGGTGCCTGCAAGGCCCTGGGCGAGCAGTGCGTCGCGGCGGTCGAATGCTGCAGCCTGGCGTGCGTGGACGGGCGTTGCTCCGGCGATACCATCTGCGCCTCGCAGGGCGATGCCTGCGCGCAGGACAGCGACTGCTGCTCCAACCGCTGCAGCGACCGCACCTGCGCCGCCGGGGCCGGCTGCCTCAACGCCGGCGAGCGCTGCACCGAGGACGGCCAATGTTGCTCGATGGCCTGCGCCCCGTTCGGCGACGAGATGCGCTGCATCACCGGCGGCATCTGCCGCACATCCGAGGAGGTCTGTACGGAGGACGAGCAGTGCTGCAACGCCCAGTGCGACGACGGCTACTGCGCCAAGATCGAGGGCCAGGGCCCGGTCTCCTGCCGGCTGGTGGGCGAGGCCTGCGAGCAGCCCGAGGACTGCTGCTCCTACGCCTGCTTCGCCGAGGGCACGGAGTTCAAGTTCTGCCACTTCCTGGGCGGCTGCCGGCCCTACGGCGAGCTATGCAGCCGCGATGCGGACTGCTGCAACGCCGCCGAGCCCTGCCTCGCGGGTTTCGCGCCGGGCCATTGCCAGCTGTTCGTCGACCGGGAGGTGGGCCGCTGCACAACCGTCCAGGGCCCCAAGCCGGCCGGCGAGGTCTGCGACCCGCGCTTCGGCGGCACCCACGACTGCTGCGGCGGCGACGAGGTCTGCCGACCCGACGTGCTGGGCATCGAGCGCTGCTTCGGCGCGGGCCATACCGAGTGTCTGCCCGACGGCGCCGCCTGCGCGCTGTCCGACCAGTGCTGCTCCGGCCTGTGCGCGCCGAACGCCACCGGCGAGCTGGTCTGCGGCACCGGCTGCAAGGCCGACGGCGAGACCTGCACCGAGGCGGCCGAGTGCTGCTCGGGCAGCTGCAACAGCCGCCAGGTCTGCGGGCCCGAGGATTGCATCGACGACGGCCAGGCCTGCGCCGCGCACGCCGACTGCTGCTCGGGCTACTGCGATCCCGACGCGGGCAGCTGCGGTCAGCCCGACCAGTGCCTGGAGATCGATCAGCCCTGCACCAGCGACGCCGAGTGCTGCTCCGGCCACTGCCGCGACGGCGTCTGCGCCCGGGCCTGCCTGGAACTCGGCCGCAGCTGCATCAGCGACACCGACTGCTGCTCGGGCTACTGCAACCTCGAGACCATGACCTGCGAGGAGGACCCCGCCGCCTGCTCCGGCCCCACCGAGCCCTGCCAGGACGACAGCGACTGCTGCTCGGGCCTGTTCTGCGACGGCGGCCGCTGCTGGGTGTACTGACCGGGCCGGGACTTGTACCAGCCAGCCGGTGACGGTAGTCTTTGGGACCAGAAGCGCGATCACCGGAGGCTGGTATGCGACGCGGTTTGAAGATCTTGGTTCTCGGCGCGGGGTTTGTGCTGGCTGTGGGCGCGATGGCCTGCGACTGCGGCGGTTCGCGGATCGTCGAGACCCTGGCCGAACTCGAGGCCGTGCCCGATCCGGTCGATTTCGGCGAGGTGCCGGTCTCGACGGTGCGCGAGCAGGACGTCACCCTGACCAACCGGGGCACCGGTACGGTGCACCTGCGCGGGCTGAGCATCGCGGCCAACCCCGAAGACTTCTCGGTGGTCGAGCCGGAGGACATCGAGTACCCGCACGCCATCCCGCCCGGCAGCCAGGTGGTGTTCACCGTGCGCTACCACCCCCAGGCCTACCCCGAAGAGGACGTCGGTCACGTGCTGATCGAGAGTTCCGACCGCGACGCGCCGGAGTACGAGCTGGTCTGCTATGGTACCGCGGTCGAGCCGGTGCTGCTGATCGAGCCCAACCCGGTCGACTTCGGCTCCACCCGGGTGATGGGCACCAGGCCGGCCACCGTCACCATCCTCCACACCGGCTCTAACGATGCGGCGGTGACCATCTCGCGGCTGGAGGTCAGCGAGCCGGCCGGCGGCGACTTCGCCATCCAGACGGCGCCCGACATCCCGCTGGTGATGCAGCCCGGCGATCAGGCCAACGTCAACCTGAGCTACATCCCACAGGCCATCGACGACGGCGATTCCGGCGTGCTGACCATCGAGTCCGACGCCGAGAGCCAGGAGCAGGTCGACGTGCTGCTCGAGGGCTCGAGCTACGCGCCCCACATCACCGTCGACCACCTGGCGCTGAACTTCGGCACGGTGTCGATCGGTGCCGATCCCACCCTGCGCTTCACCATCAGCAACGAGGGCAACGACGACCTGAACATCACCGAGATGGTCCTCAGCCAGGTCGGCAGCCAGAAGTTCACCCTGGACCCGCCCAGCATCGACACGCCCATCGCCCCACTGGATTCGGTCACCGTCGACGTGACCTTCGTGGCCGACGACCGCGGCGACGACGAAGGCGGGGTGCGCATCGATCACGACGATCCGCTCGAGCACCCGGTGTTCATCCAGCTCCGCGGCCGCACCCCGGCGCCCGACGTCGAGATCATCCCCGACTTCATCACCATCCAGATCTCGGGCGTCTCCCACAGCCAGACGGCCAACATCCGCATCTACAACCTGGGCGACGAGGATCTGCGGCTGACCGGCATGGAGTTCGACAACCCGGACGGGTCGTTCTCGATCGACGAGCAGCCGACTTACCCGGCCATCGTGCCGCCGGGGGTGGTGCCGGATGGGCCCGAGGAGACGATCGTGGTGCGCTTCACCAAGGACACGGCCACGGTCGACGACCAGGCCACTCTGACCTTCAGCACCGACGATCCGGACGAGCCCACGGTGGTGGTCACCGTCAAAGGCACCTACACACCGTAGCGGAAACCACCGTCAGGCGGTCTTTTTCTCGGCGAAGCGCAGATCGGGCTTGCCGATGCGCTCGATGACCGCCCGGTTGATGACGCACTCCTGGATACCGGGCATGTAGGGCACCTCGTACATGATATCGAGCATGCACTCCTCGAGGATGGTGCGCAGCGACCGCGCCCCGCCTTGGCGCAGCAAGGCCTGCTCGGCCACGGCGTACAGGGCGCCCTCGGTGAACTGCAGCTCGAGCCCCTCGAGGCTGAACAGCTTGGTGTACTGCTTGGTCAGCGCGTTGCGCGGCTCGACCAGGGCGCGCACCAGGTCCTCGCGATCCAGCTCGCGCATCGGGGCGATGACCGGCACCCGGCCGACGAACTCGGGGATCAGACCGAAGTCGAGCAGATCGTGCGGCTCCACCTGGGCCAGCAGCTCGCCGATCGAGTGCTCCTGGCGGCGTTCGACCTTGGCGCCGAAGCCCAGACCCTTCTCCCCGACCCGGCGCCGGATGATGGTCTCCAGCCCGTGGAAGGTCCCGCCCAGGATGAACAGCACGTCGGTGGTGTCGATCTGGATGAACTCCTGCTGGTAGTGGCGCCGGGTGCCGCGCGGCGATACGTTGGCCAGGGTACCCTCGATGATCTTGAGCAGGGCCTGCTGCACCCCCTCGCCCGACACGTCGCGGCTCGAAGACGGATTGTCGCCCGAGCGGCGGGCGATCTTGTCGATCTCGTCGACGTAGATGATGCCGCGCTGGGCGCGCTCGACATCGTTGTCGGCCGCGGTCAGCAAGGTCTGGATGATGTTCTCCACGTCCTCGCCCACGTACCCGGCCTCGGTCAGCGTGGTGGCGTCGACGATGGTGAAGGGCACCTTGAGAAAGCGCGCCAGCGACTGCGCCAGCAGGGTCTTGCCGCAACCGGTCGGCCCGAGCAGCATCACGTTGGACTTGGTCAGCTCGATCGCGTGCTGCTCGTCGCGGTTGTTCAACCGCTTGTAGTGGTTGTAGACCGCAACCGAGATGATGCGCTTGGCCCGCTCCTGACCGATGACGTAGTGGTCGAGGAAGGTCTTGATCTCCCGCGGCGCCGGGATGTCGCCGGACAGGTCGTCCTCGGGCTCCTGCTCGACCTCCTCGGCGATGATCTCGTTGCACAGCTTGACGCACTGATCGCAGATGTAGACGGTCGGACCGGCGATCAGCTTGCGGGCCTCATCCTGGGGCTTGCCGCAAAACGAGCAAGCGACGGGTGGATTGAAATCGTCCTTCGGTGCCATCCTCTCCCTCTACAAGCTCTCCAATACGGTTCGACGATGCTCATTTTAGCGCAATCGAGCGCGAAGGCAAGGGGAGTCGGGGATGACCGGAGGGAAATTCTCTTCCGGGGCGCACTCAGTGGGAGACCAGGGCCTTCAAATCGTCGACCAGGGCCACCGCCCGCTCCAGAATGACCCGCGGAATGCCCTGGACCGCGGCCAGGCTGTCGGCCAGCCGGTCTGCCTGCTTGACCAGCTTCTTGATGGCCTCCTGCTGCGAAGGCGGCTCGGGCGGCCCCTGCGCCTCGCGGTATTCGCGCCGCAGGCTGGCCGGGGATGCCTCGTCCAGGGCCATCTCCTTGATCCGCCGGTAGTGCTCGTCGCCGACCTGCTCGTCCTCGCGCGCCCGGCGCAGCACGTCGACCGCGGCCATATCCGGAATCGGTCGCTCCAGCCCGTCGCGCCGCAGCACCGCCGGCTCCTGCTCCTTGAGGAAGGAGTAGGAGGCGGTCAGCTTGGCCGCGGTACGCGGCTTGATGCGGATCTCGTCCTTGCAATAGGCCTCGAAGGAGGGAAAACCCCATTGCTCGTAGAGCTCCTTGCGCCGCACCCCGGCCAGGGTGCCGCCCAGCTCGACCCACGAGGTCTTGAAACGGCGGGCCACCTCCAGCGCCTCGTAGCGCGGGGTGCCCGGCTCGATCTGGCTCATCTTCTCCGTAATGGCCTTGGCCGCCTTGGACTCGCGCGGTGCCATGCGCAATCGCCTCCCTTTCGAACGCTTCCGGCGCTGTCTGCTCGTGTCTGCTCGGGCGAGCCCTGAACGTACTGCATGCGTCCGGCCCGGACAAGCAAAATCGCCGAACCCGAACAGCAGCACCCGACCGATTGACTTGCCCGATCGATTTGGATAGCTTCGCCGCATGTCGCTGACCTACAAGGATGCCGGCGTCGACATCGCCGCCGGCGAGGCGCTGGTCCGGGCCATCGCCCCGCTGGCCCGCTCCACCCACCGGCCCGAGGTGATCGGCGAGCTGGGTGGCTTCTCCGGCCTGTTCCGGCTCGACCCGCAGCAGCTGGACGAGCCGTTGCTGGTGGCCGCCACCGATGGGGTGGGCACCAAGCTCAAGGTGGCCCTGGCCGCTGGGCGCCACGACACGGTGGGCATCGATCTGGTCGCCATGTGCGTCAACGACCTGGTCGTCTGCGGTGCCGAGCCCCTGTTCTTCCTCGACTACTTCGCCACCGGAGCGCTGGATCTGGAACGGGGCCGGGCGGTGGTGGCCGGCATCGCCGACGGATGTCGCCAGGCCGGCTGCGCCCTGCTCGGCGGCGAGACCGCCGAGATGCCCGGCTTCTACGCGGCCGGCGAGTACGACCTGGCCGGCTTCGCCGTCGGCCTGGTCGAACGCCGGGCGCTGCTGTCGCCGGAGCGGGTGCGCGCCGGCGACGTGCTGCTGGGGCTGGCCGCCTCCGGGCTGCACTCCAACGGCTACTCGCTGGTCCGCCGCGCGCTGCTGGCCGACGACCGCCAACCGCCGGCGGATGAACTCGACGAGCTGCTGCGCCCCACCCGCATCTACGTGCGCGCCTGTCGGGCGTTGCTGGCCGGAGTCGAGTTGCACGCACTGGCCCACATCACCGGCGGCGGTCTGCCGGGCAATCTGCCGCGGGCCCTGCCGGCCGGGCTGGCGGTCGAGGTGCAAGCCGACAGCTGGCCGGTGCCGCCGGTGTTCGAACGGGTGCGCCGGGCCGGAGAAGTGGACCCGGCCGAGATGCTGGCCACGTTCAACATGGGCATCGGCATGGTGGCCATCGTGCCGCCGGCGGCCGCGGCCGAGGCCCGCTCCATCCTCGCCCAGCAAGAGCTGGAAAGCTGGCCCATCGGCCGGGTGGTCGAAGGCGACGATGTCCGGCCCGCCTTTCGGCTGCTGCCCGCCGGATAGACCATGCCGGGCGCGCAAGTCCACGACGTGATCGTGGTGGGCAGCGAGCCGGCCGGCCTGATGGCCGCCGGGCTGCTGCGCCGGCGCGGCTACCGCGTGCTGCTGGTCGGCCAGGGCGGCCTGCGCGATCAGCTCGATCGTCCGGAAGGCCCGCCGCTGCCGCTGCTGCCGCATTTTCTACCGCTCCGCACCCGAGCCCCGGCGCTCGACGCGGTGCTCGACGCGCTGGGCCTCGAGGATCCGGTGCATCCGCTCGGCCGCGCCGGCGACACCCGGCTGCAGATCGTCACCCCCGAACAGCGCGTCGACCTGTTCGTCGAGCGCGAGCGCCTGGCGGCCGAGCTCGATCGGGCCGCGCCCGAGCAAAAGCGGGCCTTCCTGGCCGGGTTGGACGAACTCGAGCGGCTGGACGCCGGGATCGACCAGCGGCTGGAACGCGAGGCGCCGCTGCCGCCCGACGGCCTGCGCGAGCGGCTGCGCCTGCGCCGGGCGGAGCCGGACTGGCAGGGCTGGACGCCCTGGCCCACCGGCCTGCCGGACGGCTGGCCACCGCTGCTGCAGACGGTGGCGCAGGCGACCGGATTCGTCTGCGGCCTCGATCTCGATCACCGTGCCCGGGCGGCCAGCGCCCGCTTGATGCGCATGTTTCTCGGCGGCGCCCGGCTGGTGCCCGATCTGTCATGCCGGCTGATCGAGGCGGTGGCCGGCGCCGGGGTGATGGTCGAGCCGAAGATGATGGCCGAGCAGCTGCTGTTCGAGGGACGACGCATCGGCGGCATCCAGGCGCTGCGCTCGGCCGACCGCCATCGCAGCCAGCTGATGATCTCAGCGCTGCCGTCGGCCGAGGCGGCCGGGCTGGTGCCAGGCGCCCGGCGCCGTCCCCGGGCCAAGCTGGCCGCCGCCGCCCTGCGGCCGCAAACCAGCGCCTTCGTGCTGCAGCTGCTGCTGCCGCGCGAGGCTCTGCCGCTGGGCATGGGCGACCACGTGCTGCTGGTGCGCGATCCGCGCGCACCGCTGCAGCAGGCCAACCTGATCCAGCTGGTGGTCCTGGAACACCCGGAGCGCGCCGGTTGGGTACAGCTGTGCGCGGCCTGTCCGATGGCCTACCGCAACCACAGCCTGGGCCGCGAGTTCCTCGGACCGCTGCAACAGCGGATGCTCGAGGCCATCGGCTGGCTGGTGCCCTTTTTCCAGCAGCACGGCGATGAGCAGATCAGCCCCTTCTGGTCCGATCGCACCAGCGACCCCGGCCATCCCTCGCCCTGGTCGCTGCAGCGCACCGTCGAGCCCCTGGCCCCGCCAGAGCTGGGTCTCGGCGTGCTGCCGCTGCAGTCGCCGCTGCGCGGCCTGCTGCTGTGCGGCGCCGAGACGATCCCCGGTCTGGGCCTGGAGGGCCAGGCGCGGGCGGCGACCCGCTGCGCGGCCTGGATCGGCGACAAGCTGCCGTTGAAGCACACGCTCGACAAAGCCAGGCCGGCGGCCCAAAAAAAAGCTTGATCGCCCGTTGCTTGCATGCTATCTGCTGCTCTCCGCGCGTCGCGCCCCGGCGCGCTCGATGGCCGCGGCAAGCACCGGAGGAAGGGATACGAGATGTCCAAGTTTTGTGAAATCTGTGGCAAGGGCCCCAAGAGCGGCAACCGCATCTCCCACGCGCACAACCGCAGCGCCATGCGCCAGCTGCCCAACCTGCAGACCGTCCACGTCAAACACAACGGCCGCAGCAAGACGATGCGCGTATGCACCAAGTGCATCAAGTCGGGCCGGATCGAGAAGGGCGCCTGAGCCGCCGGCAGCGCCCCGCTTCTGCCCCACCGGATCAGCAGCGACCCCAGACCGTCCGACAGGCACCAACCGTGCCTGCTCGCCAACCAGCAGAGCCGTTCTTCGAGTCGCCACCCGTTCGATCAGCGGACGATCAGCGGAAAAAAAAAAACGAGGGACCCTTCGCAGGATCCCTCGTCATTCCTTTGGCCACGAAGACAGGGGGGACAGGAAGGCCAAAACCGTCACCCGAAATTAGCCAAAGGATTTCGCTTCGCTCTTTGTCAACCGCGCCAGCAGCCACCACAGCCGACGCTTTCTGGAGCCAACCATAGCCCATCCCCCCCCTTTTGTCAACAAACTTGAGTCGAAAAACCGACTCCCAGTTGAACTTATTTGCTTTTTATTTTCAAACTGTTATGAGAACCGATGGCTTTTCCGAGCCTTAGCCGACGGCCAAACTGCCGGATCATGTTGCAATGCAGCAAAAACGAGCAATCCATCGGTATTCCATAATGAAATCAGAGCGCCAGCTCGCTCTCCGAGAATCGTGTCATTTATGCCACGCAGAGCCTCGGCAAGGCCGAACAGTTCCATAACTGTTCGACAGTGAAGATATTTTGACCGAACGCCGCCGTCTGGCTAGACTGGGGGAGTTGCCCTGCTGGAGGGCCTTGCCATGACCGCGATGCAGACCTGTCCCAACTGCGGCCGAGCCGTCGAGCCGGACGCCGAGACTTGCCCGCGCTGCCAGCTCGCGCTGCCGTCCGCCACCAGCGTCGGCGGCGAGCCGGAACGCACCGCCAAGACCCGCCACCCGCCGCGCCGCCGCGGACCGCTGCGCTGGCTGCGCCGCTGGTGGGAACGCCGCCGCCGGCGGGCGAACTGAACCCGCGCCCGCGGTCCGGATGTCCTGAATGGATTCGCACCGTTTTCCCACCGCGCTGGCGCTCGGCTTCTACGGCCTGATGCTGGGCGCAGCCGCTTTGTGGTCCTGGCTGCGCGGCGATCCGGCCATCCTGGTCTGGACGCCGGCGCCCGGTCCCGGCCTGCCCGCCGCAGCCGCCGCCGGCCTGGGCAGCGGCCTGCTGGTGGTCCTGCTGAGCCGGCTGGCGGTACGCGCCTTCGCCTGGGCCCGGGCCATGGAACGTACCTTCATCCGTCTGCTCGGACCGCTGTCGGCCGCCGAGGTGGGTGCGCTGGCGGTGGCCTCGGCCATCGGCGAAGAGGCCTTGTTCCGCGGCGCCATGCAGCCCAGCCTGGGGCTGGTGCCGACCGCCGTCCTGTTCGGCTTGCTGCACACCGGCGGGCACCGGTTGCTGCCGTGGACGGTCATGGCGCTGGTCATGGGCTTCGCACTCGGTGGACTGGCCAGCTGGAGCCGCGGGCTGGTGGCCCCGGTGCTCTGCCACTGCTGCATCAACTGGCTTAATCTGCAGTCGCTGGCGCTCAAGGCGCGGAAGCCGAATCCGGCGGCGCGATGAAGCGCAAGGGCGGCTCGACCGGCTTGCCGGCGTGCACACCGTAGAGTCGATAGACGCGCGCGCCACCGTAGTAGTGGGCCAGGATCTGGCGGTAGTCGTAGCCCTGCTCGGCCATGCCGGTGGCGCCGATCTGACACATGCCCACCCCGTGGCCCCAGCCGCCACCGGTGAAGTGGAAGCCGCGCACCAACTGCTCGGCGTCCAGCAGCGGCTCGACGAGAAACATGCCGCTGCGCAGCATGCCGAACAACTGGCGCACCGGCCATTCTCGTTGGACCACCAACTCGCCCTCGGTACCGACCACCCGTACCCCCTTGACCCGGCCCGAGACCCCCCGCGCCAGCACCTGGACGGCGACCACGTGGCC
>CAYVQE010000014.1:36325-44041 GCA_964454005.1 uncultured Myxococcales bacterium
GGAACAGCTCGGCCCGGGCGAAGGACGATCGCTGGCAAAAGGCCGGCGGCGTGGACTCCAACCAGGCCTCCAGCCGCCCGCGCACGTCCTGCCAGCGCGCCCGCCGGTCGGGCGGCAAATCGGCCCGGCCGCGCAGTGCCGGGCTGGGCGGATGCGACCAGACCGCATCGTTGTTCTCGGTGTGGCCACCGCAGCAGGCCGAGTAGACCGAGTCGACCAGCTTCTCGCCGTGGAACAGCAGCTCGCCGCGGGTGGCCCGCACCGCCCGGCTGGCCCGCGGGTGCTCGGCATCCACCCCGGAATAGACCTGACAGTGGGTGGCGGCACACAACAGGTAGGGATCGAGGAAGTGACGGGTGCCGATCTTGGCGAACACCTCGCCGCGGGCCACGACAGCTTGAGCCTTCAGCGCATCCATCGGAGCGGCGGCGAAGATCTCGGCCGGTACCAATCCCTCGAGCAACTGGTCGACCCGGATGCGGTTGAGCACCACCAGCTGGCCGCCACGGTCCAGGCTGACCAGGATGCTGCCGGCATAACGCCGGTCCTCGAAGCCGTGCCAGTCGTAACCCCGACCATGCTCGACCTGGTGGACGCGCACCGGTGCCGGTCCGTCGGACCGAATCCGCACCAGATCGACCATCTCGTCCAGCGGCTGGGCGGCGTCATCGAACAGGCGGATGCGCCCGGAGGGCCGCCGATCGAGATGGGCGTGGGCGAAGGTGCGCGTGCCCCAGCGATCGAACAGGGTCTGGCCGAAGCGTTCGGCCTCGGCCTCGGTGGCGAACGCCCGCACGCCCAAGATATAGGTGCGGTTGTCGATCACGTGACCCCGGATGCCGAACACCGAGCCCACCTCGAACACCTGTACCGCGTGTCCGCGGCCCCGCCACAATGCCACCACCCGGTCGAGTCGCCCCCGCTCGGCGAACGGCAGGCTGGCCACGCCGCACCAGTAGGAGACCAGCGCCGGGATGGCATCGGCCACCTGCAACCGCAGCCGCTGCTCGGCCGGCAGCCGCAGCACCTTGTCCACCCACTGGCCGGCCACCCGCTGCCGTCCGTTGACCACCAACCCGTCGTTCGAGGAGATGACCACCTGGTCGCGCTGCTCCATCAAGCCGATGGTCACCAGCGGGATGCCCTGCGGGCCGAACTGCACCTGCGGCGAATAGAGCAGGCCCACCTCATCGCTGTCCAAATCTTCAGCGGCGGTGGCCGGCGCGGCCACCAGGCCGAGCAGCCAGGTGCCGATCAGAGCCGCCGCGACAGCACGGCTGCCGGCCGGTGCACCCGATCGAGCGCCCCGGGATGCCGGGCCGGGTGGAGCCTGTCGCTCCCAAACCTCTGTCATCGGTTCTTCCGGTCCAGGAGGGCCTGCCGGAAACGCTCGGCGTACACGCGCACGCCGAGCCGCTGGTGCAGCGCCTCCAGCGCCTCATCCAGCCTTCGGCCCCGGCGCTGGTTGCGCACTCGTTCGGTCAGCTCGGCGCGCACGTCATCGAGCCGCTCACCACGGCCGGGCTGCAGCAGCCCGCGGCGCAGCAGGAAAGCGCCGCCCGGGGTCTCGATGACCGGGCTGATCTGGCCCGGCCGCTCGAGCGCGCGCAGCGGCTGGCGAAAGGCGTCGGGCAGGCTGAATAGCCGGCCGCTGAAGGCCACCTGCGGCTGGTGCTCGATGCGCAGGGTCGGGTTGCCCGCCTGAAAGCGGCGCACCAGGGCGACCGAGGCGTCGCCGTCGGCCACCACGTCGCCGCAGGCGGCGCGGATGCGTTCGGCCAGATCGAACGCCGCCGAGCGCTCGACCACCGGTTCGATGGTCTCGTCCTCGAAGGCCGTCCAGTCCGGGAACAGGCCCACGCCCACCACGTGGACCTCCACCCGGGTCGGCTCATAGATGGTGGACTCGCCGGTGGCCAGGTACTCGGCGATCACCTCCTGGTGGGCGCGGCGCAGGGCGTCCTCGCCGATCGGCGCTTCATCGGGCGCGTCGGCGACGAACCGCTGCAGCCAGACCGCCGCCAGCGCCCGCTCGCGGGCGTCCTCGATGCGGGCCGGGTCCAATCGCCCCTGCTCGGCCGCGCGCACCATGGCCAGCAGCTCGACCGCCAACGCCACCCGTTGTTCGAGGGTCGCCGCCGGCGGCTCCGGTAGATCCCAGGGCGGCCGGGAACGCAGGACCTGTGCCGCGGCGGCCAGCGCATCCACCTCGCCGAGGTGCAAGGCCCGGTCGCCCACCCGGGCCACCACGGGACCCTCATTCGCGGGGCCGGCCTGATCGGCCGCCGGTGGCCCATTCGCTGACGCCACCGTTGGTGTGGCCGGCCGCTGATCACCACAGCCGGTCAGCAGCACGGCCAACCAGGAGACCCAGGCCAAGCGACATGCCTTTCGGCCCAGCATCGTCACCTCCCAGACGCTGTGAATTGTAGCCAATAGGTTTTTCGGCGACAAGATGAAAAGCCAGTTGACAAGCAACGACGCCGGCGATAGCACAGGCTCGAAGTCCATCAATCCGACAGCGGATCGGAGCGGAGGCAGGTATGGCCGAGGAGAAGCTGACCAAGGAGCAGTTGCTGGAAAAAGCCAAGAAACCGGCGAAGGACGCCATGGAGCTGCACCCCTTCTACAAGGGCAAGGTGGGGGTGGCCTCCAAGGCCTGCATCCGCGGGCTGGACGACTTCGCCATCTGGTACACCCCCGGCGTGGCCGCTCCTTGCCGCGACATCGCCGAGAACCCGGAGCGGGTCTGGGACCACACCAACAAGGGCAACTTCGTGGCCGTGGTCTCCGACGGCACCCGGGTGCTGGGCCTGGGCGACATCGGACCCGAGGCCGGCCTGCCGGTGATGGAGGGCAAGGCCCTGCTGTTCAAGTACCTGGGCGGCGTCGATGCCTTCCCCATCTGCCTCGATTGCCACGAGCCCGAGGAGATCATCAGCGCGGTCAAGTGGCTGCAGCCGACCTTCGGCGGCATCAACCTGGAGGACATCTCCAAGCCCAAGTGCTTCACCGTGCTCGACCGGCTGCGCCAGGAGTGCCGCATCCCGGTATGGCACGACGACCAGCAAGGCACCGCCGCGGTGACCGTGGCCGGTCTGATCAACGCGCTCAAAGTCGTCGGCAAGGCCATGGATCAGGTCAAGGTGGTGCTCAACGGCGCCGGCGCGTCGAACATCCGCATCGCCCACCTGATCATCCAGGCCGGCATCAAGCCGGGCAACGTCATCCTGTGCGACTCGCGCGGCACCCTGCACAAGGGCCGCAGCGAGCTCGAGACCAGCGAGCCGTTCAAGTGGGAGTTGGTCGAGATCACCAACGACCAGCAGCTCGCCGGCAGCACCGCCGACGCCATGAAGGGCGCCGACGTGCTGATCTCGCTGTCCAAGTCGGGCCCGGGCGTGATCCAGCCGGACTGGGTGTCGTCCATGGCCAAGGGAGCGGTGGTGTTCGTCTGCGCCAATCCGGTGCCCGAGATCTGGCCCTGGGAGGCGCTGGAGGCCGGCGCCGAGGTGGTCGCCACCGGCCGCAGCGATTTCCCCAACCAGGTCAACAACTCGCTGGGCTTCCCGGGCATCTTCCGCGGTACGCTGGACGTGCGCGCCAGCACCATCACCGACGAGATGTGCCTGGAGGCGGCGCTGGAGCTGGCCCGTACGGCCGAGGATCGCGGCCTGAGCAAGGAATCGCTGCTGCCGACCATGGACGATTGGGAGGTCTTCCCGCGCGAGGCGGCCGCGGTGGGCATGAAGGCCATCGAGCAAGGCGTGGCCAAGCTGACCGACGTCACCCGCGAGGACCTGCGGTGCCAGGCCGAGGCCATCATCAAGAACGCCCGCGAGGAAGCCCACTGCATGCAGCGAGAAGGCTTTATCCGCCTCCCCCCCACCTGCTCCGAGTAACCTGGTAAACATCTTGGTGGCATCGGATGGGGGGCCGGTCGTCCGATTGCGGTCGGGGTGGGGCCGGTTGACAGGTCGCCCAAGCGAACTCCATAATGGATTGACCGCGCGCGGCCGCCTTGCGGCCGTGGGGTCCGATGAGCGATGGCCGATGGACGGTGATGCGGATCCCCGAAAGGCCGGGCCGGGGCGGTCGGGGACGGAGAGGACGCCCATGAACGGCGAGCCCACACCTCGGCGAACCGGTGCCGCCAGGCGCGGCCGATGCCCCCTTTTCCCCGCATCGTTCGCGATGCTGGCACTGCTGCTGGCCGGGTCGGGCTGCGAGGACACCCGTTTCCGGGTGCGCACCCCGCCGGGCGAGCGGCTCGACGTGTTCCAGCAGACCGCCGTGCCCACCATCGACGTGCTGTGGGTGGTGGACAACTCGGCCTCGATGGCCGAGGAGCAGCAGGCCCTGGCCGACAACTTCTCCTATTTCTTCGACTACCTCGACGCCACCGGGGCCGATTTCCACATCGGCGTCATCTCCACCGATGTCTACTCCGACGGCCACCAGGGCCGCCTGCTGGGCCGCATCCCGATCATCAGCCGGGCCACGCCCAACACGGCCGCCGTGTTCGCCGAGAACGTGCTGGTGGGCACCGACGGCAAGGGCGACGAGCAGGGCTTCGCGGCCGCTGAGGCGGCCCTGAGCGAGCCGCTGATCTCGGGGCCGAACGCCGACTTTCTGCGCCCGGACGCCTTCCTGTTTTTGATCTTCGTCTCCGACGAGGACGACCGCTCCTTCGGCGAGGTGCCCTACTACCTGCGCCGCTTCGAGCAGATCAAGGGCATCGGCAACGACGGCATGGTCAACATCGCCGCCGTGGTCGAGATCGAGCCCGGCTCCTGCCCGGACGCCGATCCTGGCGAGCGTTACGGCGCGCTGGCCGAGACAGCCGGCGGCCTGGTGGCCAGCATCTGCGAGCCCGACTTCGCCGCCAACCTCGACGCGCTGGGCTTCTCGGCCGCCGGGCTGAAGCGTAGCTTCGCATTGAGCGAGGCGGCCAAGCCGGCCAGCCTGGCGGTCTGGGTCAAGACGCAGTGCGCCGCCGAGCCGCCGCCGGAGGACATCTGCGAGACGGTCTACGACGACTGCCGCGGCGACAACGAGCTCTACGGCCACTCCTGCGTGGTGCGCCGCGCCCTGCCCGACGGCTGGGCCTATGAGGAGGACACCGCCAGCATCCGCTTCTACGGCCGGGCGGTGCCGCCCTTCGGCGCCATCATCGAGGCCGGCTACATACCGGATGTGGAGACCTTCTGATGGTTGACCGCGGCGGCTTCCCGAGGGCATCGCGGCTGTGGCTGCTGGGGCTGTGGCTGGCGGCGGCCGGCGGTTGCGAAAACACCAACCTGGGCGAGGCCGAGCCGCTGATGGGCGTGGCCCAGCAGCGCATCGAGTTCGGCGCGGTGGCGGTCGGCGACACCGCCACCCGCCAGGTCTTCGTGCAGAACACCGGCCGCGGCCGGCTGAACCTCAGCGCAACCATCGCGGGCGACCCCGACGGCGCCTTCAGCGTGCCCGGGCTGGACAGCCCCATCCAGCCCTTCGTCCAGGGCGCGGTGGTCGTCGCCTTCCACCCGCCCGACATCGCCCGCTACCAGGCCAGCCTGGTGCTGACCGGCAACGACGATGAAAACCCACGGGTCGAGATCGCCTTGGCCGGCAGCGGCTACCGCCGCGGCGCCATCGAGGTCGTGCCCGACACCATCGACTTCGGCACGGTGGCCGCCGGCGAGGTGGGCCAGGACACGGTGACGGTGCGCAACGTGGGCAACGGCCAGCTCAAGGTCACCGGCATCGCCTTCAGCGCCGCCACCAGCCCCGACTTCCACATCCTGAGTTCCACCCGCACCCCGGCCTACATCGCCGCCGGCAAGCAGGTCCCGCTGCGGCTAGCCTACCGGCCGGGCGTGCTCAGCCAGCCGCCGGGTGAAGGCCGGCTGGAGATCCAGGCCGCCGATCCCTTCCAGCCGGTCAGCCGGGTACGTCTGCTGGCCCGGCTCAACCAGGCACCGCGCGCCGACGCCGGGCCCGATCGCGAGGTCGATCCGCTGACCCGGGTCGAGCTAGACGGCAGCGCCAGCCAGGATCCGGACGGCGATCTGCCGCTGGCCTTCGACTGGCGCCTGGTGCGCAAGCCCGAGGGCAGCAGCGCCGCGCTGGACAGCGTCGACCAGCCCCGGGTGACCTTCACCCCGGATCTGGTGGGGGTCTACGAGGCCGAACTCTTCGTCACCGACGCCACCGGCCTGCGCAGCCTGCTGCCCGATCGGGTGGCGGTCACCGCCATCCCGGCCGAACGCCTGCTGGTCGAGCTGGTCTGGGAATCGCCGATCGCCGACCTGGATCTGCACCTGCTGGCCCCCGGCGGCGTGTTCGGCGGGCTGCTCGACTGCCACTGGGACAACCCGGAGCCCGACTGGGGCACAGCCGGCGACCCGGCCGACGACCCGGCCCTGCTGCGCGACGACCTGGCCGGATTCGGACCCGAGACGGTGGGCTACGCCGAGCCGCTCGACGGCCGCTACCGGCTGTGGGTCGACTACTTCGCCGCCCACACCCCCTCGGGCGAGGAGCGCACCCGGGCCACGCTGCGGGTGTTCGTGGACGGTTTCCTGGAAGCCGAGATCAGCCGTCAACTGGACCGCCAGGGCCAGCTATGGCAGGCGGTCGAGGTGCTGTGGCCGGAAGGCACGGTCGAGGCCGTGGACGTGCTGGAGTGATGCCGTGAGACCGCAACGCGCGACGGATGGAGCGAGGCGCAGCTGGCCGTGGTTGGCGCCGTTGCTGCTGGCGCTGGTTCTGGGCCAGGCCTGCGACGGCCAGGGGGGCGGCCAGACCGACGGCGGCTCGGACGCCATCCTCTGTGAGGACCGGCTCGACTGTCCGGCCCGATTGGGCTGCGTCGACGGCGTCTGCGGCCACTGCACGCGCGACCGCGACTGCGCCGTCACCGAGTTTTGCAACCCGGTCGAGCGCCTGTGCTATCCGATCCACGTCGGCGAATGCGTGCTCAACGAGGACTGCGCGCTGGGTTCGTTCTGCGTCCAGGGCACCTGCCGCGACGGCTCGGAGGTGGTGGTCTGCAGCCAGGACGCCGACTGCGCCGCCGGCCAGCGCTGCGACCGGCTCAACCTGGTCTGCGTCCAGGACATCGGCTGCGACCGCGACGAGGATTGCGCCGAGGGCCAGGTCTGCGATCAGGCCACCGAGCGCTGCGTCAGCGCCTGTACCCCCGAGACCGAGGACGTGGTCTGCGGCTTCGGCCTGGTATGCGACGAGTTCGGCCGCTGCGTCGAGTGCACCTCGGACGCGCAGTGCGGGGTCGGGTTGACCTGCAACCCGGAGACCAACCGCTGCGAGGGCGAGAACTCCTGCATCACCGATCGCGACTGCCTGGCCGGCTCGGTCTGCAACCCGCAGACCCAGCAGTGCACCGCGGCCCCGCCCGAATGCCTGTCGAACGCCGACTGCGCCGCGGGCATGCAGTGCGTTCCGACCACCGGCCGCTGCCGGCCGGCCGAATGCCAACCCGACGCCGAGGAGCCCAACGACGGCCCGGACGCGGCCGCCGTGCTGGAACCGGGCCGCAGCCAGACGCTGCGGCTGTGCCCGGGCGATCAGGACTGGTTTCGCATCGAACTGGCCCGCGCCGACCGGCTGCAGGTGATCGTCGATACCGATCTGCTGGCCGCCGACCATTTCAGCATCAAGCTGTTCGATCCAGCGGTGGGCGAAGCGCTGCAGGAGGGTTCGCTGCTGATC
>CAYVQE010000014.1:44051-68020 GCA_964454005.1 uncultured Myxococcales bacterium
ACCGGGAACGGCGCCTACCGGCTGCGCACGGCCACCAGCGATCCGCAGGTGGAATACAGCCTGATCGTGACCGTGTCGCGGGGCACGCCTTGCGACGACGACGCGTTCGAGCCCAACGACGCCGTGCTCAGCGCGCAGCCCATCGCGGCGGGCGATTACGGTCCGCTGGCGCTGTGCCCGCGGGACGAGGACTGGTTCGTATTCGAGCACCCGCTGGACCGGCGGGTCGAGGCCCGGATCGAGTTTCCGGCCCTGGAGGGCGATCTGGATCTGGAGCTGATCGGCGGCGACGGCCAGACCGTCATCGACCGCTCGGCCACCGCCGGCGACTCGGAGACGGTACGGGCGTTCGACGAGCCGGGGACGCGATTCTACCTGCGGGTCTGGGCCGAGCCCCAGGTCGGCAACCGCTACGTGCTGCAACTCGAGCTGCCGCCGCGGTAGCGTGAGGAGTTCAGAAGCCATGAGGTGCTGGAGCCGGGCGATCGAATTGCTGCTGCTGGCACCGCTGTGGCTCGGCTGCGGCGGCGGCGACGGCCCGACCGACGCCGGGCTGGACGCCGACGGCGGTGGCGACGGCGGTGACGTGGCGCCGGCCGACGGCGACGGTGGCGACGGCGACGCCGGCCCGGGCGATGCCGACGCCGGCCCGGTCGAGCTGACCGTCAGCGCCGTGCTGCCGTCGCGCGGGCCGGTCGAGGGCGGCACCTGGGCCAACATCATCGGCTCCGGATTCGTCGCGGGCATCGGCGACAGCCCCTTCGACGTGCGCGACGTGACCGACGTGCTGTTCGGCGACAACCCGGCCATCGACATCGAGGTCATCCGTGACGACATGATCAGCGTGCGCACCCCGACCGGCCTGGCCGGTCCGGTGGCGGTCACGGTGGAAAACCCCAACGGCCGGGTGAGCCTGCCGGAGGCGTTCACCTTCTACGAGGCGGTGCGGGCCGACGGCGTCGAGCCGACCGGGCTGGCGGCCGGCGGCGGCACCCCCTTCACCATCCAGGGGGTCGGCTTCACGCCCGACACCAGCGTGTTGATCGGCGGCCGCACCGCGGCCGCAGTGGTGGTCGAGTCGGCCGAGCGGGTGACCGGCCGCGCCCCGCCCGGCCCGCCGGGCGGCGCCGACGTGCGGGTGGTCAACCGCAACGGCGACGACCTGCTCTTCCGGGCCGTCACCTACCACGCCCGGCCGCAGTTGGACGCCGTCGCGCCGCCCAGCGGCCCGGCCGCCGGCGGCACCGCGGTGGTGGCCAGCGGTGCCGGGATCGGCCCGAGCAGCAGCCTGGCGCTCGGCGGCCAGCCGGCCAGCGACCTACAGGTCACCGGAGATGATCGCCTCGAGGCCGTCACCCCGCCCGGCGCGCCTGGCCCGGTCGACGTCACCCTGCAGGGTCCGGTCGAGTCGGATCGGCTGGCCGGCGGCTTCGTCTACCTGGACGCGGCCGACGGCCGGCTGCGGCTGCTGGGTGTCAGCCCGGCGGCCGGCCCCGCGGCCGGCGGCCAGCCGGTGACCCTGGTGGGCGACGGCTTCGCCAGCCACGAGATCCAGGCGCTGCGCTTCGGCCAGGCCGAGGTGGCCGACTGGCAGGTGATCGACGAACGCCGGCTGCGCCTGACGGCACCGCCCGGCGCTGCCGGCGCGGTGGCGGTCGAGGTGGAGTCCGCCAGCGACCTGGCCCGCCTCGAAGCGGCCTACCGCTACTTCGAGCCGTTGGCCGGCGTCGGCCTGGAGCCGGACGCCGGCCCGGCCGCCGGCGGCACCCCGTTCGTGCTGACCGGGGCTGGCTTCGGCCCCGAGACCACGGTGACCTTCGGCGGCGTGCCGGCCGATCAGCTGCAGCGGATCTCGGACAGCCGCATCGAGGGCGTCACGCCGCCGGGCGCCCCTGGTGCGGTCGACGTGACCGTCGCCGATGGCGACAGCCGGGCCGTCCTGGCCGAGGGATTCACCTACACCACCGATCTGGATCTGATCCGGGTTGCGCCCGATACCGGCGCCCAGGCCGGCGGCACCTACGTCACCCTCTACGGCCACGGCTTCGCCCCGGGCATGCGCATCTGGTTTGGCGACCAGGAAGCCGCGCTGGTGCAGTTCCAGTCGAGCGCCACCGCCACCGCCCGCACCCCGCGCGGCCAACCCGGCGAGGTGACCGTGGCCGTCGAGATCGCCGGCGAGCGCGTGGAGTTGCCTGCCGGCTACGCCTACTTCGATCCCACCAACGACCGCGGCGGCGCCTCGGGCGGGCCCATCCAGGGTGCCTTCAACGTCACCTGCCTCGACGGCTCGTGGGTCGACTACGGCGCCCCGGTGCCAGACGCCACCGTGATCATCGACGAGCCGGCCCTGAGCGCCCAGACAGACGACCGCGGCCAGGTGACCTTCTCGGGCCCCTCGCTGGTGCGCGCGGTCACGGTCACCGCCGGCAAGCCCGGCTACGAGTCCATCACCGTGGCCGATTTGAACGCGGCCAACCTCAGCGTCTACCTCTACCCCAACGAGCAGGAACCGCCCGACCCGGGCCAGATCGAGGTGACCTACAGCTCCATCGCCGGCCGGGTTTTCGGCTTCAAGGACATCCCGGGCCTGCCCACCGGACCCACCATCAGCCACGAGGCCCGCATCCAGTTCACCTCCTACAGCCTGTACTCGGTGCCGCCCTTCGGCTCCGAGCCGCGCGGCAAGCCCATCGAATCCGACGGCGGCCGCTACGAGTTCGCCCCGCTGCGATTGGGCAATTACTCGCTGTACGCCCTGTTCGGCGCTTACGACAGCGAGAGCGAGCAGTTCACGCCGGCGCTGCTCGGGGTGCGGCGGGGCATCCAGGTGCCCAGCGAGGACCCGGTCACCGGCCAGGACGTGCTGCTGACCACCCCGCTCGACCGATCGGTGGTGGTCGATCTGGTCGAGCCGCCGCTGGCCATCGACGAGCGCCAGCCGCGCTACGGCGCTTACGTCAGCCTGGACCTGGGCGCCGACGGCGTGATCTACCTCAACCGGGCCCAGGGCACCGGCGGCGAGCTGGTGATCGACCGCCTGCCGGCGGCCGCCGGCGATGCCTTCCTGTTCGTCGGCCTGGCCAGCCTGGACGGCGCCTACCCGTACTCCTACGTCTTCCGGCGCCGGGCCGGCGATCTGGCGGCCGGGGTGGAGATGGGCCCCTTCCTGGGCTTTACCGAGTTGGTGGCCCCGTCGCCCGAGGGCGAACTGACCGACGGCCGCATCGCCTGGTCCTTCTCCGGACCGACCCCGGAGCTGACCCAGCTGCGCATCCAGACCGCCGAGCTGATGCCCAAGACACTGTGGCGTGTCGTATTGCCGGGCGAGGTGACCGAGGTCGCGCTGCCGGCCGAGCTGCTGGGCGGCCTGCCCCAGGGCGAGCCGCTGATGCTGCTGTTGTACACGGCCAACTCACCGCGCTTCACCTTCGATCGCTTCAACTACGGCCAGCTCTCCAGCGGTCGCTGGACGGCCTACACGGTCAACTTCACCAGCTTCAGCGCACCGTGAGGCGGTCATGCTCCGGCGCCACTTTGCATCGGGCAACCGGATCGGCGGCTGGGGCCGCCCGGCCGGTTTGCTGCTGGCGGCCAGCCTGGCCGTGCTCGGCTGCGAGGGGGGCGACCGCTTGCGCACCTTCTGCACCGGCGACGACGACTGTCCGCCCGGGTACCGCTGCGACCGCGGCAGCGGCCGCTGCCTGTGCGCCAGCGACGACGTCTGCGGGCCGGAGGAATACTGCGCGCCGGACGGCGTCTGCCGCCGGCGCATGGCCTGCGACACCAACCTCGATTGTCCCGAGGATACCTTCTGCGACTCGACCACTGGCAACTGCATCGAGCTGGGCAAGTGCACTGATGACAAGCACTGCCCGCTGGGCCAGATCTGCAGCCAGTCCTTCACCTGCGTGCCCGGCTGCCGCGACGCGGGCGACTGCCCGCTGGGCCGGGTCTGCCTGGAAGGCCACTGCGAGTCCGGCCTGTGCGAGGACAAGAGCTACTGCGCGGCCGGCGAGCTGTGCGACCCCGAGAGCATGACCTGCTACGACGCCTACGACGAGCAGACCGCCTCCTACTGCCGGCCTTGCGTGCCGGCGGGCATCGGCGAGCCCAACTCCTGCGGCGACGGCGCCAACTTCTGCGTCATGACCGGCAACGATCCCAGCCTGGAGCCCTTCTGCGGCGTCGACTGCAGCCAGGGCCAAGCGTGTCCCAACGGTTACTCCTGCAGCCTGATCCTGCGCGCGGTGGGCGGCTCCTGCCGCTCGGACGCCGACTGCGAGACCGGCGCCTGCCATATCAACGAAGGCGACGAGGTCGGCTTCTGCCTGTGCACCGCGGACTCCGATTGCCCCCAGGACAGCTGCGATGATTTCACCTTCCGCTGCACGGTGACCCGCCGGGCCTGCACGCCGGGCGGCGGCGAGTGCGATCGGCCCATCTACTGCATCGATGGGCTGTGCCTGATCGGCCGCAACTGCACGCCCATCGAGGGGCTGCGCTGCTCGGACTTGCAGGAGTGAACCCCGTGGAAGCGAACCGCCATCGCCTTGCCGCATCCGCGCGACGCCCGGGACCGGGGCTGTTGCTGCTGGCCGGTCTGCTCTTGGCCGGCTGCGAGAGCAGCACCGACCTGCGCACCTTCTGCACCGGCGACGACGACTGTCCGCCCGGATACCGCTGCGACCGCGACAGCGGCCGCTGCCTGTGCGCCAGCGACGAAGTCTGCGGGCCGGAGGAGTACTGCGCGCCGGACGGCATCTGCCGCCGCCGCATGGCCTGCGACACCAATCTGGATTGCCCCGAGGACACCTACTGCGACACCACCACCGGCAACTGCATCGAGCTGGGCAAGTGCACTGATGACAAGCACTGCCCGCTGGGCCAGATCTGCACCCAGGCGTTCACCTGCGCCCCGGGCTGCCGCACGGCCGGCGACTGCCCGCTGGGCGAGATCTGCCTCGACGGCCAATGTGCGGCCGACCGCTGCGAGGATGAGAGCTACTGCGACATCGGCCAGCTATGCGATCCGGAGACCAAGACCTGCTACGACGACGACCGCGGCCCCTACTGCGCCTCGTGCAACTCGGCCACCATCTACGAGCCCCACTCCTGCGGCGCGGGGCCCAACTTCTGCCTGGTCAAAGGCGGCGACCTGAGCCTGCCGCCTTACTGCGGCGTGGACTGCTCCCGGGGACAGCCCTGCCCACAGGGTTATGATTGTTTCTCGGTGCGAATCGTCTATACTAGTGACAATTGCCGCTCCGATGCGGAATGCGATTCGGGCAAGTGCCACATCAAGGAAGGTGACGAGCTTGGCTTCTGTCTATGCACCGCCGACGAGCAATGCCCCCAGGACTCCTGCGACGACTTCACCTTCGAGTGTCGCATCACCCGCAAGCCCTGCACGCCCGGTGGCAACGAATGCGAGCGACCGATCTACTGTATCGACGGCTACTGCCACATCGGCTACAACTGCAAGCCGGTGGAGGGACTGCGCTGCGAGGATCTGATCCCATAGGCCTCTGGCACCGAGCTTCGCTGAGCCGCTGGACGCTGCTCGCCTTGCTCCTGCTGCTGCCGGCCGGGCTGCGGGCCCAGTCCAGAGCCGATCGCTTGATCGGCTACCTGGAGCACGAATCCTACAAGGTGCGGCTCAAGGCGGCCATTCAGATCGGAAAGTCCGGGATCAGCGCCGGGGCCCCGGCACTGCGCCGCGCGCTGTCCGACGAGAACACCACCGTACGCGCCGCCGCGGCCTACTCGCTGGGCCAGCTCGGCGATGCGGAATCGCGGCCGGCGCTGGTCGCGCTGCTCGATGCCCCCCAGAGCCTGGTCTTCAAGGCGGCGTCCAAGGCGCTGGCGCTGATCGACCGGGCCGGTGGCGGCCAGCCGCGCTACCTGGTGGCGGTGGCCGAGCCGACGCTGCCGGGGGGCACGCGCCCCTTCGCCGCCAGCCGGCTGGCGAGGGTGCTCGCTGCCAGGCTGGAGGCCAGCAGCCTGACCGCGACCGCCGCCGGCGAACGGGATCGCATTTCGGGCCGCAAGCTCGCCCGCCACCTGAAGCTGCGCGGCCTGGCCGGGGTGGAGCTGCGGCCCAAGGTGCTCGAGCTGGCCGCCGTGGAGTCGACCGGCGCGACCAGCTTCAGCTGCCGCGTTAGCGTGATGGTGGTCGAGCTGGTGCGCCAGCGCATGGAATTCGCCGGCAAGGGCGAAGCCGCAGCCGATGTCGGCCAGACCGGCCTGGAGCCGGACACCAGCGACGATATCCTGGGACAGGTCTTGGACGCCTCGGTCGAGGCCGCCAGCGAAGAGGTGCTCGGCTACCTGCGCCGGCGCCGCGGCCCCTGAGGACGATCCGCGAGACCCGGAGGGAAGACCGATGAGCGAAGGCCAAGCGAACGGCAAGCGGAGCCGCAAGATCCGCAACTTCCTGCTGGACAAGCGATTCCAGCTCAAATACACCCTGGCCGTGGTCGTCATCTCGACCGTCATCGCCCTGGTGCTGGGGGCCTTTCTGTACGAGACCCAACAGGAGGTCTTCGAGGCCAACCGCGAGAACTCGCAGCTGCTGGTGCTGGACGACCCGGAGATGAACCAGGCCATGCAGGCCGAGCTGGCCAAGGCAGACGCCGCGATCGCGCAGCGCAACCAGAAGCTCTTGCTGACGCTGGTGCTGTCGCTGGGGGGCTTGGTGCTGCTGCTGACCCTGCTGGGCATCGTGGCCACGCACAAGATAGCCGGGCCGGCCTACGCCATGCGCCGCGTCATGTCGCAAATCGCCGACGGCCGGCATCCCCACCTGCGCAAGCTGCGCCGCGGCGACGAGTTGGCCGCGGTGGCCATGGAGCTGCACCGCATGGCCAACAACCTGCGCCAGCGCGAGGAGCAGGAGCTGACCGCGCTGCGCGAGGCCGGCGAGAAGCTGGCCGGGGTCGAAGGCGTCCCGGCCGAGACCCTCGAACGGCTGCGGGCGATGGCCGCCGAGAAGGAGCAGCGGCTCGGCACCGAAGACTGAGCGCAGCCCGAATCGCCCGTGTCCCCGCTGCCGCCCCACCTGCTCGCCACCGCCGATGAGCTGCGCGCCCGCGGCTGGAAACAGATCGACGTCCTGCTGGTCACCGGCGATGCCCACGTCGACCACCCCAGCTTTCCGGCCGCCCAGATAGGCCGCTGGCTCGAGGCCCAGGGGCACCGGGTGGCGGTGCTGGCCCGACCGGCCCCCGACGATGTGGCCGCCATGCGCGCGCTGGGCGAACCGCGGTTGTTCGTCGGGGTGACGGCCGGCGCCCTGGACTCGATGGTGGCCAACACCACCGCCCTGCGGCGGCGGCGCTCCGACGATGCCTATGCCCCGGACGGCCGCGCCGGCCGGCGGCCCGACCGCGCCTTGACCGCCTACTGCCAGCTCGCCCACCGAGCCTTCGGCAAGCGGGTGCTGGTGGTCGGCGGCGGGATCGAGGCCAGCCTGCGGCGCTTCGCCCACTACGACTACTGGGCCGACGCCTACCGGCGGCCGCTGCTGATGGACTGCGGGGCCGACGTGTTGATCTGGGGCATGGGCGAGGCGCCGGCGGCCGAACTGGCCCGGCGACTCGACGCGCTCGAACCGGCGGCGCGCGCCGATCCCGGGCGCCGGTTGGCGGCCATCCACGATGTGCCCGGGCTGGTCTACCGGATCCCGGCCGGCCGACCGGCCCCGCCCGATCACCACCGCCTGCCCACAGCCGAAGCGGTGGCCGGCGGCGGCGACGCCTGCCTGGAGGCCTTCCGCACCCAGCAGCGCCAGCAGCACCGCGGTTTGACCCAGCGGTCCGGCGGCATGCGAGTGGTCGCCAACCCGCCGCCGGCGGTCGACGGCGCGGCGCTCGATCGCTTCGCGGCGCTGGCCTTCCGCCGCCAGGTCCACCCGATCCACGGCGGCCGGCCGGTGCCCGCGCTGGAGCAGGTGCGCTTCGCCGTCAGCAGCCACCGCGGCTGCTTCGGCGGCTGCACCTTCTGCGCCATCGCCGCCCACCAGGGACGCGACGTGGTCAGCCGCTCGTACCGCTCAGTGCTCGCTGAGGTGGACGCCATCGCCGCCCACCCGGATTTCCGGGGCACGGTGACCGACATCGGTGGTCCGACCGCCAACATGTGGGGGCTGACCTGCGGCCGCGCCAGCTCCTGCCAGCGCGGCTCCTGTCTATGGCCCGACCGCTGCCGCCATCTGGGCGGTGACCAGGCGGACTATCTGGCGCTGCTGCGCGCCGCGGCCGCCCGTACCGGCGTGCGCCGGGTCTTCGTCACCACCGGGCTGCGGCTCGACCTGGCCCTGGAGTGTCCCGAGCTGCTGGCCGGACTGGCCGCCGACCACACCTCGGGCTTGCTCAAGGTGGCGCCCGAGCACCTGGTGGATCACGTGTTGCAGCGGATGCACAAGCCGGCCGGCGATCAGCTCGCCCGCTTTTTGGACGCCTTCGCCGATCACTGCCGGGCCGGCGTCCGGCGGCAATTCGTGCTGCCCTACTTCATGGCCGCCCACCCCGGCTGTCGCCTGGAGGACATGTTACCGGTGGCCCTGTTCCTGCGCCGCCGCCGGCTGCGCGTCGAGCAGGTGCAGATCTTCACCCCCACCCCGGGCACCGCCGCCAGCGTGATGTACGCCACCGGCCGCGACCCGACCGATGGTCGAGCGGTGTTCGTCGAGCGCAGAGACGCCGGCAAGCGGCTGCAAAAAGCGCTGCTGCTGTCGCACCTGCCGCAGCAGGCCGCCGCGGTGCGCCGCGCGCTGCAGCAGCTCGGCCGGCTGGACTTGCTGGATCGGCTGTCCCCGGCGCCGCGCCGCGGCCGCTGACCGCTCTTGGGGTTATTGGCCGCTGAGGAACTGCAGCGCCTCGCCGACCTGCTTCATTTGCTCAGGGCAGCGCTTACCGAAATCCATCAGGGTAGGGGTCGACTTTTTCAACAAGGCCTGGATGTCGTCGCGCATCTCGGCCATGAATGCCTTCTTCTCGGCCTGGCTCATCGATTCGTCGAGACGCTTCGACTTGTGCAACAGCTCGCGTAGCTGCTCGGCGTGCTGGTCGGCGTACTGCTGGACCGCATCGGCGGCGCGCTGGCAATCCTCGTACTCGGCCAGCAAGGCGAAGATGGCATCCAGATGGTGCAGCAGCTGATCGGCCAGCATCTTCGGCGTCTGCTCGGCGCCGAGTTCGATCAGCAACGACCGCATGTCGGCATCGCCGGCGGCGGCCGCCAGCGGCAGGGTGCCTTCGGCGCCGGCCGCGTCGGGGTCGGCGCCGCGCTCGACCAGCAGCCCGACCACGCTGCGGTGGCCGCCGCGAACCGCCGGCAACAGCCCCGGCTGCGGCTCGGCGCCGGCTGCCAGCAGTAGCTCGACCACCGCCCGATGGCCCTCGGCCGCCGCCGCCGCCAACGGGCCGGCCCCGGCGGCCGCGCCTTGCTCGAGCAGCAGCCGCACCGCCTCGCGCTGTCCGGCCCGGCTGGCCGCGGTCAGGGCGGTCCGGCCCTCCGGCCCGGCCTGGGCCACATCGCTGCCGTGGTGGAAGTGGGCCTCGAGCTGGCCCACGTCGCCCTGGCGGGCGGCCTGGTGCAGCGTCAGGTTCGGCTTGGCCGGGGCACAGGCGATGCCGGCGGCGGCCAGCACGATCCAGATCACACGGTTCATATTCGCTCCCAGCGGCCCGACGGCCACGTCACGCGGGTTCGACACGATTTCGGCGATGATACCGAGCCGTAGCTCGATTGTCCAATCGGATCCAGGATCCAAGCGACGTCCGCACCGGGTGGCATTTGCATTCGCTGCCGCGGTATTCGATGATCCGGCAGTGAGATCGACGCATTTTTCCGTCGACACCCTCGAACCGAGGAGGTCCAGCATGATCAGCGGGTGGCGGGCGTGGACCGCGGGAGCAATCTGCTTGTTGACCCTGATCGGCTGTACCAAACGGGGTCCGGATCCGGCCACGTTGAAAATGCTGCGCGGGGCCGGCGATGGGGCCTGTCTGACCGCAGTGCTGCGGCCCGAGCGCTGGGACGAAGCCGCCGCCACGCTGCGGCCGCTGCTGGCCGCTGTCGAGCAGCCAGCCCTGCAGGCGGTGCTGGACGCCGCGGATCCCTACGCCGCCTTCCGGGCGCTGGTGCAACACACGGCGCCGCAGGAAGAGCTGCCGGCCGCGCTGGCCGGCTGGGATCAGAAGCGGCCGCTGGTGGCCGCCCTGTTCATCCCCCAGCTCAACGATCTGGTGCTGGCGGCCCGATCGGTGCTGCCGGTCACCTTCGAACGCATCCGCAAAGAAGGCGTTCCACCGCAGCGCCACCGGATGCTGATTCCGGCGAGCGACAGCCGGGCGCTGGCCGAATCCGTGCTGTCCGTGCTCGAGGCGGCCGGCTTCGAGCGCCTGGGACGGGATGGTCAGCCGGACGCCGCTTCGGATCTGCGCCTGGCCGCCCCGGACGGCCGTCTGCTGCTGGTGCTGGTGGCCGAGCCAAAGTGGGTTCGCATCGAGCTGGCCTACGACGAATTCGGCTTCATCGCCGCGAAGAAGCGACGCCTGGCGCTTTTCGCGCAGATGGCCCAGGCGCCACCGGCGCCGCAGGACCACTTCGACAGCCCGGCCTGGCGGCTGGCGGCGGCCGGCGGCCAGCTGGCGGCGTTGCACGTGCGGCCCTGGAAGCTGCGCGACCTGGCCAGCCAGATCGGCGCCGGCCAGCTGGTCCAGGCGGTGCTGATGGCCGATGCCGCCCACCAGCAGATGCTGATGGCCCGCGGCTTGTCCGAGGTGGCCAACGGCAGCCTGTTGATGTCGCCCGAGGGCGCCGAGATCGAGGATCTGGCCGTGGCCTGGGACCTGGACGGCGGCCTGCGCGCGCTGGCCGCGGCCAGCCTCAGCGAGCACGGCTGGCAGGTCTGGCGCGCCGGGCTGCAGGCCGGCCGGCTGCCGCCCATGCCGGCGACCGACGATGCGCTGGCCTGGATGTGGTCGCGTACCGACCTCAACACCCTGCTGAGCGCCGCCGGCAGCCTGCCGGCGCTGGCCCAGGCCCGCAAGCCCAGGGAGGCGCTGCAGGCGATCCAGGAATGCGGCTTCTTCTGCCCGCTGCACATGCTGCTGCGCGCCCCGCTGGGCGCCGGCCGCACGGCGCTGGACTTCGTGCCGGTCGACCTGTCGCAGAAGCTGCCCCGCGGCATGAGCCTGGCGCTGCTGGACATCCACCCCGGCGAGCCGAGCCGGCCGCTCAGCGCCGCCGTCGCCGCGCTGATGCGGCCGGGCTTCAACACCCAGCCGCTGCGGGCCGTTCTCGGCGAACTCGAGCGCGAGCTGCTGCACGGCGCCCGCTTCGACCTGCGCTCCGGGGCCCGCGGCCAGGACGAGCTGGTCAGCCTGACGCTGGGCGTGGACCCCGATCAGGCCTTCGCCTCCAGCCCCGACGCCGCGGACGATGTCCTGGCCGCGGGCCGCATCGACCTGCAGCGCTTGATCGCCGCCACCGGGCTGCAGCCGAAGATCGCCGCCCAGGCCCCGCCGGCCGCCGCCGCGCTGCAGCGGCTCGGCACCTGGCGCTGGCGCAGCCGGCTGGTCGAGCGGGCCCTCATCGGCGAGAGCCTGCTCGAACTCGACCCGCAGCGCGAGCCGGCCGCATGGACCGACAGCGACGCGCTGGCCACCGCCGCGTGGCACAACGGCGCCCCGCCGCCCGAGCTGAGCCGCGGCCAGCGCTGCCTGCGGCGGGTCACCCGCGGCATGGTCCAGGCCTTCCGCGCCCTGGCCGCGGTGGCGCCGGATCAGCGTGAGCTGCTGCTGGCCGAGGCCATCGAAGAGATACAGGACGATCTGGCCTGCGCCGCAGAAGAAGGAGACACCCGCCAGCGGGCCGAGCGCAGCCGCGAGGTGATGGCGCTGTTTCTGGCCGAGCGCTTGACCGCCAGCTTCCACCGCCAGGCGGCGCTCGAGGTGCTGGACCGGGCCTGCGAGCAAGGCCACCAGCGCGCCTGCCGGCAAGCCGAACGGGTACGCGCCACCCCGCAGGTGGAGCTGGCCCGGGCCCATGCGCCCTGCAGTCGGGGTACCGGCTGGGGCCAGCCCCTGGTGCGCATCGCCGCGGCCTCGACCGCCGAGGACTTGACCGAACGGCTGCGGCGATCGCCCAGCGGCCGGGCGCCGGCCCTGGCCATCGACGCTCAGACGCCGTGGCGCAAGGTCCAGCCAGCGCTGGCCGCGCTGGCTGAAAGCGGCGTGGCCGAGGTCGGCCTTCTGGTCGACACCGAGCGCGGCGGCCCGGGGCTGCTCACCCTGCGACAGGCCGGCGTCGAGCCCCGCCCCCGCCCGGCCGGCGCCCCGGACATCCCCGATCGCTTCGAGCGGCTGCGCATCGATCAACTCGAACACGACCGCAAGCCCTTCCCGCTGCTGTTCTCGGTCGAGCCCGAGCGGGTGCGGCTGCTGGCCGGAGGCCGGGTCATCGCGCTGCCGCAGAGGCCCAAATGCGAACCCGGCGAGATATGCAGCGACCTCGACCACCTGGCGGAGCTGCTGCAACGGCTCGACGCCGAACACGGCGAGAGCCTGCAGCTCAAGCTGATCATCGACCCCGCCATCCCCTTCGCCGCCGTAGCCCGGGTGCTGGGCTCGCTGCTGTGCAGCGGGAAGCGACGGCGCTACGGCCTGGTGCCCATGCGCCCGGTCGAGCTGCTGCCGGCCGCAGCGGCCGAGGCCTTCGACCAGGCCCCGGCCGCGCCCCCAAAAGCAGACGAGGGCCGGGTGGAGGTGAAGGCCACGGACTCCGACAAACGCAGCGGTTTGCTCAAGCTGCTCGGCACCACCCCGGGCCAGGGGCGCGTCACCGACGTGTTCGCGGCCGGCGAGCCCCCCGAAGGCGCCCTGGACGACGCCCTTTCGGAAATGGACGGCGCGGCCGTGGGCCGGGTCGGCGTGGGCGGACTGGGCACTGCGGGCAGCGGCAAGAAATCCGCCGCGGGCGGCGGGAAGATACGCGTCGAGCAAGGCAAGCCGGCGGTCATGGGCTGCATGTCCAAGGAAATCATCCGCCGCGTCATCCGCAAACACCGCAACGAGATGCGCTACTGCTACGAGAAGCACCTGCTGGCCGAGCCCAAGCTGTCCGGCAAGGCGACGCTCAAGTTCGTCATCGGCACCACCGGCAAGGTACAATCGGCTGAGATACAGTCGAGCAGCCTGGGCAACCAGTCCCTGGAGAAGTGCGTGCTGTCCGCCATCCGGCGCTGGACCTTCCCGGCCCCAGACGGCGGCATCGTCGTCGTGCACTACCCCTTCATCTTCCGACCAGCCGACTGACTGGCGAAATACGCACCGCCGCTGGCATTGATCCGAATCCGCGCGGCCGGTATGCTGCCTGGCCATGGCGACCAAGAAAGAAGAAGCCAAGGCCAAGCGTGACGAACCGGCCACGTCCAAGCACGAGGATGCGCCCAAGGCCAAACGGGCCGCGCCCAAGTCCGAGACGCCCGAGGTGCGCGACAAGACCAACGTGCCGCGACAGGAGATCACGCGCACCTTCCTCCTGGAGGCGCTGGCCGTGGCCCGTCACCTCAACGTCGACCGGCTGCTCTACATTTGCGATGAGGAGTCACCGCTGGAGCCGCTGACCGGACGCAACATCAAGAAGAAAGTCATCGTGGCCAGCCGCTCGGACAAGGTGGCCGTACAGGCCGAGGAGCTGGGCCTGGTCCACGAGTTCATCCCGGCCTACTCCTTCGACCGTTTCGAGAAGATCAAGGTGGCGCTGGCCAACTGCACCAGCTCGGGCAAGGCCACCGACCGCATGCTGGTGCTGTGCCTGGTCGGGGCCCACAAGGCGCCCCACATCGACACCTGCATGGTGACCCGGGTAGGCGAGCACTCCGAGGAGCAGGCGGCTCTGTCGAGCCTGGTGGCCGGCAGCCCGCTTTCGGCATCGGTGCTGGATGCGGTGCTCAACATCTCGCTCAGCCTGGGCTTCGAGGGCATCGAGGGGGATCCGGTGGGCACCATCTTCGTCGTCGGCGACTCCACCGCGGTCATGGAGAAGTCCAAGCAGCTCACCCTCAACCCCTTCCAGGGCTACTCCGAGGAAGAGCGCAACGTGCTCGACCCGGCCATCCGCGATGCGATCAAGAACTTCTGCCTGCTCGACGGCGCCATCATCATCCGCGAGGACGGCGTGCTGCTAGCCGCCGGCCGCTATCTGCGACCGCCCGAGGATCTGGAGCTGGAGCTGCCGCTGGGGCTGGGCACCCGCAACGCCTCGGCCATGGCCATCACCAAGGTCACCGATGCCCTGTCGTTCGTGATCAGCAAGACCACCGGAACGGTACGCATCTACAAGGATGGCAAGCTGGCGGTGGAACTCAAGCAGCCCCGCCGCCGCTCCTGATCGACTCCGTGTTTTTTTGGCGGCGGCTCAGCAGCCGCTGCAGCTGCCGCCAGCTCCCTTGGTCAGGGGGTTTTTGGGCTCGATTTGATAACCGCCGAAGAATCCCCGCTGGATGAAGTCGACGCACACGCCGCCGGTCTGCTCCAGCAGCTGCTTGTCGATCACGAAGTTCAACCCGTCGAACTCGTACTGCTCGTCGCTGTCCTTTGGCTCATCCAGAGCCAATGCCAAGGTGGGACCACCTCACCCATAGGACTGGTAGACCCGAAACGAGCCCTCCAGTTTCTGCTTGTCGATGAACTCCTTGAGCTTCTCAAGGGCTGCCGCTTTGACTTCCAACATGTTCGCTCCCGCTTCGACTGAGTTGCCGCCCCCCGATTGGCTCTCAACAACAAGATAGGCATCATCCCGTTGATCGTCAATGCCGGTCGTGCTCGGAACCGAAGAACAGTCGATTTCCAGATCGGTATGGCGCCGGCGGTCAAACCGACCGTGGGTCATGGGCAATCGCGTTGTGGATCGATCTTGCACTCCCAGCGCGGGGCGCAGGCCCGTTGGACGAGCAGCTCGGGTTCGTCGGGGCTGTTCTCGCACACCGCGTACCAGCCCTCGCGGTCCCAGTCACCGACGTGCAGGCACTCGGCTTCGCAATCGGCGCACTGGCCCATCTGGATCGGCGTCTGGGTGCAAGGATCGACCCAGCCGCTGTAGCCGCCCCCCGCGGAGACGCAGACCGGGGCGCAGGGGTCCTCCTCGCAACGACACCAGGGCACCTGGCTGCCGTTGGGGCAGCGATACCAAACATCCTCGCCGGCCGGACAGCCGTTCGGGCAGTCGTCGGGGCAGTTGAACTGGGTCTCGTGCGGATCGCAGACGCCGTCCGCACAGTCGATGCAGAACTCCAGACCGGCCGGACAGCTGTAGCCGGGCAGGCAGTCGTCCTCCGGCACCAGGCCCGGGCAGCACTCGAGCTGCATGGTCAGCGGCATCCCCTCGGCAACGCAGTCCAGATCGCAGTCGAGCGGACAGCTTTCTAACGCTTCGCCGGCCTCGGTGTCGCAGAATCCGTCCCCGCAGGCCTCGGGATCGCAGCGCTCGTTGCACTCGCCCTCGCGGCAATCCCAGTTGCCCAGGCACTCGGCCGCCCAGGGCAGGCCGATGCAATCGGCGTCGCTGGTGCACTGGCCCCCACCGCAGACCGCCTGGCACTGGCCGCCCTCGCACACCCAGTGGCCCTCGCAGTCGATGGGCCAGCCCAGGTGCTCGCAGTCGTCGGCCGTCTCGCAGCTATAATCGCAGTCCTCCGGACAAGAGCCGGCGGTCTCACCCTGGCCTTCGTGGCAGATGCCATCGCCGCAGCCCTCCTCGTCACAGACCTCCTGGCACTGCCCCTGCCGGCACTCCCAGTGGCCGAAGCAACGCATTTCCCAGGGCAGATCCAGGCAGTCGTGGACGGACTGGCAGTCGGCTACGGCGCATTCGGGGATGCAGTCGCCGTCGACGCACTCCCAGTGGCCTTGGCAGTCCAGCGGCCAGCTCAGCTGCTCGCAATCGCCGGCCTCGGTGCACTCCCCGGTGCACAGCGATTCGCACTGGCCGTCGATGCAGGCCCAGCTGCAGCCTGGATCCAGCTCGCCCGTGCAATCGCTGGCCGCCTGGCAGCCGCCGAAACCGGCATCCGAGCTGCTGCAACCGGCCGTCAACCCGAACAGCAACGCCAACCCCACCATCGTCGCCTGGCTCATCGTTCTCATCGCAGGCCTCCCATCGAATGAAAACACCATCATTACCAATACTCTAGCGCCATAGAAGACGCGGCACAAGAGGCCCTGCTCGAGCCGCTCAGATGCGATCACCCAGGGCGGTCCCCTCGCGGATGGCCCGCGCCGCGTCCAACTCCGCAGCCCGGTCAGCGCCACCGATGAGATGCACCTCGGTGCCGATTTCCCGCAGGGCATCGTACAGCCCGCGCTCCGGTTCCTGCCCGGCGCAGATCACCACGTTGTCCACCGCCAGGCAGCGCTCGCGGCCCTCGTACTCGAGGTGCAGCCCATCGGCGTCGATGCGCCGGTAGCGCACGCCGGCCCACATCCGCACGCCCCGGGCCCGCAGCCGGGTGCGGTGGATCCAGCCGGTGGTCTTGCCCAGATCGCGGCCGAGCTTGGTCGGCTTGCGTTGGAGAAGGTGGATGCGCCTGGGGGCCGGGGCCATAGCCGGCCCGTCCGGTAGCAGCCCGCCCGGATGGGCGATGGCGCTGTCGATGCCCCACTCGTGCAGAAAGGTCCCAAGCTGGAGGGCGGCGGTGGATTCGGGCGCTGCGGCCAGCAGCTCGGCCACGTCGAAACCGATGCCGCCGGCGCCGATGATGGCCACCCGGTGGCCGACCGGCGCACCCTGCAGCACATCCAGGTAGCCGAGCACCTCGGGCCGGTCGCAGCCCGCCAGCTCGAGCGGCCGCGGCCGCACCCCGGCGGCCACCACCACCGCGTCGAACGCGCCGGCCAGCGTGTCGACCGCGACCCGCCGACCGAGGCGCAGCTCCACCCCGGCGCGCTCCAGCCGGCCGCGAAAGTAGCGCAGGGTCTCGGCGAACTCCTGCTTGCCCGGGATGGCCAGGGCCAGGTTGAGTTGGCCGCCGATAACAGCAGCGGCCTCGAATAGGGTGACCCGGTGACCGCGCTCGGCGGCCGCACAGGCGCAGGCCAGACCGGCCGGGCCGGCGCCGACCACGGCCAGCCGCCGCGGCTCGGCCAGCGGCTGCGGCCGTCGCTCGGTCTCGTGGCAGGCGCGCGGGTTGACCAGGCAGGAACAGATCTCGAGCTGGAAGATATGATCCAGACATGACTGGTTGCAGGCGATGCAGGTGTTGATGGCGGCGGCCCGGCCGGCGGCCGCCTTGGCCACGAACTCAGGATCGGCCAGCAGCGGCCGGGCCATCGAGACCAGATCGGCTTCGCCGCTGGCCAGCACATCTTCGGCCAGCTCCGGTGTGTTCAGGCGGTTGACGGCCACCAGCGGCAGCGATACGTGCGGCCGCAGCTTGGCCGTGACCCAGCGGAACGCGCCCCGCGGTACGTTCATGGCGATCGTCGGCACCCGCGCCTCGTGCCAGCCGATGCCGGTGTTGATGACGTCGGCCCCGGCCGCCTCGACGGCCCGGGCCAGCGCCAGCACCTCGTCGAGGACGCTGCCCTGCTCGACCAGGTCGAGCATGGACAGGCGGTAGATGACCAGGAAGTCGGCACCCAGGTGCCGGCGCACCCGGCGCACGATCTCGACTGGCAGCCGCATCCGCCGCGCGGCGTCGCCGCCCCAGGCATCGTCGCGCAGATTGGTGCGCCGGGCGATGAAGCTGTTGATGAGGTAGCCCTCGGAGCCCATGATCTCCACGCCGTCGTAGCCGGCCTCGCGGGCGCGGGCGGCGGCGGTGGCGTAGTCCTCGATGGTCTGCTCGACCTCGTCCGTGCTCAGGGCGTGCGGCACGAACGGATTGATCGGCGCCTGGACGGCCGAGGGCGCCACCGACCGATCGTGGTAGGCGTAGCGCCCGGTGTGCAGCAGCTGGCAGGCGATGGCGCCGCCCTCGGCATGGACCGCCGCCGGAATGGGCCGGTGGGCGGCGACATCGGCCCGGCTGATCATGGTCGCCCCACCCGGCATGACGCGGCCGGCTTCGTTCGGGGCGTAGCCGCCGGTGACGATCAGCCCCACGCCGCCGCGGGCGCGGGCGGCATAGAAGGCGGTCATGCGCACGAAGCCGTCCTCGGCCTCCTCGAGGCCCAGATGCATCGAGCCCATCAGCACCCGGTTGCGCAGCGTCAGCGGGCCCAGCTCCAGCGGGGCCAGCAGGTTTGGGTAGGACGGATCCGGCATCGCACGAGCCCTCCTCTGGCGGTCGCGGCGCTCAGAACAGCCAGTGCAGCAAGGCCGCCAGCGCGGCGACCAGACCGAGCACCACCATCACCGCCAGCTCTTTGAACACGATCAGCGCCAGCACGTGGCGCCGGCGCAGCACCGGCAGCAGCCAGCGGCCGTAGAAGTAGGCCAGCAGGAACATGGCCACCGCCGCCCCGCCGGCCAGCGGCAGCACCCCGTGGCCGCGCTCGCCGAGCAGCAGCAGCGTCACCAGCACGGCCTGGGTGACGACGTTGAACACCGCCATGATGTCCAGCACCCGGCGGTTGAAGGCGCTGGCTGTGGGCAGCTGCTCGGCCCCCGGTGGCAGGCGTGATATCCAGCTCATCGCGTGCTCCCAATTCCCGGCGCGGCCCGCAGGCCACACCAGGGGCACCTTAGCATCCGCCGCCCGCGGCCGACAATCGACCGCGCGGAGCCTCTTGTGCCGCACCGGCTGCAGCGCTAGACTGCGGCCGGCATGGAACCGAGAACCCCCAATCCGCCCACCAGCGAGGCATCCAACCAGCGCGGCATCGCGCTGGCCGACCGCGGCTGGCTCGAGGAGGCCCTGCGCGAGTTCGACCGGGCGATCGAGCTCGACGGCTCCGCTTCGGTGCCGCGCATCAACCGGGCCTCGGTGTACCTGGAGCTGGATCGCTGGGTCGAGGCCCTGGCCGACCTGCTGGCCGCGGTCGAGCTGGCGCCCGACGACCCCGAGGCCCACTTCCACCTCGGCCTGTTCCTGACCCGCCACGGCGCGGCGCTGGGCCAGCGCGAGCTGGAGCAATCCCTGGAGCACGAGCCCGAGCACCTCGATGCGCTGCTGCAGCTGGGCGCCAGCCAGGCCGAGCAGGGCCGCTGGTCCGAAGCCGAGCGCAGCCTGGACGCAGCGCTGGACATCGACCCGGCCGATCCGCTGGCCCGGCGCGAGCGCGGCCTGCTGGCGCTCGACGTGGGCCAGGTGCACGAGGCCATCGAGCACCTCAAGCTGGCCCAGCAGGCCGATCCCGACGACGTCGAGCTGGCGGTGGATCTGGCGCTGGCCCACGTGCAGGCCGGCTTCCTCGAGCGGGGAGCCGAGATGCTGAGCGGCGTATTGGAGCGCCAACCCGACCAGCTCCACGCCCTCTACAACCTGGCGGCCATCCGCGCCCAGCGGGGCGACGGCGACGCGGCCTTCGATCTGCTCGATCGGGCGCTGGCGCTCGATCGCCAGCTGGTGCTCGACTGGCTGGCCCAGGACCCGATGTTCGACGTCCTGCGGGCCGACGGGCGGCTGCGCCAGCGCCTGGACCAGGATCCGGCCGTAGGCTGAGCCCGGCGGGACCGAACAGCGGCCGCCGGCAAGCAGCGGCGCCCGGGGAGCGCCGGCCTTTTTCTCTTTACACACCCCACGGGCTGTGCTAGCTTCTGACTTGTGTTCCGCTTGTAAATCAAGGTGATATGCAAAAAAGACAGGCACTACATCATCATACGTTGCCATATATTTACGGAGTGAGCTGGTGAGGATCCGAAAGCTCGACATCTTCGGCTTCAAATCTTTCATGGAACGAACCCGGCTACGGTTCGACGACGGCATCACCGGCATCGTCGGGCCCAACGGCTGCGGCAAGTCCAACGTGGTCGACGCCATCCGCTGGGTGATGGGTGAACAGAGTTCGCGCATGCTGCGCGGCAAGGCCATGGAGGACGTCATCTTCGCCGGCAGCGAGTCCAAGCCGCCGATGGGCATGGCCGAGGTCGAAATCACCTTCGAGAACGACGGTCGCAACGTGCCGCCGGACTACGCCGGGTACAAGTTCATCAGCGTCGGCCGGCGCCTGTTTCGCTCCGGCGAGAGCGAGTACCTGATCAACCGTACCCCCTGCCGGTTGCTCGACGTGCACGAGCTGTTCATGGGCACCGGGGTGGGCACCCGGGCCTATTCGATCATCGGCCAGGGCCAGATCGGGCTGCTGGTCTCGCAGAAGCCCGCCGAGCGGCGCTCGCTGATCGAGGAGGCGGCCGGGGTCAGCAAGTACCGGGCCCGCAAGCGCACCGCCGAGCGCAAGATGGAGTACACCCGGCAGAACCTGCTTCGGGTCGACGACGTGGTCCAGGAGATCAAGCGCAACATGGGCTCGCTCAAGCGCCAGGCGCGCAAGGCGGCTCGCTACCACAAGCTGCGCGACCGGCTGCGCGAGATCGAGCTGCACGCCGCCAGCCACCAGTACCTGGAAATGCAGGCTGTACAGCGCCATTTGGGCCACAAACGGGCCGACCTGGCCGACGCCGGGGCCGGGCTGCAGAGCAGGCTGGCCGGCCTGGACAGCGATGTGGAGCAGAACCGCACCCGGCTGCTGGAGGACGACCGCCAGCTCGGCGAGCTGCAGGAGCAGCTGCTGTCGACCGACAACCAGATCAAGCTCAACGAGCAGAACATCGAGTTTTTGTCGCGCGAGATCGAGGGGCTGTCGAGCCGCAGCCAGGAGGCGGCCGACGAGATCCGGGCGCTGAAGCAGCAGCACAAGCAGCTGCAGACCGAGATCAGCGACGCCGACGGCGAGCTGGCCGATCTGGCCGAGGTGGCCGACAACGCCGCCGGCCGGCTGGCCGAACGCGAGCAGCTGCACCGGGAGCAGAGCGAACGGGTCGAGCAACTCGAGCGGGCGGTCGACAGCGACCGGCAGGATCAGCTGCGCCAGCGCGAGCAGGCCGCCGAGCTGCGCTCGCGGCTGGCCAACCTCGAACAGCGGCTGACCGAGCTGGAGGGCCGCCAGGCCCAGGCCCGGGCCGAGCGCAAGTCGCTGCGCGAGCAGAAGAGCGCGCTCGAGTCGGAAAAGGCCGATCAGACCCGACGGCTCGATCAGCTGCGCCAGCTCCACCTGCAGCTGGTCGAGCGGCGCGAGTTCGAGGAGAACAGCCTGGTCGAGGTCCGCAGCCAGGTGGCCGAGAACGACGCCCGGGCCATGGCCCTGCGCGAGGAGATCGGCAACCGCCGCTCGCGGCTGGAATCGCTCGAACAGATCGAGCGCAACTACGAGGGCTGCCTGCACGGCGTGCGCCAGGTGATGCAGCACGCCGAGCAGTCCGGTGAGCACAGCCAGGTGGTCGGCCTGGTGGCCGACATCCTGCGCGCCCCGCCGCGCTACGAGACCGCGGTGCAGGCGGTGTTGGGCGAGCGGCTGCAAGGCGTGGTGGTGCAGTCGCAGCAGAGCGGGCTGGCGGCGCTGGACTACCTCAAGCACGAGGCCGAGGGCCGCTCCTCGTTCATCCCGCTCGACCTGCGCGACGCGGCAATCGGCAACGAGGCCGAGGCGGTCGGGGGCCAGGGAGTCATCGGCCCCATGGCCCGGCTGGTCGATTTCGAGCCGCAGCACGATCGGGTGGTGCGCTACCTGCTCGGCGACGTGGTGGTGGTCGAGGATCTGAGCAGCGCCCTGTCGCTGTGGTCGGCCAACGGCCACCGGGCCACCCTGGTCACCATCGATGGCGAGGTGCTCGAGCCGCAGGGCGTGCTGACCGGTGGCTCGCTCGAGGGTCCGGGCACCCACCTGCTCGAGAGCAAGCGCGAGATCCGCGAGCTGCAGGAGAAGCTGGTCGGGCTGGAGGCCGACTACCGCATGGCCCAGGATCGCCAGGGCAAGCTCAAGATGCAGAACGCCAACCTGACGACGTCGATCGACGAGCTGCGCCAGGGTTCGCACGACGAGGAGATCCGCATCGTCGATCTGCAAAAGGACCTGCACCACACCGACCAGGGCCTGGAGTCGGCCGCTGACCGGATCGCCTCGCTCGACGCCCAGCTCGAACGGCTGGGCGAGGAGCACACCCGCGCCCGCGACGAGCGCGACGACATCCGCGAGACGCTGGAGCGCTCGGGCACCGACCAGCTCGACCTCGAGGAACGCATCCGGGCCCAGCGCAGTGACCTCGATCAAGAGAAGCGGGTGCTGGCCGAGTCGAGTCAGCAGCTGACCGAGCTCAAGATCCAGGCGGCCGCCACCGGCGAGCGCCAGGAGTCGGCCCGCCGCAACCGCGAGCACCTGGTGCACACGGCTGCCGACCTGGAGAAGCGCATCGAACGGCTGCACGGCGACATTTCCAGCGGCAACCTGAAGTCGGTCGAGGGCCGCGAGAAGATCGAGCACAGCCAGGAGGAGGTCGCCGACCTGCTGGCCCAGCGCGAGCGCCAGCAGACCGAGCTGGGCGTGCGCCGCGAGGCCTACGAGAAGCTACTGGCCGAGGTGCAGCAGCAGGATGCCTTGGTCAAGCAGGTGCGCGCCGAGGCCGAGCAGACCGGCGACCAGCTCGCGGCCACCGAGATGAAGCTGCGCGAGTTGGAGATGAACCTCGATCACCTGTGCCGCGACGTGCGCCGCAACCACAAGGTCGAGCTGGTCGAATGCCTGGCGGCCTACCATCTGCTGGCGCCGCCGGGCGCCGAGGAGGCCGGCCGGGCCGACAAGTTGCGCCACCAGCTCGAGCGCATGGGCGACGTCAACCCGCACGCGGTCGAGCAGTACGAGCAGCTCGAGCAGCGCCACACCTTCCTCAGCGGCCAGAGCGAGGACTTGGAAGCCGCGCTGGAGAAGCTGCAAAAGGTCATCCAGAAGATCAACCGCACCAGCCGCAAGCGCTTCCGCGAGGCCTTCGACGCCATCGACGAGAAGTTCCGGGCGGTGTTCCCGCGGCTGTTCCGCGGCGGCCGCGCCCACCTGGTGTTGGACGAAGAGCAGGATCTGCTCGAGGCCGGGGTGGACATCGTGGCCCAGCCGCCGGGCAAGAAGCTGCAGAACATCGAGCTGCTGTCGGGCGGTGAGAAGGCGCTGACCGCGGTGGCGCTGCTGTTCTCGATCTTTTTGATCAAGCCCACCCCCTTCTGCCTACTCGACGAGGTGGACGCCCCGCTCGACGACGCCAACATCGAGCTCTTCAACCTGATGGTCAAGGAGATGGCGTCCGGCAGCCAGTTCATCCTGATCACCCACAACAAGCGCACCATGGAGATGCTCGACCGGCTCTACGGCATCACCATGGAGGAGCCGGGCATCTCGACCATCGTCACGGTCGAGCTCGGCAGCGATTCGAACGACGGCGAATCGCAGCCGGAGCAGTTGCGCCAGGCCGGGTGAGTCCGCCATGAACGATCGCATGCTGCTGCTGCTCGACAGCCTGTGGGCCGCCGACGCCGGCGAGGACTCGGGCGGCGACGTCTTCGCCATGGTGGTGCTGGGGCTGGTGCTGCTGTTCTTTTTGTGGCTGGTGATCGCGGTCGTCCGCAAGCTGACCAAACCGGCCGGCCGCATGGGCGAGGTCAAGGAGGACGAGGAGGAGGCCGCCCGCACCGCCCGGCTGTGGGCCGAGGCCAAGCGGCGCCGCGGCGAGGAGGAAGAGGAAGAAGAAGAAGAAGAGGAACCCGAGGCGGAAGCCGAAGCGCCGGTCGACATCCAGGCCGAGCTTATGAAAAAGGCCCGCGAGCGCCGCACCGAGCGCCGCGAGGCCGATCGGGCCGCCCGCGATGCCCGCCAGGCAGCCCTACGCGGCATCGCCGACGAAGAGCCCGCCGTAGCCTCCGGCGAAGGCGCGGCCGAGCCACAGCCCGAGCCGGAGCCGGAACCCGGACCCGAGCCCGCGCCCGAACCTGAGGCCGAACCTGAGCCAACAACTGAAGCCGCGCCCGAGCCAGCAGC
>CAYVQE010000014.1:68120-73574 GCA_964454005.1 uncultured Myxococcales bacterium
CGAGCCCAAGCCCGAGCCAGCAGCCGAGCCCAAGCCCGAGCCAGCAGCCGAGCCCAAGCCCGAGCCAGCAGCCGAGCCCGAGCCTGAACCAGCAGCCGAGCCCGAGCCGCCGCCTGCGCCGGAGGCTACGGCGGCCGAGCCGGAGCCTGAACCGCCGCCCGCGCCGGAAGCTGCGGCGGCCGAGGCGGAGCCGGCGCCGGAGCCCAAGTCGCTGGAGGAGGGGCTGGCCAAAACGCGCTCGGGCTTCGTGGCCCGGCTCAGCTCCATGTTCAGCCGCAAGCAGCTCGACGAGGACGAGATCGAAGAGATCGAAGAGATACTCTTCACCGCCGACATCGGCGTGCGCACCGCCCAGAAGCTGCTCGAGCTGATCGAAAAAGAGGTCGACGGCCGCGACCCGGCCGAGGTGCTGGCCGCGCTGCGCGAGCGCATCCGCGAGATGCTGGCCATCGAGGTCCGGCCGCTGGACTTCTCCGCCCACCAGCCGCTGGTGATCCTGATGGTCGGGGTCAACGGCACCGGCAAAACCACCACCATCGGCAAGTTGGCCCAGAAGCACGTCGCCCAGGGCCGCCAGGTGGTGCTGGCCGCGGCCGACACCTTCCGCGCCGCCGCGGTCGAGCAGCTGCAGGAGTGGGGCAAGCGCACCGGCGCGCAGGTCATCCGCGGCGCCGACCACGCCGACCCGGGCGCCGTGGTCTACGACGCCATCAGCGCCGCCAAGAGCAAGGGCGCCGAGCTGGTCATCGCCGACACCGCCGGCCGGCTGCACACCAAGGTCAACCTGGTCGAGGAGCTCAAAAAGATCCAGCGGGTGTGCAACAAGGCGATGGAGGGCGCCCCGCACGAGGTCTGGCTGGTGCTCGACGCCACCACCGGCCAGAACGCCATCAACCAGGCCAAGCATTTCCACAAGGCGCTCGATCTGACCGGCATCGTGCTGACCAAGCTCGACGGCACCGCCAAGGGCGGCGTCATCATCGGCATCGCCGACACCTTCGGCATCCCGGTCCGCTACATCGGCATCGGCGAACAAGCCGCCGACCTACGCCCCTTCGACCCCGACGCCTTCGTAGCAGCCATGTTCTCCTGAGCCCGATACCAAGGGCCCGGACGACACCACCGATCGAGCCCATTCATGCGTCGATTTCGTTTCCCAATAAAAGAGCAATCTTCTCCCAGAAAAAGCTCAAGAACTTATGTATATTGGCTCGAAAATCCATTGCTTCCCTCACACACCTGAATCCCATTAAAGGAACACCATCCATTTGCGGAATACTTTCATCTCCACTCGGACCATCCAAACTAGACCCACCATAAAACCCGCAATATCCGCACCCGCTTCCGCAATAACCGCTATAAACTCCACAATCATCAGAGCCATATCCGCCTCCAACCCAGCATGGCTCAGCGTTCTCGCTAAACTCGCTGATCACCAAAACCCATTCCATGACGTTTCCACACATATCACACAGTCCGCTTGCGCTGACTCCTTTCGGCTTTGAGCAAACAGGCCAAGTAGAGCCAACTCCACAACCGTTCATATTCCCCCACTCCAACCCCACAAACTCACGTACTTCAGATGCGGCTTCTTCCAGGCTACTATCTAGTTCCAGGATGGCCCTTTCGCAATTCGGTCTTTCGTCGCCCCAAGGATACTTCCATTTTTCTCCGTTTGTAAACTCCAATATCCATTGCTCAGGATTCGGAAGACGACCGCCTATCCACTCGCAAAACGAAATCGCATTTTCAATACCAACGCAGTTCATAGGATGCTCGTCTTTTGTTCCGACAGAATTTATATTGCACAGGGTATAACTTCTTGGTTCCACTGATGTTGCGTGACGTTTGCAATTGCCTGATCTGATACAGGCTCGATACTGTGCGACTGTGATCTCAGTTCTTGTAAATAAAACATCAGCAGCTTTGCTATACACCCATTCAACTTCACCTCTACCCGTTTTTCTACTACATTTACCTCTTCCAGAATGATTGGCCTCATCTATTTCTGCCTCATCAAATCCATGCTCTTCCTTATTATCATCGAAAACAATAAAACACGTAAATAAAGCTATAGTGCATATACATAGTGTGCTACCTCCAAGTCGAATGCCTTTTACTATTTCTCGCACTTGCACCTCTGGTATCCATCTCGCCATTTTACAAGTACAGCCACAAACAATCCATCAACAGACTCCAGAGAGGGCAGGCCGACGACTGCGACGACGACAAGGCCGCCGACTGATTTTTCGCCAATATGATACCAATTTCCATTTGGATCTGAGTATGGATAGATACTCCAGCCACTCTCAACATACCTGGCCCATCTGGATAGATATCTCCGTTCGTAGTAAACATCTATTGAATCGGTTGACAGAACAACCTTTGTCCGCAATGAGGGCACTTGTAATAATGCCGAGTCGCTGGAGCTGGCCCACCAGGCCGAGTTCGACTCGGTCGGCTACAACCACGTCGCCGAGGCCAGGAGGCGGCTGTGGCCGTAGACGCACGCGGCGGCGAGCCGGCCCTGCTGCCCGTCGCGGCTCCGGCCGAGATCGCGTCCGAGCCCGCCGAGCACTGCTGGCTCGTTCAGAGCCTGTGGACGCGCTCGGCCGTCGGCGTGCTCGGCGGCGCTCCCAAGTCTTGCAAGTCATGGCTGGGGCTGGACATGGCGGTGAGCGTCTCATCGGCCACCGCCTGTCTGGGCCGGTTGCGCATCGACCGGTCTGGCCCAGCGTTGATCTACCTGGCCGAGGACTCGCCGGCGATGGTCCGCGCTCGCATCGAGGCCATCTGCGCTCACCGCCACCTCGACCTCGCCGCGCTCGACCTCAAGCTCATCACCGCACCCGCGCTCAGGCTCGACCTGCTCGGCTACCTGCGCGAGCTTCAGCGCCGCCACGACCTGGCCGTGATCCTGGTCCACCACACCAGCAAGAAGCACCGCGCCCGGCCAGGCCTGGCGCTTCGTGGCTCGTCCGACATCCACGCCTTCGGCGACTCCAACCTCTACCTCGCCCGCAAGGACGACAAGCTCACCCTGACCATCGAGCACCGCGCCGCAGCCAGCCCAGAGCCGCTGACCCTGCAGCTCGTCTCCCGCCCCGACGGTTCTGCTACCCACCTCGAGATCGCCTCCAGCACAAGCGCTGATGACAAACCTGTAGATCAGCCGCCTCCTCTCGCAGACCAAGTCGTCGCCCTGCTGGCCAAGACGTCCACGCCTCTCTACCGTGCCCGTCTGCGCGCAGAACTCAGGGTCAACAACCATCGTCTCGGCCAAGCGCTGGCCTCGCTCGAGCGCGCCGGCACGATCGTGCGCACCGACCAGGGCTGGTTCCTTCGCTCACCAGCGACCGCCAAGCCCGATCCCCACCAGCTCCAGCTGACCGGGTAGCACGTCCACGTTCCGCGTTCCGGCGTTCCGCACATAGGGGGTCGCCCAGAACGCTCCTTCGGAACGCGCACCCCTCAGGCCGGCCGCCCCAGACCGCAGGCGGGCAATATGCGCCACCCTCACAGGTGGCGCGCCCGCCGGAGGTCCCGACGTCATGCCGTAGCCATCAGCCGGCCGGCCGGCGTCAAACCCAACCATCTCCCCAATGCCGTCACGCAACCTCACTGCCACCTTCTATGCAACGAGCGCTGTCAGTGGGCATGCAACGCAACAGCAACGCGCTACGGAAGTGGGTCGGAATACGGAAAAGGATCATCCTTCGATATCGCAACCCTCGCATTTGCAGAGTATAGCCTCCGGGAATCTATTAATGTTGCCTTAGTCACATCACCACTCCGGCCGCTCACACTTTTGAAATACAAGCTTGATTCATCAAAATATCCTAGCTTATAGCAACACCAAGCGCTCATATAAATCGCATAATTCCTTGGTCCAAAAAAACTCCTCGTCTTGTTTATATCTTGAATTAGCATGTCATACCAAATATAAGCTTCATACCATTTTCTCTGATAAAACGCCAGTTCAGCTTTGGCTAATATCACAATTTCAAATCCACGCTGATGGCTCAATATATTTTTGTCATATTTATCTATAATCTTTTCAACAAGAGTTCTCATGCCACGGGTTAAAAAGTAGCCAAGCAAAGCAGATTCAATCGTCTTTTTGAGCCGAGCATTATCTATTTTCTTTTTCTTTAGCTTCACGAATAGCGACATTGCATATTCATGCAGCGAATAAAAACCCTGACGACGTCTTTCTTCGTTAAAAAACATTACTTTCCACAAGTCGTGCATTATGCTTCCACTGTATAGGTAGGTTTCCCTTTCCGCTTCTCTCTGCAAATAGCAAAAGCTATAATAATGGTCTACCGCCTTGGCTTCAAAACTTTCTTCTTCTTTATTGTTACCCCTGTTGCCAATTTCATTCAGTAATTTGTCTTTGATTTCTTCACAATCTGTAAATGCCGTAAACTGTCTTGGAGGAATCGGCCCTCGGTATGATGGAGATTCCATCTTTCTATCTAAGTAATCGAACCCATAAAAATATTTATCTCTTTTTTGTAAAAATCTATTCAAGTTTCCCAATCTACTGACCGACAGTTTTCCTATGTTTTCCCATATCACTTTTTTCTCTAGTTCTTTGTCACTAGCGACTCCAGAGCTGCAAGTCAACAAGGACAACAAAACAACAGATGCGTATTCTGCTTTTCTATTCATATTTTTACTTCCACTCCTCCATCATTATGGATTTGTAGCATAAAGGCGCCATGCCTTGCTTATGACATACCCAGCTTGAATTCCAATGAGATTTTAATAACAATATGAACTCCCTTTTTATTGATTTTTTAGACAATGATTTTTTGCCCCTTCAGCACTAGTATCAATATCCCAATCCTCGGGAGATGAAGTCTCGGGATAGATACTTTCTCCTTCTTCGATAAGAATAAGCTTCCTCGTTATTTCTGCAATCTTTATGTACTCCAGTTTCTTGATTGAATCCCTTGAGAGAAAAATGTTTTTGCCACATCGCTCACAATTATATTGGTGATATCCTCTTGGGTAAATATTAAAGCACGATGTTTTATCTCGTTTTTTTAAGCCTTCATCAGCTTTGGCTACATTGATAAACCTCTTATCGTCATAAGTGCCATATTCAGCTGGACATTCGGCATTTTTGGACACTTCTCCTGGACAAAGCTCTAGATTCATCTTTTCATAGTTTTCACGTATTGCATTTTTTAAATCTATCACTTCTCCTGAATCAGAGAACCATACCCATGGAGTTGAATAGGATATTTCTTCCAGCGTTCCAGAAGGATAATCACACCTGACATTTTGGTCAGAATCGACTATCCTGAAGTCAATAGGATGTGCGCATATAGAAAAATCAATCGTTGCATCCGGAGCCCCGCTGCTTTCTCCGCAATACGCAGAAATTTTTATCTTGTCTTTTGGATTCTCGGTTTGCTGAATTCCTTTTATCGGAAAAATCGCTTT
>CAYVQE010000015.1:0-46078 GCA_964454005.1 uncultured Myxococcales bacterium
GGGCGGGGCCAGGGTGAGCGGCAGCCCTTCGGGGCGGCCGGTGTCTTTTAAGGGACGAGGGGGAAGGGAGGCGGCCCCGCCCGCGACTTCGCAAACAGTTGCACCGTGAAACCGGAATGCTACACTTGCGCGTCGTACGCAGGCCGGCGGCCGCCACTGAACCCACCGTTCGAATGGCGGGTTCTGGCGGTAGGAAGGTGGTGGCACGTGGCTTGCTCCGATCACCGTTTTTGGTGGGGAGCAGAGGAGTGTTCATGGTGCGGCTTCGGCTGGCGGCGCCCACGATTCGACGACGGGATCTCTTGACTCTGGGGATCGTTCCCTCTATAATCCTGCATTCAAGAAACTCCTTGGAAACCAATGGGCTCGGGTGAGTGGGCTCGAGCGCCAGCGGGTTGCCCAGGACGGTTTGTACGAACGAAACCCTCTCTCGAGTCGGATCGCAACATCCCATCAGGCACGGGCGGCGATCCGGCGGCCAGGAGAACGTAGATGGACTTCATCGCGCAGTTCAATCCGTTTTCCAGAACGGGCATCTGGATGTTCCTGATCCTGATGGTGGCGGTCTACAGCCTGACCGTGATCATCGAGCGCGCCTACACCCTCTGGTTCCGCTACAAGATCGACGCCAACCAGATGCTCAGCCGCATCCTGTCGTTCGTCGATTCCAACAACTACAGCCGGGCCATCGAGGTGTGCAATTCGCGCCAGAGCCACCCCATGTGCGTGGTGCTCAAGTCCGGCTTGCTCAAGGCCAACCGCACCGACATCGAGATCCGCCGAGCCCTGGAGCAGACCACCATGAAGGTCGGACCCGAGGTCGGCAAGCGCACGCCGTTTCTGGCCACGCTGGCCAACGTGGCCACCCTGCTCGGGCTGCTGGGCACCATCTTCGGCCTGATCCTGGCATTCGAGGGCGTGGGCGCGGCGTCGGCCGCCAAGAAGCAGGAGGTGTTGGCCAAGGGCATCGCGGTGGCCATGAACACCACCGCCTTCGGCCTGATCGTGGCCATCCCGACCTCGGTGGGCCACGCCATCCTGTCTGCCCGGCAGGGCAAGCTGCTCGATACCATCGAGGACAGCGCCATGACCTTGTTCAACCACCTGTCGGCCAAGAACCGCGCCAGCCAGGTCAAGCGCTAGGGCGGCAGTCGCAGCTGCCCGACCGTGAACGCGCGAGGAGGTATGGTCTCCGTGAAGAAGAAGGGAAGGAAGCCCGAGGATCCGGTCGAGCTGAACATGGTTCCGATCATGAATCTGTTCCTGGCCATGATCCCCTTCCTGCTCAGCTGCGCGGCGTTTTTCCAGGCGGCGGTGATCAATGCCTCGGTGCCGGCATTGAGCGAGGGTGGCGAGCCGCCGAGCGATCAGGAGCCCGAGAAGGAGCTGAAAAAAATAACCCTCAACTGCCAGATCGCCAAGGACGGCTTCGTGCTCTCGGCCCAGGGCGATCAGCCGGCCGAAGAGCTCAAGGCCATCGCCACCAAGATTCCCAAGCAGGACGGCGAGTACGACTTCGACAAGCTCGCCGAGAAGGCCAAGGAGCTGCACGACAAGTACAGCAAGAGCGATACGGTGGTGCTGCTGCCCGATAAGGACGTGCTCTACGACACCCTGGTCAAGACCATGGACGCCACCCGGGAGCGGATCATCGACAAGACGATGGACAAGCGCGAGCCGCTGTTCAGCACGGCGGTGGTCTCGTCCATCTTGTGAGCCGGCGCGGCGTGGGGAGCGTGGTGGATGAACGTTAGACGACGGAGAGGCCGGGACAAGGCCTCCGCGCTCAACCTCACCTCGATGATGGACATGTTCACCATCATCCTGGTGTTTCTGATTTTCTCCTTCTCCTCCAGCGATCAGAACCTGAAGCTGGATCCGGACCTGACCCTGCCCGAGTCGATCTCGGGGATCGAGTTCAAGTGGGCCATCAACGTCAACGTCACGCCGACCGAGCTGAAGGTGGAGGGCAACAAGATCGCCGGCATCAAGAAGGGCAGGCTGGTGCGGGTCAAGGTCGACAAGGAGAAGAAACGCATCATGCCGCTTTACAACCTGCTCAAGAAGTTCAAGGAGATCGAGGCCGAGGAGAAGGTCAATCCGACCGACGCCGAGACCGTCATCGCTTTCCAGGCCGACAAGGATCTGCCGTTCGAGCTGATCGACCTGGTCATGAAGACCTCGGCCCAGGCCGGTTACCCGGACTTTCGCTTCGTGGTCATGAAGATATAGTCAGGAGGGCTGCGCGATGCGCCGCTGTTGTTGGTTGTGGTCGATGATCGTCCTGTGGTGCGCCAGCCTGTTGGCCGCCGACGCGCAGGCCGTACCGGCTGTGCCGGCCGGGCCGGCCGGGCCGACCGGGCCGGCATCCCTGGCGCCGGCGGGTGAGGAAGAGGTGCTGACCGCTCGGCGGCGCCGCCGCCGGCCGCGCCGTCGCCGCCGCCGGCCCAAGCCCAAGCCGGCCGAGCCGAAACCGGCCGCGGCTCCCGAGTCCGCCGAAGGCGCCGCCGGCGAAGACGCCATCCCGCTGGGGCCCGGCGGGCGGACCCGGGTGGACTTCGACGCCATGCAGGTCAAGGGCCAGACCACCAAGGCGGGCGAGGTGCAGATCCTCGAACGCAAGGACACCGAGCTCAAGAGCATGGTCAAGCGCCGCAAGAGCTTCCGCAAGGAGATCATCCTGTCGGTCTTCCCGGAGAAGGCCGGGTCGCTCGAGTAGCGGCCGAAAGGGGACCTCGATGGCCAGTCGTCCTCCGCGGGGCCAGGACCCCGGCGTGCTGCAGGTGTTCATCTTCCGCGATGGGCGCTTCTTCGGCACCGAGTGCTTCGCCCAGGGTCAGATCATCATGGGCCGCAGCCCGGACGTGGATCTGCAGCTCGACGACGACATCACCTCGCGTTCCCACGCCTCGGTCGAGGTCGGCCCCGAGGGCTTGATCCTGGAGGACCTGGCCAGCTCCAACGGCACCTACGTCAACGGCGAGCCGATCGAGCGTTGCTATCTGTCCACGCGCGACGAGATCTCGATCGGCGCCTACACCCTGAAGTTCAAGCTGCTCGATCGCAACAAGCCGCGGGCCCAGTTCCGCGACGAGACCCGGGTGGTCTCCCGCCAGGATCACGCGGCCATGGCGGCCCAGCCGGCACCGTCGGAACGGGACGAGACCGAGGTGGTCGATTCCGAGCGCCTGCGCGCGGTGCGCGACGACCACGGGTCGCAGCCGCCGATCCGCGAGGCAGAGGCGCAGCCGGGCATGGACATCGCCGCCGCCCTGTCCGAGGAACTCGAGGGCGATCCGTCAGCGGACTTCGACTCACCGTCGACCGCTCGGCTGGAGCGCCCGCCAGAGGCGGTCAGTGCCGAGCCGGCCTCCCGGGCCGGCGATTTCGAATCGACCCAGATCGAACGCGAGCCCCAAGCCGAGCCGCCACCGGAGCCCGAGCTGCAGAATCAGAGCACCCGCTGGCTGACGCCCGATCCGGATCAGGCGCCGCCGCTGCAGCTGGCCGGCGAGCCTTCGTCCGAGCTGCAGCCAGAGGCGCCGCCGGATCGACCGGCGCCCCCGGAGCCGGCCCGAATGGCGCCCCCGGAGCCGGCGCCGGTAGAGCCGCCCCGGGCGCGCGAACCGCTGTCGGCCGGGGTGCACGAAGGGCCGACCGACGCCGAACTCGGCGCGGCGCCCGGCCTCGATCCGCTGGCCTCGCCGGTGGTGCCGGCCGGCGAGATCCCCGGTGAGACCGCCGGGCCGGCCGTGACCCTGGAGGAGTTGGACGAGGACGAGGCCGAGGAAGCCCAGCCCGATTTCGTCGAACCCTTCTCGCTGCTGAACAACCTCATCCGCGAGAACTTCACCGAGCCCCAGGTGCCCACCGCATCCCAGCCGGTGATGGAGGTGATCAGCTACAGCTCGGACAAGGAAGTACTGGGCTACCAGCAGATCGAACGGGGCAAGAAGTGCCGCATGCCGGGCGATCGCTTCGTGCTGGCGCATTACAACGACAATGCGGCCGGCCGGCTGCAGTTCATGGACGGTTTCTCCGGCGGTGTCATCAGCGGTGGCCAGACCGTACCGCTCGACGACCTCAAGGATCGCTCCAACCAGGTCGGCAAGCGCAAGAAGCAGCCGGTTTACGGCTACAAGCTGATGAAGGGCGACTACGCCAACGTCATCCACGAAGGCGGCGGCTCCTTCGTGCGCTTCGTCAATCCGCCGCACGTGCCACCGGCCCGGTTCCAGTTCAAGCTCGACCCGTTCGTTCTGAAGATCTTCGGCGGCTCATTTTTGGGCCTGGCCCTGATGATCGCGGTGTTGGGTCTGCTGGCCGGCAAGCAGGAGGCGGCGGCTGCGGCGGATCTCGACCGCTTCGCCAAGGTCAGCATGAAAGACCTCGAGATGGAAAAACCCGATGAGGAGGTCGAGGTCCCGCTCGACGAGCTGCCCGAGCCCGAGAAGCAGGAGGAAGAGAAGGCCGAGGAGCCCAAGGAAGAAGAGCCCCCCAAGGAAAAGCCCAAGAAGAAGCCCAAGCGCCGGCCGCGGCGCCGGGCGCGCAAGAAGGCCGCCGGCGGTGGGGGGGACTCGGGCGGCGGCGCCGGCATGATGGCGGCGCTGGGCAATCTGAACAAGAAGAAATCGTCGAGCAACGTCGTCACCGCGGTCACCAACCTGGATGCGGTTCGCGTGCCCGGCGGCCGGTCGCGCCACAAGGTCTCCGGTCTGGTGACCAAGCTGCCGTCGAGCTCGGTGGTCACCTCGCGCGGCAAGGGCGTTGGGGTCAAGGGCGGCATCGACATGCTGCGCGGCGGCAAGGGCAAGGGGGGCCGGGCCGGTATCGGCCCCGGGGCGCTCGGCGGCGGCCGGGCGGGCAAGCGCAAGGTCGGCGGGGTGGTGTTCAAGGCCCCCAAGCGGCGCATGCGCAAGCGGGGCTCGTTGAGCCGCGAGGCCATCGCCCGGGTGGTGCGCCGGCACCTGAAGCAGATCCAGTATTGCTACGAGAAGAGCCTGATGCTCAATCCCAAGCTGTCCGGCAAGGTCATCATGGAGTGGACCATCAATACGTCCGGCAAGGTGACGGTGGTCAAGACCAAGCGCAATACCATGGCTTCGCCGGCGGTGGCCATGTGCATCTCGGCCAACATCAAGAAGTGGAAGTTCCCGAAGCCGAAGGGCGGAATGGTCGTCGTCTCGTATCCATTCATTTTCAATTCGATCGGTTTCTAGGGCTGGACAAGAGGAGCGCCACCGCGTGGATGGGTTCCGTCGACACGAAACCGGTTTCCGGAACCGCCACCCCGAGACCGATCGCCACCGTAGCCGCGGCGCCGAGGCGCCGCCGAGGGAGGGTCCGATGCGCGTCGCGCTCAGCTCATGTCGAGCCTGGGCCCTGATCGTCGGTATCCCACTGGCCCTGGCGGCGGTCGCTCCCGCCACCCGGGCGGACGAGGATCTCGAACGGGGCAAGGTCTACGCCATCCAGGAACGGGCCTATCGGATGAACCACGAGTTCACCCTGTCCTTCGGTTTCATGCCGCTGGACGCCTTCTACAAGACCTTCTCCGTCAGCGGCCACTACGTGGTGCACTTCGATGATCTGTGGGCCTGGGAGGCCGCCCACCTGTCGTTCTCCAGGTACCTCAGCGTGGACACCGGTCTGAAGGAAGAGCTCAACGACCGCTGGGATGCGCAGCCGACCGATCCCGAGGAGAACCGGATCGACTTCATTTTGGACACCAACCTGATGCTCAAGCCGATGTACGGCAAGGCGGTGTTGTTCGACGACTGGGTGATCCACGGCGAGACCTACTTCGTCCTGGGCGTCGGTGCCGAGAAGTTCAAGACCGCCTGGTACCCGGCTGTCAACGCCGGCGTGGGGCTGCGGGTGTTCGTGATCGACACCATCTCGTTGCGGGTCGAGGTGCGCGAGTACGTGCACTTCGGCGAGGATGTCGGCTCCAACCTGGTCTTCGGCCTCGGCTTCTCCTACAACGCCTTCGCCGACGACTACCGGCCGGGCCGTCCGGTGGATGAGGAGGATGAGCCATGAGCCGGTTGTCGCTGGTGCTGGGGCTGACTGCGATGGTGGGCTTGGCCGCCGCCGGCGCCCGGGCCGAGGACGAGCCGCCGATCGAGCAGGAGAGCGCCTACGGCGCGATCCAGAAGCGGCTCTACGAGGTCGACCACGAGCTCGGCCTGGGCTGGGCCTACCTGCCGCTGAACCCCTACTGCAAGGGCTACGGCGCTTCGCTGTCCTACACCATCCATTTCAACCACCTGCTGGCCCTGGAGCTGTTCCGGGTGGGCTGGGCCTGGAACGTCGACTCCAGCTTGAAGACCAAGCTGATCGATCAGCTGCCCGACATCTCGCCAGCCGAGTTCCCGGCCGTGGTGTTCTACGAGAACACGAATCTGTTGCTCAAGCTGCTCTACGGCAAGCAGTCGCTGTTCAATCGGGCGGTGCTGCACTGGGAGATCTTCGCCACCGCGGGCGTCGCCTTCGTCTACCGCAACCCCTTCAACGTCGACGCGCTGGACATGGACAACAACCGCATCGATTTCGGCGTCAACGGTGGCTTCGGTTTCCGCTTCTGGCTCGATCCGACCTGGTCGCTGCGGGTGGATCTGCGGGACACGGTGCTGCTGCTGGGGCTGAATCGAGCCGACTTGCCGCTGCGCAACAGCGCCGAGATCGGGCTGTCGATCGCGGTGAACCTCTAGCGTCGCAAAAAGCGCGGCACAAGAGGCTCTACTACGAGAACAGAGGTTCGCAAACTTGACCCGTTTGTTCAGACCGAACCGACTCGAGAGTCTCTAGCGCCGCGGGGAGCCGATGGACATGACGAACCGCAATTGGATGCTGTGCTCGATGCTGGCGGCCGGGCTGGTCTTGGCGGTGGCTCCGCCGCTGGCCCGCGGCCAGGACGAGGGCGACGAACCGCCGGCCGAACCGCCGGCCGAGCCGCCGGCCGAACCACCGGCCGAGCCGGAGGCCGAGGGCCTGAGCGAGGAGGAACTGGCCGAGCTGGCCGGGCAGGTCGAGGAGAAGGTGCAGGTCGGCGCCGAGGTCTTCGACGAAGGGGTCAAGCTGTACTACGAGGGCGACTATGTCGGCGCGGCCAAACGGCTGTGGCAGTATATGGACGGCAACGAGCCCGGCGCGGACAAGTACGGCTATGCCGAGTACTTCATCGCCCTGTCCTTCAACGCCCTGGGCTTGACGCACGCCGCGGTGGAGTACTTCTACAACGTGGCCAAGGACCGCACCAAGCCCGAGCTGCTGCCGGATGCGCTCGGGGCAATCGAGCGCATCACCCGCAAGCACCCCTTCGACCGCGAACTCATCCTCAAGGATCTGATCTACGACACATCATTCGGCTTCCTGCGGCCGGATCTGCGGCAGTTCGTCGAGTACCACCAGGGCCTGCTCGACTACCGCAACGGCTTCATCAGCTGGGGCAAGCGGCACTTCGACGCCCTGCCCGAAGGCGGCTACTACTACTACAAGGCGCGCTACGTGCAGGCGGTCTACGAGCTGGTCAAGTACAACCTGGACGAGGCGCTGGCCCTGTTCCGCAGCATCCTCGAGGCCGACATCGACCAGGTCGACGTGGTCAACGACACCCGCCAGAGCGTGGCGCGGATCCTGTTCGAGCAGAAGGAGTACGCCGAAGCCTACGACATGTACGAGACCATCAACGCCCCGATCGAAAAGCAGGCTTCGGTGTTCATGGAAGAGGCCTGGACCCAGTACTACCAGAAGAACTACCAGCGGGCCATGGGGCTGCTCTACGCCCTGGAGGCCCCCTGCTTCTACCGCTACTTCAACCCCGAGAAGTTCATTCTCAAGTCGCTGATCTACAAGAATCTCTGTCATTACAACGTGGCCAAGGACGCGGTGGCCGAGTTCTTCCGCCAGTACGGCGATGCCGTGCAAGCGGTCTACGATCGGGTGGATCTGGATCGCAACGAGGTGCTGCTGGACGCGGCGCTGCAAGAGCCGGCCCTGATCGAGTTGGGCGAGTTCCAGCGCCTGCTGGACACCGAGCTGGGGATGTTGGCCAACTTCGACACCGCCTGGAGAGACAGCGGCCTGACCGAGCACCTGGCCCGCATCTACGACCTCAAGATCCAGGAGGTCAACCGGTTGCTCGAGGTCCGGCTGGACGAGGCGTTGCGCCGGGTGGCCGAGCAGCTGTTGGAGTACGAGGAACAGATGAACTTGCTGAACTACGAGATCGGGCTGTCGATCTACAAGCGCATCAAGGGCACGCCGGTCGAGAAAGATTCCAAGCGCAAAGAGATCCCGTACTCCGACGTGCGGGTGTACTACGAGTTCGATGGAGAGTTCTGGAATGACGAGATGCACGACTTCCGCTTCTTCATCGAGGACCGCTGCTTCAGCGAGGAACGCTGGGAGTAGCCCGGCACCGGGAGCTGCCATGAGCCGCATCGCCAAGCAGGTTGCGCCGGCGCTCGTGCTGGCCGTGTTGTGTCCCTGGCTGTTCGCCTTCTCCTTGACCGACGGAGCCGAGGAGAAGGCCGAGTTCATCGAAGGGCTGCGGCGCGACATCATCAAGGTGGATCACTCGATCGAGGTCACCAAGGACCTGATCAAGAAGTCCAAGGGAGCCAAGTTCCTGCCGGACATCATCTTCCGCCTGGCCGAGCTCTACGTGGAGAAGTCGCGGCTGGTCTACTACCTGGAGGTGGAGACCCGGGGCCAGCAGGCCGCCTCGTCGGCCGAGGCCAAGCTGCTGAAGAACGAGGCCATCACCGTCTACAACGATGTGTTGAAGAACTTCCCGGAGTACCGCTACGCCGACAAGGTGCTCTTCTTCATGGGACACGAGTACCACGAGCTGGGCATGCACGAGGACATGCTCGACACCTACAAGAAGCTCGTGGAGGAATACCCCAAGAGCACCCTGCTGCTGGAGGCGCTCTACATCATCGGCGACTACTACTTCAACCGGGACAAGCTCGACGAGGCCGAGGAGCACTTCAAGAAGATCCTCGAGTACCGCGAGTCGCCCATCCACGACATGGCCCGCTACAAGCTGGCCTGGGTGGCCATCAATCGGGCCCGGATCGAGAAGAAGTACTGGAAGGTGGCGCTGAAGCTGTTCGAGAAAGTGGTGCTCAGCGGCAACACCCGGGGCGAGGTCGATGTCGACCTGCACAAATCGGTCAACATCCGGCTCGAGGCGCTCAACGGCATCGTCTTCTGCTACACCGAGGTCTACAAGCCCAAGATGGCGCTGCAGTACTTCCGCAAGCTGGCCGACTCCAAGAACGTCTACCTGCACGCGCTGGAAAAGCTGGCCAACCGCTACTTCATCAAGGAGCAGTTCGGCAACGCTGCGATGATGTACCGGCGCATCATCGATCTATCGAATGACGTCGAGAAGAACCTGGATTACGCCCAGCGGGTCTACGACGCGTCGACCTTCTCCAAGAAGAAGGACAAGGTCGACGAGGACGTGCGCGCGCTGGTCAAGGCGGCCAGCAAGTACACCTACTCGTGGCGCATCCCCGACAGCGAGAAGAAGCAGCTGGCCAAGGAGTTCGAGGTCTACGCGCGCGACATCGTGACCAAGCTGCACCTGCTGGCCCAGAAGCGCGATGAGAAGCGGGCCTTCCGCATCGCCGCCCGGGCCTACGACAACTACCTGTCGTTTTTCGACTACTCGGAGGAGCTGCAGGAGGTCAAGTTCAACCACGCCGAGTCGCTGTACCACTCGGAGCAGTACCTGAAATCCGCCCGGGCCTACGAGGACATCGTGCGCGACATGGAGGAGAGCAAGGAGCGCAAGGAGACGCTCTACTCCTGCATCCAGTCCTTCCAGTACGCCCTGGCCGAGGCCAAGTACCTCAGCCGCTTCGAGCTGGTCGAGGCGCGCCAGGGGCTGAAACAGCTCGGCGCCTACTACGTCAAGAAGTACCCCAAGGACGAAAAGGTCCCCACCATCAAGTTCAACGTCGCCCGCATGTTCTACGACCAGGGCGAGTACGAGGAAGCCATCGAGTCATTCCTCGAGTACATCAAGCAGTACCCGGCCCACTCCGAGGTGCCGGTGGCCGGCCACCTGGTGCTCGACTCCTACAAGCAGCTCGAAGACTACGCCGGGCTGGCTGAGCAGGGGCGGGCCTTAGTCTCCGACCCCAACATCAAGGACGCGGAGTTCAAGAAGGAAGTGGCGGCCATCATCGAGTCGGCCGAGAACCGGGAGCTGGACCAGAAGACCCTGGAAGTGACCAAGGAAGGCGGCGATGCGGTCGAGGCGCTGCTGCAGTACGCCGGCACCGTCTCGGGCGGTCAGGCCGAGGAGGCCATCTACCGCTCCTTCGTCATGGCCAAGGAAAAGCGCAATATCGAAATGGCCTTCAAGGCCGGCGCCCAGATCGCCTCGCAGTACGAGAAATCGAAGCACCTCAAGGACGTCTACGCCACGCTGGGCAACTTCTCGGCCCAGATGGCCGACTTCGAGCGCGCTGCGGCGCTCTACGAAGACTTCTTCAAGCGCTTCCCGAACCAGCCCGAGGCCCGTGAGGCGATGCGGGCGGCGGCGTCGTTCCAGAGCTACCTGGGCAACTACCGCAAGGCCATCAAGGCCTACCGCCAGCTGTCGGAGAAGGCCCGCGGCGACCAGAAAGGACGTTTGCTCGTCGAGATCGCCGATGCCTACGCCAAGCTCAACGACTGGCGGATGGTGCTGGCCACCGCTTCCCAGGCGGTGTCCGAGCTGCCTTCCAGCGTCAAGGCCCAGCTGCTGCTGGGCAAGGCCCAGGAGCAGCTGGGCAAGATCGAGCAGGCCAAGAACTCTTTCATGGCGGCGGCCACTTCCGGCGGCCAGGACGACCTGGCCATCTCGGCCGAGGCCCAGTTCCGGCTGGCCGAGATCCTGCTCGACGACTTCCGCAAGATCCGCTTCGGTGCCGGCCAGGAGGACGTGGCCGTCATCCAGAACAAGATGCAACTGGCCCAGATGATCGATCAGTTCCTGGCCGGCGTGGTCGAGTTGAAGAATCCCCAGTGGGCCATCGCCGCGCTGTACCGGCTGGCCGACATGTACGAGGAGTTCGCCAGCTTTCTGGCCGACGCGCCGGTGCCCGCCGACCTGACCGATGAGCAGAAGCAGCAGTACAAGCAGATGATCGAGCAGCAGGTCGATGCCCAGAAGCAGCAGGCCAAGACCTACCTGGACGCCTGTCGGCAGGCGGTTCGAAGCAAGAAGGTGTTCGGCAAGTACGCCATGGCCTGCATCACCGGCGAGCTATCGGCCACCGCCGAGCAGACCTCGCGGCGGCGCGGCAGCCGGGTGACCGGCGAGCGGGTCGACGCGCTCAAAGCCAAGCTGCTCAAAAACCCCAATGATCTTGACACGCTGGATGAACTGGCCATGTTGGCGCTGGCCGGCGGTGACCTGCACTACGCCCAGCTGGTACTGAGTAAAGCGCTGGAGATCGACGAGAACCGGGCTTCCTCGACGAATTTGATGGGCGCGGTGGAGCAGTACCGGGGAAACGATCAGGACGCTTACGATCTCTACAATCAGGCCAGCAAGCTCGATCGTCAATACTTGCCGGCCCGGTTGAACATGGCGGGTCTGTTCATCAAGTACCGAGACGAAGCGCGGGCCAAGGCGGTGTTGAAGAACGTCGCGGGCAAGGCCAAGACCGCCGATCTGTCGAGCTCGGCCATCCACCCGTCCGCCAAGCAGGCGCTGAGCGCGCTGCGCATCCGGTAGGGTGCCGAGGGAGGAGAGACGATGCGCACCGACAAGACCTCGATCTTCTGCGCGGCGGTGTTCGTCGCCGCGGTGATCGGCGGTGCCGCCGGCTGCGGCCCGTCGCTGTCGCATACGGTGCCGGATGATCTGCTCAAGCGGCTGCCCAAGAGCAGCCAGCGCTCGGTCTACCAGGCGCGGACCGTGGTGACCATCGCCATCGACCGCAAGGGCGCAATCAAGCGCAAGGTCGACAACAGCCTGCGCGAGATCGATCGCATCCGGGAGAAGATCGCGGAGGCCGAGAAGCGCCTGGACAAGGCCAGCGGCAACAAGAAGGCCCACATCGCGCTCGAGATCACCATGCTGGAAGCCAAGATCGACTACCTGGAAGAAGTGCTCGACCACCAGGACATCCGGGCCGAGCTGGCCGAGTGGGAGCTGGCATTGGCCAAGGCCCAGTTCGAGCTGTCCAAGGCGCAGCTGGTGAAGAAGCACTCGATCGCGTTTTCCGGCGACTTGGCCGATTTCGAGCAACAGGTCCAGGAGCTCAAGGCCGACGTGGCCGCCAAGCGCAAGGCGGTCGAAGCCGAGGCGGCCGAGCTGAAGCAGGAGGAGGAGATCTGGCTAAGCGCCAAGAAGCGCTACTACTCGGCCATCGGTGAGTCGTCCAAGGGCTGGTGGACCGAGCATTGAGCCGCACCGGCGGTGGCCGCGGTGGTCTGAGACGGGAGTGGGCGATGAGGGCAGCTCAGCGGATATTCTTGGCGGCGGCAGTCGCGGGATCGTGGTTGGTGGCCGCGCCGATCCACGGGCAAACGGCCGACCAGGCCGGCGGCGAAGGTCGGTCGGCGGCCACGGACGTGAAAAAGCGCGAGGCCAAGCAGGATGCGGTGCTGCGCGATGACGTCGAGCTCAAGGCCGATGAGTCGCTGCTCGAGGTGATCCGCGACTACCGCGAGATGATCGAGCAGAACCCCCGCGATACCGAGCTGCACTTCACCCTGGCGCTGGCCTACCACTCCCAGGGCGACTATGAGAACGCCGAGAAGTACTACAAGTCCACCATCGAGATCGATCCGCTGGACATCGACGCCAGGCTCAATCTGGGCGCTCTGTTGCAGCTGCAAGGGCGCTACCGGGAGGCCATCGCCCGCTACAAGGAGACCATCGCCAAGCATCCCGAGGTGGTCGAGGCCTACTTCAACCTGGGCGTGGTCTACACCAAGATGGGCCGGCTCGGTCTGGCCCAGGCGGCCTACCGCACCGCCACCGAGGTCGAACCCGGTTTTGCCCTGGCGCACTTTCAGCTGGCCGACCTCTACCACCGCCAGCTCGACTTCGACGCTGCCGAGCAGGCCTACCGGGCGGCCATCAAGGTCGAGCCGGCCTTCGCCGACGCCTTCAACAACCTGGCCAACCTGTATTACGAGCACGGCAAACCGGGCCGGGCCGCCGGTCTGTTCCAGAAGGCCATCCGCATCGAGCAGCAGAACCCCGAGTACCGCTACAATCTGGGGCTGGCTTGCTTCAAGCTGAACCGGATCGACGACGCCATCGCCTCTTACCGCCGCGCCATCGAACTCGATCCCGAGTACGCCGAGGCCTACAACAACCTGGGCGTGGCGCTGGAGCGCAAGGGCGAGCGGGACAAGATGATCGAGGTCTATCAGAAGGCCTGCGAGCTCGATCCCAAGTATGTCGAGGCGCACTTCAACCTGGGGCTGACTTACTTCGACGAGAACAAGTGGAAGCAGGCGATCGACAAGTTCCGCGAGGTGCTGTTCATCGACAAGAAGTACGCCGATGCCCACGCCTACCTGGGCGAGGCGCTCTACCAGACGGGCAACATCAAAGAGGCCATGCGGCATTTCAAGGATGCCATCGGTATCAATCCGGGCAAGGCCGAGTTCCGCGCTCGCATGGGCATCGTCTACATCGAGGAGGGCAAGCTGGAAGAGGCCGAGAAGGCGTTCAAGCAGGCCCTGGCCATCGATCCCGAGGACGCCAACGCCCGCGCCGATCTGGCCCGCACCCTGTTGGCCAAGGGCGAGACCGACAAGGCCATCGACGAGTTCCGCCAGGCGGTGCGGTTGAACCCCAACCTGGTCGACGCCCACCAGAAGCTGGCCGAGCTGTACGCCGAACGCGACGATTTCGAAAACGCCATCACCCATGCCAAGAAGGTGGTCGAACTCGACGCCGAGCGGGTCGCGGCCCGGTTGACCCTGGGCGACCTGTACCGCGGGCGCGGGTTGATGGATCTGGCCGCAGCCGAGTACAAGGCGGCCATCGAGTTCGACGAGAAGAACGCCGCCGCCTACCACCGGATGGCCGAGGTGTTCTCTAACCGGGGCAACCTGGACGAGGAGATCCGCTACCTGCGCCGGGCGCTGGACCGCGACCCCGAGCTGGCCGCGGCCCGCTGCGACCTGGGCGTGGCGCTGTACAACCGGAACAAGATGAAGCCGGCCATCGAGCAGCTGCAAAAGGCCGTCGAGACCGATCCGGAGCTGGCCCGGGGCCACTACTACCTGGCCATCCTCTACTACCAGAAGGCCTTCACCAGCCGGGCCCGCAAGAAGCGCCACCTGCGCCGTTCCGTCGGCGCGTTCCAGAAGGCCATCGAGCTCAAGCCCGAGTTCGCCCAGGCCCACCACAAGCTGGGCAAGGTCTACGCCGAGCTCGGCCAGCGCAAGCGCGCCCGGGCCGCCTACGAGAAGGCCCTGGAGCTGGCCCCCGACCTGTCCGAGGCCAAGCTGGATCTGGAACGGCTGAAGAAAAAGAGCGAGTGAACCGCCGGACTACTGGACGGGTAAGTGCCCACCCCCAATGTCGGCGCGCTGATGCGCGCCGCGCGAGCGAGCCGTCGTTCGCTCGCGACAGTGTTTCCAGCCACTTGGCGATGGTTGCCGTGAACGCTTACCCGGACGGTTACATCCGGGGCAGCCAGCGCTGCTGCTGATACCAGGCGATGGATTCGGCCCAGCCGTGTTCGATCGAGGGGTAGCGGGGCTTGAAGCCGGTGTCGGCCAGCTTGTCGTTGAGCAGCAGGAAGTGGCGGTGGGCGTAAGTCAGCGCGGCCGCGTCGAGGCGCGGTTGGAAGGCGCGCACCAGATCGTGCTCGGTGCACAGCCGGTCCCAGATGCGCTCGAAGGTGCCGTTGAGCCCGTCGAACAAAAAACCGGCCCGCGCCAGCAGCGGCGCGGCCTGGCGCATGACGCCCATGGGCGGGTAGGGCAACTCGAAGGCCGGCTCCAGCCCGTAGACCCTGAGGCTGTGGCTGACCAGATCGCCGAAGCCGATGGCGTCGTCGTCGGCCACGTTGTAGGCCTCGCCGGGTTGGCCGGTCTCGAGCAGGTGCGCGGCGGCGGCGGCCACGTCGTCGACGTGCACCCAGTTGATCCGTGGGCCGCCGCGCAGCCCGACCACCCGTGACAGGCTGGCCTGCAGCACCGGCGCCAGGCAGGCCAGGCTGGCGCCCAGGTGGCGCGTGCCCGGGCCGTAGATCAGCGACGGCCGCAGGATGACGGCCTCCGGTCCGGCGCCCGTCTGGGATTGCAGGAAGGCCTCGGCGAGCTGCTTGGAGCGCTCGTAGCCGTTGTTGGCCTCGAGCGGATCCGACTCGCGGTAGGTGCCGGTGGCCGACAAGCGATAGACGGTGCCGGCACTCAGGTAGACGAAGCGCCGCACCCCGGCTGCAGCCGCCGACCGGTAGAGCGCCATGGTCGCCTCGACGTTGATCGCCGCCAGTTGCTCGAGCCCGGCGCTCAGGTCGACCGCAGCCGCGGTGTGGATCACCCGATCGGCGCCCCGCAGCAGCCGGTCGAGACCCTTGTTTTCGGTCAAGTCGGCGGGGCGAACCAGCAGATCGCGCCGGCGGCCGGGCAAGGCGGTCTGCGCCCGATCGGTGGCGATGACCCGCTCGCCCGCGGTGTGGAAGCGGTGCACCAGCGCCGAGCCGACCGCGCCGGCCGCGCCGGTGACCAGGATGGCGGGGCGGGGCACCGGGCTCTCCGCCTCAGGCCGCCAGCCAGTCGATCGGGCCCTTGCCCTCGCGGATGACGTAAGGGGTCTCGCTGGACAGGTCGATGACCGTGGAGGGCACGTTGGGCAAGGCACCGCCGTCGACCACCAGATCGAGCACCTTGCCCATCTTCTGGTCGATCTCCCGCGGGTCGCAGATCGGCGACATGTCGCTGACATTGGCGCTGGTGGTGATGATGGGGTGCATCAGCTCCTGCACCAGAGCCAGGCAGATGGGGTTGTCCGGCATCCGGATGCCCACCGTGCGCCGCTTGGACATCATGATGCGCGGGACCTCCTTGGTGGCCTCCAGGATGAAGGTATAGGGCCCCGGCAGGTGCTTGCGCATGATCCGGTAGGCCGTATCGGTCACCTGGGCGTAGCGGCTGATGTCCTTCAAATCGGAGCAGATGAAGCTCAGCGGCTTCTTGCGCGAGCGATCCTTGAGCTGGTAGATGCGCTCGATGCCGGACTTGGAGAAGATATCGCAGCCGATGCCGTAAACGGTATCGGTCGGGTACGAGATGACCGCGCCCTGTGCCAGGGCTTCGACCACGCGACGGACCAGCCGGGGCTGTGGATGCCTCGGATTCATCTGGATGATCATGCGCTGTACCTCCGTGACCTGCTGAGGTTCCACATGCCGGAACGGCGCGGCGGCAAGGCTGCTCAGGTGGCCGCCCGGCTCGAGAGCCGACGCGGGGCAGCCGCCCCGCGCAGGGGCGGCGATTTTATATGCCCCCGCGCCGGTTTTGCAAGTCCAATCGACGGTTGGCGGGTGGATTTTGGCGCCCCGTCGTGATCAAGCCCGAAGTGCCGCCAACCAATTGTTTTTATGCGGCAATACGATGTGTTCCGGCCGTGCCGGCTTGACGGCCGGCGGGCGCACCGGTAGGCTGCCCGGGCGAGGGGAGGCCGCCAGCGGTGCTCTGTCCGCGTTGCCAACAGCAGGTGCCCGACGGCCCTGAGTGCGCCGCCTGCGGGGTGGTGATCGAGAAGTTCCTGGCCAAAGAGGCCAGGGACCGCGAGGCGCGCCGGCACGAAAACCCGACCGGCCAGGCGGCCGGCGTCGCTGCGGCGGCTGGGTCGACCGCCGGGGCTGCACCGGTGGCGGCTGCGGCGGCCGGTCCGGCGGTCGGCCAGGCCCGCAGCCGCGGTCCGCACCGGGTCTCCGACCGGCACCGCATCGGGCTCTACGGCCAGCTGGCCCGGATGCTCGAAGCCGGCTTGAGCCCGGTCGAGGCCCTGCGCCTGACCGAACGTCACAGCCGTGGCGCTCTGGCGGCCGGACTGGGCTCCATGCGGGCCGGGATCGAGGCGGGGGCCACCTTTGCCCAGGCAGCCGCCGGGCTGCCGGGCCTGTTTCCGGCCGATGCCCGGGTGTTGCTGGAAGCCGGCGAGGCCACCGGTGGGCTGCCGGCCGCCCTGCGGGCCCTGGCGTCCACGGCCGAGGTTCGCCTGGACGTGCGCCGGCAGATCGCGCGGGCCTGCATCTACCCCTTCGTGTTGTTCAGCCTGGTCTTCTTCGTCCCCAGGCTGCACTTGGTGTTCAGCGCCGGCCTGGGGGCCTACCTGCGGGCCACGCTGGTGCCCTACCTGTTGACCCTGGTGGTGCTGTTGGTCGCGGTCTGGTTGCTGCCGGCGGGGTTGTCGCGGCTGCTGGGCCCCGGGCGCAGCCAGCGCTTGCTGCGGCGCCTGCCGCTGCTCGGCGGCCTGTGGCGGCGTTCGGCCAGGGCGCGATTCGCCCGCCACCTGGGCGGCGCCCTGGAGGCCGGGCTGCCGGTGGGCACCGCCTTGCGCCTGGCCACCCGGGCCACCGGCGATCCGCGCTGGATCGACGCGGCGGGCCCGATGGAGCGAGCCATCGGGCAAGGCGCCAGCCTGCACGCGGCCCTGGCCCAATCGGGGTTGTTGGACGACGAGTTCTTGCTGGCGGTGGCGGCCGGAGAGCGGGTGGGCCGGTTGGGCGAGGCGCTGGAGCAGCAGGCCCGGTTGCTGCAGGCCGAGCTGCTGCACCGGATCCATGTGAGCGTGCAGCTGGCCGCGGTGGCGATCCTGTTGCTGACCTACGCCTTCGTGGCCCGGGCCATCGTGGGCGAATTCCAGAGCGTGCTGGGCGGGACCCAGCAGCAGATGCAGCAGTTGATGAAGGAACTCGGCGGCGCGCCCGGAGCCGCCGGCATGGAGGATCTGCTGCGCGAGCTGGGCCAACCGGCCGGGGCGTCGCGGCTGCCGCCGGAGCTCGAGGGAATTCTGCCGTGAATCTGATCGAACGCTGCCAGATGGTGTTGGTCGAGCCCAGCGAGGCCGGCAACGTGGGCGCCGCTTGCCGGGCGCTGATGAACTGCGGCTTCGGGCCGCCGACCCTGGTGCGGCCGCAGAATCTGGATTGGCCGGAGGCCCGGCGGCGAGCGGTACACGCCACCGTCCTGGTCGAAAAGGCCCGGCGCTGCGCTGCGCTGGAGGATGCGCTGGCCGGAGCCCACTGGGTGGTGGGGGTGTCGGCCCGGGCCCGCAGTCACCCCGAGCGCAAGCCGGTGCTGGATCCCGATGGGCTGGTCGAGCGCTTGGCGGCCCTGCCGGCCGGCGGCCGGGCGGCGCTGCTGTTCGGACCCGAGCGCACCGGCCTGACCAATGCCCAGCTAGGCCGCTGTCAGGATGTGGTGCGTCTACCCACCGCGGATGCCTATCCCAGCCTCAACCTGGCCCATGCGGTGCTGCTGATCGCCTGGACCGTGCGCCGGGCCGACCTGACGCAGGCGGCGGACGGTAGCCGGCCGCTGCAGCGGGCGCCGGTGCCGGCCGCGGCGTTGGCCGGTCTGATGGAGCACGCCGCGCGGACGCTGGCGGTGATCGGTTTCCTCAACCCGCAGAATCCGCGCCTGGTGCTCGACGATCTGCGCCACATCTTCGCCCGGGCGCAGCTCGACGAACGCGAGCTCGGAATGGTGCGCGGGATTTTCCATCGCATGGACGTCTGGATCGAACGCCACGGCGGGCCGCCGACGCCCAACCAGCGCCGCACCGCCGACAGCCGCGAGGGGGAGCCGTGAATCCGCAGCCGACCCTGCAGCCCAGCCATCCCGGCTGGGACTTCCGCGCCTGCGCCTGGCGCGCGTTGACCGCCGAGGCGCCCCTGATGGAACTCGAGGTCTTCTGGGATCTGGTCGAAGCCATCGGCTGGGGCCGCGAGACCGACGTGGCGCGCGCCGCCCGGGTGGTGGCCGACCGCGCCAGCGCGGCCGATTGCGCCGGGGCCGATGGCCGCGAAGCGCGGTTGGCGGTGCGGTTGCAGGAACGGCTGGAGCGCTGGGAGCACGAGAACGGCCAGCAGCTGCCGCTGGCCGACGACGACTACGCGGCCATGGTCCACCACCTGGTCGGTCTCGGCCAGGGCGAGTACGAGCGGGTGCTGCGCGAGCCGCAGCGGGTGGTCCGGCGGGCCGAGCGGCGCCTGTTCCGCAAGTCCTTCGCCGAGGTCTTTCCCGCCGCCGCCCAGCTCTATCCGCTGGCGGAGTTTCACGAGGCACTGGCGGCGGCGGTCGAGCCGCTGCCCGTCGACCCGCGGACCGCAGACTCGCAGCTCGATGATCTGCAGGTGATCGATCATCCGCAGCACGGCCTGGGCGTGGCTCTGATGCGCCCGGCCGGCAGCCGGCTGGTGTTCGCCGATGGGGATCTCAGGCTGTAGCCGCAGGGGTCGTTTCCGGCGTGTTGCTCAGCGCGGCCGGATCACGTCGTAGAGTTCGATCGGCTCGCGCTTGCCCTTGACCCGCACCGGCTCCATGCGGCGCACCTCGACCCGATCGCGGACGCGGTCGTAGGTGCTGGCCGTGATCAGCACCTCGCCCCCGCGGGCGACGCCCTCGAGCCGCGAGGCCAGGTTGACCTGGTCGCCGATGACCGTGTAGGAGATCCGGCGCTCGTCGCCGATGTTGCCCACGAACACGTCGCCGGTGTTCAGACCGATACCGACGTGGATCTCAGGCAGGCCCTCGGCCTGCCAGCGGGCCAGCAAGCGCTGGTGGGCCTGGCGCATCGCCACCGCCGCCCGCACCGCCAGCAGGGCGTGGTCCGGTTGGCCCACCGGTGCCCCCCAAAAGGCCATGACGCAGTCGCCGATGAACTTGTCCAGCGTGCCGCGGTAGAGCAGCACCACCTCGGTCATGGCCCGCAGGTGCTCGTTGAGCATGCGCACCAGGGTGTCGGTGTCGAGCCGCTCGCTGGCGGCGGTGAAGCCGCGCAGATCGCTGAACAGCACGGTCAGCTCGCGCCGCTGGCCGGCGAAGAAGTCGCAGTCGGTGCGCAGCATCTCCTCGACCACGTCGGCCGAGACGTAGCGGCTGAACACCCCCTTGATGCGCTGGCGCTCGATGTCTTCGAAGATGGCGGTGTCGATCTGCGAGGCCATGGCCGACAGCAGGCGCTGGGTCTCGGCGGCGAACGGCACCATGTCGCGATTGAACACGGCGAAGGCACCGATGATGTCCTCGTCGAGGATCAGCGGCACGCACAGCGCCGAGCCGATGGCCGGGTGCAGCCCGCCGGCGCTGACCAGGCCGCGCAGCGCGAATGTCTGCTCGGCCAGCCGCTTGGTGGCCCGCAGGCCGGCCGGGTCGGAGAAGTCCCGGCAGTCGATGATCGAGGGAAAGCGGATGTCGACGGCGTCATTGGACTTGTTGAACAGCACCACCACCGCGGCGTCGGCCGGGATGAACTCCAGGATGGCCTGGCCGGCCCGGTCGAGCATCTTGTCGAAGGGCAGGTGGCTGTCGCGCAGCCGGTCAAGGGTGAAGATGGCCTCGAGTTCGCGGTTGCGTTGCTGCAGATTGGTGTGGCTCAGGGCGTGCTCGATCGCCGAGTCGATCACCGAGGCCGCCAGCTCGCCGGCCTGGCGCATGGCGTGCGTCATGGGGCCGAAGCTTCGCAGCGCCAGCAGGCCCAGATCCCGGCGCCGCGGTCGCAGCGGCAGCAGCAGTAGATCGGGGCCGGTCTCTGTCTCACCGCCGCCGGCGTTTTCGATGCCGGCCTGCAGCGCCTGGCTCAGCGGTTGATCGGGAGCCGGGTTGTTCAGGCCGCCGGAATTCTCGTCGCGCACCAGCAGGTGGGCCTCGTCGAAGCCCAGCTCACCCAGGTAGCGGCAGAAGGCGCGGCACAGGGGTGCCAACTCCAGCGTGGTGTCCCGGATGCGATCCAGGTCGCGCAGGATGTCCAGCTCGCCTCTGGTCGGCACAGCGGTCATGGCGGTCTCCCACCATCCCGATCCGTTCAACGCAACAACATGATCGAGATTCCATAGTACACCACCAGGCCGAGAATGTCGTTGCCCGTGGTCACCAGGGGCCCGGCGGCGATGGCCGGATCGACCCGCAGCAGCCGAAAGAAAAAGGGCACCACCACCCCCATGACCGCCGAGAAGGCGATGGTCAGCAGCAGCGCCAGCGACACGGTCAGGCCCAGCATGGTCTGGCCGTGCCAGGCGTAGGCCACCACCCCCACCACCAGCCCGCAGCACAGCCCGATCAGGGCGCCGATGATCATCTCGCGCAACAAGAAGCGGCCCAGGTTGCTGAAGTCGATGCGGCCGGTGGCGAAGCCGCGAACCACGATGGTCGACGACTGGGAGCCGATGTTGCCGCCCATGGCGGCGATGACCGGCACGAAGGACAGCAGGGCCAGCAGCTCGGGGAAGGACAGGGTGAACTGCTGGACGATGAAGCCGGAGATCAGGGTGCCGGCCATGGTGGCCAGCAACCAGGGCAGCCGCACGCTGGCGATCTTGACCACCCGGTTGCTGTAGACCAGCTCGGGTTCCTCCAGGCCCTCCATGCGCAGGATGTCTTCCTCGATCTCCTCCTCGAGCACGTCGATGACGTCGTCGTAGGTGATACGGCCCAACAGGGTATCGTCGGCGTCGACCACCGCCATCGAGACCAGGTCGTAGCGCTTGAACATCAAGGCCACCTCCTCCTGGTCCGTCTCCGGTCGAACCGTCCAGAACTCCCGCAGGGCGACCTCGCCGACCCGGGTGTCGGGCTTGGCCAGCAGCAGCTGGTCCAGCGGCAGCAGTCCGGTCAACCGTTCGCGGGCGTCGACCATGAAGACGAAGTGTACCGCCTGGACCTCCTCGGTGTTGGCGCGGATGGCCTCGATGGCCTGATCGACGGTGGCGTCCTCGCGCACCGACACCAGCTCGACCTGCATGATGCCGCCGGCGGTGTCCTCCGGGTAGCGCAGCAGCGACTCCACCTCGCGGCGGTCGTCGCGCGACATCCCGCGCAGCAGGTCCCGGGCCATGGAGTCGGGCAGGTCGGCCAGCACGTCGGCCGCGTCATCGGAGTCCATCTCGCCCAGCACCCGCACCAGCTGGTCGCGTTTGAGCAGGGCGGCCAGATCGTCGCGCAGGTGATCGTCGAGCTCCTCCATCAGGTCGGACAGCTCGCCGGTGGCCAGGTTGGCCACCAGCCGCGGCCACAGATCCTCGTCCACCCGATCGAACAGCAGGGCCAGATCGGCCGGGTGCAGGGTGCGCAGGAACCGGCGGATCGTGGCCGGATCGCCCTGCTCCAGCATCGCCTCGAGTTCGTCGGCGTCGGGCACCGAGTCCAGCTCGAAGTGGTCCTCGCGATCGGGCTGTTCGTTCGGCTTGGGCTCCATCGGCCGTTCTCCTCGCTGGCGGTCGCCGGCAAGCTACCCCAGGCGGAGGCCCGAGTCAAACAAGCGCTTAGATTCCAGACGGATGGGTGCTTGACCGGCCGGCGGGTGGGGCCTATGCTGGCGGTCCGGGCTCCGGGCGCGGCGACCGCGGCCGGCCTTCGCGTGCCGCAGCCGCTCCGGCCCCAACAGACGACGGGGGAGGGCGCAGGAGGGTCCCATGGCGGATCGCATGCAACCGACGGCCATCGAAGTGCTGGCCCGCTGGATCGAGGTCGAGCTCGACCAAAAACAGACCGTGTTCGGCCTGCCCGCGGCCGTGTTCCACCGGCCCTGGAGCGGCGACGGCTTCGCCTCCCATCACGCCGGCGGCCGGCTCGACACCCCGCTCGGGGTGGCCGCCGGGCCCCACACCCAACTGGCTCAGAACCTGGTCTGCGCCTATCTGGCCGGGGCCCGCTTCATCGAACTCAAGACGGTGCAGACGCTGGACCGGATCGACGTGTCCAAGCCGTGCATCGACATGCAGGATGTGGGCTATAACTGCGAGTGGTCGCAGGAGCTGCGCATCGAGCAGTCCTTCGCGGAGTACCTCAAGGCCTGGATTCTGATCCACTGGCTGCGCCGGCGGCTGGATCTCGGTCGCGGACCCGATGCCGGGCTGCTGTTCAACATGAGCGTGGGCTATGATCTGGAAGGCATCGGTCAGGACCAGGTCCAGTGGTTTCTGGACCGCATGCACAGCGCGGGCCGGCGCCGCCGGGAGCTGCTGCGCTCGGCCGCCGCGACGGCCGCCGGCATCGCCGACGTCGAGGTGCCGGACCAGCTCAGCGACAGCGTCACCCTGTCGACCATGCACGGCTGCCCGCCCGACGAGATCGAGCGCATCGGCCGCTACCTGATCGAACAGCGCGGCCTGCACACCGCCATCAAGCTCAACCCGACCCTGCTGGGGCCCGAGCGGCTGCGCCACATCCTGCACGGCGAGCTGGGCTTCGACGACATCGCGGTGCCGGACGCCGCCTTCGAGCACGATCCCGACTTCGCCGCCGGGGTGGACATGGTGCGTTCGCTGCAGGCGGCGGCCGACAAGGCCGGCGTGCGGTTCTGGGTCAAGCTGACCAACACGCTGGAGACGCGCAACCTGCGCCGGGTGCTGCCCGAGCACGAGCCCATGCACTACATGTCGGGCCGGGCCTTGCACCCGCTGGCCGTCCAGCTGGCCGCCGAGCTGACCGGGGCCGTGGAGCGGCCGCTGGCCGTCTCCCTGTCGGGCGGGGCCGATGCTTACAACCTGTCGGACCTGCTGGCCAGCGGGCTGGGGCCGGTGACGGTCTGCTCGGATCTGCTGCGGCCCGGTGGCTACGGCCGGCTGAGCCAGTACCTGGAGCGGCTGGGCGAACGCATGCAGCTGGCCGGTGCGGCCGACCTGTTCGAGCTCGGCTGCCGCCGGGCCCAGGCGGCTGACGACGGCGGTCGCCGGCTGGAGGCGCTGCTGCGCCAGCAGGTGGCACCGCTGGTGGGCCGCGGGCGCGCCGGCCGGGCCGTGGCCGCCGTGCGCGACGCGCTGGCTGGCCCGGCGTCGCGCTCGCTGCGCACCGCGCTGGTCGCAGCCGGCCGCAAGCTCGGCCTGAATCGGCAGCCATCGGAGGCGCTGGCCGAGGAGGTCGGTCGTGTCTGCCGGCGGATCGCCCTGGAGCAGACCGCCGCCCGGACGCGGCGCAACCCGCGCTACCACAAGCCCCACCGCCGCCGGTCGACCAAGACCGAGGTGGCCCTGGGGCCCTTCGACTGCAGCTTTGCCCCCTGTAGCCGGGGTTGCCCGGCCGGCCAGGACGTGCCCGGCTACATGCAGCTGGCCGCCCGCGGCGCGTTCGACGAGGCGCTGGCGGTGGTACTGCGCGACAATCCCCTGCCGGCCACCACCGGGGCGATCTGCGATCACCCCTGCATGGAAAAGTGCGTGCGCAACCACTATGACGCTCCGCTGCGCATCCGCGGGATCAAGCGCGCCATCGTGGAACGGGCCCGGACCCGGCCCGCTCCGGAGCCGGCGGCGGCCAGCGACCGGACGGTGGCCGTGGTCGGTGCCGGCCCGGCCGGGTTGAGCGCGGCCTGGAACCTGGCGCTGGCCGGCTGCTCCCCGGTGGTCTTCGACGCCCAGCCCGAGCCCGGCGGCCTGCCGGCCGAGCTGATCCCGCACTTCCGGCTGGCCGACGACACGCTGGCGGCGGATGTGGAGCAAATCCGCCGCCTGGGGGTGGACTTTCGCTTCGGCACCGAGGTGGGCCGCGATGTCGCCTGGCAGGAGCTGGTCGCGCAGCACGCGGCCGTCTTCGTCGGCATCGGTGCCCACTGCGGCATGGAGCTGCGCATCGCCGACGAGGATTGCGACGGCGTGGTCGACTGCCTGGATCTGTTGTCGCGGACCAAGCGTCAGCGGGCCCCGGAGCTGGGCCGGCGGGTGCTGGTCATCGGCGGCGGCAACTCGGCCATGGACGCCGCCCGCACGGCGCGCCGCTTGGTCGGCCCCCGCGGTGAGGTGACCGTGGTCTACCGCCGCAGCCTGGCCCAGATGCCGGCCGACGACGAGGAGATCGCCGCTCTGCAGGCCGAGGGGGTGGCGTTGCGCGAGCTGGAGGCACCGGTGCGGGTGGTCAGCCGCGACGGCCGGGTGCGCGGGCTGGAGTGCGTCAGCATGGAGCTGGGCCCGGCCGATGCCTCGGGCCGGCCGCGGCCGGTGCCGGTGGAGGGCTCCGAGCACGTGATCGAGGCCGATTCGATCATCGTGGCCATCGGCCAGCGGCCGGCCGGCGCCCTGTTCGACCAGCTCGAGCGACTCGGTGCCGAGCGCGACCGGTGGGGCGCGCTGGTGGTCGACGGCGACAGCGGCCAGACCAGCCTGGACGGGATCTACGCCGGCGGCGATGCGGTCCGTGGTGGCGGCTCGATCATCCAGGCCGCCGCCGACGGCCGCCGGGCCGCTCGGGCCATCGCCCGCCGTCTGGGCATCGCCGAACCGGGCGCGACCGAGACCCGGCGGGACATCGACCCGGTCGCCCTGCTGGTGCGCAAATCACGGCGGCTGCAGGCGGAGCCCTGGCCCGAGCAACGGCCGGCGGAGCCGGACTTCCAGGTCCACCCGCCGCGGCCGACCACCGCGCAGGTGCAGCGCGAGGCCGAGCGCTGCCTGGACTGCGATCTGTTCTGCTCCCTGTGCACCACGGTCTGCCCCAACCGGGCCAACCTCTTCTACCGCTGCCGGCCGTTCCAGTGCCGCCTGCCCGCCTACGCGGTGCGGGCCGGCCGCTTGGAGTCGACCGAAGAGCGCGACTGGCAGGTGAGCCAATCGACTCAGGTGCTCAACATCGCCGACTGGTGCAACGCTTGCGGCAACTGCGAGACCTTCTGCCCCAGCGCCGGCGCGCCATACCGCGACAAGCCGCGGCTGTGCTTGAGCGATGAGAGCTTCGCGGATGAGCAGCGCGCCTACCGGTTGACGCGGACGGCGGACGGCTGGCGGCTGGAGCACAAGGAGCCGGCCGGGTTGCATCGGCTGACCCTGGCCGCGGGCCGGCTGCGCTATCGCTCACCGAAGATCGAGGCCGAGTTGACGTCCGATTTCCGCGTCGAGCAGATCGGGCCCGGGCCGGATGCGCTCGAGGGGGAGCGGTTGAGCCTGGAGCCGGCCGCGCGGATGCTCGTGCTCGGTCGCTCATTGGCGGCCGATGCGATCTGGCTGCCGGGTCTGGCGCGGGGCTGAATCGAAGGTCCCCGGGGAACTTCGGTCTGAAGGCGAGAGGAGGCGCGCGATGCGGGCCATGGTATTGACCGAGCAAGGCCGGCCGCTCGAGCTGCAGCAGCTGGAGCGGCCGCGGCCGGACCGGGGCCAGCTGCTGATCCGGGTGCTGACCTGCGGGGTTTGCCGGACGGATTTGCACGTGCGCGACGGGGATCTGCCCGATCCCGAACTGCCGCTGGTGCTCGGCCACGAGGTGGTGGGCGAGGTGGCCGAGGTGGGCCCGGGCGAGAACCCCTTCCGCTTCCATGTCGGCGACCGGGTCGGCGTCCCCTGGTTGGGCTGGACCTGCGGTCGCTGTCGTTTTTGCACCAGCGGGCGGGAGAACCTGTGCACCTCCGGGCGCTTCACCGGCTACCAGATCGACGGCGGCTTCGCCGAGTACACCGCGGCCGACTGGCGCTACTGCTTCCACCTGCCCGACGCGCACGACGATCTACACGCGGCCCCGTTGCTGTGCGCCGGGTTGATCGGTTACCGCGCCTACCGCATGGCCGGCGAGGCCAGCCCGCTGGGCCTGTACGGCTTCGGTGCGGCGGCCCACATCCTGGCCCAGGTGGCCAAGGCCCAGGGCCGCCAGGTCTTCGCCTTCACCCGCCCGGGCGACGAGCCGGGCCAGGCCTTCGCCCGCCGCTTGGGGGCCGAGTGGGCCGGCGGCTCCGACCAGGCGCCGCCGGAGCCGCTGGGCGCCGCCATCCTGTTCGCCCCGGCCGGCGAGTTGGTGCCGGCCGCCCTGCGCGCGGTCGAGTGCGGCGGGGTGGTGGTCTGCGCCGGGATCCACATGTCGGACATCCCGACCTTTCCGTACCGCATCCTGTGGCATGAGCGCCGGCTGCGCTCGGTGGCCAACCTGACCCGCCGCGACGGCGAGGACTTCTTCGCGCTGATCCGGGACGTGCCGATCGAGACCCGCGTCCAGCCCTATCCGCTCGAGCAGGCCGAACAAGCGCTGGCCGATCTGCGAGCCGGCCGCGTCGAGGGCGCCGCGGTGTTGCAGGTGGCCGCGGCCGATTCCGGCGCCGGCGTGCCGAACTGCTGAGCGGCGGGCGGTCCCCGTCAGCGCTGCCAGAACACGCGCAGATCGGAGAAGGCGGGCGAGACATCGTCCTCGGTGTTCAGCGTCACCTGTACCTGCAGCCAGCGGTTGGGCGGCACCACCCCGTGGATGTCAGCGCTCCAGGGCGGGGCCTGCTGGTGATCGGCCTCGTACTGCGGGCTCCAGCCGGCGCCGATCAGCTCGCCCTGGCTGGGGGCGGAGCGCGCCCGGACCCGGATGCGGTCGTCGGGCCCCATCGAGCCGCCCCATTCCAGCCGATCCCAGATGGCCCCGGCGTAGCCCGAGTCGTAGTCCACCGTCCAGGTGCCGTGCTTCAGGGTGATGTTGCGCAGCTGGAAGCCGGTCATGTCCGAGTACGTGTACGGCGAGCCGCCGACCGGAAAAACGTCGAGTTGGGTGCCGTCGGAGGCGAACTTGGTGGCGTGGCCCGACGAGTAGCTGATGGCCCAGATGTTGTCGTTGAAGTCGACCGCCATGCCCAGCGGGCCGTTGGCGTTGTGGCCGAAGCCGGAGACCGACCACTGGCCCAGGTGGGTGCCGTCGGGGGCGAACTTGCTGACCGTGTTGTGGTCCCACTCGGCCACCCAGACGTTGCCGTCCGGATCCACCGCCACCCCGCGGGTGCGGCCGCCGCCGGTGTCGCCCACGCTGCGGCCCACGCAGGTGACATCGCCGGTCTGTCCGTCGACCTTGATGGCGCCGCAGGGGCAGCCGCCGTCCCAGCAGCCGTACCAAGGGTTGTCGTTGGCGTCGATGGCCACGCCGTAGGTGGCTCGGCCCGGGTCGACCGTCATGACGATCTCACAGGTGGCCGTGTCGATCTTGCGCAGCGGGCCGTTGTTCAGCGTGGCGATCCACAAAAAACCGTTGGAGTCGACCGCCGCGCCGTAGGCGCGCGAGGTGCCCTGGCCGTCGGCCAGGTCGACGGCGCACAGCTGCACGCAACGCGGGATGCCGTCGGGTTGGCTGTCGTCGACCTCGGTGCCCGAGTACTTGTAGATATGGGCGCCGTTCCACGAGCCCAGCCAGGCGTTGCCGTCGGCATCCAGCGTGACCCCGCGCACCGCCACCGGGCTGCCGGTCACGTCGGCCCGGCAGATGAGGTTGCCGTCGGCGTCCAGGTGGGCGGCGTTGCCGTGGTCGGGATCGCCGCCGTCGCAACCGGAGAGGTTGTTCTGGCAACCGCGGTTGCCCACCCAGACCGAGTTGTCCACCGCCACCGCGGTGCGCGACGGGCTCCAGCCCCAGGTGGAGTAGACGCCGATCAGCTCGTCGGTCTCGGTGTCGAACTTCTTGACCGTATGGCAGATCTCACCAGGGTAGCAGGGCGGATCCGACAGACAGCCCGAGGCCTCGTTGCAGATGACATTGGTGCCCGCGATCCAGATGTAGTGCGGCGACTGGGTCTCCGAGTCGAGCTGCAGGCTGTCCGGATCCACGTTGTTCGACACCCCGTCGGCTTCGCCGTACTGCCAGTCGTCTTCGCCGCCCCACTCCTGCTCGTAGCACGAGTCGCCGCAGGTACCGCAGGCGTTGAGTAGCCCCTCGTCGGTCAGCCCGTCGCAGTCGTTGTCGATCCCGTCGCACTCTGTCTCGTCGGGCACCGGCAGGCAGTCGCCGCAGGCGTTGACCAGACCCTCGTCGGTGAAGCCGTCGCAGTCGTTGTCGATCCCGTCGCAGACCTCCTCGCCGTCGCAGTGGCCGCAGGCGTTGGAGCCGATGGCCCAGCGCTCGTCCGTCTCGCCGTCGCAGTCGTCGTCCAGCCCGTTGCAGGTCTCCGGCTCCGGTCCGCGGCTGCCCTCGCATGCGCCCCAGAACTCGCCGTCGCAGGTCTGCTGGCCCCAGGTGCAGATACCCACCCCGGGCGTGCCGCCCTGGCCGAGGTAGCACTGCCGGCTGTCGCTGCCCGAGCAGCCGCCGCAGCCCTCGTCGATCAGGCCGTCGCAGTCGTCGTCGATGCCGTTGTGGCACTCCTCCTCGGGCACCGGGCCGCAGCCGCCGCAGGCGTTGGTCACGCCCTCGTCGACCAAGCCGTTGCAGTTCTGGTCACGGCCGTCGCAGACCTCGGCCGCGCCCGGATGGATGTCGGGGTCGGTATCGTCGCAGTCGGCCGGCGGCGCATAGCCGTCGCCGTCCAGATCCGGCAGACAGCCCTCGTCGACGAAACCGTCGCAGTCGTTGTCGACGCCGTCGGCTCCCGGGTCGCACTCGATGCCCGGCAGCACCTCGCCTTCGCAGGCGCTCCAGGCCCAGGAGCCGTCGGGCTGCTCGACGCAATCGTGGACGCCGCCGCGGCAGATGCCGAAGCCCAGGGTGTTCGGCGAACCCGAGTAGCAGGGTTGGCCGGTGGGCGGGTGGCAGGTGCACTGCTGGCCGGCGCCGCCCGCTTCGCATTGGCAGTTGGGATCGCAGTCGCAGCCCTCGTCGACCTGGCCGTTGCAATCGTCGTCCAGCCCGTTGCCGCAGATCTCGACCAGCTCGGCATCGGGCGGCTCGCACTCGCCGCAGGCGTTGAGCAGCCCCTCGTCCACCTCGCCGTCGCAGTCGTCATCCAGCCCGTTGCAGGTCTCTTCCTCGGGATGCTGCTCGCCCAGGCACTCGCCCCAGGTGCGGTCGCGGTTGCAGCTGGCCACCCCGGCGCGGCAGATGCCCACCCCATCGGTGGCGGCCGGGCCGGTGTAGCAGGATTTGAAATCGCCGTAGGTGCAGCCGCAGTCGGCCTCGTCGGTCTCGCCGTCGCAGTCGTTGTCCACCCCGTCGCCGCACACCTCCTCGGCTCCGGGGTGCACCGTGGGATCGGTGTCGTCGCAGTCCGGCCCGGCCGCGCAGAATTCGCCGTAGCCGTCCTCGTCCTCATCGATGCATTCCTGCCCGCCGTCGGCGTCGCTGCCGTCGCGATCGGTCGGCTCGGGCTGGCAATAGCCCTGCTGGCAGGTCTCGCCGCGCGGGCAGTCGCCGTCGGTCTCGCAGGGGGTCAGGCAGGCGCCGCTGATGCAGACCTGACCGTCCGGACAGCCCTCGCCCGCGCCGCAGCGCGGCCGGCAGTAGCCCTGGTAGCAGACCTCGTCCGCCTCGCAGTCGGCGTCGGCGGTGCAGGCAGCCGGGCCGGGTGGCAGGTTGTTGGAGCAGGCGGCCGCTGCCAGAGCGGCCAGAAAAACAACCACCATCCAGAACCGGCCCCGCGGCCGGACCACGTCGGATTCCGCATCCATGTTCCACCTCGCCTCGGGCCCTCAGTGACCCTATCGGCAATGATAACACCGGCTTGACGTTTGCTCCAGACGGTGCCGGCAGAAAGCAAAAACCAGGGAAAACAGCAGCTTGGGTGAATCCCGAATTGTCCTGTCTTTCCGGCCGGTTGCTCTATTTCGGGACAAGATGGGTCGCTTGACAATAGGCCCGGCTGGGGCCACAATGGAAACCCGTCGCCAGCAACCCCGTTTTCGGAAAGGTCAAGGTGCGCGATGACCGGGTTCGCTCATCTCCACCTCCATACCCAGTACAGCCTGCTCGACGGCGCCATCCGCCTGGATCGACTTTTTCCCCGGCTCGAGGAGCTGGGGATGAAGGCGGTGGCCATCACCGATCACGGCAACATGTACGGCGTGATCGACTTCTACCAGCGGGCCCGCAAGGCCGGCATCAAGCCCATCATCGGTTGCGAGACCTACGTGGCCGGCCCGCGCGGCCGGCACGATCGCACGGTGCGCGAGGACTACCACCTGGTGCTGCTGGCACGCGACATGGAGGGCTACCAGAATCTGTCCCAGCTGGTGAGCAAGGCTTACCTCGAGGGCTTCTATTACCATCCCCGGGTGGACAAGGAACTGTTGCGCGAGCACAGCCGGGGGTTGATCGCCATGTCCGCCTGTCTGAGCGGCGAGGTGGCCAACCACGCCAAGAACGGCCGGCTCGAAGAAGCCCGGGCTGCGGCGCGGGAGTATGCCGCCATCTTCGAGCCGGGCCAGTTCTACCTGGAACTGCAGCACAACGGCCTGGCCGAGCAGGAGCGCGCCAACGAGGTGCTGCGCCGGATCGCGGCCGAGGAGGGGCTGCCGCTGGTGGCCACCAACGACTGCCACTACCTGACCAAGGACGACGCCTTCGCCCACGACGTGCTGCTGTGCATCTCGACCGGCAAGACGCTCGACGATCCCAATCGCATGCGCCACGAGACCGAGGATCTGTACCTGCGCTCGGCCGAAGAGATGCAGGCGCTGTTCGCCGATACCCCCGAGGCGCTCGAGAACGCAGCGCGCATCGTCGAGGCCTGCGACGTCGAGATCGAGCTGGGCAAGTACAGCCTGCCCCAGTTCGAGGTGCCGGCGGGCTTCGACCTGGAGTCCTACCTGGCCGACCGCACCCGCCAGGGGCTGGCGCGGCACCTGGAGCGCGTCGATCCGGCCGAGCACGAGCGCTACCAGCGGCGGCTGGACTACGAGCTGGGCGTGATCTGCCAGATGGGCTTTCCGGGCTACTTCCTGATCGTCTGGGATTTCATCCGCTATGCCAAGGATCAGGGAATCCCGGTGGGGCCGGGCCGCGGCTCCGGCGCCGGCTCGCTGGTGGCCTACTGCCTGGGCATCACAGACCTCGATCCGCTGCCCTACGACCTGCTGTTCGAGCGCTTCCTCAACCCGGAGCGCGTCAGCATGCCCGACTTCGACATCGATTTCTGCCAGGACCGGCGCGGCGAGGTGATCCAGTACGTCACCCAGCGCTACGGCTGGGATCGGGTCGGTCAGATCATCACCTTCGGTCAGCTCAAGGCGCGTTCGGCCATCAAGGACGTGGGCCGGGTGATGGGCCTGACCTTCGCCGAGACCGATCGCATCTCGAAGCTGGTGCCGGCCGGGCCCAAGGTGACGCTGGAGTCGGCGTTGGCGGAGGAGCCGCGGCTGACCGAGATCCAGCAAGAGCGCGACGAGTACCGCCGGGTGATCCAGGTGGCCCGGGCCCTCGAGGGTCTCAACCGCCACGTGGGCATGCACGCCGCCGGGGTGGTGATCGGCCTGAAGCCGCTGTGGGAGCACGTGCCGGTGGTGCGCGGCGACGAAGAGGTGCTGATCACCCAGTTCGCCAAGGACGAGGTCGAGCTGGCCGGCCTGGTCAAGTTCGACTTTCTGGGGCTCAAGACGCTGACGGTCATCGACCATGCGCTGCGCATGATTCGCGACAACGGCACGGCGCTCGATCTGCACGATTTGCGCCTCGACGATGCGGCCGTCTACGCGCTGCTGACTTCGGGGGAGACCGACGGCGTGTTCCAGGTGGAGTCGGACGGCTTCAAGGAGCTGATGAAGAAGCTGCAGCCGGACCGCTTCGAGGACATCATCGCCGCGGTGGCGCTCTATCGACCGGGGCCGCTGGGCGCCGGCATGGTCGAGGACTACATCGAACGCAAGCACGGCCGCGGGGGCAAGATCACCTACCTGCATCCGGTGCTGGAGCCCATCCTGGAGAGCACCTACGGGGTGATCATCTACCAGGAGCAGGTCATGCGCATCGCGGTCGACCTGTGCGGCTTCACCATGGGTCAGGCCGACACCCTGCGCAAGGCCATGGGCAAGAAGAAGGCCGACCTGCTGGCCAAGCTCAAGGTGCAGTTCATCGAAGGCGCCCAGACGACCAGCGGGCTGGCCGAGTCGGTGGCCAGCGAGCTGTTCGAGAAGATCGAGAAGTTCGCCGAGTACGCCTTCAACAAATCACACTCGGCGGCCTATGCCCTGATCTCTTACCAGACGGCCTACCTCAAGGCCCATCACCCGGCCGAGTTCATGGCCGCCCTGCTGTCGTCCGAGATGAACGAAAGCGACAAGCTGGTCAAGCACATCGCCAAGATGCGCCACCAGATGGGCATCGATGTGCTGCCGCCGGATGTCAACCGCTCGGAGCGCGACTTCAGCGTCAGCGAGGGCAAGGTCGTCTTCGGCCTGGGCGCGGTCAAGGGCGTCGGCGACTCGGCCATCGAGGCCATCGTGGCCGCCCGCCAGGAGGGCCCGTTCTGCTCGCTGTTCGACTTTTTGGGCCGGGTCGACCTCGCCCGGGTCAACAAACGCCTGGTCGAGGCACTGGTCAAGAGCGGCGGCCTCGACGGGCTGGGGTCCAACCGGGCGACGCTGGCCGCGGGGCTCGAGCTGGCCTTCGATTGGGCCGGCCGGCGCCAGAAGGAGCGCGCCTCGGGGCAGCGCTCCTTGCTCGACATGATGGCCGGGGCCCAGTGCACCGCTCAACCGGCCGAGGACCATCCGCCGCTGAACGAGTTGGACGAGTGGCCCGAGCGCGAGCGCCTGGCGGCGGAGCGCGAGGCGCTGGGCTTCTACATCTCGGGCCACCCCCTGGATCGCTACCGCACCGCGCTCAGACGGCTGGACAACACGCCGATCGCTCAGCTCGGCCGGGGGCTGGAGCCGCGCGGGCGGCCGCGCGAGGTGCACCTGGCGGCGCTGGTGGCCGGCATGCGCGAGCGGCCGCTGAAGAACGGCAACGGCCGGATGGCCATTCTGCAGCTGGAGGACCTGACCGGCCGTTGCGAAGCGCTGGTGTTCTCCAAGGAGTTCCAGCGCTGCGAGGATCTGCTCAAGAGCGAGCGGCCCTTGCTGCTGACGGGCAATGCCTCGATCGAGGACGACGAGAACCCGGTGGTGCGGCTGGTGATCCGCGAGGCCAGCACCCTCAAGGCGGCCAGCAAGCAGCGCACCAGCCAGGTCCACTTCCGGCTGGCGGCCGATGCGCTCAACCGCGAGCGGCTCGATCGGCTGCGCAGCATCCTGCGCCGCCACCGCGGCCGCTGCACCGCCTACCTGCACATCCTGCTGTCGGCCGATGGGCCCGAGACCGTGCTGCGCCTGCCCGATCCGGTGTCCTTCTCCGAAATAGTCGAGCGCGAGGTCGACGGGCTGTTCGACTGCCGGGTCACGGATTACTGCTGAACCGGAGCATCGCTAGCGTGTAAAAAAACGCCCCGGCCGCAAGGCCGGGGCGCGTCGATTCTAACGCCCCTGGCCCGATGGGCGGGGGCGCTGTAGTTCGGGCGGTTCAGCCGCGCCGGCGGGCCACCAGGGCCAGACCCAGCAGCAGCAGCGCCAGCAGGCCGCCGGACTCGTTGCCGCTGGCGGCGCAGCCGCAGCCGCCGTCGCCGCCGCCCTCGCTGCAATCCAGGTCGTTGTCGTCGACGAAGCCGTCGCAGTCGTTGTCGATGCCGTCGGCGCAGGACACCTCGACCTGCTCCGGCTGCTCCAGCGGCACGCAGTCCTGCCACTCGCCGTCGACGCACTGGTCGACGGTGTTCTCGCAGGCGCCCACACCGCAGGTGAACTGGCCGAAGCCCTCGTCGATCTCGCCGTCGCAGTCGTCGTCCTCGCCGTTGCAGGTCTCTTCCTGGTTCTGGTTGGGCGTCTCGTTGCAGGTCACCCCGTTGCCGGCGGCGTTGCAGACGAGCTGACCGTTGGCGCACTCATCGCTGTCGTCGCCGTCGCAGGGCTCGCCCAGCGAGGGCCAGTCCTCGTCGACCTCGCCGTCGCAGTCGTTGTCCAGCCCGTCGCAGGCCTCGGTCTGCGGCGTGTCGCCTTCGCACTCCAGCCCGTCGCCGGCGGCATTGCAGACGTAGGTCCCGTTGGCGCACTCGTCGGCGTCGGGCCCGTCGCAGGCGGCACCCTTGTCCGGGTAGTCCTCGTCGATGTCCCCGTCGCAGTCGTTGTCCACGTCGTCGCACAGCTCGTCGGCGCCCGGGTAGACCGCATCGTCGTCGTCGTCGCAGTCGGCCCCGCCGCACTCTTCGTCGGCATAGCCGTCGCCGTCGGCGTCGGGGCAGTCGGCGCTGCAGCCGTAGCCGTCGCCGGTGTCGATGCAGGACTCGCCCTGTTCGCAGGCGTTGCCGCAGGCGCCGCAGTTGTCGGTCGAGGTCAGCGCGGTCTCGCAGCCGTCGGCGGTGTCGGCGTTGCAGTCGCCGTAGCCGGCGGCGCAGGCATCGAGCTGGCAGCTGAAATCGCCGTTGGCGACGCAGCTGCCGGTGGCGTTGGCGAAGGCGGCGTCGCAGTCGTCGCCGCAGGCCGAGCAGTTGGCGTCGGTGCCGAGCGCGGTCTCGCAGCCGTCGGCCGCATCGCTGTTGCAGTCGCCGAAGCCGGCATCGCAGTCGCCCATGGCGCAGGCACCGGCGTCGCAGAAGCCGGCGGCGTTGTCGTAGTCGTCGGTGCAGTCGTCGCCGCAGGCGCTGCAGTTGGCATCGGTGCCCAGCTCGGTCTCGCAGCCGTCGGCAGCGCCGTTGGCGCAGTCGGCGAATCCTTCGTCGCAGTCGCCCATGACGCAGGCGCCGTCCTCGCACAGCCCGGCGGCGTTGTCGAACTCGTCGGTGCAGTCGTTGTCGCAGCTGCCGCAGGTCTCGGGGGCGCTGAAGTCGACGTCCTCGTCGGTATCCCCGTCGCAGTCGTCGTCCAACTCGTTGCACAGCGAGTCGTCGTCCGCCGGCAGCACCTGGCCCTCGCAGGTGCCCGACCAGTCGCCGCCGACGCAGCTCTCGGTTCCCTCGGCGCAGACGCCCACGCCGATGTCGGCCGGGTCGCCGCTGTAGCAGGGCCGGGTGTCGCCGTCGTTGCAGGAGGGCAGGCTCAGGCCGATGTCGTTCTGGTCGCGCGGCAGCATCTGGTAGCCGGAGTCCGGCGGCGTGCCGCCGTCGTACTGGCTGGCGATGCCGGCCGCGTTGACCGGCCAGCTCGGCTCGGCCGTGCCGTCGACGTCGGTGTCGGCGTCGATGCGCATGACGAAGGTGTTGCTGCCGCCGTCGTCGGTGATCTCGACGTTGGCACTGTCGCCGTCGCCTGGCCAGGCGTCGCCGGCGCCGGTGTTGCTCACCTGGGCCACGCCCACCAGCATGCTCTCGTACAGCTCGCCGGCACCGGCCGCGTTCAGATCGGCCAGGGTTAGCACCATGGGCGTGATCGCGTTGCCGGTCGATAGCTCGACCGCCCAGGTGTTGACCAGTTCGTCCTTGCCGTTGTACTGGTCGAGCTTGCCCGAGATGCGGATGTCGTCGCCGCGGGTCAGCTCCTCGGCGGTTCCGCCGTAGACGGTGATGCCGGCGGTGAGATCCTCGAGCGAGGCTTGCTGGTAGAAAACGGCCGCGTTGACCAGGCCGCTGATCGTGACCCAGATGTCGGGGTGGTTCTCCAGCAGGTCGGGCACGTAGTTGGCGTCGGCGTCGTCGCGGGCGAAGGCGATGGTGACCACGCCGGCGACGAAGTCCTCGGTGATGGTCCCGGAGTCGCCGCCGGTGTCGCTCTGCACGTTTTGCACCTCGAGGGTCAGCAGGTCCTCGGCGGCGAAGCCGGCGATGCCCTCCAGGTGGACGATGCTGCTGTCGGCGCCGTCCAGGCTGGCGGTGGCCGGGTTGACCTCGCTGCCGCCGCCCACGAGGCCGATGGTGTAGTTGGCCGCGGTCTCGGCGCTGGCGGCCTCGAGCCCGGTGTTGAACAACACCATCACATGGCTGGCGTCGACGCAGTGCACGTTGACGATCTCGGGCACCACCACGATGGGCCCGGCCACCGAGTTCTCGGCGCCGGGGGTGGCGTTCAGCGGTGTGCCGTCCGAGTCGGTGTCGTTGACGGTCACCCCGTCGTTGTCGGCCCAGTTGTCCGGGTTGTTGCCGGGCTCGGTGGTGTCCAGCCGCTCCATGGACACGTCCTGGGTGCCGGTACCGTTGTTGGTGCCGGCGTACCAGCCGCCGGCGGTCTCGAGCAGATCGATGGAGTTGGCCGACTCGTCGAATAGCTCCAGCGAGTCACCGGGGTCGTTCTGCAGGCTCATGCTGCCGGCGATCAGGTCGGCGGCCACGCTGGTGGCCTCCTCGCGGCGCTCGATCAGGAAGTAGCCGTTGGCCGGGATGCTGCCCGACAGGCTGTAGGTCTGGGCACCGGCGTCGTCGTCGATGCTCCAGCCGGTCAGGTCGATGGCCGCGTCGGTGTTGTTGTACAGCTCGATCCACTCGTCGCTGCTGCTGGCGTCCGAGCCCATCCAGGCCACCTCGTTGATGACCACGTCGAGCGGGCTGGCCGCATGGGCGAACGGGGCCAGCAACAGGGCGGCTGTGGCCACGACGATGATCCGCTTCATGTCCCAATCTCCTTTCAGGGTATCCGCATTCCGCATGGCGTCCCCAGCGGTGCTCCATGCTTGGTGCGTCATTATCGAAGGCCGGTTCGGGACTTGTCAAGCACGCCCGCCGCGGGCATAGAATGGGGACCGGGGGAGAGCGAGGGTGGCGCCGATGCTTCGCCTTTTCAAGTGCTTGTGGATCGGGCTGGTCGTGTCAGCGACTGTCGCCGGCTGCGGCGGGGATGCCGGGCCGCGGGTCGCGGCCGGCGCGGCGGTGGTCGATGTGACCCCGGTCTTCGAGACCTACAGCGACAGCGACGGCGACGGCAGCTGGGATGCGGGCGAGCCGTTCGACGATGGCGACGGCGATGGCGAGCTGGACTCGCTGTGGCTGGGCGGCTTCGGCGCCCGCCAGCCGACCGGGGTGCACGATCCGCTCGAGGCGCGCTCGCTGGCCATCCGCATCGACGGCCGGCTGTGGGTGCTGACCGCGGTCGACGCGCTGGGCCTGTCGCTGGGGCGCATCGCGGCCATACGCCGCGATGCGCTGGCCCGGCTGCCGGCCGAGCTGGCGCCGCCGATCGAGCACCTGATCGTGGCCTCGACCCACAGCCACTCGGCGCCGGACTCGATCGGGGTCTTCGCCCCGGGCAGCCTGGAGGCCGGCTGGGACGCCGACTACCTGGACGCGTTGCAGCGGGGTGCGGCCGATAGCATCGTGGCCGCGGTGGAGGCGCTGCAGCCGGCCGAGCTGGTGGTGGCCACGGCCGCGGCCGGCGACGGCTTCGTGCGCGATCTGGATCCGCCCGCCATCCTGGACCCCACCGTGGGCATCCTGCAGCTGCTCCGGCCCGACGGCGGCTGCCTGGCCACCGCGGTCAGCATCGCCAACCACCCGGAGGCGGTGTGGAAGGACAACACCCTGATCAGCGCCGACTATCCGGGGGTGCTGCGGGCCGCGCTGGAGGCGCGCTACGGCGGCACCGGGCTGTACTTCTCGGGGGCGCTGGGGCTGATGCAGAGCCCGGCCGAACTCGAGCAGCGCGACTTCGCCCGCGCCGAGCGGCTGGGCGAAATGTACGCCGAACGGGTGGCGGCTGCGCTGGACGAGGCCGCGCCGCTGCGGGGCGCGGCGCTGCGGCCGCGCTTCGCCGCCGCCGCGGTGCCCTGCTGCCTGCAGAACCTGGAGCTGCTGCTGGCCATCGAGGCCGGGGTGGTCGAGGGCTACGCCGAAGCGCTCTACGACGACGGGCCGGGCGGCTGCGCCCAGCAGCTGGTCGATCTGCCGATCAGCGCCCTGCGGCTGGGCACCGCCTGGACCCTGGTCACACTGCCCGGCGAGTTCACGCCCGAGCTGATCCGCGGCGGCATCGTCTCACCGGCGGGCTACGCCGGGCCCTATCCGGACGCAGCGGCCGAGCCCCACCTGGAGCAGGCGCTGGGCACCGAGCACCGCTTTCTGCTGGGCCTGGCCCAGGCCGAGGTGGGTTATATCTATCCCAAGCGCACCTACTGGCCGGAAGAGGTCTTCGGCCAGCGCCACGGACCCGGCCCCGACGTGGCCATGACCCTGATGACCGCCCTGGGCGAGCTGCTCGACGGCCTGAACGCAGCCGAGCCCGCTACTTGATGCCCAGCGCCTTCATCTTCTTGTACAGGTGGGAACGCTCCAGGCCGAGCTGGCGGGCGGCGTTGGTCACGTGACCGTCGCAGTCGGCCAGAGCGCGCCGGATCAGGCTGCGCTCGGCCTCGGCCACCATCTCCTTCAACGGTCGATCGGGCGCGTAGAAGGCCTCGGCGCCGCCGCTCGGGGTCTGCGGGCTGCAGGGCTGGCCCAGGTTGAGAACCCGCTCGACCGCGGCCGGTTGGATCTCCCCCTCGGGCACCAGGATCACCAGCCGCTCGATGGAGTTTTTCAGCTCGCGCACGTTGCCCGGGAAGTCGTGGCGCGCCAGCGCTTCGAGCGCCCCCGGGGCGAAGCGCTTGGGCCGGCGGTCGTTTTGCCGGCAGACCAAGTGCATGAAGTGCTCGGCCAGCTCGGGAATGTCGCCGCTGCGCTCGCGCAGCGGCGGCAGGTGGATCGGCACCACGTTGAGCCGGTAGTACAGATCGCGGCGGAAGCGGCCGGCGGCGATGGCGGCGGCCAGGTCCTGGTTGGTGGCTGCCAGCACGCGTACGTCGACCGCGATGGTCTCCGCCGAGCCCACCCGCTCCAGCTCGCCCTCCTGCAGCACCCGCAGCAGCTTGGCCTGCATGGCCAGCGGCATGTCGCCCACCTCGTCCAGCAGCAGGCTGCCGCCGTCGGCCAGCTCGAACTTGCCGCGGCGCATCTGGTGGGCGCCGGTGAACGAGCCCTTCTCGTGGCCGAACAGCTCGCTCTCGATCAGCTCGCCCGGCACGGCGGCGCAGTTGAGCTTGACGAATGGGCCGGCGGCCCGCGGCGAGGCATCGTGGATGGCCCGGGCGACCAGCTCCTTGCCGGTGCCGTTCTCGCCGCTGATCAGCACCCGGCCCTGCGACGGGGCCACCAGGCGAATCTGCTCGGCCAGCTCGGCCATGGCCCGGCTCGAGCCCAACAGCCGGTCGCTCAGCCCGGCCTGTTCTTTCAAATCGCGGTTCTCGGCGCTCAGCCGCTGCAGCTTCAGCGCGTTGGCCACGGTGACCAGCACCTTGTCGGACGACAGGGGCTTTTCCAAAAAGTCGCGCGCGCCGCGCTGCACCGCCTGCACCGCCAGCTCGACCGTGGCGTGGCCGCTCATCATGATCACCGGCAGCTCGGGCGCCTCGGCCCGGATGCGGTCGAGTACCTCCAGCCCGTCGATGTCGGGCAGCTTGACGTCCAGCAGCACCGCGTCGATCGCCTGCTCGGCGAGCTTGTCCAGCCCCACCCGACCGCCGCCGGCGACCACGGTCTGGTAGCCCTCGAGCGACAGCGCCCGCGACAGGGTGACCAGGATGTTCTGCTCGTCGTCGACGATCAACACGCGGGCCATGCCACCGCCCCTTTCGCCCCGGCGTCGGTCGCGGAGTTCAGATCCGGATCGCCTTCCACTTGCCCTCGAAGAATTTCCAGGCCATCACCGACGACAGCAGGATGGCATAGACCACCGCCGCCATCCAGCAGCCGAGCATGCCCAGCTCGAGCACCATGCCCAGCAGGTAGGACAGCGGCACCAGACAGGCGGTGTGCAGCAACAGCTCGGCCAGCATGACGAACTTGGTGTTGCCGGCGCCGAACAGGGCCTGGACCAGCACCATGCCGGCGCTTATCAGCGAGGTGGCCGCGCCCACCAGCCGCATCGAGGGCAGCGCGGAGGCGATGACCTGGGGCTTGTCGGTGAAGATGCGCATGAACATGGCCGGGTCGATGATCATGACCACGCCCACCGCGCCCATCACCAGCATGCCGATCTTGACCGACTCCCAGCCGAAGCGTTCGGCCAGCGCGGGCTTCTTCGCCCCCAGGCTCTGGCTGACCAGGGTGGCGGTGGCGGTGCCGAAGGCCATGGATGTGACGAAGACCAGCATCAGAAAGGAGATCATCACCCAGGAGGCGCTGGTGGCCAGGTCGGGCCGGGTGGCCTCGAGGCCGTCCAGCAGGGGCCCGGCCAGGGGAACGAAATCGGCTACCGCCAGCCAGGCCGGCCCCTGGGGCAGGTTGCCGATAACCCACAAAAAGAACAAAAAACCGCTCATGACGAACATGGTGGCCAGCCCCGAGGGCACGCTGAGCCGCACGATCTCCCAGGCCACGCGGCGGTTGAGGTTGCGCAGCCGGTAGGCCCGGTAGCGGCGCAGGTACTTGGGCAGCAGGCTCCAGGTGACCATGACCGCCAGGCCGACCACGGTCGAGACGACCGAGGCGATGGCCGCGCCGTCGACCTCGAGGCGCGGAAAGCCCCACAGTCCGAAGATCAGCAGCAGATTCAACCCGGCGTTGAGCAGGTTCATCAGGATCGAGGCCACCATGTGGACGTGGGTCTTGCCGATGCCGTCGAAAAACGACTTGTAGGACATGGTGGTGACCATGGTGAACACGCCCAGCATGCGGATCGAGCAGTAGGACGAACCCAGCCGCACCACGTTGGCATTGGGCGACATCATGTCGAAGAAGTAGGGCGACAGGAAGTAGCCGGCGGCGGCCACCACCGCGCTGGAGATCAGCGCCAGGGTCAGCGAGTTGGTCAGCGCCCGGCCGGCCAGCAGCGGCTGGTTCTCGCCGGTGCGCCGGGCGGTAATGGCCTGGGTGCCGATCGAGATGGCCGACAAAAAGCCGCCCACCGCCCAGAACAGCGGCAGGCTCAGGCCGATGCCGGCCTGGCCATCGATGCCGGTGGCCCCGGGCAGCCGGCCGACCATGGCCGTGTCGAGTTGGTTGATGATGGTCTGGAAAAGCATGGCCACGATGACCGGCGTGGCCAGCGCGCCGATGCGCTTCGACAGCGCCATGTCGAGCCCGATCCGCATCGGGCGCCATACCTATCCGCTGGGCCCCGACTTGGCAATAGATTTCTGGCGCCCGGCCGGAATGGGGGGGGCGGCGGTTTTTTGTTTGACAATCGGCGGCCGAGTGGTCTAATGGCGGTCTAGATCGCGAAGGTCGAACGTCTCGAAAGACCGTTGCCGGGGGAAGCCCCGGCGCGCCGAAGGTAGTGCCTGGAGGGAGAACACGTGATGACGCACCGCAAGTTTTCGAAAGGTCTGGCATGGTCGGCGGCTGGTGTGTTCCTGCTTTCCCTGGTGGCCATCGGCTGCCGGCCGGATTTTCCCAAGTGCCGCGACGATGACGACTGCGCCGCCGAGGAGGGCAACACCACTCTGATGCACTGCTGCATGGAACAGTGCCAGGAGTGCTGCGAGGACCAGCATTGCCCCGAGGACGAGCCGCGCTGCAAGAACAACGTCTGCGTCGAGTGCATCGAGGACAAGGACTGTCCCGAGGAAAAGCCCTACTGCGAGAACGACCAGTGCGTCTACGAGTGCGAGATCGACGCCGACTGCGCCCGGCGCGGCAAGGCGGGCATGATCTGCCGCGACCACAAGTGCCAGTGGGAGTGCGAGACCGACGCCGACTGCGAGGATCCCAACAAGGAGTGCAAGGATCACCGCTGCGTCATCAAGTGCGCGTGCCAGACCGACGCCGATTGCCCCGAAGGCCAGATGTGCGAAAACTGCGAGTGCATCGACAAGCCGCAGTGCGATCTGGAGACGATCTACTTCGACTTCGACCGCCACAACCTGACGGCCAGCGCGCGCGAGGCGCTGGATCGCAACGCCGAGTGCCTGCAGCAGCGCCAGGATCTGACGGTCACCATCGAGGGCCACTGCGACGAGCGCGGCACCACCGGTTACAACATCTCGCTGGGCGAGCGCCGGGCCAGCTCGACCAAGCGCTACCTGGTCAACATGGGAATCCCGCGCAATCGGCTCGACACCATCTCCTACGGCGAGGAGCGGCCGGTCTGCAATTCCTCGACCGAGGATTGCTGGGCGCGCAACCGCCGCTGCGAGTTCTCGTACTGAACCCGGCGAACACGGCAGTTTGGAAAGCGGAGCCCCCCCGGGGCCCCGCTTTCTTTTTTTGGAGGGCGGATACGTGAAGCCTTGGATTGGCGCGATGGCGATCGGGCTGGTCGGGCTCGGCAGCGGCGGTTGCTGGGTGCCCAAGGAATCCGGCAAGCAGATGCAGGCCGACATCGTGGCGCTGCAGACCGAGTTGGCGGTGATCAAGAAGGCCCACCACGCCGAGAAGGCCGAACTGGCCGAGCGCCTCAGCGAGGCCGGCCAGCGGTTGGCCGAGCTGAAGCTGCTGATCGAGGAGTACCGCCGCATCAACGGCCGCAACGCGGCCGACTTCGGCGTCGAGATGGAGCAGGTCAAGCGCCACCTGACCGAGATGCGCGGCCAGGTGGAGGTCAACGCCCATCGGTTGCGGGTGATCGAGCAGCGGCTGCAGATCATCCACGAGGATCTGTCCAGCCAGCGGACCGAAGCCGAGCAAGCCGAGCAGGAGCGGCTGGCGGCGGAGCAGGCCGCGGCGGCCGAGCCCGAGCAGAAGCTGCCCGACATCGAGCGGCCGAAGGACAAGAAGGCCTTCTACAAGCTGGCCCACGGTTTGCTCGAGGCGGGCCAGACCCGGGCGGCCCGCATCCTGTTCGAGGAGTTTCTCGAAAAATGGCCCCGCGACGCCTACTCGGACAATGCCTGGTACTGGATCGCCGAGAGCCACTACGCCGAGAAGAACTACCGCGACGCCGCCTTGACCTTCCAGAAGGTGCGCAAGAAGTTCCCCGAGGGCGACAAGGCCCGCGACGCGCTGCTCAAGCTCGGCTACTGCTTTTTCGCCATGGAGATGTACGAGGAGGCGCTGCCGTTCTTGAAGGAGTTCGTGCAGTCCTATCCGAACAGCCCGCTGGTCCGCAAGGCCCGGCAGAAGATGCGCCAGGCCCGGCGCAAGCTGCGCTGACGGCCGCCGCGCGAAGGAGTGGGAAGCGACATGGTCTCGAGCCGAAGCCGGTGGTGCCGGTCGCTGGCCGGTCTGGCCGTACTCGGCGCGCTGTGCGCCTTCGGCCCGGCCCGGGCCGAAGATCTGCCGAAGATGGAGCGGCGCTGCATCAACGACCACGCCGAGCTGCTCGGCAAGAAGGATCGGGCGACCATCCGCGGCCTGTGCGACAAGGCGCGCGATGACGGGGTCGAGATGATGGTGGTCACGGTGGGCTCGCTGGGGGATTTCGAGCCGCGGCCGCTGAGCCTGGACACCTTCGTCCAGGACGTGTTCGACATGTGGGAGATCGACTACGACGCTGCCAACCATGCCATCCTGTTGTTCATCGCCCGCAAGGAGCGCCAGCTGCGCATCCGCATGGGAGAGGCCTTCGCGGAAAAGGCCCGTCAGCGGGCCCATCGCATTCTGCGCCGCACCATCGGCCCGGGCCTGGGCCGCGGGGCCTCGCGGGCCATCCGCCGCGGTTTCGGCCGGCTCTACCACAAGGTGGCCAAGCCACACATCCGCGCCCGCGAACGCGAACGCGAGCGAAAACGCAAGGCCGCCGAGCGCGAGCGCGGGGTGGTGGATTTCGATTGAACCGCAGACCGCCGGCGCCGGCGGCTGCGTCTATTCAAGAGTCGAAAACGCGGTTTTTCGAAGGTCGCCCCCCCCTGATGGGCTGATCATTGACAGCCTCGGGCCTGCGGGGTTAGACAAATAAGGGGAAAAAGCGCGCTGACACCCTGGATTGCGAGGCGAGGGCCGTGCCGCGAAGAAGCCTACTGCTGGTGGATGGCGATACCAAGTCGCTGCGGGTGATGGAGGTCAGCCTGCGCAAGGCCGGCTTCTCGGTCACCACGGCCGTCAACGGCGAGGACGCCCTGGAAAAGGCCAAGATCGCGCCCCCCGAGCTGATCATCTCGGACACCAAGATGCCGGTCATGGACGGCTTCGCCTTCTGCAAGCGGGTCAAGGCCGAGCCCGGGCTGGCCGACATCCCGTTCATCTTCTTGACCAACCAGAAGGCCATCGAGGACAAGGTCCGCGGGCTGGAGCTGGGCGTCGACGACTATCTGACCAAGCCGATCTACATCAAGGAGATCATCACCCGGGTCAAGATCCTGCTGCAGAAGAAGGAGCGCGAGTCGCTCGAGCGGCGGGACCAGAAGGTGCGCTTCTCGGGCGAGCTGAGCGACATGGGGGTGGTCGATCTGATCCAGACCATCGAGATCGGGCGCAAGACCGGCATCGCCCACTTCACCGCCCCCACCGCTCCCAACAAGCCGGCCACGGTCTACTTCCGCAACGGCAAGGTGATCGACGCCGAGCTGCGCAAGCTGCGCGGCGAGAAGGCGGTCTACCGGTTGTTGCAGTGGAACCTCGGCACCTTCGAGATCGACTTCAAACCCAGCCTCAAGCACCCGGATCGCATCTCGCTGTCGAGCCAGGGCCTGCTGATGGAGGGCATGCGGCGGGTCGACGAATGGGGCCGGATGCTCGAGCAGCTGCCCCCGCTCGAAGCGGTCTTCGAGGTCGACTACCGCGAGCTGACCGACCGCTTGACCGAGATCCCGGACGAGGTCAACGGGGTGCTGCGCCTGTTCGACGGCAAGCGCAGCCTGATCGAGGTGGTCGACGACAGCGATTTCGATGACCTCGAGGCGTTGAGCATTATCTCCAAGCTCTACTTCGAGGGCCTGATCTACGAGCCGGCAGAGGGCCAGCGCCAGGTCGAGACCGAACCGGCCGCGCTCGGGTCCGCGCGCATCGATGAGTGGATCTCGAAGCCGCCTCCGGTCGAGTCGGGAGACGAAGCCGAGCCGGCAACGGCCGAGGAGCCGGCAACGGCCGAGGAGCCGGCGGCGGCCGAGGAGCCGGCTGCCGCAGCGGAGCCGGGTGGCGAGACCGAGTCCGCCCCGGAGCCGCGGACCGAGACCGAGTCGGGCGAACAGGTGCGGGTGATCGAGGAGCCCCACGAACTCTCGGCCGAGGCGGCGCCGGCCGCCGGGCTAACGGGCGAGACGCGGGTCAAGATCGAGCAGCTGCCGGACAAGCCCTTCACCCGGCCGGAGATGCCGGCCGCCACCGCTGCGGCCGAAGCCGAGCCGGCCAGCGGCGCCTTCGACCAGGCCCCGGCCACCGCCACCGGACCGGTCGAGGATGCGGCCGCCACGATCGAGCCGGCGGCCGGTGAAGAGCCGGCGGCCGAGGGAGAACCGGCGGCCGGTGAAGAGCCGG
>CAYVQE010000015.1:46178-67788 GCA_964454005.1 uncultured Myxococcales bacterium
CGGCCGAGGGAGAACCGGCGGCCGAGGGAGAACCGGCGGCCGAGGGAGAACCGGCGGCCGAGGGAGAACCGGCCAGCGAGGAAGAACCGGCCAGCGGGGAAGAACCGGCCAGCGGGGAAGAACCGGCCAGCGAGGAGGAACCGGTCAGCGAGGGAGAGCCGGCGGCAGAGGGAGAGCCGGCCAGCGAGGGCGAGTCGGCGGCCGAGGCGGCGCTCGAGCGGCAGGACGAGGCCGGCTTCACCGCGGCCGCGACCGATGGCGAGCCGCCGCCGGCCGACTCCTGGGTGGTGATCGAAAAGTCCGAGGAGGCGGCCGGCGATCCGGCCGAGCGGGCTGCCGATGAGGCCGCGTCCCCAGCGGCGGAGTCGGCCGAAGAATCGGCTGCCGCAGCCGGCCGCTCGCCCGATGCCAACGCTTCCGAAATCGTCGAGGACATGTTGACCCTGATGCGGCCGCGGCCGGCCGCGGCCGGGGCCGAAACGGATGCGGACGCGATCGCGGCTTCGGGCCCGCTGGATGCGGCGGAGTTCGACGGGCCCGCTACCCCCCGGAGTGCGCCTGCAGCCGAGCCGCTTGGGGAGGACGAGGCGGCGGCGGATGTGAGCGAAACAGCGCCGGCGGCCTCGGCCGAGGTGGGCTTTTTCGACTCGCAGCCGGCCGGCGATCTGGATGACGGCGAGCTGGAGTTCACCGGCCGGGGCGGCCGCCGGGCGCTGTGGATGGTGCTGGTGCTGCTGATCGGCGGCGGGTTGGGCTTCGCCGGCTGGAAGCTGTGGCCCATGCTGCAGCCCGGCGCGGAGACGCCGGCCGGTCCGGCCGCCGGCGAGCAGCTTGCCGATCAGGGCCCGGCCGGCACGGCAGCCGCGGATCAGGGCGCCGCCGCGGACAGCGCGCCGGGCTCCGTCGGGGCGCCGGGGGACCAGCCGGCCGGCGCCGGCGGCGACATCGACGATGTGCCGGTCGCCCCCATCCCGCCGCCCGACGCCGTGGCCGCTGCCGGCGGCGCGGACGAGGGTCAGGCCGACGAGGGCCGGACCGACGAGGGCCGGACCGACGAGGGCCAGACCGACGAGGGCCGGACCGACGAGGGCCGGACCGACGAAGGCCGGGCCGCTGCGAGCGGCCAGGAGGTGTCCGCCGCCGGGGACGCCGGGGATGCGGCCGCCGGGCAGCCGGATGAGCCGGACGAGCCGGACGGGCCGAGCTATGCCGGGCTGCTGGGCCGGGGCCAGCGCCATCTCGAAGCCTATCGCTTCCGGCGTGCGGTCGGTTCGCTGCGGCGGGCGTTGAAGATCAACCCCCAGGGGGTCGACGCCATGGTGGCACTGGCCAACGCCCAGTTCGAGCTGGGCCGCGATCGCCAGGCGCTGGCGTTGATCCGGCGGGCCTTGAAGCGGGATCCCGAAAACGCCCGGGCGCATCTGACGCTGGGCACCATCCACCAGACGCTGGGCCACAACGCCCAGGCCATCCGGGCCTACCGGACCTACCTGCGCCTGGCGCCCCAGGGCCGCTCGGCGCGCGAGGTCCGCGCCATCCTGAAGAACCTGCGCTGAGCGCAGCGGCGGTCCGAGCGCGCATGCGGGTGTTGGGCATCGAATCGTCCTGTGACGAGTGCGCCGCCGCCGTGGTGGAGCACGGGCAGCTGCGCGCCGAGTGCATCGCGTCGCAGATCGCGGTCCACGCGCCGTACGGCGGCGTGGTGCCGGAGCTGGCTTCGCGCGACCACGTGCGGCAGGTGGTGCCGGTGCTGACCGCGGTGCTCGATCGGGCCGGCTTGGAGCCGGCGGCGCTGGACGGGATCGGGGTGACGGCCGGCCCGGGGCTGATCGGTTCGTTGCTGGTCGGGGTCTCGGCCGCCAAGACCCTGGCCTGGGCGCTGGGCAAGCCGCTGGTGGGCGTCGACCACATCGAGGCCCACCTGCGGGCGGCTTTTCTGGAGCGGCCCGAGCTGGACTACCCGCACCTGGGCCTGGTGGTCTCCGGCGGCCATACCAGCCTGCTGCGGGTCGACGGTGTGGGCCGGCTGGTCTTGCTGGGCCGCACGCTGGACGACGCGGCCGGCGAGGCCTTCGACAAGGTGGCCAAGCTACTGGGGCTGGCCTACCCCGGGGGGGTGTCGATCCAGAACGCTTCCGCCGCCGGCGATCCGGCGGCCATCGCCTTTCCCCGGCCCATGCCGGGCCGGCGGCTGGACTCGAGCTTTTCGGGGCTGAAAACCGCGGCCGCGGTCCACCTGAAGCGCCACGGTCGACCCAGCGGCCGGGCGCTGGCCGACTTCGCGGCTTCTTTCCAGCAGGCCGTGGTCGACACCCTGGTCAAAAAGACCCTGCTGGCTGCGCGCGGCCAGCGGTTGGAGCGGATCGTGGTGGCCGGCGGGGTGGCGGCCAACCGGCGATTGCGCGAGGAACTCGGCCGGGGTGCGCGCCGCGAAGGGCTGGAGGTGATCTTTCCCGATCCGGCGCGCTGCACTGACAACGCGGCCATGGTGGCGGCGCTGGCCGAGGTCTACCTGGAGCGCGGCCGCGACGATGGGCTCGGGCTCGATGCCGACGCCGCCCTGGCCACGGCGCAACCCCGTTCCGACTAGCGCAAGCTCCCCTGGGAGCTCTGGACTGAAGGCGGTGGAGATGGCGGATCGGATCGATGTCCGCGGACTGCTGCGCAAGCACGGCCTGCGAGCCAAGCGCTCCTGGAGTCAGAGCTTTTTGATCGACCGCGACGTGATCGAGCAGATCGGCGCCGCCGCCGAGCTGGACGGCAGCCAGCCGGTGGTCGAGCTGGGCGCCGGGCTGGGTGCCCTGACCGCGGTGCTGGCCCGCGAGTCGGGGCGGGTGGTGGCGGTCGAGCGCGACCGCGACCTGGCCGGGGTGCTGCGCAGCGAGTTCGCCGGCGATGCCGGGGTGGAGGTACTCGAGGCCAATGCGGCCCGCATGGACTGGACATCGCTGGTGGCGCGGCTGGGCCGAGCGCCGGTGGTGGTCGGCAACCTGCCCTACCACATGGCCTCCCAGATCCTGTTCGACCTGCTGGACGCCGGAGACCGGCTGGACCGCTGGTTGCTGATGGTCCAACGCGAGATGGGGGTGCGCATGGCGGCCGGCCCCGGCAGCCGCGACTACGGCGTGCTGTCGGTGCAGCTGCAGCTGCGCGCCGAGGTCGAGCCGGTGCTGGATGTGCCGCCCGAGGCCTTCATGCCGCGGCCGCGGGTGCAATCGCGGGTGGTGCGCTGCCGGCCCCTGCCCCGGCCGCGGGTGGCGGTGCGGCGGCCCGAGCTACTGCAACAGCTGGTGCGCGGGGTGTTCTCCCAGCGCCGCAAGACCATCCGCAACGGGTTGAAGGCCAGCTTCGGGCGCGCCCTTGACGCCGCCGCGCTGGACGCGGCCCTGGCCGACAGCGGCATCGCGCCCAGGCTGCGTCCCGAGGATCTGTCGCTCGAGCGCTTCGCGGCCCTGGCTGATGCGCTGGCCGCTCGGCTGGAGCAGGTGGACGGCGGGGGGCATCAGTAGCCGCGCTTCTTGACGGTGGCCATCAGCTGCTTGAGGTGATCGTTGACGTAGCGCCGGAACTCCTCCTCGCCCAGCTCCATTTCCCGCAGGATCTCGGCGAAGATCTCTTCGAAACCGCGCATCTCCTCGCGCCGCATCTTCATGGCGATCTTGAGCAGGGCCGCCTGGTGCAATCTTTCCTGCTTGAGGATCTCGTCCGGGTCCCGCGCCATGTTCCACCTCCGCCTATCAGCCGCAGCGTGCAAGACCACGCATGGCCTTACAATACAATGCCATACATACCTTGTCAAACTTTTTGCTGTTTTCTTACGGCAAAAGTACCGCTCAACCGGCTTGCGATGACGGCCGTTGGTCGGCTACCATGGAGGCGCAGAAACGATGGTAGCGATGGCGCCGGCGGGGGTGCGGGCGTTCGTCTGCAAAGGAGCGGGTGGGATGGCGGCCGAAGGCAGCGCTGGTCTGAGCACAGTCGGCCAGCTGCAGGAGCGCTTTCGCATCGTGGCCAAGCTGGGATCGGGCGGCATGGCCGATGCCTTCCTCGGCGTTCAAGTGGGCGAGGAGGCCTTCCAGCAGCTGGTGGTGGTCAAGCGCATCCACTCCCTGTGGCTCGAGAACCAGAGCGCCATGCAGATGTTCATCGCCGAGGCGCGCACCGTGGCCTCGCTGAGCCACCCCCACGTGGTCAAGATCTTCGACCTGTGCCGGCTGAACAAGGACATCTGCATCGTGATGGAGTATGTCGACGGCGAGACGCTGGACCTGCTGCGCAAGATGCTGCGCAGGTCGGGCGAGCCCATCCCGCTGCCCATCGTGTGCAAGTGGATGGTCGAGGCGTGCGACGCGCTGCACTACGCCCACAACGCCGCCACCCCCGACGGCCGCCCGCTGCACCTGATCCACCGCGACATCGGGCCCCACAACCTGATGACCGATCGCCACGGCTACCTGAAGGTGATCGACTTCGGCATCGCCAAGTCGACCGCCCGCTCGGATCTGACCACGCCGGGCATGATCAAGGGCAAGTTCTCCTACCTGGCGCCGGACCTGTTCCAGCACGAGACCATCGACGGCCGGGCCGATCTGTACGCCCTGGGTCTGGTATTCCACGAGCTGTTGACCCTGGAGCGTTGCTGCAGCTTCAAAAAGGACGTGGCCGTGGCCGAGGTGCTCAAGCGGGTGACCGGCGAGGCGATCCCGCCGCCTTCGGCGCTGGTTCCCGATCTACCAGAAAACCTGGATCCGGTGGTCGGCCGCGCGCTGGCCAAGGACCGCGAGCAGCGTTACCAGAACGGCGAGGAGATGGCCGGCGCCATCCGCGCCTTCGCCGAGAGCCACGGCGGCCTGGCCTCCAGCGCCGAGGTGGAGAAGTGGCTCGGCGGGGTACTGGGCGAGCGGGTGGCCAAGCGCCGCGATTTCGAGGCCCGCGCCCTGGACAAGGCCAGCAGGTCGACCCGCCCGCTCGACGGGGCCGATTCGCTGCAGGCCGCCGCGGACATGCGCACCAACAATCTCAGCCCGGTGAGCGGCACCAGCGCGCAGCTGGGCGGGACGGGGCTGACGGGCACCGCAGTGCCGCAGCGCCGGGCCAATCCCTACCTGCTGCTGGTGCTGGCCTTCGTCCTGTTCGCCGGCGCTGCTCTGCTGGTCCACCAGCTCTTCTTCGCCGCATCGCCCTCGCCGGAGGCGCCGGCGGCCGGGGCCGGGCAGGAGACAGCGGCCGCGGTCGACGAGGAGGCCGTGGCGGCCGGAGCCGAGGGAGAGGCTGCGGCGACCGGGGTCGACGAGGAGGCTGCGGGCGATCCGCCGCTAATGGCCGACGCCGCGCCGGCCGGGCCGGACGGGCCAGCCGCCGCGCCCGGCACGCCGGAGCCCGCACCGGATATGAAGCCGCGGCTCGAGCCCGAACCGCAGCCGCGGCCGAAACCACAGCCGCGGCCGAAACCGAAGCCGCGACCGAAACCGAAGCCGCGACCGAGGCCGAGAGCGAAGCCGAAGCCGAAGCCGAAACCGAGACCGCAACCGAAAGCGGAATCGGAACCCGAGTCGCCGCCTGCGCCGGAGGCTTCGGTGGCCAGGGCCGGGGGCGGGCAGGAGGCTGTGGTGGCCGGTGAGGCCGAAAGGGGCCACGAGACGCCGGATGCACAGCCCGAACCGGAGCCGCAGCCCGAACCGGAGGCACAGCCCGGACCGGAGCCGCAGCCCGAACCGGAGCCGCAGCCGGCACCGGCGGTGGCCCGGGTCAGCCTGTACAGCGGTGATGGCTCCTGGTCCGGGGCGCAGGTGGCCCGCCGCGGTTGCACCCGCTGCCACGACGGCGGCCAGGCGCCGGAGCTCAGCTGGAGCCAGAAAACGGCGCGGCAGTGGAAGTACTTCATCCGCCGCAAGCGCCACGCCCGCCAGGCCGAGCTGGAGAAACGGTTTTCGAAGGGCGAGCTGAAGCGCTTGCTGGCCCATATCTTGAAGCGTCTCGAGGAAGACGAGAAGTCCGGCATCGCCGGCGTCAAGTGAACCGAGGGGAGCGGGGATGAGAGCGGCGAGCGGTCTGCTGGCGGTCTTGTTGGCGGTCGGCGCAGGGCCCGGGGTGGAGGCCGGGCAAGAGGGGGAAGGTGCCGGGACGACCGGGGAGGCGGAGTCGCTGGACGAGCGGTTGCGGCGGGTGCGCGAGCGGCTGCGCCGCGACCAGCGCGAGCTGGATGCCATCCTGGAGCAGCGCCGCCGCCGGGCCGAGCGCGACACCGGTGCGCTGCAGCGGCTGGAGCAGCAGCTCGCTGACCTGGACGAGCGGCTCGGCTACCTGGAGGAGGACTTCGAGGGCGTGCTCGGGGTGCAGGACCGCCTGTTGAAGCGCACCGAACAGGACCGGCTGCAGTGGTCGGCCTCCTACCGGGTGGTGGTCAACAACTTCCACCTGGTCGACGATACCGTGGACACGGTGACCAGCCACCTGGAGCTGGTGCTGGATGACTACGGGCAACCGCTGACCGATCCGGCGACCGGCGATCCGCTGGTGCGTCCGCTCACCCGCCAGCGGCCCCGCAACATCGATGCCTGGTACGGCTCGCAGTGGCTGAACCGGCTGCGGCTGACCATGACCTGGAACGCCACCGAGAACCTCCGCTTCTACGGCCAGATCGGCGTGTTCAAGTACTTCAACGAGCTGAAGAATCACCCGACCACGCTGGACATGCACACCAACCGCTATCCGCGCGACCCCACCCTGCGCATCGAGCGGGCCTACTTCGACTGGTTCGTCACCGACTGGCTGGTGCTGACCGCCGGCCGGGTGGCCTCGCCCGAGGGTCCGCCGGCCGAGCTGAAGGAGAACACGGTGCGCAACGCCACCTGGGGCGTGCAGATGGTCGAGGCCGAACTCGAAGCGGTGCTGGTCACGCTGCACCTGTCGCGCTACTTGCCGGGCACCTACCTGCGCCTGTTCTACATCCCCTTCGCCAACCACGCCGACTTCACCCTGAGCGACGACCGCAGCCTGTTCCGCGACGGCGGCATCGATCCGATGCACGCCTGGGGGGCGGTGTTCGAGCTGCGCATCCCCGAGCTGGGCGACAACCTGGTCCAGCTCGGCTTCGTCAACGTGCCCCAGTTCCGGCCGCGCGACATCCCTATCCAGGTGCCCGGGATGGACGAGCCGATCGAGCCCGACGAGCCCACCGGCCAGGACCTGGGCGCCTACTGGATGGCCACCGGGCTGGTGGAGTTCAAGGATGTCGGCGGCAGCGGCCTGGATCTGTTCGCCGGCTACACCATGAGCATTCTCAAGCCGGAGGCCGATCGCATGGTCTACCAGGTACCGGTCGAGCTGCCGGTGGTCCACCCGACCAGCGGTGAGCAGGTCGACGTGTTCAGCGGCACCCAACGCGTCGAGACCGGCCTGGCCTCCTACGAGGAGGGCGCGGGCACCACCAACCTGGGCCACATGTTCTACGCCGGCTTCCGCTTCACCTTGCCCTGGCTCGACGCCTACGCCCCGCGCTTCGGCGCCGAGATGAACCGCGGCACCAAGTACCACATCAACTGGAACTCGCCATCCGACCTGCTGGTCAACCGGCTGGGCACCAAGGGCTGGGCCTGGGAGGTCTACTGTATCCAGCAGCTCATCCCCGAGCACCTCTTCGCCCGCCTCGGCTACCTGCAGCTGATCCGCGAGTACGAGGGGCTGTACATCGGGCCCACCACCGCGGTCGATCAGATCATCGACAACGCCTACCTGTTGATGGAGGCGCGCTGGTAACGGCTGGCCCGCCGTCCGCGATCGGGCTCCCGAAAAAAACCTTGACCAAAGGGTGGCTTAGACCGTTTTTCATTTGACTTGTCCACCCCAGATGGGTTAGAAAACCGCAATTCCAGGCATTGCAGCGGTTGTGCCCGATAGGGGGTCGAGCATGGCAACCTCCCGAAGTAGCTCGCGAAAAAAGACGTCCCGGGGCCCCGGCGACAAGCAGGTCAGCCGGAAGCGAGCCAAGTCGACCAGCGCCCGGAGCCGAACGACGACCAGGAAGAAGCCGGCCAAGAAGGCCAAACCGGCCAGCAAGGCCAAGAGCGGCTTCCGCTCGATCCGCAAGTGTTCGGACATGAAGAAGTTTGTCCGCGAGATGCGCTCGCGGCGGCGCAAGATCGCCCTGGTGCCGACCATGGGCTTTCTGCACGAGGGGCACTTGGAGCTGATCCGCCAGGCCCGCCGGTCGGCCTCGGTGGTGGTGGTCAGCGTCTTCGTCAACCCGGCCCAGTTCGGCCCGGGCGAGGATCTCGATCGCTACCCGCGCGATCCGGCCGGCGACCGGCGCAAGATCCGCGCCGAGGGCGCCGACGTCATGTTCGCCCCCGACGTGACCGAGATCTACCCTGAGGGTTTTCAGACCGTTGTCGAGGTGACCGAGGTGACCCGCAACTACTGCGGCGCCTCGCGCCCGGGCCACTTCCGCGGTGTGACCACGGTGGTGGCCAAGCTGTTCCAGATCGTCCAGCCCGACGAGGCCGTGTTCGGCGAGAAGGACTACCAGCAGCTGGTGACCATCCGCCGCATGGTGCGCGACCTGGATTTCGATGTCGAGGTCATGGGTCTGCCCACGGTGCGCGAGCAGGACGGGCTGGCCATGAGCTCGCGCAACTCGTACCTGTCGCCGGCCCAGCGCCAGCAGGCCACCGCCATCTACCGCGGGCTGCGCAAGGCGCGGCGCCTGTGCGACAGCGGCGAGTACGACGCGGCCGAGCTGAAGGCCATCGTGCTCGACCTGTTGCGCGAGGAGCGCGAAATCGAGATCGAGTACGTGGCCGTCTGCGATCCCGAGACCCTGGAGAGCCAGCACGAGGTCGAGCGCGAGGCGGTGCTGCTGGTGGCGGTGCGCATCGGTGCCACCCGCCTGATCGACAACATCCGGCTGCGCGGCCGCCGCCGGCGCTGATCGGGGGAGCGGGGATGCGCTGGTCCGCCGTCCTGCTGCCGCTGCTGCTGGCCGGCTGCGCCGGTGGGCAGCGCCCGGCCCAACCCCCGCCGCCGGCCCGACCGGCGGCCCGAAGCCCGGCCGAGCTGGTGCGCATCGCCGGGGCCTACAGCGACCGGGGCGAGAGCCGCAAGGCGCTGGCGGTGTTGGATCGCGCGCTCGAGCAAGAGCCCGAGCTGGCCATGGGCTGGTACCAGCGCGGCCTGGCCCTGTCGCGGCTCGAGCGCATCGACCAGGCCGTCGCCGCGCTGGAGCGGGCCCATCGGCTCGACCCGGCCCATGCCGATACGGCCCTGCTGCTGGGCATGGCCTACGACCTGCAACGCCGCAACGCCGACGCCCTGCGGGTCTATCGGGCAGCGCTAGAGCACCATGCCGAGCATGCCGAGCTGTTGCACGAGTACGGGTTGAGCCTGCTGATGGCCGAGCGGGTTCCGGCCGGCATCGAGGCGCTGGAACGGGCCCGCCGGGTGGAGCCGGGCGACGCCGATCTGCTGGGCGATCTGGGCTACGCCTATCTGGTGGCCGGCCGGTCCGAGCAGGCCCGCGGGGCGTTGCGCCGGTCGCTCGAGCGCAAACCGGGCGCGCCGCAGGTGGTGTTCAACCTGGCCCGTGCCCAGCTGGCCTGCGGCGACCTGGCTGGCGCCCGCGCGGCGCTGGAGCGGCTGATCGAGCTGGTGCCGCAACAGGCCCAACCCCACTTCCACCTGGGCGTGGTGCTCGAGCGGCTGGGCGAGCTGGATGCGGCCCGGGCGGCGGTCGAGCGGGCGCTCGAGCTGGATCCGGACCTGGCCCCGGCCCGCCGCTGGCTCGAGGCCCACCCGGCTCAGCCGTAGCAGGGTCCCGGTGGCAACGGCTCGGCCAGCGAGGCCAGCAACGCCCGGTGCAGCCGGCCGTTGCTGGCGCAGGTGTCGCTACCCGTGCCGTCGAACGGCGCGCCGTCGGTGCGGCTGAGGGTGCCGCCCGCCTCGCGCACCAGCAGGGCGCCGGCGGCCACGTCCCAGGGCTGGGTGCCCAACTCCCAGTAGCCATCCAGCCGACCGCAGGCCACGTGGCACAGATCCAACGCCGCCGAGCCGCCGCGGCGCACGCCGCGGGTGCGCATGGTCAGCGCGGCGAAGCGATCCAGGTTGGTGTCGGACCGTTCGCAGCGGTCGTAGGGAAAGCCGGTGGCCAGCAGCGACTGACTCAGCTGGCTGGTCCGGCTGACCCGGATCGGCGTGTCGTTGCAGCGGGCGCCTTGGCCGCGGACGGCCTCGAAGCGCTCGTCGAGCATGGGGTTGTAGACCAGCCCGACCAGGGTGCGGCCGTGCTGGCGCAGCGCCAGGCTGCAGCAGAAGGCCGGATAGCCGTGGGTGTAGTTGGTGGTGCCGTCGACCGGATCGATCACCCAGACCAGCGCGCCGCCCGGGTCGCCGTCGGCGGCCGACTCCTCGGCCAGCACCGCGGCCTCTGGAACGGCCGGGCGCAGGATCTCCAGGATGGACTGCTCGCAGGCCCGATCCACGTCGGTCACCAGGTCGTAGCGGCCCTTGTGATCGACCTGGCGGGCATCGTCCAAGCCGGCGCGCATCAGCCGGCCGGCGGCGGCCGCCGCCTGGCGCATGGCGGCCAGGGCGCGTTCGATCACGGCTGCCTCCTGCGCAGCAGCCCGAGCGCCAGCAGCAGCCCGAGCGCAAGGCCGGGTGTCAGCCCGGTCCCGGCCGGCGCTGCGGTGCCGGCGCAGCCGCAGCCGAGCCCGCCGTCGTCGGCGCCGGGGCCCCAGTCGTAGTCGCTGTCGAGTTCGAGTTCGAGCTGCTGTTCGCGGTCGGCCTCGAGGTTGAAGGGATCGGTCTGGGCGCTTCGCCAGCCTTCGCGGGCGGCGCCCAGCTGCCAGCGGCCGGCGGGGACGCCGGTGAAGGCGAACGTCCCCTCGGCGTCGGTGGTGGTGGTGCGGCCCGGCTGCGGCGCCTCGGGTTGCCACAGGCTGACCCGGGTGCCAGCCGCGGCCTGTGGCTCGCCGCCCTCGGGATCGGCGAGCAGCACCGTGCCCGCCACCCGGTAGCTGGGCTCGACCGGATCCTCGCCCGGGTGGTGGAGCACGAAGTCCAGCCGGCGGTCCTCGGCGACCAGTACGTCGATCCGCTGCTGGCCGTCGTAGTCGCTGCGGCGGGCGGCCAGCGACAGCAGGCCGGTGGGCACCTGGGTCAGCCGGTAGCCGCCGCTGGCCGCGGTGGCGGCGGACAGCGGCGGCTCGGTGCCGTAGAGCACCACCTGCGATCCGCTGCGATCCAGCGGGTTTTCGCTCAAGGCCACGTACCCGCTGATCGAGAGGTTGGCGGGCAGGCTGGCCAAGGCCAGGTCCACCAGCGCCGGCGCGTCGGCGCTGACGGCCACCCCGCCGCGCTCGACGATCTGGTGGCTTTGCCGGATGGCACGCAGATCGTAGCTGCCGGGCTCGAGGCCCACCAGCGCGTAGGCCCCGCCCGGGCCCGAGAGGCTGCGGGCCCGCAGCCGGCCTTCCTGCAGGGCCTGGATCAGCGTGCCGGCGCAGCCGCTGCCATCGCAGCGCACCGTGCCTGCCACCTGGCCGGTATCGGCCGGCGGCGGCTCCAGGGCGAAGTCGCGGTTGGCGTCCTGGGTCAGATCGAGCGCACCGGTCGATTCGCCCACCAGCCCGGCCGCGGCGCAGGTCACCCCGTAGACGCCGGCCGGGATGCCGGGTAGGGCGTAGCGGCCCTCGGCGTTGGTTTGGACATACAGCCCGCTGCCGCGTACCAGCACCACCGCGCCGTCGACCGGGTCGCCGGTGTCGGCGCGGGTGACCTGACCCTCGAGCAGGGCGCCTGCTGCAGGCGCCGCTGGGCCCAGCCACAGTGCGACCAGGCCCATCGTCCAGTTGGCCCATCGGCTGTTCACGCTCACCTCGCTGTCTGGCGCCGCCGGCACGATTCAACAGGCCAGTCCATCGCCTTAACGTTCTATTTCGCGCGCCAACGCGTCCGGTTTGCGCAGCGATTCCACCGGGGCGTCCGCCTCCGGGGCCAGCCTTGGCCGCCGCCACAGAAAAAAGCCGAGGGCGGCTGCGCCGATCACCAGGCCGATGGTCGTACCCAAGGTGGGATCCAGGCCCAGGCAGCCCTTGGCCCGGCGCTCGACCAGGATAAAGGTCACGGTCATCACGGTCATGAACGTCGCCGGCAGCGCCGCCAGCCACCAGCGGCTGGCCCGCCGGGCCAGGAACACGGCCGCTGTCCACAGCGCCACCGCGGCCAGGGTCTGGTTGGCCCAGCCGAAGTAGCGCCAGATCACGCCGAAGGGCAAAAACATCAGCAGCAGCGACAGCCCGAACAGGGGCAGCGCCAGCAGCAGGCGCTTGCGCGGCCGGGCCTGATCCAGCCCCAGCGCGTCGCCCAGGATCAGCCGCGCTACCCGAAAGGCGGTGTCGCCCGAGGTGATCGGCAGCACGATCACGCCCAGCACCGCCAGCACCCCGCCGAAGGTGCCCATGGTCTCGGTGCAGATGGTGTGGACCACCACCGCCGCCCGGTTCAGCTCGGGCCCCAGCGCTGCGGCCAGCCCGGCGACGCCGCCGTAATGGCCCTGGGCGGCCGAAGCCCAGATCAGCGCGATCAGGCCCTCGGCGATCATGGCGCCGTAGAACACCGGCCGCAGGTGGCGCTCGCTCCTGAGGCAGCGGGCCATCATCGGGCTCTGGGTGGCGTGGAAGCCGGAGATGGCGCCGCAGGAGACGGTGATGAAGATGATCGGCCAGGCCGGCACGTCTTGCGGGTGGAGGTTCTGCAGGGTGAACGCCGGCGGGCTCATGGCGCCGAAGATCATGGCCCCGGCCAGCCCGGCCACCATGACCAGCAGCGCCATGGCGAAGAAGGGGTAGACCCGGCCGATGACCTTGTCGACCGGCAGCAGGGTGGCCACCAGGTAGTAGGCGAAGATCAGCGTCATCACCAGCCACTGCCACAGCGGTAGATCCTGCCAGCTCGACTCCAGCAGGGCCACCGCATCCGGGCCGGCCCAGCCGAAGGCGGTCTCGGCCGGCAGCATGTTGACGATCAGCGCCGCCGGCGCCTTGACGAAGACCGTGCCCACCAGGATCATCAGCAGCAGGATGAAGAACGTGGCCAGCTTGCGGGCGTGGCGGCCCAGGTAGTGGCCGATCAGCGCCGGCAGCCCGGCGCCGCCGTTGCGCACCGACATGGCCCCGGCCATGAAGTCGTGCACCGCTCCGCCCAACACCGCCCCCAGCACGATCCACAGAAAGACCTGCGGGCCCCACAGCGCGCCCATGATGGGGCCGAATACCGGGCCCAAACCGGCGATGTTGAGCAATTGGACCAGATAGACCCGCCAGGTGGGCATGGCCACGTAGTCCACGCCGTCGGCCAGCCGCAGCGCCGGGGTGGGCCGGGCTGGATCGGGCCGCACGCTGGCAGCGGTCAGCCGGCCGTAGATGAAGTAGCCGAGCACCAGCAAAGCGATGCCGGACAGAAACACCACCATGGCCGCCCTGCACCTCCCAGCCCGCAGTCTAGCGCCGCCCCTTTCGCGGAACAAGGCCGGGGCAGGCAACTGGGAAAAGGGCTTGCCAGGACCGGCGGGCCATGTTTAGAGTCGGGCTCGCCGGCCGTTTTCGCCGCCCATGCGTTTCAAGCGCTCGGTATTGCTGCGATCTCGGCGACCGGTGGCCGGGGGCGGATGCGAAATCGCGTTCTCGGCGCTGGCGGGGTACCCGTTCGGAACGATCGGAATGAATCGTCTAGCCAAAAGGAGAGCTTGCATGAATTGGAGCAGAAGCCTGTTCGCAGTGATGCTGGTGACCGGCCTGGCGCTGGTGCCGGCCTGTCGCGATGAGGGGCCGCAGCCGGCCAGCCGGACCCAGGCGCTGGGCTCGAGCGGTGAGCTGGTGCCGGCGGCCACGGCGCCGCGGGCCTCGCTGGGCCCGGTGGTGAAACGCAGCTGGCCGCAGCCCGCCAAGCAAACCGCCGAGGTGCCGCCCTACGAGCCGGGCGTGGTCATCGTCCGCTTCCACGAGCCGCACCGGGCCCGGGCCGGCGCCCTGGCCGCCGAGCTGGGCGCCGAGCTCATCCAGCGCAGCCCCATCGGGGTGGACAAGCTGCGGCTGACCAGGCGCGAGTCGCCGCCGGCCGCCGCCGCCCGCATCGCCCGCGACCCGCGGGTGCGCTACGCCGAGCCCAACCACCGCATCGCCTTTCTCAACACGCCCAACGATCCGCGCTTCGACGAGCTGTGGGGCATGCACAACACCGGTCAGACCGGCGGTACGGCCGACGCCGACATCGATGCGGTCGAGGCCTGGGACTACTCCATCGGCTCTTACGACGTGGTGGTGGCCGTGCTCGACACCGGCGTCGACTACACCCACCCGGAGCTGGCCGACAACATGTGGCTCAACGCCGACGAGACGCCCGACAACGGCATCGACGATGACAACAACGGCTACGTCGACGACGTGCGCGGCTGGGACTTCGAGCACGAGCACAACGACCCCATGGACGATTACGGCCACGGCACCCACTGCGCCGGCACCATCGGCGCCGCCGGCAACGACGGCCTGGGCGTAACCGGGGTCAACTGGCGGGTGACCATCATGCCGCTGCGCATCATCGGCGATCAGGAGCTCGACGCCTACTGCCTGGACGCGGCCGAGTCCATCCACTACGCGGTGGACAACGGCGCCGACGTGATGAGCTGCTCCTGGTGGACGGTGCAGCACTACAACCAGACCCTGGAAGAGGCGGTCGAGTACGCCGAGCAGCAGGAGGTCTTCCTGGTGGCCGCCGCCGGCAACGACGCCCGCGACGACGATGACCCGGATTACAACCACTGGCCCAGCGAGTGGCCCTACGACAACATCATCGCCGTGGCCGCCACCGACCACAACGACAACCGGGCCTCGTTCTCCAACTGGGGCCCGACCACGGTCGATGTGGGCGCCCCCGGCGAGGACATCCTGTCCTGCACCTGGCCGGGCCACGGCTACGAGCAGATGTCGGGCACCTCCATGGCCGCCCCGCATGTGGCCGGCACGGTGGCGTTGATCCTGTCCATCCGACCCGATCTGTCCATGGCCGACGTCAAGCAGTTCCTGTTCAACACCGTCGATCCCATCCCCGACCTCGAGGGGTTGACCGTCACCGGTGGCCGCATCAACGCCCACCGGGTGATGCAGGCGGTCAGCGGCGTGCCGCTGCCGCCGGTGGCGCTGGCCGGCGGTGACCAGACGGTGATGACCGGCAGCGACGTGGTGCTGGACGGCTCCAAGTCTTTCGACCCCAACCAGGATCCGATCACCTTCGACTGGCAGTTCTACCCGCCCGATCACAGCGTGGCGGTGCTGGACGATCCGACCGCCGAGCAGCCGCAGTTCTACGCCGACGTCTGCGGGCTGTACCAGGCCACGCTGCAGGTGACCGACGACGGCGGTTTGGAATCAGAGACCGACCGGGCCCGGGTTCACGTGATGAACTGGAACGACCAGAGCCCGGTGATCGAGACGCCGCACCCGTATAACGACGACATGGACGAGAGCTGGACCATCACCGTACCCGGCGCGGTGGTCATGGGCCTGCACTTCGCCTCGTTCGACACCGAGAGCGGCTACGACTTCGTGCGCCTGTACGACATCGACGATGCCGAGGTGGCCGTCTACGACGGTGCGCTGGGCGAGTTCAACACGGTCACCGTCGAGGGCGACACCATCCGGGTGCGCTTCACCTCCGACGGCAGCGTGACCCGCGATGGCTTCGTCCTCGACGGCGTCTGGTGGTGCGATGCCGGCGAGTGCCCGCCGGGACAGGGCGACTGCAACGACGATCCGGCCGACGGCTGCGAGACCGACACCAGCAGCGACATCGACAACTGCGGCTGGTGCGGCCACGCCTGCGTGTTCCCCAACGCCAGCGCCGCCTGCGTCGACGGCCGCTGCCAGCTGGTCGACTGCCTGGCCGGCTACAGCGACTGCGACGGCGAGGTGGCCAACGGCTGCGAATCGGATCCGCTGCTCGATCCCGAAAACTGCGGCGGCTGCGGCAATGCCTGCGGGCCCTACGACAACGCCACCGCCGGTTGCGAGGCCGGCGCATGCGTCATCGGCGCCTGCGACGAGGGCTGGGCCGACTGCAACGGGGTGCTGGGCGACGGCTGCGAGATCAGCGTGGTGGCCGATCCGGACAACTGCGGCGGCTGCGGCGTGCAGTGCATCCTGGACCACGCCACCCACGCTTACTGCGAAAACGCCGCCTGCCACGTGGGCGACTGCACCGTCAGCCCGGAGAGCATCGAGACCGAGCATCCTTACGGCAACAGCCAGGACTTGAGCTGGCAGATCCAGCATCCGGGCGCCAGCGCCATCACGGTGCACTTCTCCATGTTCAACACCGAGCGCAACTACGACTACGTGCAGCTGCGCGACGCCGACGACGCGCTGGTGGTGCAGTACTGGGGCGACCTGGGGGCGTTTACCTCCGAGCCGGTGCCGGGTGATACCGTCAACGTATTGTTCCACTCCGACGGCTTGGTCACCCGCGACGGCTTCATCATCGACTCCAGCCGCCACTGCGAGGGCACGGGCTGCGAGGCCGGCTGGGGCGACTGCGACGGGCTGGGCGAGAACGGCTGCGAGACCGACCTGCTGACCGATCTGGACCACTGCGGCGGCTGCGGCCAGCTCTGCGGCGATCCCAACACCGACGGCCAGTGCGTCGACGGCAACTGCACGCCGGGTGACCAGTGCCTGGCCGACTGGGGCGACTGCAACGCCGACATGGCCGACGGCTGCGAGACCGACCTGCTGACCGACGTGGCCCATTGCGGTTCCTGCGCCAGCCCCTGCTCGGACGTCTATCCCAACGCCGAGGTGGCCTGCGAGGCCGGCGGTTGCGTGATGGGCGACTGTCTGGAGGGCTTCGCCGACTGCAACGGCGACCCGGCCGACGGCTGCGAGATCTCGCTGCTGACCGACCCGTACAACTGCGGCGGCTGCGGCGACGCCTGCGAGCTGGATCACGTCGACCACGCCTACTGCGAGGACGGCCTGTGTCGGATCGGCGATTGCCAGGTGTTTCCCGAGAGCATCGAGACCAGCCACCCCTACGATGACGAGCAGGACCTGGAGTGGGTCATCGAGCACGCCGGGGTGGATGAGATCGAGGTCCACTTCTCGATGTTCAACACCGAGCTGAACTACGACTACGTACGACTCTACGACGGCCAGGACAACCAGGTCGCCCAGTACTGGGGCGACCTGGGGCCGTTTTTGGCCGAACCGGTTCCGGGTGACACGGTGCGGGTGGTCTTCCACTCCGACTACAGCGTCACCCGGCCGGGCTTCATCATCGACTGGTCGCGGGCCTGCAGCGGATCCGGTTGCGCCGCCGGTTGGGACGACTGCGACGGCGATCCGCTCACCGGCTGCGAGTCGGACGTGTCCAGCGACCCGCTCAACTGCGGCGCCTGCGGCGCGGCCTGCGTGTTCGCGAACGCCTCCGGCGATTGCATCGACAGCGCATGCGTCATCGGCGCCTGCGACCCGGGCTACGGCGACTGCAACGCCGACGGCTGGGACGGCTGTGAGGTCGATCTGAACACCGACGTCGAGCACTGCGGCGACTGCGCCACCACCTGCACCGACGTCTACCCCAACGCGACGGTCGACTGCGTCGCCGGCAGTTGCGAGATGGGCGATTGCCTGGCGGGCTACGGCGATTGCAACGGCGATGCGGCCGACGGCTGCGAGGCCGATCTGCTAGCCGATCCGGACCACTGCGGCGGCTGCGGCCAGGCCTGCGATCTGGCCCACGCCACCGCCGCCTGCGACGGCGGCGACTGCGCGGTGGGCAGCTGCGATGTGGGCTGGGGCGATTGCAACGGCGATGCGGCCGACGGCTGCGAGCAGAACGTCGAGGACGACGACGCCAACTGCGGCGCCTGCGGGCGCAGCTGCGATCTGGCCCACGCCAGCGCCCACTGCCAAGGGGTGGACTGCGTGATCGACGCCTGCGACGCCGACTGGGCCGACTGCGACGCCATGGTGGCCAACGGCTGCGAGACCAATGTGATGAGCGATCCCGGTCACTGCGGCGACTGCGCCACGGTCTGCGACTATCCCCAGGCATCCGGCGTCTGCATCGACGGCGCCTGCGCCATCGGCGAGTGCGATCCGGGCTGGAACGACTGCAACGACGATGTGGCCGACGGCTGCGAGTCGGATCCGGAGACCGATCCGGACAACTGCGGCGAGTGCGGCATCGTCTGCAGCACCAACCACGCCGAGGCCGAGTGCCGCAGCGGCATCTGCTTCATGGGCGACTGCGAGGCCGGCTACGCCAACTGCGATCACAACAACGCCAACGGTTGCGAGACCGACATCCAGTCCGACGCCGACAACTGCGGCGGCTGCGAGGTGCAGTGCGACATCCCCAACGCGACCGCCGCCTGCGCCGAGGGCGCCTGCGTGGTGGCCGAGTGCGAGGCCGGCTGGGGCGATTGCAACGGCGAAGGCGACGACGGCTGCGAGGTCGACCTGGACACCAACCCCAACCACTGCGGCGGCTGCGGCCAGCTCTGCGAGCTGGACCACGCCACCGCGGAGTGCAAAAACGGCGTGTGCGAACTCGATGACTGCGACGAGGGCTGGGCCGACTGCAACGGCGACGAGGCCGACGGTTGCGAGGTGGATCTGACCAGCGATGCCGGCCATTGCGGCCACTGCGCGGTCGCCTGCGCCGAGGCCCAGACCTGTGAGGCCGGCACCTGCGTATGCGCCGACGCCGACGGCGACGGCTTCGAGGACGTGGACTGCGGTGGCGACGACTGTGACGACACCGCTGCCGGCGTCAATCCGGGAGCCGACGAGGTCTGCGGCGACGGCATCGACAACGACTGCGATGGCAAGATCGACGAGAACTGCGACACCGGTGACGACGACGATGACGGCGACGGCGGCGGCTGCGGCTGCGCCAGCCGCAGCCCGGGCAGCGGCCTGTTGTGGCTGGGCTTGCTCGGTCTGTGGGCCGTCGCCCGCCGGCGCCGCCGCTGAGCCGGCAGGCTGCGGGACGACCGGAGACCAACCCACCCCCGCCCGATTCCGGGCGGGGGTTTTTTATTGGTGGCCAGGAGCCCAGGCGGCCGGGGGCGTTTCAGCTCGATCGGGATCAGCCGTCAACGCTTGCCGCCGCCGAAGATCAGCTTCTCGGCGTTGCTGCGGTAGAACTCGCGCAGCAGCGGCCGGGGAAGGTCGATGCCGTCGATGGTCCACTGGCCCTGGATGGGGGTGGGATGCGCCAGGCCGCGGCGGTCGGTCTCGAAGTAGGCCCGGTGGGCGCGGTAGAAGCGGTCGGCGTCGCTCTCGTCGTCGGGCCAGATGGACAGCGAGCCGAGCTGGTAGCCGCCGGGCCGGATGATGATGTCCGAGCCGAACAGGATCCGATCCGGGTGCTTTTCGAACAGGGCCCGCACGCGCTGCGGCGGGTGGCGGCCGATCTCGGCCAGGCGGGCCGAGGTGTCGACGTAGGCGTTGGGGTGGCTGGCCAGCAGCCGCTCGACGTAGTCCAGATCCTCGGGGTTGTTGGCCAGGTGGATCAGCAAAAAGGTGGCCTCCGGATGCCGCGCGATCAAACGATCGCGCGCGGCCAGCAGTGATTCGCGGCTGGGCAGGTTCTCGCCCCAGAAGCTCCAGCCGGGTGCGAACAGCAGCTCCAAGTGGCGCTCGTTGCGCGGGCCGGGTCGGGCGAAGAACGCCCTGGGATCGCCGGTGTGCATGGCCACCACGGCATCCAGCTCGGCCGCCTTGGCCATGATCGGATCGAGCCTGGCGTCGTCGACCGCCAGCAGCGCACCGTCGGCGGTGCGCACCCCGAGGCCCAGGTTTTTGAAGATCTTGATGCCGCGGGCCCCGGCGGCCAGCGCCCGCTCCAGCCGCCGGGCCTCGCGCGCCGGCCAGCCCGGATGGTCGATGCCGCTCCAGTCCAGGTTGGCGAAAAAGGCGAAACGATCGCCGAGCCGCTGCTTCAACGCCACGGTCGCCCGGAACCGGGCCGAGCCGGCCGGCCCGGCGCTCTTGGTGCAAAACCGCGTTACCCGGTTGCGTTCGAACAGCGCCAGGGCCCGCTTCACGCAGCCCGGCTCGGGCGTCAGGTGCACGTGGGAGTCGATAAGCGGAATCAGCTCGGCGTCGCGGTCCTGCTCGGCGGGCAGCGGACAGCCGCCGGCGAGCAGCGCCAGGCCGGACAATAGTAGTATGCAGCGCACCATCGGCCCCCAGTCGCTGGACAGTATAGCCGCAATCGGTCGCTGCCGGAAGGTTCTGCCGGCGGTCCGGTATCGACTGCTCCACGCCGGCCGCGCCGGCCGTGCGGCCCATTCCTGTCCGGGGCATCGCCAAAGGCGGAATTCCTCCAGGCCACATTTCGCCCCCGATCGACGGTCCCCACACTGGCAAGTTGGCTGCAGCCGCGCACCATGGTGGCCAGCCGCCCCCGGAATAGTAGACGCTGTCCGTGGCCCTGACTGTCTGATGAGCGATCCGCGCTGTGGAGGTTTTCGATTGAGCTGAGCGGCCAGCCAACAGTCACCTCCCCCGCGCGGCACGCGCGGGGGAGGTCGACGACGCCGAAGGCGGCGGAGGGTGGGGGTCCGAAGCCTTTTGATGGTGTTTGCATCGATTTCAGTTGGCTGAGAACGCACGGGTGGCCTCGAACGAGGCAGGTCTGGTTGTGATGCCGCCTTCGCCTCAGGCGGCGCGTTTGACCGGTGCCGTCATCGACCTCATCAGGTCTGCCTGGTTGGCCTCGATGCGACCCAGGGCCATGGCCAGCATGACGATCAGGGCCAGTGTCACCCTGGTCTTCATCTTCTGCAGACCCCGGATGGTATGCTGCTCGAAGCCGAGCACGCAGTCGAGCCGGGAGTTGACCCGCTCGACCGAACTGCGGCGGGCGTAGGCCTTGGTCCACTTGGAGCTGGGGCGGGCGATGGGGGTGAAGACCCTGCGATCCTTGTCCAGGGGCACCCGGGCCACTCGCCCGAAGCTGCCCGCCGACGCTCGGGCCTCACAGGCCTTGCGACCCTTGCACTCGATGCCGCAAGCGGCCGCCGGACAGCGGTACTTCAACGTTCGGCGATCGGCCTCGAAGCCGCAGAAGAACATCTCGCGCTGCTCTTGGGTCTGCGGGCAGACGCACAAGACGTGGCCGTGCTCATCGTAGACGAACGAGTCGACCCTGTCGTCGGACAGGATCCGGGTCGGTCTTGCTTCGCCAGAGTGGTCCTCCTTCCACAGCTGGCGCTTGTCGATGACCGGCTTGATGCCGTAGTCGTCGTAGGGTTGTACATTGTTGGCTGTCGAGTCGTAGCCCTTGTCCGCGCTGAGTTCCTCGGCCGCCTCGGAAAGTTCGGGGTGCTTGTCGGCCAACTGCTCGACCAGGGGCATCAAGTTGTCCATGTCCGCAGAAGAGGCCTGGGCTACATCGAAGGCAAGCGGCAGCTCGTACTCGGAGTCGACCATCAGGTGCAACTTGTATCCGAACCAGCTTGTGACCTTCTCCCACTGGGACCCGTCATCGCGCACCCCCTTGTAGGTCTTGGTCCCCCAGTCCGCATCGGTATCCCGGCGCCGGTCAGTCT
>CAYVQE010000016.1:0-39247 GCA_964454005.1 uncultured Myxococcales bacterium
GGAGGGGGGGGTGGTTCTTGGTTCTTGGTTCTTGGTTCTTGGTTTTGGGGACCGGTGGGGCTTCAGGGCTTCAGGGCTTCGGGCCGAGCAGGCCGGCGATCTGGGACTCCACCGCCGCGGCCGACTCCAGCGGGCGGTAGAGCACCAGGCCGGCGCCGCGGTGGATGGCCTGGATGGCGTCCTCGACGCCGCGCCGGCCGGCCAGGGCCACGAAGCGCACCTGGGGCGCCAGGATCAGCGCCGAGCGCAAGAAGCAGGCCGAGGCGTCGTCGCGCTCGATCACATCCAGATCGCAGAACAGGGCGTCGAGCTGCCGCTGGCGCAGGGCCTCGATCACGGCGCCCAGGCTCTCGGCGCGGTGGGTGCGGTGGCCGAGCTGCTCGATCGCCTCGCGGAGCAACTCCCGCGAGCTCTCGCTCGGATCGCAGATCCACACCCGGGCCCGCACCGGCACCGACGGCGCGGCGCGCGGGGCGGGTTCGGCGGCCACGGCCTGGCGCTGGTGCCGGCGGGTGAGGGCCTCGTCCACCTTGGTCTGCAGATCGGACAGATCGAAGGGCTTGCACAGGTAGTCGTCGATGCCGATGGCCATGGCCTCTTCGGCCGAATCGCGCGAGGCGTAGGCCGTCACCAGCAGCGTGGCCATGCGCGCATCGGTCGCCTTGGCGCGCCGGATGACGTCCAGCCCGGTGATGCCGGGCAGGTTCTTGTCGGCGATCAGCAGGTCGAACGGTTCGCTCAACAGCAGCTCGATGGCCCGCTCACCGTCGTCGACCAGCACCACGTAGCGGCCGGGCCGGTCCAGCGCTTCGCGCAGCACCGCGCGCACCACCGGCTCGTCGTCGACCGCCAGGATGCGCACCGGCTGATCCAGCCGCTCTCGGTCTGGGGGCTCCACCACCACCGCCTCCGCGCACCGCCGAACCCGACCCGGCGCCCGTTCCAACGCACCCTCCGAGAGTACCGCCTCGATGGTTGCCGCGGCAACAGCAACACCGCCCCATGGGGATGTGCGGCTTGCGTCGAGGGGGACCGATGTGCTTGCATGCACTGTGGGCGGGGCCGGTTCCGGTGAGGTGGCGATGGTGCAGCACGGATCGAGCAACGACATCCAGCAAACAAGTGAACGGCTGCTGGCCGAGCTGCTCGATCGGGTCGAGCACAGCCAGCGCGAGATGACACCGCTCGATCTCGAGATGGTGCGCTCCGAGTGCCTGGCGGCCTTGTCGGCCGCCGCCGACGGTGGGCCGACCGCCCTGCTGCTGCCGACGACCGCCGACCGGCTGGAGCTGGCCGAGATCAGCCCGCCCGGCCCGGCGGCGTTCAAGCGGCTGCGGGTGGCCACCCGGCCCGACGACAGCCCCAGCCAGCAGGCCGGCGCGGTGGCCGCCTCGGTGCGCGCCGCCCTGGGCTACGAGCCGGACCAAGACGCCTTCGTCCAGCCCATGCTGGACGGCGAGCGCGTTGCCGCGGTGGTCTGCCAGCTGCCGCCGGCCGACACGATCTTCGACGCCGGCCAGAAGGAGGCCCTGAGCCGCCTGACCGCCACCGCCGGCCAGCTGCTGCGCGCCAGCCAGCGCTTCGCCGAGCTACTGCAGCACGCCTCGATCGATCCGCTCAGCGGCCTGTACAACCAGCGCTACTTCAGTGCCCGGCTCAGCGCCGAGCTGTCGCGGGCGGCCCGCCACGGCCACCTGCTGGGCCTGCTGCTGTTCGGCATCGATGGCTTCGACCACCAGGGCCCGGCGGCCAGCCACATGTTGCGGCGGGTGGGCGGCCTGCTGCGCGCCACCGGCAACGAGCCCGGGGCGCACTTCTCCTTTCGGCGCTCGGACGTGCCGGTGCGCCACAGCGGCCAGGCCTTCGCCGTGCTGCTGCCCGAGACCCCCAAGTGGGGCGTGCTGACCAAGGCCGAGCGGCTGCGCCAGGCCGTGAGCGAGCTGACGCCCCCGGCCGGCTCGGGCCTGGAGCGGCTGAGCGCCAGCATCGGCGGCGCCGTCTTCCCGACCGACGGCGCCGACGCCACCGCCCTGCTGGCCGCCGCCGCCGGCGCCATGCAGCACGCCCGCGAAGCCGGCGGCGACCGCGTCGAGCCGGCCTGAGCCCGACCCGCGCCAGGCAGTCCGCCCCCAACCAAGAAGCAAGAACGAAGAACCAAGAACGAAGCAGTCGCCCCCCGCCTCAGATCGAGCCCATTTATCCACACCCGCCGGACGGCGGTTTCCGGATCTGAAAAATAAAAAGGCCCGGCCCCCTGAACGGGACCGGGCCTCGATGTTCTACTTGCGTGTTGTCCGGGCTCAGGGGTAGATGAAGGTCACCCCGGTGATGTCCGAGTCGGCCAGCGACACCTTGGACATGTCGCAGTAGTCGACCGCGTAGTACATGGTGGCCTCGTACACGTCCGGGTGATCCAGGCCCACCAGGTGGCCGATCTCGTGCGTGGCCACGCCGTCGAGGTCGAAGTCGTAGTTGCAGGCAGCCCCGTTGCGCACGAAGGACACCCCGTCGTTGAACACGATGTCGGCGTCGGTCATGCGGTAGAAGGTCACCCCGTTGGTCTGGGTGGTCTGCCCGCTGTAGACCGGCAGGGTGGCCCCCAGGGCACCTTCGGGCACTTCGCCGGTGATGTCATCGAAGGTCATGGTGTTGTAGCCGTCCTGGCGGAAGCCGGCGTTGCCGGCGCTGGTGGCGCCGACCTCGGTGAAGCTGATGCTGGCGGTGGCCACGTTCTGCCACTGGTCGAAGCCGTTGCGCACCGCGTCGCGCGAGTCGTTCTCGGACATGCCGGCGACGCTGTTGCCGCTGACGAAGCGGAACTCCACCGGCATGTCTTCCGGGAACCACTTGCGGGCCGGATCCAGCAGCTCGAACACGGCCGCGTCGCCCACCTCGGTGGTCGACGGGCCGGCCACGTTGTCGCCTTCGTCACCCTCGGCCACCTCGTCGTTGGTGTCGACCTGCACGTAGGCGTCGTAGACCCCGTCCGGCGCATCCGGCAGCACCAGGTCGTAGGGGATGGACTCGCCCACGGCCAGCCCGGCCGGGTTGTCGGTCCAGTCGCCGGCCTGGCCGGTGCCGGGCGCGGTGTCGCGGTCGACGTAGAGATCCACGGCGAAGGAGCCGGTCACGTCCACGTTGCCGTCGTTGACCACCTCCCAGTGGTACTGGATGTCGTTGCCCACCAGGGTGGTGGTAAAATTCTGCACCGTCAGGTTGAGCGTGCCGCCGGCCAGCTGCACCGGCACCTGGTCGGTCCAGGTGTTGACGCCGTCGCTCAGCTCCAGGTCCAGCAGGTACTGGTACTGGTCGGCGCCGGCGGCCACGTCGATGGCGAAGCCGCTGGCCGAATCGGTGCCGCCGGCCGCCACCGTGCCGTAGGAGCGGGTGGCGGTGGTGACGGTGATGTCGGCATCGGACGACGACAGGGTGCCGCTGATGTCGGTGGCGTCCTCGGCGCCGCTGTTGCGGATGGTGATGGTCAGCGTGGCGCTGTCGCCGGCCGAGATCGGATCCGGGTCGGAGCTGTGCGAGTCGTACTCCAGCTCGGTGGCCTCGCAGCCGTTGATGCGCACCATCATGGCCATGCCGTAGAAGGGCATCCAGCCCTCGGCCTGGCTGTAGTAGACGGCGTTGTTCCAGGAGCCGGCCTGGCTGTCGCCGTCGTCGGTCAGCATGCCGAACTCCGTGGCCGACAGGTCGCTCTCCGACTCGATCATGGCGAACACGGTGTTGTCCTGGCGCAGGGTGACGGGCTCGGCAAAGGTGAAGTCCTGCTCGATCAGCCCGTCGCCCGAGACCGAGACCCAGGCGCTGGTGGCCAGCAGCTGATCCGGCAGCCCGGCCCGGTAGCTGTAGAGCTTGGCGCGAAAGCGCGACGAGGCCGGCCCGCCGTTGCGGTAGAGCTGCGCGGTGACCGAGGTCACGCTCAACGCGGTCGAGGGCACCGCGAAGTAGTTGCCGGCCTCCTCGCCGGCCCCCAAGGGCAGGAAGTAGGTCGGGGTGTCGCTGTCGACGGCCAGGGTGGCGTTCTCGGTGTCGCAGCCGGCGCCCTGGACGTAGAGGCCGAAGGCGTCCTGCCACTCGTTGGGCCCATCGGTGCTGGTCAGGGCCATGGTGTAGATGCCGTAGCTGCCGGCGGCGGCGCTGACGCCGTAGGCCGGCGAGCCGGTCTCGGCCGCGCCCATGGCGATGGGGCCGAAGTCGGCCGTGTCGCTGGTCAGCACGATCTCGGGCGCCTCGCAGGACAGCACCCCGGTGACCGCATTGCTGTCGGCGAAGCCGCGGTTGTACAGCCCGGCGGTCACGTCGCTGCTGCCGCCGGCCGGCACGATGGCCGGCGAAGCGCTGTGGCTGTCCAAAGTCAGCCAGGGGCCCTCGCCGCAGCCGTCGACCCGCAGCAGCCAGTTGCCACCGGCGTAGCCGTACTGGTCGCCGGCCGACTCGTAGATGAAGCCGCCGTGGTAGGGCACCGCCACCGGCGGGCTGAAAAACGGCAGGAAGTTGTCGGCCGGATCGCCGTTGATCTCGTCGGAGTCCATCTGCACCGCCACCCAGATGAGCTGGCCCTGGGTGAAGGCCTGCGGCTCGGCCAGGGTGAAGGTGTGCCAGGCGACCTGCTGCGGATCGGTGTCCGGATCGCAGCCGCCCGCCCGCGAGACCGTCTCGGTGGCGCTGGCGGCCAACTCGGCGCCCGGCAGGCCCTCGTCGTCGGCGTAGATGTGGACCGAGAAGTCGCCCTCATCGCCGCCGGCACCGCAGGCGAAGTCGTAGAAGGCCGCCTGCACCTCGATTGCGTTGTACGAGGTGGACTCGACGAAGTAGACGTTGAGCGCCTGGTCGCCCTGGGCCAGGCCGTAGGCCCCGCCCAGCTGATCGTTGTCGATCACCAGCTGAGCGGCCGGGTCGACCGTGTCGCAGCTCGAGCAGCCCTCGTCGATCACGTCGTTGCAGTTGTTGTCCACGCCGTCGCCGCAGACCTCGGCCGCGCCCGGGTTGATGCCGGGCGCCGAGCCCGCGTCGCAGCCGGCCATGGGCTCGTTGCCGCCGTCGCAGCAGTCGTCGCCGCCGCAGGTGCCGTCGCCGTAGCCGTCGCCGTCCTGATCGCGGATGTCGCCGACGCAGTTGCCGGCCGAGCAATGGTCGTCGACGGTGCAGGCGTCGCCGTCGTTGCAGTCGCCGGCCACCGGGTCGTAGACGCAGCCCAGATCCGGGTCGCAGTCGTCGCTGGTGCACACGTTGCCGTCGTCGCAGCTGACCGAGGTGCCGGTGCAGACGCCGTCGGAGCAGTGGTCGTTCTCGGTGCACAGGCTGCCGTCGTCGCAGCCGGTGCCGTCGTCGACCGGCTGGTTGACGCAGCCCACCCCGTCGATGCAGCTGTCCTCGGTGCACGGGTTGTCGTCGTCGCAGTCCGGCCCGCCCGGGCCCGGCAGGCACTCGCCGTCCTGGCAATAGTCGCCGGTGGTGCAGTCGTCGCCGTCGTCGCAGGGCGCTTCGTTGAAGGTGTAGACGCAGCCCTGGTCCGAGTCGCAGCTGTCGTCGGTGCAGGGATCGTTGTCGTCGCAATCGAGCGCACCGCCGCCCTGGCAGCTGCCGCCCGAGCAGGTGTCGCCCACGGTGCAGGCGTCGCCGTCGTCGCAGGGCAGGCTGTTGTCGACGTACTCGCAGCCGCTCGCCGGATCGCAGTTGTCGGTGGTGCACAGCTCGCCGTCGTCGCAATCGAGCGGCGAACCGGCCACGCAGGTGCCGTCATCGCAGATCTCGGCGCCGTTGCACACGTTGTCATCGTCGCAGTCGGCGTTGTCGATACACGAGTTGCAGGCCGCCTCCTCGGCGTCGGTCAGGCCGTTGCAGTTGTTGTCGACTCCGTCCGAGCACTTGGGATCGCCGTTCGGACCCTCGAACACGCCCGGGTTGATGTCGAAGGCGCCGTCGTCGCAGTCCTGCCCGCCGCAGGCCTCGTCGATGTAACCGTCGCCGTCGGCGTCCGCCGGCCCGCCGGCGCAGACGCCGTTGGAGCACACGTCGTCGATGGTGCACGGATCGCCGTCGTCGCACGGATCGGTGTTGTACTCGTAGCTGCAGCCGTTGACCGGGTGACACAGATCGTCGGTGCAGGGGTTGCCGTCGTCGCAGTCGAAGGGGCTGTCGCCGCCGACGCAAACACCGTCCTGGCAGTGGTCGCCCGTGGTGCAGGCGTCGCCGTCGTCGCAGGCGGCGGTGTTGTTGGCGTGGGTGCAGCCCAGCCCCGGCACGCACTGGTCGTCGGTGCAGACGTTGTTGTCGTCGCAGGTGCGGGCATGGCCCGGCTGGCAGGAGCCGCCGGAGCAGGCATCGCCCACGGTGCACACGTCACCGTCGTCGCAGGGGTCGCTGTTGTTCTCGTACTGGCAGCCGGCCGCCGGGTCGCAGGAGTCGTTGGTGCAGGGGTTGCCGTCGCCGCAGTCGATGGGCCGACCCTCGCAGGCACCCCGGTTGCAGGCGTCGTTTTCGGTGCAGGCGTTGCCATCGTCGCAGGCGGCCACGTTGTAGGAGTGCACGCAGCCCAACGAGTCGTCGCAGCGGTCCTCGGTGCAGGGGTTGTCGTCGTCGCAGTCGACGTCCGAGTCGCCCACGCAGACGCCGTTGGAGCAATGGTCGTTGGACGAGCAGGCCTGGCCGTCGTCGCAGGGGGCGTCGTTGGGGGTGTAGACGCAGCCCTGGGCCGGGTCGCAGGCGTCGTCGGTGCACACGTTGCCATCGTCGCACTCCAGCGCCGTACCGCCCTGGCAGCTGCCCTCGGAGCAGACGTCGCCCAGGGTGCAGGCGTCGCCGTCGTCGCAGGGGGCCGAGTTGGGGATGTAGACGCAGCCTTCCTCGTCGTCGCAGGAGTCGTTGGTACACGGGTTGCCGTCGTCGCAGCCCACCGCCGTGCCCGAGCAGACGCCGTTGGAGCAGACGTCGTCCTCGCTGCAGACCTGGCCGTCGTCGCAGGGATCGGTGTTGTTGGTGTGGACGCACGCGCCGTCGACACAGGCGTCGTCGGTGCACACGTTGCCGTCGTCGCAGTCGGCCGCGCTGGTGCACTCCACCTGGCCGCCGTCGCCGTCGTCGGGCCCGCCGTCGCTGGGGTTGGTGCCGCCGCCGTTACAGCCGCCCAGCGCCAGCACCAACGCCAGGGTGGAGGCCATCCAGCTCAGGCGTCTCATCGCCCACCTCCGGCGATCAGGGCCCGCACCTCGTCCAGGGTGCGCACCCGGCTGTCGTAAAGGTTGGCCTTCTTGGACACCACCCGCACCCCGCGCTCGGGCGCGTCGCGCAGCAGCATCTCCTCACCGCTCTTGTGATCCACGAAGACCTTGAACTTGCCCTGGTAGAAGCCGATGGTCAGGTAGCCCTCGCCGTCCTGCCGCGGCTCCAAAAACACCAGCACCCGCTCGCCCGGGGTGAAGTCGGGCGCGCCGGGCAGCTCGGCGTGCACGTCGCCCACGGTGCCGCCGATGGTCTTGACCACCACCGTGCCCAGCGCCTTTTCGCCCTTGAGCACCTCTTCGGGGCTGATCCAGGCCCGGGTGTAGATCTTGGTCTGATCCGCGTTCCAGCTCGCCTCGACGCGGTTGACCTCGCCCACCAGCACCACCGGCGCCATGGGGACCAGGTCCTCGATCTCGAGCTGCAACACCACGGTGGCCGTGGCCGGCAGGCCCAAACACAGGACCAGGCCGATGGCCAGCAGGCCGGACTTTCTACGACAGCCTCTCATCTCCACTCCTCCTCGAATTCGCCATGACGGTTGTTCTGTCGTGGCTGCGAGTCTAGGGCTTTCGGACCCGGCCCGCAAGCCCTGCCCCGGCGTGGGGCAAATCCTAAAATGCTCCATGAATTTCATCCAGTTGCCTCACTGCCCATTCCCCGCGCTCGGTCCGCGCTGCAGCGACGGACGGATCAGCCGCCGGCTTTCTTCACCTTCTCGGTCCCCCGTTGGGGGACCACGGCCGAGGCGCAGATGCCGACCACCCGCCGCTCGGCGGCGCACAGGCTCTGCGGTGCCGGCCCCAGCCGACAGGCCGCGCTGAAGCCCTCGCGCAGCCGGCCCTCGGCGGCCAGGCCGATCAGGCCCAGCACGGCCAGGCCCGCCAGCAGCGCCAGCGCCCGGCCGCGGCCGGCGCGGTCCAACCGGCGGCCGCAGATCCAGCCGGCCAGCAGCAGCGCGGCCGCCGCCAGCGGCAGCAGCCGCAGCATGCAGGCGGCCAGCGACAGCCCGGCGCCGAACCACTCCGGCCAGGCCGCCGGCTCGCCGGCGGCGATCCACTCGGCCAGCCGCTCGAGCCCGGCCGCCCGGTGCAGCAGCCAGAAGCCGACGCCCCAGGCGCACAGCCCGCCCCAGGCGGCCAGACCCCAGGCCAGCCCGCGCTCGGCCGCGGTGTCGCCGGCGGCGAACAGGCCCTGCAGCCAGATCCAGCCGGCCGGCAGGGCCAGCGCCAGCGGCCACAGCCCGCGCACCGCCGGGCCGCCCACGCTGGCCACCGCCGGCAGCAGCGGATCCAGCAGGCTCCAGGCGGCGGCGCCCAGCCACGCCAGCCCGGCCACCGGCAGCACCCAGCGCGGCCGCTCGGCCGCCGGAGTCTCGTTGCCGAGCAGCGCCGGCAGGCAGCCGATCCAGATGCCCCCGCTGGCCAGCAGCCCCACCACCCGCAGCCGCTCGGCCGCGAAGCGGGCCATGGCCCAGGGCGCGCAGTCGCCCTCCAGCGCCAGCAGGCCCAGGTTGCCGCTGGTCAGCTCGGCCAGCAGCGCGGCCACGCCGGCCGGCAGCAGGCCGACCAGCAAGGGCCGCAGCGGCCGGCCGGGAAGCTGGCGCACGCAGCACCAGCCGGCCGCCACCGCGGCCAGCGGCCAGACCACCAGCCCGGCGGCCAGCAGGTAGTCGGGATGGGCCAGCAGGTCCAGGCCCCAATCGGCCTGCAGCCCGGCCAGCAGCACCACCCCGCCGGCACCGGCCAGCTGGCCCAGCACCGCCCGCTGCAGCGGGCGCGGCTCGGGGACGGGAGGCGGATCGGTCATCGCTGACCCCAGGAAAAAGCCGGGGCGCCCGCAGGCGCCCCGGCTCGTCATTGCAGCGTCCGGCTAAGGGCTCACCAGCCCGAGCCGGAGTTGTTCCAGTCGCCGTGCAGCATGGGGAAGGCCCCGGCCGAGGTGGCCGGCGGCGAGGTGGCCAGCACGGTCCACATGTCGCTGCCCGCCGGATCGACGACCAGGATCAGGCCGTAGCCCTCGGTGGCCGACGGCACCCAGGTGGGCGACGACAGGGCCCAGGCATCGGCCGGTAGCGCCAGCGGATCGTTGTCGTTGACCACGGCGTACCACTGCAGCGAGTAGTCGAAGCCGTAGTTCAGCAGGAAGTAGCCGGCGTGGTAGACCGTGGACAGGTCGGCGCCCAGCGCCGGGCTGGACATCAGCGTGCCGAAGGCGGCCGCCGCGCCGCTGACCTCGGTGCCGTCGTAGCTCAACAGCCACAGATCGGCGGCGTCCGAGCGGGTGGTGATGCGGATCAGGGTGTTGCCGGCCCCGTCGGGCATGGCCACCGGCGAGCAGGCATCGATGAAGGCCCCGTCGGGCGCGGTGCCCTCGTTGGTGATGTCGACCGGGAAGCCGGTCAGCGCGGCGCCGGTCTCCAGGTCGTAGCCGTAGAGCAGGCCGTCGTCGCAGGCGATGAACACCTGGCCCTCGGAGATGGCCGGCGAGCCGTTGCAGCCGCCCGCAGGCGAGGCGTCGCTCCACAGCACGTCGCCGGCGTTGGCGCAGGGGGCGCTGCCGGTAGCCTGGGTGCAGACCGCCACCACCTCGCCGGCGCCCATACCGCCGACGCCGAACACCGCGACCTCCTCACCGGTGGCCAGGTAGCCGATGGCCGCCGAGCTATCGATGTGATTGCCGCCGGTGTCGTGGTGGAAGCGCTCGCTGCCGTCGGCGTTGAAGCCGTAGAAGCCGTCGCCCTGGGTGCCGAAGAAGACCGCCCCGTCCATCCAGCTGAAGGCCGGGGTGGCCCGCACCGAGGAGCCCGCCAGCACCGGCCAGCCGGCCACCGCGTTGAGCGTGACCTGGAACGGATCCTCGGAGTCGACCGTCAGAGTGTAGGCATAGACGCCGGCGTCCGAGCCCACGTAGGCCACGTTGGGATCGGCCGCCGTGTCCACCGCCACCGAGGACTGGAAGCTCACGCCCACCGGCGGGCTGACGTCGTCGGCATCCGTCAGATCCGGACTGGTGACGTTGATCCAGCCCCAGGAGTCCACCGTCCACACGTGCCCATCAGCATCCAGCGCCGGCGTCGACCAGCCACCGTAGACGAAGGACTGGGCCACGATGGCGCCCGGGCCTTCCCAGCCCGGCGAGCAGTTGTTCAGCGTGCGGCGGTAGAAGTCGTTGATGTTGACGTCGGTATCGGCGTGATCCACGCCGCGGCTGAGGCAGAACATCACCCCGTCGACCGGGGCCGCGTCCGGGGCGGCGTCCTCGTAGCTGGCGCCCTCGCCGGCCCAGTTGTCGTCGGCGGCGAAGGTGTCGTAGCCGAGCGCGTCGACCACCACGCTGCCGGCCCAGACCACCTGCAGGTTGTCCGGCCCGTTCTGCAGGTCCACGTCCGCGGTCAGCAGATCGGCCTCGGCCTGCAGGCCGGCGTCACCGTCCGGATGGGCGATGACGAAGTGGCCGTCGGCCGGGATGGTGTAGCCGTCCAGCGGGATGGTGCGGTAGAGCGGATCGGCCACCTCGGAGTTGCCGTTGACCCCGTGCAGCGCAAAGCCGCTCAGGTTCTGGTCGGCCACGCCGTACAGCTCGATGAACAGGAAGTTGCCGGCGGCCGCGTCGCTGCCGTCGTTGTCGTAGAGCACCTCGTTGATGCGCACCGTGCTCGGCGGGGTGTCGGACCAGCAGCTCGCCTGGTAGCAGATGGGCGTGGCGCCCTCGCAGACGGTCTGCACGCTCCACTCCAGGCACTCATCGGCGTCGGCCGCATCGTCGTCGCAGATCTCGACGCTGCCGGCGTTGCACTGCAGCGCGCCGGCGGCCGGGCACTCGTCCTCGCAGACCACCACACAGGGGCCCGCATCCGGATCGGCGTCGCACTGCTCGCCGTAGCCGCAGGTCGACGAATCGCTCAGCTCCAGGCAGTCGTCGGCGTCGTAGTTGCCGCAGATGCGGTAGGTCTTGTGGGTCGGATCGTCGGCCGAGCAGACGATGGCACCGGCGGTGTCGCACTCGTCGGAGCAGGTGGGCGCGCATTCGCCGTTGGAGCAGGTCTCGCCGTCCGGACACGGGGTCTCATTGCCCCACTCGGTGCAGGGATCGGCGTCGAAGTCGGTCACGCACTCCAGGGTGCCGGTACCGTCGGCCGTGCAGCGGAAGTTGCCCAGGCCGCACTCGTCGTCGCAGGCCTCCACGCACTGGGCCGAGCCCGGATCGCACTCGTAGAACTCGGGGCAGCCGACCGCCGCGCCCCACTCCAGGCAGGGGTCGGCGTCGTGGCCGGCCGAGCACTCCTGGTAGCCGCTCAGATCGCCGGTGCACTGCCGGGCGCCGCCCTGCGGGCACTCGTCCGAGCAGGTCAGCTGGCACTCGACCGGGTCGGCGTCCGGGTTGCAGGCGTAGTAGGGATCGCAGGCGGTCACCGCGCCCCAGACCCAGCAGTCCTCGGCCGGATTCTGCGGATCGGGCACGGCCGTACACTCGCGCCAGCCGGCGCCGTAGCACTCGCGGTCGCCCTCGGTGCACTCCTGGATGCAGTACTCGGAGCACTGGCCGTCGAAGCAGGCCTCGCCGTCGGGGCACGCGGTGATGTCGCTCCACTCCAGACAGGAGTCGCCGTCCACGTTGTCGCGGCAGGTGCGGTAGCCGTCGCCGTCGCAGATGCGCGCGCCGGCATTGGGGCACTCGTCCTGGCAGTCCTCGACGCACTGGCCGTTGACGCAGGCCTCACCCGCGCCGCAGGTGGTGTGGTTGCCCCACTCCAGGCAGGGATCGGCGTCGTAGTTGCCGCAGACGTCGTAGCCCTCGTCGGCGCCCTCGCCCGAGCAGCGCTTGCTGCCCTGGTCGCATTCGTCGCTGCAGGCGGTCTCGCAGTAGCCGTCGCTGCACACCTCGTAGGCGGCGCACTGGGTCACGCCCGACCAGTCCAGGCAGGGATCCTGGTCGAAGGCGCCGCAGGTGCGGAAGCCGTTGCCGTCGCACACCCGCTCGCCCTGGGCGCAGTCGTCGCTGCAGTCGGACGAGCAAACGCCGCCCGAGCAGGTCTCGCCCTGCGGACACAGGGTCAGCCCGCCCCACTCCAGGCAGGAGTCGGAGTCGTAGTCGCCGCAGATCAAAAAGCCGTTGTCGGGCGGCGCGGCGCACTGGCGGTCGCCCTGGGCCGGGCACTCGTCGCTGCAGGCCTCGACGCACTGGCCCTCGACGCAGGTCTCGTCGGCGTCGCAGCCGACCAGGTCGCCGTACTCCAGGCAATCGTCGTCGTCGAAATCGCCGCAGACGCGGTAGCCGTTGGCGCCCTCCGGGTCGCAGACCTGAGCGTCCTCGCGGCCGCACTCGTCGCTGCAGGCGGTGATGCAGTCGCCGGCGTCGCAGATCTCACCGGCGGCGCAGGCCTGGGCCGGCGCCCATTCCAGGCAGGTATCGCCGTCGGGATCGCCGCACTCCTGGTACTGGGTGGTCGAGCCCGGGGCGCAGCGCTTCTCGCCCATCTCGCACTCGTTGTCGCAGGCCACGCAGGCGCCGGCGGCGCAGTGCTGCCCGCCCAGGCAGGCGTTGCCGCAGGTACCGCAGTTGTCGCGATCGGTGCTGGTGTCGACGCATACCCCGTCGCAGTCCGTCTGACCCACCGGGCAGTCGGTGCCCGAGTCGCCCGAGCAGCCCCCGGCGACCAGCGCCGCGGGCAGTACCAGGGCCCAACAACATGACAGCAATTTCGACTTCATGGCTTTCATCTCCTCCTGTTGCGCCGCGGATCGGCCGCTTTCGGCATCCCGCGACACGTAATCTGTGCGCTTCGACAGCGCCGCGAACCTAGCACGCCTCCCAGCGGCCCGCAAGCCGGCCCACGAGCCGTGGCCAAAAGACCCGACCTCATCGAAACGGATCGAAAGACGGTTTTCTTCACACCGGTCCACGATTCAACCCAACCCTTCGGAAAGGCGGCGAATTGACGATCGGGCCCGGCTTGCGCCCCCCGCCGCCGTGTGCTACCGTCCCTCCCCGCACACGCACCCACACGGACCCGCGAGACCCAACCGGAGGATCCGATGGAAGAATCCCGCTCCCAAGGTTCCAAGCTGCTGCCGGCCAACGCCTATACCAAGCTGGCGCCGGGCGAGACCTACAAGCCCATCGTTGCGGCCGGCGACACCCGGCCCGAGGTGACCCCGTGGTCGATCGGCCTGGGCCTGGCCATGGTGATCATCTTCACCGCGGCCTGCGTCTACATCGCGCTGCGGGCCGGCAACGGCATCGAGGCCTCCATCCCCATCGCCATCCTGGCCATCTTCTTCGGCATGATGCGCAAGGCCAAGAGCACCATCCTGGAGAACGTGATGGTGCAGAGCGTGGGCCAGGCCTCGGGCGTGGTGGCCGCCGGGGCCACCTTCGTCATCCCGGCGCTCTATATCAACCAGCTCGACGCGGCCTGGTGGCAGATCTTTCTGGCCTGCGCCATCGGCGGCTCGCTGGGCGTGGTGCTGATCATCCCGCTGCGCAAGTACTTCGTGCGCGACCTGCACGGTGAGCTGCCCTTCCCCGAGGCCACCGCCATCAACGAGGTGCTGGTCACCGGCGAGAGCGCGGCCGGCGGGGCGGGCAAGATCCTGATCCTGTCCTTTCTGCTGGGCGCCGGCTTCGACTTCCTGGTCGAGGCGGTGCATTTGTGGAACGCCGACCTGACCACCGACGTGCTGCCCTGGGGCATCGGCGACGGACTGGAGAGCCTGCGCATCGAGCTGAAGATCGCCGGCATCGCCGCCCTGTTCGGGCTGGGCTACATCATCGGCATCAAGTACGCCTCCATCATCGCCTCGGGCTCGGTGCTGGCGGTGGTGGTCATGGTGCCGGTGGTCTACATGTTCGGCAAGCAGGCCGGCTCCATCGACTACGCCGGCACCACCTTCGACGTGGGCCAGATGAGCTCGTCGCAGATCTTCAGCGCCTTCATCAAGCCCATCGGCATCGGGGCCATCGCCATCTCGGGCATGATCGGCATCATCCGCATGGGCAAGATCGTGGTCAGCTCGGTCACCCTGGGCTTCAAGGGCCTGTCGGCCCGCGGCGGCGACAGCCAGCAGGCCGAGCGCACCGACCTGGACATGGCACCGCGCAACGTGCTGCTGATCCAGCTGTTGACCACCCTGGCCATGGGCGCGCTGTTCTTCGTGGTGGCCCTGATCACGCCGCAGGACGACGGCAGCACCTACAGCATGGGCCAGAGCCTGATCTTCGCCCTGGTCGGCATGCTGGCCGGCTTTCTGTTGTCCTTCCTGTTCACCCCGGTGGCCGCCCAGGCCATCGCCATCGTGGGCGTCAACCCGGTCTCGGGCATGACCCTGATCACGGTGGTGCTGGCCATCGGCTCGCTGATCCTGGTCGGGCTGGCCGGCAACGCCGGCATGATCATCGCGCTGATCGTGGGCACCGCGGTCTGCACCGCGCTGTCGACCTCCGGGGCGCTGATCTCGGACTTCAAGGTGGGCTACTGGATCGGGGCCACGCCGCGCAACCAGCAGCGCTGGAAGTTCTTGGGCGTGGCGGTGGCGGCGCTGGTGGTGGCCTTCGTCATCCCGCTGATGAACGAGGCCTACCAGTTCATCATCCAGGACCCGTCCAGCGGGCTGATGATCCCCAACGACAAGGTGCTGCCGGCGCCGCAGGCCAATATGATCGCCGCCGTATCCGACGGGCTGATGGCCGACCCGGCCAACCAGCCCTGGCTGCTCTACGCCCTGGGCGGGGTGGTGGCGGTGCTGCTGTTCATGTCGGGCGTGCCCATGCTGGCCTTCGCCCTGGGCATGTACCTGCCCATCCAGATCAACCTGGCCGTGCTGGCCGGGGCGGTCACCGCCTGGATCGTCTCGCGCACCGGCGGCAGCGACAAGGTGCGCCAGGCGCGGGCCGAGCAGGGCAAGCTGATCGCCTCGGGGCTGATGGCCGGCGCCGCCATCTTCGGCATCCTGACCGCGGTGCTGCGGCTGCCCGGGCTGGGCTCGCCCATCCAGCACATCAGCGTGGGCGTCGACTTCCAGCTCGAGGCAGTGGTCGACGGCGCGCCGGCCATGGTCGACGGCCGGCCGGCCACCAGCTGCGCCGAGCTGCCCGCGCCCCAGCGCGACAAGTGCAACGAGCTGCTCAAGACGCAGCAGTACGAGACCGACGACGAGGGCCAGGTGGTGCGCGATGCGGACGGCGATCCGGTCGAGGCCCATCCCTGGTACGACGGCGCCGGCCGCGGGCTGGGCCTGGCCATGCTGATCCTGCTGGGGCTGGGCTGCTACGGCCTGGCGCGCAAGGGCGCCGCCTGGCAGCTGGCCCAGGCGCCGCCGCCGGACCTGCCCGACACCGGCACCGCGGCCGAGGATTCGGTGGCGCCGTCCAGCCCCGAGGACGCGGTGGAGAAGGCGGACGAAAGAGAAAAAGAGCCCGACCGCGAAGACGGGGACCGCGACGCATGAGCCTGCTGACGATCGACAGCGGCGCGTCCTCGGTCGAGGGCGCGCTCCGGCCGCTCGGGCCGGAGCGGGAGGCGCGCCGGGGGTTGGCCGGGGCCGAGCCGGGAGACGGGGGCCGCGCCGCATGAGCCTGCTGACGCTGAACTGCGGTTCGTCCTCGGTCAAGTACGCGGTCTGGCCGCCCGAGCTCGACCGGGTGCTGTGCCGCGGGCTGGTCGAGCGGGTGGGCGAAGAGAACAGCCGCTTGCTCCACCGGCGGGGCGACGACCGCCGCAGCCTGGAGCGGGCCTGTCCGGATCACACCGCCGCGGTGGGCCTGGTGCTCGAGGTGCTGACCGAGGGCGACGCCGCGCCGCTGGCCGACGCCGGCGCCATCGCCGCGGTGGGCCACCGGGTGGTCCACGGCGGCGAGGCCTTCGCCCGCTCGGCGCGGGTGACGCCCGAGCTGCTGGCCGCGGTGGAGCGCATGGTGGAGCTGGCGCCGCTGCACAACCCGCCCAACCTGGCCGGCATGCGGGCGGTCGCGGCTCTGCTGCCCGGGGTGGCCCAGGTGGCGGTGTTCGACACCGCCTTCCACCAGAGCATGCCGCCGGCGGCCTACACCTACGCCCTGCCCTGCGAGTGGTACGAGCGCTACGGCATCCGGCGCTACGGCTTCCACGGCACCAGCCACCTCTACGTGGCCCACCGGGCGGCGGTGCTGCTCGACCGGCCGCTGGCCGAGCTGCGGCTGGTGACGCTGCACGTGGGCAACGGCGCCTCGGCCTGCGCGGTCGAGCGCGGCCGCGCGGTCGACACCTCCATGGGGTTGACGCCGCTGGAAGGCCTGGTCATGGGCACCCGCTGCGGCTCCATCGACCCGGCCATCCCGCTGCACATGATGCAGCGCCAGCAGCTCGACGCGGCCGCCATGGACCGGGTGTTGAACGAGCAAAGCGGCGTGCTGGGCCTGACCGGCCGCTACACCGACCGCCGCGACGTGCTGGCCGCGGCCGCCGACGGCGACGAGCGCTGCCGCACCGCGCTGGCGGTCGAGGCGCGCACCCTGGCCAAGACCATCGGCGCCTATGCCGCGGTCATGGGCGGGCTGGACGCGGTCGTGTTCACCGCCGGCGTCGGCGAAAACGCGCCCCCCATCCGCGCCGCCGCCCTGCGCGAGCTGGCCTTTCTGGGCCTGCACATCGACGAAGGCCGCAACGAGCGGGCCGTCGGCGGCGCCGAGATGGCCATCACCAAGCCCCAAAGCCCCACCACCGCCCTGGTCATCCCCACCGACGAGGAACGCGTCATCGCCGAAGACACCCAGGCCATCGTCCAAGACCGCTACGACACCCCCGACTTCCACTACACCTTCGCCCGCCCCGACTGAGCCCCATCGCCGGCGGGCGATTCGTGATCGAGACTCTGACCGGGCCCGAGACGGGGCAACAACCGAGATTGCCCACGCAGCCTCCAACTCGCTGGATCCTCCAGCACTTGATGGACCGAGAAAAGACTCAAATTACTTTGTGTTGCGAGATTGCACCTTATGGCCAAAAGGCGGTTGACAGAACAGCACCGTAGTAGACAATTATTAGGAATCTTATTCAGAGAAGGGGGAAGCATGCCATTCGCAATCCAAGCGAACAGGAAGCGCGGTACGGCCACCCGTCGCAGAGCGCGGAACGACAACCAGACGCGCAGATTGATTACGCGCCTGGTCGTCCTCATCGGCCTGCTCTTGGTTGCCTCGTGCACTGTTCCGCTCAGCTGCTTTAGTGGGTGTTTCACCGAGTGCGCCTCCACCGCGTTCAACTGCGGGTGCGGCAATGTCCCTCCTGCTGCCCCAAATGCGAAGCTACCGATCAAGCTGCCGCAATCAGTAGCCGATATCCTGACCATGTTGAGCGATGCGGAACAGTCGGGCTCGGCGCCTGGCCTCCTCAATAGGCTCTTGGGCGAGGCGTCGGATGCGCTCTCCAGCGAATACACCCAGCCTCATTCATGCCACAGAGACTGCCTCGCTGTTGCGGCCTCCTTCGCCGCACCCGTGGGCGAGTGCCGAAACAGCAGCGACACTGTTTCCGACCTTGCGGCCTGCATCGAAGACCTGGTTGCATCCGATGCCAGAAAACCGCCTTTTGTCGACTACTGCATCGACAAGTACAACGATGTTGTTGGCAGCCCCCCGAGCCAGTTTGCCGACTGCCTGGTCTACGGGGAGTGGTGCTTTATCGGCCAGCTGAATCAGCAACAGTGTCCCATGCCGCAGATGACCGACTGGAGGTGGATGGCGGACTGGAACCAGGCGCATTCAGACGATGGGGATTTCTTACCCGGAGGTCTGTTCCTGGGCTACCAGGGGATCGGTGAGCCGTCACTCTTGGTGTTCAAGTACCCGAACAAGCTGGCCAAGATCATCGGTGAGCAAGACTATCTTGTAGCTGCAGCGGTACCAGAAGGGAAGGGCGAAGAACAGCTTTCGCTCGTCCGCAGTCTACTGCCGTTCCGCAGCGACATGGGATACGTCAACTTCCAACTGCCGCCGATCGAACTTGAGGACGAGGATCGAGAGCTGACGATGACTCCAGAGGGGCTGTCCACCTGGATCGGAAAGGCCGATATTACTCCGCGGCAAAGCGCAGCGAACAAGTTGAACATCGAAGGCCTCGATCTCGAATATGACGACCTGATCCTCGATCGTACGAGAGGGTACACCGACTCCGAACGAGACAGGCTCATCGGTATCCGGCTACGGCTCGACAAACTGCATACGCAGTTCCACGCTGTGGGAGAGGTCTTTTCTGGCTGGGTTGTCGTCGGCTGTGGTGACGTCAACTACGAGGTCGACAACGACGTCTCCTTGTCTGCCGCTGCCGACGTTTCTCTCGATTTCTTGATCGACGAGGACCCAGGAGAAGATGGTGGAATGGTTGCACGCCTCGTCGCGGGAAAGGTGTACTGGCGCACGGAATCAGCCAAGCTGGGGTCCGAATCTCTCAACAGCTCCCGCATCACCAACATGATACAAGATGCTCTTGCGTACCTGGTTGACCACGACCCGGAGTTTGCCATAGGATTCGATGATCGCATAGTAGAGCAACCGGTGAAGTTCATTGTGGATGATGAGGGCGAAACGAGAACCCTGTTCTCGGCCATCCCGGCACCTCAGCATTTCCTCAATGTACCACAACAGGTGCGCGATGTAACGGTCGCCGTCAATGACGATGAGGTACATGTTCGGCCTTATGTAACCATCCGCGAGCACGAGGGTGATGAGGACAGTGTTCTGTTCGAGGGCCGCATGCCTCCAGGCAGCCACGGCTTGGTCCTACCGAGTCGCCTGTTGAGCAGCGCAAGCGGGTCGGAGTTTTCGATAGAGGTAACGCCCATCTGTGTGAATTGTGGCGTGGATCCGCTGGATGCTCTGCCCTTCCTGGAGTTTCCTGTGGTCGACCTACCGGATGTCGTCAATCCAGGGGATCTATTGTACCCGCCAGAGATCGATTTCTGGCATGACATTCCAATGCCTGAAGAGCTGACAACCAGCCCGTTCTTGGTTACGGGTGAATCTGCACAGGACTTTTTGCGGCCGCCTACAGTCTTACACCGCTGGGCCCTACAGTATCCAAGGCCCTCGGCCTGGATAGCTGAAAATATGCCGCCGGAAATCGTCGCAGACAGCCATGTGCTCCAACTTTCCGAAACCTGGGATGCCGATGAGAGCACAGTCGTGACAGACCATCGTCTCGTGGTCGTCCAGCTGGCACTCCAGACCAGGCGACGGCTCATCATGCTGCCCTTCAGGTTCGCCGTACCGGAGAGCTATCCCCGGGCGGCCGGCTTCGACGCAGTGCGGCCTGTCTGGTACAGAGTCCCCACGACCTTCGCTGACGAGGTCAGACAGCATCCGGTGCTGGAGCATCTCCTGGACGTGCTGGGGCACGCAACCCCCGTCAACTTGGTGCTTGTCCCGTCTTGGCACACCTGTGGTCCGGAACTCGTCCGCATCTACCCGGACCTAGTGGCCAAGGACTTCCAGCCGATCGGCGCCGAGGTGGAGATCATCGAGTCGAGGGGTGTAGCCTTCCGCCGCGACGATCAAGGCCGGCTGAGTTGGAATTTCGACTCGCCGAGGATCATCATGCAAAACGGCATGGTCAGCCTGGAGAACTCCGAGTGCGAGCACTCGATGATCCGCTTCCGGATCAGACCGGTCCAGACCTTCGGTGTGGTCGCCCGGACCGCTCAGAAGACCTACTTCAACCCGTTTTTGCACAAGCCTTCAGTCGACCTGAGCACGGAAGACGGCGTGTTGTCGCTGCAGGCGACCGTGACGCCGTTCGGGGAGCTGGAGTCGGCGCTGGAACTGCCGGTGCTGAATGTCATGGCCGCAGCGCCGGATCTCGATCGAGGCTTTTCGCTCGACCCCTGGATGTACGACGCGTGGGATGTGGAGCGGGAGAAGACCTTCGAGTTCGGCATCGACCACGGCAGCAACACGGTCGTGCTGCAGTACCCGCTTGGAGCCGGCTTGCTGGATCCCGAGCTGCGCCGGCTCCAGATCACCAAGGTTTGGATGTCACAGGAAGGCGAGATGCGCAGCGTGGACAACTCCCCGCCAGATTACCAGCTGCAAGAGCTGCTGGGAGGCAATGATCAACTGCTGCCGGGCAGTGAAAAAAACATAAACATCCAGACATTCAAGGATCTCGCCACAGAGGAGTGAGTCACTCCAACCAGCACGAGAAGTCAGAAACCTCGAGATTCTCGACTCCTCCGGCGTTCCTCTGCCACGATTGCAATAGGTTACAGAACCTATCCCGTTCGTAGATGAAGAGATCCTCCAGTTCCTGATCGACTTGGTAGTCGACCTCCTTGCGGATGAGGCAACCATCGGCGTTGAAGATCCAGACGATGAGAGCATCGATCGTACCGTCGGCATCGTTGTCCCACTCTTCTCGCACCAGGTTGCCCGCGTCATCATATGTGTATTTGTCGCGGGACTCGATGGGGCCGCCGATGGGATCGTCATACTCCACAATGGTTGTGTTCCCCTCGTAGTAGTACATCCATCGAATGTCAGCTGATCCGAGCGGATGGTCGTCTCTTTCTTTGGACAACAGACGGTCTGTGCCCTCGTAGTAGGTGTAGGTGAAGATCGACTCGATGACGCCATCGCCATGGGTATCCATCGTTCTTGTCGCGAGCCGGCCTCTGTCATCGTAATAGTGCTTCTCTACATACAAATTCGCAGGACTCTCCGTATAATCTTCCCTCGTGACCGTGTCGATCTGCCCGTCTGGATAGTAGGATATCGTCCCTCGGTATTCGATGTCTCCATCAGCCCAGTAATCCAATTCACTCACTACGAGATTCCCGTTGTTGTCATATTCGAAGGTCTTCCTCTCATCGATGACACCATCGGACAGCTCGTCACGGTCTTCGACGATCAGCCGCTCGGCTTCATCGTAGGTGTAGATGTACCGATAGTCCTCCCGCCCATCGATGAGAATGTCGCCCGTGACGATGCATGGACCCGGGAACTCTCGGGGGTAGCTCACGCACTGGCCCGCGTGGCAGACGTCCCCACCGCTGCATTCACCGCAGGAGCCGCCGCAACCGTCGCGGCCGCAGGCCTTGCCCGCGCAACGCGGCTCGCAGCAACTTCCATCAGACGCGCAGACCTGACCATCCAGACAATCGCCGCAGCTTCCATCACAGCCGTCATCCCCGCACTGGCGGTCCTCGCAGTCGGGAATGCAGCGCTCGCCGTTCCCACTGCACCCAGAGAGAGCCAGCAAGACCCCGAGCAGAGCGGACGTGAACCGAAAAAACACTGCCCCCTCCTTCCTCAAAAGCAACAATAACGCACCCGCCGAACTCGGGCAACGGGTACGGAACTTTCCGGGCCGCGCGGTGGACACATTCCTTGGGCCGACGTCGATGGACGGGCAGGATTGAGCGTCATCGCCGAAGAAACCCCACCCCAGCCGATTGGTCTGCCGGAACCTCGAAGACCCGGTAGCCTTCGTCGCGGACCGCCGCGATGGCGACTCCCTGTCGCCGAGCGCCCGCCACGGCGCCCTGATCGCCCTGCCCTACAGCCAGCAACAGGTGGCCCACTGCTTCGCCGGTGTGGAGGCGGAGACCGGCTGCCAGGCAATCGACAGCGGCTACAGCCAGCTCTGACCGCGGGCGGGCGCGGCGGCGGGGTCACAGGTAGAGATAGTTGCGGATGCGTTGCTGGGTGGGCTGGGGGATCTTGCTGAAGCGCAGCTCGAAGCCGCGGCCGGGGTCTTGCTTGCGGGGGCTGGGGTGGCCGCTGATCGCGGCGCCTTCGGGCAGGTCGAGGCTGTTGATGAACTCGATCACGTCGGCCCGGCTGCGGCCGGGAACCTGGCCGCGCAGCTCGGCCCGGCCGCCGCGGACGCGGATGCGGAACAGGCCGCCGCCGCGGCCTCTGAGCGCGACCAGCAGCACGACCAGCCCGGCCAGCAGCAGGCCGAGCAGCAGCAGACCGCGCATCACTCGACCCCGGCCGGACAGCGCACCGCCAGCCGGGCGCGGCCGCCTTCGCAGCGCTGGCGGGCGTCGCGGCAGCGCTTTTCCAGCTCGGCGTCGTGCGGGTGGCGCCGAGCGATGCCGCAGATGCGCCCGGCCAGCTGGCAGATGGCGTCGGCCAGCTCGCGGGCGCGCTCGCAGTCGGGGCTGGCGCTGGCGTTGAGCCTGCCGGCCAGCTGCTCGGCCAGCCGGCGCTGCTCGGCCAGCAGTGCGTCGGCCCGGCGCAGCTCGGCCGGGTCGGGCTGCACACCGGGTCGGGGGGCCAGCTCGGCCTGGCGGCCGGCGGCGGCGCAGCCGCCGAGCGCGGCGCCGGCGGCCAGGACCAGACCGAGCAGGATGGCGACAGGGCGTAGGCTCATGGGATCACATCCTCCGGCCTCAGCGCCCGTCCGGGCGGGGTGGCAGCGGTGTGCGGCATCATGGGATCACATCCTCCGGCCGCGGCGCCGTTGCCGGGCGGGGTGGCGGCGCTGGGCGGGTCATGGTGTCGGATCCTCCGGCCGCGGGGCCTCATCGCCCAGGGCCGCAGCCAGCAGATCCTCGTTGATACGCAGCGCCCGGTGGTAGGCGGCGGCCGCGTCGCGGTCGCGGCCCAGCCGCTCCAGCGCGCGGCCGCGGTCCAGGTGCAGGTTGGCGGCGAACAGATCGCCGGCATCGCCCAGGGCCAGGCCCTGGCGGCACCAGTCCAGCGCCGCCTGCGGCCTATCGGACAAAAGCTCGATCTGGGCCAGCCGGTAGAAGGCGTCCTGGCGCACCACCCGGGCGTCGGCCGCGGCCAGCCCGGCCGGCGGCGGCTGCTCGACCATGGCCTGTAAGCTCTGGCGGGCGGCGTCGAAGCGGCCGCGGTCGAGCTGGGCGTCGGCCCGCTGGTGGGCGGCCAGGGCCCGGGCCAGCCAGGGCCCGGCTTCGCCGCGCCGGCTGCAGCCGGCCGCCAGCGCCAGGCCCAGCAGCAGCAGCGGCAGCGTCCAGCGTAGCCTAACCGTCATGATCGTCCCCCTGGCCGCCGGCCCAGGCCACCGGCCCGGCGGGCGGCCATTGAACCGAACGGCGCGCGCAACAGCGCTCGGCGCGAGACGCGCTGCCCGCCGGCATTGTCGCGAAGCGGCCGCCCGCCGGGGGGTTCGGGCGCTGCGGCCGGCAGGGGGGCAGCGGATGGACCGAGCGCGCCGCCGGGGCGGTCCGGCCGGCTTTGGCGGCCGCGGCCGCGGGCGCCGCGGCGGGGCTGTAGCGCTCGCCGAGCTCGGCCAGCACGGCGCGGCGGTAGGCGCGCATGTGGCGGGCCAGGCTGCGGGCGGCTGCGGGTTCGCCGGCGGCGGCCCGCGCCTGCTGGCGCAGCAAGGCGCTGTCGGGCCGCGGCAGGCCGGTGGGGCTCGGCTCCAGCGGCAGCCACAGCACCAGGGCCAGCGCCGCGGCCGCGGCCGCGGTGGCGGCCAGCGTGCCCGGCAGCCACCAGCGGCGCCGGCGCCCGGCCGCGGCGGCCGCCGGCGCATCCAGTGCCGCTTCGACGCGCCGGTAGACCGCCTGCTGGCGCTCGGCCGGCAGCGGATCGTCGCGGCTTTGGACCAGCAGGCCGGCCGCCTCCAGCGCCTCGGGCGGGGCCGGGCCCGCGTCGGGCTCGCCCGCCAGCGCCCGGGCCAGCGCCTCGGCCTGGCGCTGTTCACGCTTGCTCGGCGCTTCGTCGCTCATGCTCCCACTCCTTTTTGAACGCCCGCAGGGCCCGCAGCAACAGCACGTCGAAGGTGCCCAGCTTCAGCTCCAGCCGCGCCGCGCAGCCCACCCGATCCAGCCCCTCGAAAAAACGCAGCTCGAGCGCGCGGCGGTAGCGCGGCCGCAGGCGCTCGAGCACGGCCTGCACCCGGCGCTGCAGCGCGGGCGCGTCGAGGCGCTGGATCAGCTCCTCGTCGGCGCCGGCGTCGGGCTGGGCCAGCGGCCGGCACAGCCGGCGCAGGCCGTCGAGCGCGCGCCGCTTGCGGCCGCGGCGGCGGTGCTGGTCGATGGCCTGGTTGGCCGCGATGCGCGCCAGCCAGAAGAACAGGCTGCGGCCCCGGTCGCGGTAGCCGTCGAGGCGGCGGAAGGCCGCGGCGAAGGTCTCGGCCAGCGCGTCCTCGGCGGCCGCCGGATCCGACAACCGCGGCAGCAGCACCTGGCGGTACAGGTCCGGGGCCAGGGCGCGGTACAGCTCGCCGAAGGCCTGGCGGTCGCCGTCGCGGGCGCGCGCGATCAGCGCCCGTTCGCGCTCCAGCCAGGCCGCATCGCGGTAGTCGTTCGCCAAGCCGCGGGCTCCTTCCCCGCCGGCCACGATACCCGCTGGCCGACCCGAGGACAAACCGCCCGCCGCTGTGCCGTCCCGTCATGCCAGGCCTCCGCTTCGCCCCTGAGGGCCGCAACCAGCGCCGCCACCGGCGCACCCGCCCGGCAGCGCGCCTGGCGCGCCACTGGTGATCCAACGCACACTCCGGCGCCCGGCTTACAGGGAAATAAAAAAACCGCCCGGCGGTGTAAGCCCGGCCCGGGTGGGAGCGTTGGCCGGGGTGAATGCGCGTTGAAAACCGAGACCAGGAGGTAGCTACCATGTCGTCCTTCAAGCCCATGACCCCTCGTGCCCTGCTGTTGTCGCTGGCCCTGACCGCCGCCGCGGCCGCCGGCGGCTGCGCCGCCGCCCACGGCGAGCTGCGCGCGCCGCAGATGGAACCGCTGCCGGTGGCTGAACAATCCCAGCAGCTCGAGAAGAACCACTTCAAACGCGATAAAATCGGCACCATCAGCGAGCAGGCCCTGCGCCGGGTGCTGGCCGCGCCGGTGTTTCTGGAGCGCGACGCCCGGGTGGGCGTGGTGCAGGTGGCCGAGCGCTACGACCCGGACGCCGAGCTGCCGCTGGCCGACGTGCCGGCGGTGCTCACCCGGGTGCTGGACGAGGCCGCCTTTTTCGAGGTGGCCACCGAGATCTCCACCGACTGGCCGGCCACCAGCGGCATCCCCGGGCTGCGCGAGCTGGCCGCCCGCTACCGGGCCGAGTACCTGCTGCTCTACCGCCACCGCTTCATCGACCGCAGCTACCTCAACGGCTGGGCCTGGCTCTACCCGACCGTGATCGGCGCGCTGGCCGCGCCCTCGCGCACCCTGGAGGCGGCCGGCGTGCTGGAGGCCACCCTGTTCGACGCCAAGACCGGCACCATCCTGTTCACCGTGTTCGAGCGGGTGCACGACAGCAGCGACGAGAGCCCCTTCTACCTGCAGCGCAAGCGCCGGGCGCTGAAGCAGCGCCTGCTCGAGGCGGCCGCCGAGGCGCTGGCCCAGGGCGTGCTGGAAAAGACCCGCCTGCTGGTCGCCGCCCGCCCCGAACGCGCGCCCGAGACCAGCCAACAGGCCGCATCCCCACTCCAGCCCCCCGCCCAGCCCGGCCTCATCGCGAGTCCGTGACCAGCCGCGCCATCTGCGCGGCGAAGCGCGCGATCGGCCGGCTGTCGTCGGTCAGGTAATCGAGCACCAGGCCATCGTCCACGTCCCAGTAGACGTGGACGAGCCTGTTTCTGAACCGCGCCGCCGCCCGCATCTCGTCTCCGAGCTCGCGCTCCAACAGCCCGGCCTCGATCAACACGCCAAAGGAGTCGGCATAGTCGAGCGGCGCCCGCAAGCGATCGGCGGCGATGATGTGGTTGGCCAGGTCGATGCAGCACTCGATGGCCACGATGAAGTGGTACTTGACGCTGGCCATGCGATCGGGATCGGTGCGCAGCGCGTCGCCGGGCATGGCCGCCAGCCGTGTCAGCGCCGCCTGGTAGCCGGACAGGCGTTCGAGCAATCGCCGCACCCTATCGGGATCCACCATCGCCGATTCCCTTCTCGGCCATGCCCGCCAGCAGGGCCCGGTTGAGCCACCTCATCTTGGGCAGAACGTCGAGATAGCGGATGCGGGTGTCGCGCTCCAGCCGCACGCGGGCGCTCTCGTCACCCGAGTACAGCAGCCGTCCCTCGGTCAGCACCTTGCCCCGCGCCATCAGCGGCGCCCGATCGAGGATGCGCATGTCGAGCCGCTTGAGCCCGGTGGAGCGCTCCAGCCGCTCGCACAGCTCGAGTTCGATCCGGGTGGTGTCGCCCGCCTGGGCCGCGGAGCCGTCGGTGAACACGGCGATGTCGATATCGCTGTCCACCCGGGCCTCGCCACGGGCCCGCGAGCCGTGGAGGTAGGCGGCCACGATGCCGAGCCGAGAATCCAGCGCGGCCAGCGCTTCGCCCAGGGCCTCGCGTTCTGCGGGCGCGATGTCGCCGCGATCGTTCATCACCTTCGAGTATAGGGCCATTGCCGTTGCGGGCCAAGGCGGCTTGCCCGTTCGACCCGGGGCCTGCTAGCCTCGCTGCTCATGAGAACCCGCATCACCCGCTGGCTGGCGCGCCTGGGCCTGGGGCTTTCGGGGCTGCTGCTGCTGGCGCTGGGGTTGTTGCTGATGCTCGAATGGCGGCCCGACGACCGCATGCCCACCCCGGTGGCACCCGGCCACGACGCGCCCGCCGAACCGCCGGCGGCCGGCGCCGAGCTCAGCCTGCTGAGCTGGAACTTGGGCTACGCCGGGCTGGACCGCGGGGCCGACTTCTTCATGGACGGCGGGGCGCAGGTGCGGCCGCGCTCGCGCGGGCGGGTGGAGCGCAACCTGCGCCAGGTGGCCGTCTGGCTGGCGGCCCACCCGGCGGCGGTGGTGCTGCTGCAGGAGGTCGACTTCGACGCCGCGCGCAGCTTCGGCATGGATCAGGCGCGGGTGATCGCGGCCGCGCTGCCGGCGCATTTCCGCGCCCGGGCGGTCAACTTCCGCGTCGCCTACATCCCCTACCCGCTGCGCCGGCCGCTGGGCAAGGTGCACTCCGGCCTGTTGAGCCTGAGCCGGCCACAACCGACCGGCGCGCTGCGGCTGCAGCTGCCCGGCGACTACGCCTGGCCGGTGCGCGTGTTCCACCTCAAGCGCTGCCTCCACCAGCTGCGCTTGGCCGCGCCGGACGGGCACGACTGGGTGCTGCTGCATTTGCACCTGTCGGCCTTCGACCGCGACGGCCGGCTGCGCGCTGCTCAGATGGCCTTTTTGAAACAGCACATGCTGCGGCTGGCCGCGGCCGGCCACCACGTGGTGGTCGGCGGCGACTGGAACCACGCCCCGCCCGGGCTGGCGCCCGATCAATTCGGCCCGTCCGGCCGCCGGCCCGACTGGTTCCAGCAGGTGCCGGCCGGCTGGACCCCGCCCGGCTGGCGCTGGGCCTGGGATGCGGACACGCCCAGCCTGCGGGCCACCGACGCGCCCTACCGCCCGGGCCAGACCTTCACCACCACGGTCGACGCCTTCCTGCTCGGCCCCGGCGTGGAGCTGCTGGCGGTCGAATGCGCCGATCTCGGCTTCGCCCACTCCGACCACAACCCGGTCCTCGCCCGCGTCCGCCTGCGCTGAGCCACCGCCCGCAGCCCGGAGGACCCGACGCGGTCGGGCTCGTTCAGTCGACGCGGCAGTGGAAGCTGCCGTCGTCGGCGGTGATGTGCACCTGATCGTCCGGCTCGTCGCGCTGCATCACGATGCCGTCGAAGGTGCCGTCGATGGCGCTGCCGGGCGCATAGTCCAGCGCGCTGAAGGTCACGCTGCCATCGCCGGCCGTCGAGATGCGCACCTTGCTCGGATCGGTGGGATGCTGCCGAACCACCGAGACCGAGAAGTCGCCGACGCCCTCGCTGGCGTCGTGGGTGCCGGGACCGGTGACGTGGCTTTCCTTCCAGCTGAACACCAGGCCGATGGGCACCGCGATGTCCTTGGCCTCCATGCCCCACAGCGACTCGCCCATGATATCCGCCTGGGTCACGCTGCAGGCCTGGTCGAAGTCGATCACCTGGCCGTCGGTCAGGGTAATGGTCGCACGCACGAAGTACTCGTGCGGCTCCCCACCCCCGGAGCCGCCCCCGCCGCAGGCGGCGGCCAGCAAGCCCGCCGTTGCGGCGATCGCAACCAGACGGACCAGCGGCCGCCACCACAGATGAGTTCGAAGTCCCAAGGTTCGCTCCCTCCTCAATCGACCCTCAACCAATCCGATCGGAGAATTCGAAACGAAAAGCTACCACATGTGCTGCCTCCTTGTCAGCCACGCCGTATCCAGACGCTTGGAGACCCATTGACTCGCCGGGACCGATCCCATAGCCTTTAGATAAATCGATAGTCATCGGGGGTTGCGGATGCGGCGGATGCCGACGGGGTGTTTTCTCGGCCTGGGTGTTCTGGCTGGCCTGCTGGGTGCGGCCGGGCCTGCCGGGGCGGGGGGCAATGAAGCGATCTATCGAAGCCTGCCCGCGCTGGAGCTGCCCGAACTGGAGGCCGATGTGCTGGCCTTCGGCGAGAGCCTGCGGCTGATCGCGGTCTTCGGCGAGGCGGACTACCGCGTGGTCGACGGGCCCGGCGACGTGCTGGATCTGAGCCTCGACGCCGGGCTGGCCTTCAGCCGCCGCATGGAGCGCGAGCGCTGGGGATACAGCTTCACCGCCGAACTCGACACCACCCTGAAGAGCCGGCTGACCGCGGATGACAAGACCGTGGCCTGGAGCGCGCGCTTGCAGGCCAGCGTGCTGGACCTGCGGTACTACGTGACCGGGGGGCGCTCGGCCGGGCGCCGGCCCTGGGAGCAGGCCTTCGTCTTCGTCCAGGCCGCCGCCGATCCGCTTCGCTTCGGGCTCGAGCATCAGAGCCGGGACGATAGCACCGAGCAGTGGGGCCAGGCGCGGGCCGAGCTGGCGGCGGGCTTCGGCGTGGGCCGGCTGCTGGACATCGGCCCGCGGCTGCGCTTGCTCAAACTGGAACACATGCTGCTGGATCACGGTCTGCTGGCCGGCCCCATCCCGAAAGCGGTGGGCGACCGCATCCTGCTCACCTGGTTCGCCCTGCGTAACGCGCTGGGCAGCCAGGAGCAGCTCTTCCACACCTTCAAGCTGCTGCACCGGGCGGGCTTGCTGCAGGGCGAGCCCACGCTGTCGGCGACCTACGACTTCTTGGCCATCTTCGACGATCCCCAGCTCGACGGCCGCCTGCTGGGCCGCGACCTGCGCTTCGGCATGCACGCCGGCTACGACCACCTGCGGCCCGCCCATTCGAACCACACCAGCAACCTGGCCTTCTTCGACTTCGCCTTCAGCTATACCGAGATCTTCCAGCTGGGCCTGGATGCCTGGCTGCGCCTGAGCCCGGCGGTCACCTTCCACCTGCCGCAGAGCGAGGTCTCGGGAGCGACCCACTGGTCCGGCTGGAATCTCGAGCTACGGCTGCCGGCCCAGCTCACGCGCAACTTCTACGATGCGCACTACAACAGCCAGGGCCGGCTGCGCATCGCGCCCTACCTCGTCTACCGGCCGCTGGACCGCTTCGGGCCCGGCATCGCTGGTGACTTCATCTATCTGGGCGCCGAGTTCGACTACGACTTCGCTTTCCACCGCGGCCACTACTACTCGGTGGGCCTGTCGATCGACCTGTTCCACGCGGATCAACCCCGCGAAAGCTTGCCCGAGATCGAGACCAGCCGGTTCACCGTCAGCCTGAGCTTCAGCTACAACTGGGGCCACGCCGCCGGCTACTTCTCCGCGCACGGTCCGCTGCTAGCCGAACTGGGCTGGTTACCCCTGTAGTCCGCAAGGAGGCGAGAGAGATGAAGCCCCGACCGATGTGCTGGCTGCTGCTCGCGGGCGCGCTGGCGGGTGTCTGTTCACCGGCCGCCGCCGCATCGCAGGACCTGGGTCTGATCCCGGCGCAGGGCGAGGCCACGCCCGCTTGCGGAGCGGGACGGCTGTTCACGCTGCAGGATCTGAGCGGTGCCCAGCACCTGAGCCTGGCCATGCCGGTGGTGCCGGCCTCTCCCCGGGTCGTGGGCGTCACCCTGGCGCCGCTGCTCAGCGGGCAGCTGGACCTGGATCCGGTCAGCCTGAGCCTGGCCCTGCCGCTGGCCGTGACCTTCCACGAGGATGCGGACGACACCGTGGTGCTGGGCAATCCAGCCCTGGAGGCGCGGTTCAAGGTCTGCACCCGGGGCGGCTGGCGCATCTGCGGCGGCGCCGCCCTGGGGTTGAGCGCCGGCTTGATCGAACAAGAAGAGGACAGCGGCGACTGGATCGCACAGACGGCCGGCTTCTTCGCCCACCAGGATCTGCTCTACCACAGCCCCCACGATGCGGTGCTGCGGCCGCTGGCCCTGCTGACCGCAGCCTACGGCGGCCTGTGGCTGCAGCTCGAGTTGGGCAGCGCGGTGCGCATACCCGTACTGCGGACCGGAGAACGGGATGTCCGGGGCGATATGCTGCTGAACTTCGGCGCCGGCTACCGGCTGGAGGGCCTGGGGCGCATCGGCCTCGAACTCCGCGGTCTGTTTCCCGTGCGGCATAAAGCCGCGAATCACATCGCCTGGCTCAACCTGGGCGCCTGGTTGGACTTCGGTATCGTCGAGCCCCTGCTGCGCATCACGGTTCCACTGCGCGAGGAGGCCGAGTTCGGCGCCCCCTTGCACTTCGCCATCGGACTGGCCTACGGCTTCTGAGCCGATCTGCATCCGCGCCGAAGCGGAAGGGCCGCGGTGGGTTGTTCGGGGCTCAGCCGGCGGCCGGGCTGGACTCGGTCGGCTGCGAGCCGGCGCTGGTGGAGCGTTCGCGGTCGGATTGGCCGCGGTTCATCAGCTTGAGCATCAGCACCTTGGCCGCGTTGAGCAGCAGCAGCCAGACCAGGGCGTAGCCCCAGATGATGCCGGCCAGGGCCCAGCCGATGGGCTCGACCAGGATGCCGTAGACGGCCACCAGGGTGCCGGCGATCTGGGTGCCCTCCAGGGTCAGAAACAGCGGCAGGGCCGGCAGCGGCTTGCTCCACAGCCAGCCCTGGTTGCGGGTCAGAAAGATGGTCATGTGGCCGGCCACCAGCAGCTTGAGAAAGAACATGGTCTGCAGCTCGGCCTGCGGCAGATCCATGGTGGTCTCGACGTACCAGAACAGCAGGAAGCTCGAAGCCACCCCGGCGATGCCCAGCATGGCCGCCAGCGACAGCACCCGCCTCATGTCCCAGCGCACCGGGTTGCGGGCGGTGGGCACCTTGTCCCAGGCGATGGTCATGATGGGGATGTCGTTGAGGATGGCCAGCAGCACGATCATGATCGGGGTGACCGGGTAGAAGCTGAAGGCCAGGATGGAGATCGACACGAACAGCAGCACCCGCATCGACTCGGTGATGCGGAAGGTGGCGTAGCCGATCATGCGCTCGAAGATGCGCCGGGCCTCCTCCACCGCGCGGGTGATGACCCCCAGGCCCTGGTCGGTCAGGATCAGGTCGGCCGCCGCCCGGGTGGCATCGGTGGCCGAGGACACGGCCACGCCCACATCGGCCTGCTGCAGCGCCGGGGCGTCGTTGACCCCGTCGCCGGTCATGCCCACGATGCGGTCGCCGCGCTGGAAGGTCTTGACGATGTCGAACTTGTGCTCCGGGGTCACCTCGGCGAAGCCGGCGGTCTCCAGCACCGCCTGGCGCTGCCGCTGCTCGCTCGCGCCGCCGCCCGCCTCATCGCCGAAAATCGCAGCGGCGGCCACCACCTGCTGGCTCATGCCGAGCTGGCCGGTGACCTGGCGGGCGATGGCCTCGTGGTCGCCGGTCACCATGCGGACGTCGATGCCGTGGCCCCGGGCCTCCTCGATGACCGCGGCCGCGTCGTCGCGCGGCGGATCGAGCAGCGGCAGGATGCCCAGGTAGACCCAGCCATCGCCGCGGCTGCGCCCGACTCCCAGGGCCCGGAAGCCCTTCTCGCCTAGGTCCTGGACCCACCGGTCGATCTCGTCGCGCCGCTGCTGATCCGGTTCGGTCAGCTCGAGGATCACCTGCGGCGCGCCCTTGGCCACCTGGAAACGCTCGCCGCCGGCCTCCACCGTGGCATCGGCCCGCTTGCGGGTGGGGTCGAAGTCGTTGAACTCGACCACCTGGTAGCCCTCGAGGGAAAGATCGGCGGGCAGCGCCTCGGCGATGGCCGCGTCGATCGGATCGTCTTCGCGATCGGTGCGCGAGGCCAGCGCGGCCGCCCGCAGCAGGTCGCGCTCGTCCTCGGCCTCCAGCACCACCGGCTGCTGCAGCTCCAACCGGTTGCGGGTCAGGGTGCCGGTCTTGTCGGCGCACAGCACCTGCAGCCCGGCCATCTCCTCCATGGCCGCCAGCCGCGACACGATGGCCTTCTTGCGCGCCAGCCGGCTGGCGCCGACCGACATGGTCACCGACATCACCGCCGGCAGCGCCTGGGGGATGCCGGCCAGGGTCAGGCCCAGGGCGAACAGCAGCACCTGGGTCCAGGGATCGTCGCGCACCAGCAGGGTGTAGAGCACGATCACCAGCACCAGCAGGGCGGTGACGCTGATCAGGAAGTAGCCGATGCGCAGCACGGCCTTCTGGAAGTGCGACTTCTGCTCGGCGCTGGCGACCAGCTCCACGGTGCGGGCGAAGGCGGTGTCCTTGCCGGTGGCCACCACCAGCGCCCGGGCCTCGCCGCGCTTGACCGTGGTGCTGGAGTACAGCACCGCCCCGGGGTCCTTGTCGACCGGCAGCGACTCGCCGGTCAGGGCCGACTCGTCCAGGTGCAGCCGCTGGTCCTCCAGCAGCCGAGCGTCGGCCGGCACCACGTCGCCCATGTGCAGCTCGATGACGTCGCCCGGCACCAGCTGGCGGGCGTCGATGGTGTCGAGCGCGCCGCCGCGCAGCACCCGGGCCCGCGGGGCCATGGTCTCCTTGAGCTTCTCGATGGCCTTGTCGGCCTTGTTCTCGTGCCAGAAGCCCACCCCGCCGTTGATCAGCAGCATGGTGAAGATGACGCCGAAGTCCTCCCAGCGCTGGGCCACCAGGGCCAACACCGCGGCCACCTCGATCATCCAGGGGATGGGCCCCCAGAAGTGCCCCGCCAGCTTGCGCAGGGTGGACTTCTCCCGCTCGGCGATGTCGTTGGGCCCGTAACGCTGCAGCCGCTGCTCGACATCAGCGCCGGCCAGGCCGCGATCGGTGTCGACGTCGAGCCGCCGGCGCACCTCGTCCAGGTCGATCTCTTCCAGATCGCCGCCCGCGTGGGCCCGTTGCTGTCGCTTTTCGGCGCTCATGGCGGTCCGCCCCGTGTGACTCACTCCGCGGCCAAGTGCTCGATCACGTCGATCACGCTGTCGGGGTTGAGCGAGATCGAGTCGATGCCGGCGTCGACCAGGAAACGGGCGAAGTCCGGGTAGTCGCTGGGGGCCTGGCCGCAGATGCCCACCGTGCAGTCGTGCCGGTGGGCGCGGTCGATCACCTGGGCGACGGCGCGCTCGACCGCCGGATGGCGTTCGTCGAACAGCGCGCTGAGTTCCTCGCTGTCGCGATCGACGCCCAGGATCAGCTGGGTCAGATCGTTGCTGCCGATGGAGAAGCCGTCGAAGCGCTCGGCGAACTGCTCGGCCAGCAGCACGTTGGAGGGCACCTCGCACATCATGTACAGCTTCAGCCCGGCGTCGCCGCGGCGCAGCCCGTTGTCGGCCAGCACCGCGATCACCCGGTCGGCCTCCTCGGGGGTGCGCACGAAGGGCAGCATCACGGCCACGTTGTCCAGGCCCAGCTGCTCGCGGGCCCGCTTGACCGCCCGGCACTCCAGCTCGAAGCCGTCGCGGTAGGCGTCGCTGGTGTAGCGCGACACGCCGCGGAAGCCGAGCATGGGGTTTTCCTCGTGGGGCTCGAAGCCGGCCCCGCCGATCAGCGCGGCGTACTCGTTGGTCTTGAAATCGCTCAGCCGCACGATGACCGGGTCGGGGTGCTGGGTGGCGGCCAGCGCGGCGATGCCGCGGGCCAGGTGCTCGACGAAGTAGGCCGTCTTGTCCCGGTAGCCGCGGGTGATCTCGGCGATGCGTTCGCGGTCCGCGCCCGGGTCGAGCTGGTCGAAGCGGGTCAGCGCCAGCGGGTGGATCTTGATCACGTTGTTGATGATGACCTCCAGCCGGGCCAGTCCGATGCCGGCCACCGGCAGCCGCCACCAGCGCACCGCCGCCTCCGGGTTGGCGGCGTTGATCATCAAGCGCACCGGGGCGGCGGGCAGCTCGGCCAGATCGATCTGGCGCTGCTCGAACTCGAGTTCGCCGTCGTAGACCCGGCCGGTCTCGCCCTCGGCGCAGGAGATGGTCACCTGCTGCCCGTCGTCCAGCCGCTCGACCGCGTCGCCGGCGCCCACGATGGCCGGCAAGCCCAGCTCGCGGCTGACGATGGCGGCGTGGCTGGTGCGCCCGCCGTGATCGGTGACGATGGCCGCGGCCTGCTTCATGATCGGCACCCAGTCCGGGTCGGTGCGGTCGGTCACCAGCACGTCGCCCGCGGCGAAGCGGTCCATCTCGTCGGGCCCGCCCAGCAGCTTGACCGGCCCGGCGGCGATGGCCTCGCCCACGGCCAGGCCCTCGACCAGCACCCGGCCCCGTTCGGTCAGGCGGTAGGTCTGCAGCGCCCCGGCCGCCTTCTGCGACTGCACCGTCTCCGGCCGGGCCTGGACGCAGTACAGCTCGCCGGTGTCGCCGTCGCGGGCCCACTCCATGTCCATCGGCTGCTCGTAATGGCGCTCGATGGCCACCGCCCAGCGGGCCAGCTCGAGGATGTCCGCGTCGGCCAGGACGAAGTCCCGCGCCTGGCGGGCCGGGGTGTCGACGGTGCGCGTGTTGGCGCTGCCGCCGGCGGCGTAGACCATCTTCTTCTCCTTGGCGCCGCGGTGCTTGCGCACGATGGGCAGGGTGCCCTCGCGCTCCAGGGCGGGTTTGAACACGGCGTACTCGTCCGGGTTGACCGTGCCCTGGACCACCAGCTCGCCCAGGCCCCAGGCGGCGTTGATCACCACCAGGTTCGGAAAGCCCGAGTCGGTGTCGATCGAGAACATCACCCCTGCGCCGCCCTTGTCGGCGCGCACCATCTTCTGCACCCCCACCGACAGGGCCACCTGCAGGTGGTCGAAGCCCTGCTCGCGGCGGTAGGCGATGGCCCGATCGGTGAACAGCGAGGCATAGCAGTCGCGGCAGGCCTCCAGCAGGTCGGCGGCGCCGCGCACGTTGAGGAAGGTCTCCTGCTGGCCGGCGAAGCTGGCCTGGGGCAAATCCTCGGCGGTGGCCGAGGAACGCACCGCCACCGCCACCTCGTCGGCCTCGTTGCGCTGCGACAGCTCGGCATAGGCCTCGCGGATGGACGCGGCGATCTCCTCCGGGAACCAGGCGTCGCGGAAGGCGCGCCGCACCGCCCGGCCCACCTCGGCCAGCGGCCGGTCGTCATCGAGCCCGGCCAGCAGCTCGGCCAGGCGCTGCTCGAGCTGGTTGTGCTCCAAAAAGGCGCGGTAGGCCGCGGCCGTGGTAGCGAAGCCGCCGGGCACGCGCACGCCCTGCTGGCGCAAAGCGCCGATCATCTCGCCCAGCGAGGCGTTCTTGCCACCCACCTGGGCGGTGTCGTCCTTGTTCAGATCCTCGAACCAGCGCACGTAGGCCATGGCACGGTCCTTCCTGCGGGCCCGGCGACCGCCGGCCCGGGTTTGCAAGTCGGTTCGAACAAGCCTGGAAACTTTTGCGCTAGCGCTGCTTCTCGAACTGCTCGAGCGCCTCGAGCGCCTCGCAGGCGTATACCACCGCCGGGCCGCCGCCCATCAGCACGGCCACACCCAGCGTCTCGGCGATCTCGGCCCGGCTGGCGCCGGCCTCCAGCGCATCGTGGACATGGAAGGCGATGCAGCCGTCGCAGCGCACCGTCACCGCGATCCCCAGCGCGATCAGCTCCTTGAACTTGCACGAGATGTCCCCTTCGCGGGTCGCGCACTGGTGCAGGCCCATGAACGACTTCATGGCCTCGGGAATCTCCTTGCCCAACTCGCCCATCCGCTGCTGCAGCTCCTGGTAGTGTCTGGGAAAATCCTTCACGATCACACCTCCTGGTCGTGGCCGTCATTCTCCGGCTCCAGTTCCGGCGCACTATCAAGCAATCCGTGTGCCACCGCCGCCGCCAGCGACCAGGGACTGCGAGCGGCCGCGGGCGCCAGACACCCGCGGCCGATTCCATCTGAGCCGGGAAGTTCGCGCCCCAAGGGCGCGTTTCGAGCCATCCAGAACGAGGGGTCTCCGCTCAGCGGCGCTTGGCCCATGGCGGACGCGATGGCCGCTGCAGTGGGCCCGGATCGGCATGCACGGGCGAGCCGTTTATACTACAATCATCTCGGCCCGCAGCCGAGCGCTGCCGGGCCGGGACTGCTATATCGCGCTGCGATGGGAGACGCCGATGGGAGTGGACAAGAGTTGGCCGGCGCATGCGGGATTCGGCGGCGGGGGCAAGTGGATCATCGGGGTGGTGCTGGTCCTCGTCCTCGGCGGCGCGCTGGTGGGGGTGCTGTTCGCCAGCGGGGTGATCGACCCCGGCGCAGGCGGCGGGCTGCAGCGCATCCTGCCCTTCGTCATCGGACCGGTGGTGCTGCTGGCGGTGATCGTGCCGCTGCTGCTCACCCGCCGCGGCGGCGGGCGCGTCGCGCTGGAGGGCGACCGGCTGCTGATCGCCGACAAGCGCGGCCGGCGCGAGCTGCCGCTGGCCGACCTGGAGCTGTCGCTGGGCAAGCTGTTCGCCGGCGGCCAGTACATGGGCTCGCTGTGCCATCTGCACTCGACGCGCGACCAACAGACCGTCCACCTGCTGGGCAGCGGGGTGGAGCTGCCGGCCGAGCGATACGACGCGGCCGACAGCAATCGCTACCGCTTCGATTACGCGCTGGAAGGCGACGCCTTCCGCGAGCTGGTCGAGGCGCTGCAGGCGGGCGGGCTGCAGCCGGCGCGCCGGGGGCCGGCCGCTGCGGCCGCCCGGCCGGCCGCGGCCGGCGAGCAGGTCTTCGATGCGGTGGCCGACCCGAGCCGCAACGTGTTCAAGATCGTGGCGCTGAGCTTCGGCGCGGTCATGTTCGTCGGCATCCTCGGCGCGGTGGCCCAGTCGCTGCTGCGCGATGCCGGCGGCGCCGATGCCACCACCATCGGCGTGGTCATGTCGGTGCTGGGCATCGGCCTGCCGGCCGCGGTGATCTTCTTCATGTTCCGCCGCGGCCGGGGCAAGACCATCCTGCGGCTGTCCGACCAGGCCGTCGCGCTCGAGCGCGGCGGGGCCGAGCGGTTCCGCGTCGAGCTGCCGGCCGCGGAGCTCACGCCCCTGCTGTGGCGCACCTCGAGCCGCTACGGCAGCCACAACCAGGGCCCGGCGGTGCGCCTGCACGACCGCACCGGCAAGAAGCTGACCCTGGGCGTTCGCGATCCCAGCCAGGCCCCGGCCAGCGCGGCCAAGAAGGTCGGCACGGTCGACTACGTGCTCAGCGCCGACGCCGGCCGCGCCCTGCTGGCGCTGCTGGACCAGCGGCGCGGGCCGGCCTGATGCCGCGGCGAGGAGCGAGCATGATCCGGCTCGGGCTGAGCGGTCTGCTGCTGTCGGCCCTGTGCGCCGGCCCGGCGCAGGCCGGCGCGCTGGCCGAGGCGCTGCGGCCCGAGCTACCCGCCGGGATGGACCTGATCGCGGTCGAGGTCGACCACGGCGTGCTGCGGCTGGTGCTCGGCGGCGCGGTCGAGCAGCTGCGCGGCCGCGAGCTGGCGCGTGAGGACCTGGTGCGCCACCTGCTGTGGGCCGGCCGCCGCGTGCGGCCCGGGCTGGCCGGCATCGACGTGCGGGTCGAGCGCGGCGGGCGACGGCGGCCGCTGTGGAGCGTGCTGCGCGACCCGCGCGAGGCGGAGGTCATCGCCGCGCTGCGGGCCCGCGGTCGCCCGCCGCCCGAGCGGGTGCTGCGCGGCCTGCCGCCCGAGGCGCTGCCCTACGGCGGCAGCCTGCTCGGGCGCACCATCGCGCTCAGCCCGGGCCACGGCTGGAGCTACGACGGCGGCTGGCGCTTCCAGCGGCCGCTGATCAACATTCCCGGCTGCGCCACCTGCCTGGGCATCGTCGAGGATCTGTCCAACGCCCAGATCGTCAACCGCTACCTGATCCCGCACCTGCTGCGCGCCGGGGCCAGCGTCTGGTCGGTGCGCGAGCGCGACCCGTCCAGCTTCGAGCGCATCGTCGAGGCCGGCGATGCGGGCGCGATCGCCCAGGGGCCCTGGCAGCCCGGCGACAGCCCGGGCGGTCTCGGCGGCGACTACCTGGTGCTGCCGGCCGAACAGCCCGGTCGCCTGCTCTTCCCGCTGGAGCCCGAGGTGCCCGGCCGCTACTGGGTCTCGCTGTGGCAGGTGGCCGGCGGCAACCGGGTGGCCGACGCCCGCGTGCGCATCCACCACCGCGGTGGCACGGCCGAGCTGCAGCTCGACCAGCGCCGCGACGGCTCGCGCTGGATCCACCTGGGCGCCTGGCGCTTCGGCACTGCGGGCGGGGCGCTGGAACTCGGCGCCGGCCCGGGCGCCGCGGCCGGCCAGTACCTGATCGCCGACGCGGTTCGCCTCGGCGGCGGCTTCGACGAACAGCGGGTGGCCGACGAACCGGCGAACAAACCGCGCTGGATGATGAACGCCCTGCTGGGCCTGCCCTATTTGGGCCTGCCCGAGTGGGCGTCGACCGGCTCGGACGTGACCGTGCGACCGGCCTATGCCGAGTGGCAGGGCGCCGACGCCTACCTGTCGCTGCACTCCAACGCCTCGGGCGGCAGCACCAGCGCGGCCTCGGGCACCTCGACCTACCGCTTCAGCTGCCTCGACTACCCCGACCACTCGGCCGCGCCGGACCCGGCCCTGTGCGACGACCCGCCCGGCTCGGACGCGCTGCAGCGCGCGGTGCACCAGGCCATCATCGAGACGCTGCGCCAACGCTGGGACCCCAACTGGCGCGACCGCGGCCGGCTGGTGGCCAACTTCGGCGAGATGCGCGTGCTCGACGCCATCCCGGGCGCGCTGGTCGAGTCGGCCTTCCACGACGGCGTGGAGCGGGCCGGGCCCGAGATGCGCATGCCCGACAACCAGGCGCTGCAGGATCCGCGCTTCCGCCGCTGGCTGGGCTACGCCCTGTACGCCGGGCTGG
>CAYVQE010000016.1:39347-51160 GCA_964454005.1 uncultured Myxococcales bacterium
GCGGCGCTCAACGCCGGCGGCGAGGGCCCGCCCTCGGAACTGGCCGCGGCGCGCTACCGCGGCCGCGGCTGCCCGGCCGATGTGCTGCTGGTGGCGGGCTTCGACCGCCAGGACGCCTTCATCGGCGACGGGCGCAACCGGCGCGACCAGGCCTGGGCCCACGCCGCGGCCGTCGCCGGCAGCGAGCGGCCCCTCTACCTCGACTTCGCCGCCAACGAATGCGTGGCCGACGGCCGGGTGGCCCTGGCCGACTACGCCGCGGCGATCTGGATCCTGGGCGAGGAATCGACCGCCGACGAGACCTTCTCGGCCGACGAGCAGGCCGCCGTGCGCACCTACCTCGACAGCGGCGGCGCCCTGCTGGCCAGCGGCGCCGAGATCGGCTGGGACCTGGTCGAACGCGGCGCCGGCGCCGACAGCGCCTTTTTCGCCGCTGCATTCGGGGCTCGCTATGCGGCCGACGACGCCGAGACCTACGCCGCCGCGGGCAGCGGCGCCTTCGCGGCGTTGGGCGCGCTGGCCTTCGACGACGGCAGCGCCGCCATCTACCCGGTGGAGTATCCCGACGTGATCGAGCCGGCCGGCGGCGAGCAGGTGCTGGTCTACGACAGCGGCGCCGGCGCGGCGGTGGCCTGGCAGCGCGACCCCGGCCGCAGCCTGCTGCTGGGCTTTCCGCTGGAGACCATCGTCGAGCCGTCCGCCCGCAGCCGGCTGGCCGACCTGGCGCTGACCTTCCTGCTGCCCGATCTGCGGCCCGACGACTACGACGCCGACGGCCTGCCCGACGCCTGGGAGCACGCCCACGGCACCGACCCGCTGCAGCCCTCGGCCGACGCCGACCCGGACGGCGATGGCCTGAGCAACGCCGAGGAGTACGCCCGCGGCAGCGACCCGCAACAAGCCGAGGGCGGCGGCGACGGCGGCAGCGGCGACGGCGGCCCGCCGGCCGGCGGCGGCGGAGGCGGCGGCTGCGGCTGCTCCAGCAGCACCGCCCCGGGCGGCAGCGCCCTCGGGTTCCTCCTGCTCTGGCTGGCCCGGGCCGGCCGGCGCCACCGCACCAACGAACCGCTGACCATGGCCAACACCAGCTGTCGCGGTATACTGCCGGAGACCCGGAGCACGGACCGGATCGAGGAGGGAGTCCAGCATGCATAACCGATCGCTACCGAAGCTGCTCTGCATCTGTTCGCTGGCATTGGCGCTGGGTTGCGCCGGGGAGCGTGGTGCGCTGCGGCCGGGGATGGAGGCCGGCTGCACTGCGCTGCGGGTGCAGGGGCCGGGGGCGCTGACCACCGACAGCGGACTCAGCTTCGAGGTGCCGGCCGGCTTTGCGGCCGTGGCCGAGTGCGGGGTGGTCAGCCTGGTCAGCGACGAGTTCGACCTGTGGCTGGTGGAGCTCGGCGACCTGGAGCTGGGCGCGGCCATCGACGCGGCCTGGTCGCGGGTGGCGCCCGACTTCGCCGGCCGCGTCGACAGCAGCCGCGAGCCGCCGGCCAGCCCGCCCTGGGACGCCTTCCTGATGCGCAACTACGTGGCCGACGAGGCCGAGCTGATCGCCCAGGCGGTGGCCCGCAAGCGCGGCGACAAGGTCTACGTCCACCTGGTGCGCGCCACCGCGCCGGTGCTCGACAAGCGGGCGGCGCAAATCCGCGCCTTTATCGGCTCGATGGATGTGCCGGGCGCCGAGGAACAAGACCTGTCCGAGGCGAGCGCCGGCTCGGTGCGGGGCGAGACCGCGGCCATCGACGCCCTGATCGCCGAGGCGCTGGCCGAGACCGGCACCCCCGGGCTGGCGCTGGCGGTGATCGAGGACGGCGCGGTGGTCTATGCCAAGGGCTACGGCGTGCGCCGGCTGGGCGAGGAGGCGGCGGTCGACGCCGACACGCTGATGATGATCGGCTCGGTGACCAAGTCGCTGACCACCCTGATGATGGCCGGCCTGGTCGATGCGGGCCAGCTCGGCTGGCAGCGCAAGGTCCAGGACGTCTACCCGCGCTTTGCCCTTGGCGACGCCGAGCTGGCCGCCCGGCTCGAGGTCCAGCACCTGGTTTGCGCCTGCGCCGGGCTGCCGCGCAAGGACATGCCCCTGATCCTGGAGTACGAGGGCAAGGGCCCCGACGACGTGTTCGCCGAGCTGGCGCGGATGGAGCCCAGCACCGGGTTCAAGGAGACCTTCCAGTACCAGAACCACATGGTGGCCGCCGGCGGCTACGTGTCCGCGCTGGCGGTGGCGCCCGAGGCCGACCCCGGCGCGACCTACCGCGCCCTGATGCGCCAGCGCGTCTTTGAGCCCATGGGCATGCCGCGCACCACCCTGGCGCTGGAGCGGGCGGTGGCCGACGCCAACCACGCCCGGCCGCACGCCCAGGCGCTGGACGGCAGCCACCAGCGCATCGCGCTGGATCACGAGCGCTTCGCCGACTACGTGGCGCCTGCCGGCGCCGTCTGGTCCTCGGCCGCCGAGATGGCCCGCTACGTCATCACCGAGATGAACGGCGGTCGGGCGCCGGACGGCACCCGGGTGGTGTCGCGGGCCGCACTGGAGAAGCGCTGGCAGCCGCAGGTCACCATGGCCAAAGACGTGACCTACGGGCTGGGTTGGGTGCGGGCGAAGCAGAAGGGCCTGCGGCTGCTCACCCACGGCGGCGGCACCATGGGCTTCGCCACCAAGGTGAGCTTCTACCCGGATAAGCAGCGCGGCTTCGTCATGCTCAGCAACGGCACCGGCGGCCACCTGGTCGCGGGCATCGTCGCCCGGCGCCTGTTCGAGATCTGGTTCGGCGGCGACGAGAAGGTGGCCGAGCAGCTGGCCTACGCGGTCGAGGCCCAGCGCCAGGAGCGGGCCAAGGCGCTCGAGCGCTGCAGCCGGCCGGCGGCCGACTGGATCGCGCCGTTGCTCGGCGACCACGTCCACCCCGAGCTCGGCGTGCTGAGCATCGAGCGCAGCGGCGACGGGGTGGAGCTGGACGCCGGCAACTACCGCTCGACCCTGCTGCGCTACGACCGGCCCGACGGCAAGGTCAGCCTGACCTGCACCGACCCGCCCCTGGCCGGCATCGAGCTGGTGCTGCCGGCCGACGACGGCGGCGAAGAACCCGATACCACCCTGATCCTGACCCGCGGCCAGGAGCGCTACGAGCTGAAAAAACTCGCGCCCAGCGACGCGGGCTGAGACCGAAGACGCGTCGTGCGCAGACCATCCATCCTCGCCGCAGCAGACCGGCGGCACGGAGCAGGGGCGAGCCTGGCAATAGCCGGCCTTGTGCAATACGCTGGTTGAATACCGTGGGAGGGGGGCGCCGATGGCGGATGATCCAGGATGCAGCGTCGAGCAGCTCGAGCAGCGCCTGGCCGAGGTCGAAGCCATGCTGCAGGCCGTGCCCTACGGCATTGAGCTGGTCGATCTGGACGGGCGCATACGCGATGCCAACGCCGCCTGCCACCGCCTGCTGGGCTACGTCCCCGGCGAGCTCATCGGCCGCCACTGCTGGGACATGGAGCCCTCACCAGCCCTGGCGCAGCGAGTCCGCGACCACTTTGAGCACATCAAGCGCGAGCAGCCGGCGCCCAAGCCCTTCTCTTCTCAGAACCGCAAGAAGGACGGCTCCGTCATCGACGTGCTGGTCGACTGGGATTACCGTCGCGATGCGGCTGGGGCCCTGATCGGCTTGGTCTGCATCGTCACCGACACCACCACGCTCGAAAAGGCGCACCACGAGCTGCTAGAGCACGAGGAGCGCTTCCGCACCGTGCTGGAGGGTTTGCCGGGCGGGGTGTTCGCCCACGACCTCGATGGCCGCTTGCTGCTGGTCAACCAGGCGGCCTGCGACAACACCGGCTACACCCGCGAGGAGCTGCACACGCTGAGCGTGGCCGACATCGATCCGGCCAGCGTCAGCCGCGAGGACCGCAGCCGGCTGTGGCAGCGGCTGCACCAGGGCGAGTTCACCTCGCTGGAGTCCACCCACCGGCGCCGGGACGGCTCTAGCTACCCGGTCGAGGTGCACCTCGGCGCGGTGCGCCTCACGGGCCGGCGCGCCATCCTGGCAGTGGCCTACGACATCTCCGAACGCAAGTATCTCGAACGCGAGAAGGTCCGGCTGGAAGAGCAGTACCGCCAGGCTCAGAAGATGGAATCGGTGGGCCGACTGGCCGGCGGCGTGGCCCACGACTTCAACAATATGCTGTCGGTCATCCTGGGCAACGTGCAGCTGGCCGAAGCCGAGCTGGATCCCGGATCGAGCGTTCACGAGCAGCTGAGCGAGATCGAAGCCGCCTCCCAGCGCTCTGCCGAGCTGACGCGCAAGCTGCTGGCCTTCGCCCGCAAGCAGACCGCCTCGCCGACCGTCATGGATCTGAACGAGACCGTGGCCAGCATGCTGGCCATGCTGCAGCGGCTGATCGGCGAGGAGATCGAGCTGCGTTTCGAGCCGTCCGCTGCCCTGTGGCCCGTCAAGATGGACCTGGGCCAAATCGACCAACTGCTGGTCAATCTGTGCCTCAACGCCCGCGACGCCATCGCCGGGGTGGGCACCATCACCATTGAGACGTCTCGCGCCGAACCGTCCGAAGCCGATGATGCGGTCGACGAACAACAACCGGACGGCGATTTCTTGCTGCTGTCGGTGAGCGATACCGGCTGCGGCATGGAAGCGGAGACGCTCGACAAGGTCTTCGAGCCCTTCTTCACCACCAAGCCCAAAGGCGCGGGCACCGGCTTGGGTCTGTCGACCGCCTACGGCATCGTTAAACAAAATGCCGGCTTCATCACCGCGGACAGCGAGCCGGGGCAGGGCAGCCGCTTTCGCGTCTACCTGGCCCGCCATTCCGGCGAGGAGCGCCCTATCCGGCGCCCGCCGCGCGACGAGCAGACGGCACCGCCGGGTAACGAGACCGTGCTTCTGGTCGAAGACGAGCCAGCCGTGCTCTCGCTCGGCGCGCGCATGCTGCGCAAGCTCGGCTACACCGTGCTGACCGCCGAGACGCCCTCGGCGGCCATGGCGCTGGTGGAGCAGCATCCGGAGCCCATCGCCCTGGTGATCGCTGACGTGGTCATGCCCGAGATGAACGGGCGCGAGCTGGTCGAACAACTGCTCGCGCTGCGCCCGGAGCTCAAGGTGCTTTACATGTCCGGCCACACCGATGACGCCATCGCCCGCCACGGCGTGCTGCAAGACGGCCTGCACTTCATGCACAAGCCCTTCTCGCTAATCGAGCTGGCCGACAAGGTGCGAGAGGCGCTGGATTCTTGAGCCCGGCCTGCGCTCTCGACCGGGCTAACCCGGGCCGGGGACCGGAGGCAACCACACCAGCCGGGATGGCAACGCGTTATGGCAGGTCCCAACAGCAGCGGCCGCCGATGTAGGCCTTGGCGTCCGCCCTGCCGAAAACCTCGTAGGAACGCTCCACATCGCCGGAGCAGTCAGCGGCCATCTCGATCCGGTGGGTGTGGTCGGGGTTTTCAGGATCGCAGGCATGGCAACCGGTGCCCCAGTGGCAGATCTCGTTGGAGTAGCCGTAACCGGCCACCACCGCCAGATCAGGCTCACCCGGAATGCTGTCGGCCAACCACTCGCTCAGATTGCCGCTCATGTCCCAGGCGCCGCCGGAGTGGCAGTCGGGAAAGCTGCCGCTGGCGGCCAGCTGCCGGCCGCCGGTCAGACCGCAGTTGCAGGCGCCGCCGATGAAGGTATTGCCGTAAGGGTAGTAGGTGATGGGATCGCCGACGCAGGTGGCGTAGTACTCGAACTTGCTGCACAGGCGCTTGCCCTGGGCCTGGCAGGCCCAGCGGGCCCGGTACCAGCTCAGGTAACCGGATGGCAGAATTCCGGGCAGCGAGCAGGCGTACAGGGTCACCGAGGGGCTGCCCGCGGCCGGAAAGCCGGCTGGGTAATCGTCACCGGCGCTGCCGTAGTGCGCGCCGCTGCAGTCGGGCGCATCGGCGACCACCAGCTCGTAGGCGTCGATGGCCACCCCGGGCCGTCCCGGCACCGGCACCATGATACCGCCCGGCTCGTCGGCCACCCCGCTGCAGTTGTTGTCCACACCGTCGCCGGCCCAGTCGCCGTCTTCGGCCAGCGGCAGCACGGCGGCGTCCTCGTCGGTCTCGCCGTCGCAATCCTCGTCGCGCCCGTCGCAGTTGGCGTCGACGCCGGCGGTGTAGTCCGGCCCGTAGTCGCAGGCGGTCCAGGCGCCGTCGACGCAGCGCTGCTCGGTCTCCCGGCACACCCCGCCGCTCAGCGGACAGGGACGCGGCTCGGCGTCCTCGTCGGTTTGCCCGTCGCAATCGTCGTCGTAGCCGTCGCAGCTGGCGTCGTCGTTCGCCGGCAGCGGACCGTCGCACTCCACCCCGAGTCCGTCGGCGGTGCAAACCCATAGGCCGGGCGAACAGTCTTCGTTGCGGCATTCCTGGCCCAGCTCGGGCCACTCCTCGTCGGTCTCGTCGTCGCAGTCGTTGTCCAGCCCGTCGCAGGCCTCGACCCCGCCGTTGCTCTTCACGCAGCCCCGCTGGCAGCGCCCGCGCTCGGAGCAGGTGAAGCCCGCGGGGCAATCCGCATCGATGTTGCAGTCATAGCTGCACGCGCCGGCCCGGCAGTAATTTCCCGGCGGGCAATCCCGGTCGGCCGCACATTCCGCCCCGCCGCCCGAGCAGGCGCCGAGCAGCCATGGGGACGCCAGGCACAAAAGAAACGAAGTTAAAACCCATCCGGTCGCAAAGGGAGCCATCTCGCAGCATGATGCCATCGCAGCGCAGCCCTGGCAAGCGGGGTTGGCCTCGCTGACGGCGAAGCCGGGCCTGCGAGCGTAGCGAGCGGTTCTCGGTCCGCAGAGATCGCGGCCGAGGTGGGAAATCAGGGGTTCCCCTGACCGCTCAGGCGTCCAGCACGGCGGCCACCCGGGCGAGCAGGGTGTCTACCGCAAAGGGCTTCTGGATGAAGGCAATCTCCGCTTGGTCTATGCCTTGCTCGTCGAGCACCGCGCCGGGGTAGCCCGACATGTAGAGCACCCGCAGCTCGGGATGGCTGCGGCGCAGCTGCTCGAGCAGGGCGCGTCCGTTCATGCCCGGCAATACCACGTCGGTCAGCAAGAGTTCCGGGGCCTCCGCCGCCCGGCCGATCGCGTCCAGGGCTTGCTGGGGACTTTGAAACGTCTGCACCCGGTAACCGTGGCGGTCGAGTATCCGGCACACCAGGTCGCGCACCAACGCGTCGTCCTCGACCACCACGATGCACTCGCCGTGTCCGCGCTGGTGCCCCGACGCGGCCGGCCGCCCCGGTTCATCCACCCCGTCCGCGGCCAGCGGCAGCAGAATGCGAAAGGTGGTGCCCCGGCCCGGCGTGCTGTCGACTTCCAGCCCACCGCCGTGCTGCTTGACGATGCCGTAGACGGTGGCCAACCCGAGGCCCGTCCCGCGATCGCGCGCTTTGGTGGTGAAGAAGGGGTCGAAGATCCGGTCCACCACCTCGGGGGGCATGCCCTGGCCGGTGTCGGCGACGGACAAGACCGCGTAATCGCCTGGGGGCAGCTCGCCGATCGCAGTCGCCATCGCCTCGCCGCAGCGAAGCGTTCCGGAGGTGATGCGCAGCCGGCCGCCGTCGGGCATGGCATCCCGGGCATTGACGATCAGGTTCATCACCACTTGCTCGAGCTGGGTTCGATCGGCCGCCACATGGCTTTCGCCGGCCTCCAACTCGCATTCGATCTGAACGTTCTCCCGGATGGTTCGGCGCATCAGGCCCAGCAGCTCGCGCAGCAGCTCGTCGATCGTGCAAGGCCGGATGTCGAGCAGCTGCTTGCGGCCGAAGGCCAGCAGCTTGCGCACCAGCCGGCCGGCCCGCTCGGCGGCCTCCAGCACGGTCTGGCAGGCATCGCGCCGGGGATCGCCTTCGGCCAGATCGGCCAGCATCAGGTCCATGTGGCCCATGATCGGGACCAAGAGGTTGTTGAAGTCGTGGGCGATGCCGCCGGCCAGCTGGCCGATGGTCTCCAGCTTCTCGGCCTGCTGCAGCCGCTCGCGCAGGTGGCGCTCCTCGGTGATGTCGCGCAGGTGCTCGACCACCCGGGTCACCTCGCCGGCATCGTTCAGGATGGGATAGGCCCGGATGTCGAGCCAGCGTTCGATCTCGCCGAAGCGCCGCACCACCGCGGCCGGCTGCTTGGTGCGGTAGGCGACCGAGGTGGCGCACTCGGCGCAAGGGCCTTCGTTGCCGATCAGCTCATAGCACTTGCGGCCGCGGCAGTGCTCGGGCGTCAAGCCCAGAAAGCGGTAGCCGGCCCGGTTGTAGCGGATGATGTAGTGGCGGTCATCCTGCAGCCCGATCACGTCCGGGATGGCGTCCAGCACCGCCTCCAGGGTGCGGCTGGCCTGTTCCAGCCGCTCGGTCAGCTTCTCGCGCTCGCGCTCGGCGCGCATGCGTTCGCTCACGTCGCGGACGAAGGTTCCGAGCCGCCGGCCGCCGGCGAATGTGACCAGCCCCGAGGTGATCTCCACCGGGAACACCGCCCCGCTCTTCTTGCGGTGCATCCGCAGCACCGAACGCTCGGGATGCGGCTGGCGGCCGGCCTGTTTGGCGGCGATGTAGGCCCGGGTGGCGTCCGGCTCGGCCGACAGATCGGCCGCGGTCAGCCCGCAGATCTCCGCACGGCTGTATCCGTAGAGCCGCAGAGCGGCCGGATTGGCCTCCAAAACGCGCTGCGAGACGGCGTCGATGATCAGCACGGCGTCCGGCCCGGCCTCGAACAGTGCGCGATAGGTCTGCTCCGGACTGGCTGTCTCGCTGGACACGTCCCCTCCCCGGCGCCAGGATGCACAGACCCCGGCTGATTCCAATGTGACCAAACCCGGTGCCGCGATGCAAGCCCCGGCGGCGATTATACTCACCGCGACAAGCCGCGAAGTACAGCCGGGCTGACCGGGTCACCCGCGCTGCAGCGCGGCCAGCACGGCGCGGGTGATGCGCTCGATCAAGGCGCGCTCGCCGTCCGCCGCGGTGGAGCTGTCGGCCGCGGGCAGCGGGCAGCTGCCGGCGGCCTCGCGGGGCTCGCCTGGCTCGCCTGGCTCGCAGGGCAGACAACGCCCGCTCAGGCCCATCTGCTGGCGCACCTGCTCGAGCTTGGTCACCTGCTCGGCGGTCAGCGGCTGCGGTCCGCCCAGGGCGCGGGCGTGGTGGGTGATGGCGGCCGCGTGCTCCAGCGTCTCCATGCGGTAGTAGGCCGCCAGCAAGCTGTCGGCCCAGGCCACCGCCCCGTGGTTGGCCAGCAGCACCGCATCGCAGCGCGGCACGTGGTGGCGGATCGAGGCCGGGATCTCCTCGGTCGAGGGCGTGGCGTAGGCCGCGATGGGGATGGCGCCCAGGGTCAGCACCGACTCGGGCAGCAGGCACTGATCCAGGGCCACGCCGGCCAGGGCGAAGGCGGTGGCATAGGGCGGGTGGGCGTGGACCACCGCCTGCGCGTCGGCCCGCTGGCGGTAGACCTCCAGGTGCATCTTCAGCTCGGACGACGGCCGCCGCTCGCCCTGGACCACCCGGCCGTCCAGGTCGCACAGGATCAGATCGGCCGGCTCCATGAAGCCCTTGCTGACCCCGGTGGGCGTGGCCAACAGCCGGTCGTCGTTGATGCGCACCGACAGGTTGCCGTCGTTGGCGGCCACCATGCCGCGCTGCCACAGGCGGCGGCCGTAGTCGCAGATGGCCTGCCTGGCGTCGAACAGCTGCACCGGCTCAGTAGCCCTCTGCCTTGCTCTGCTGGCCGGTGGCGATGGACACCGATGCCGAGGCGCCGATGCGGGTGGCGCCGGCGGCCACCATGGCGTCGGCGGTGGCCCGGTCCTTGATGCCGCCCGATGCCTTGACGCCCATGTCGGGCCCCACCGTCTCGCGCATCAGCGCGATGTCCTCGACGGTGGCGCCGCCCGAGGCGAAGCCGGTCGAGGTCTTGACGAAGTCGGCCCCGGCCATCTTGGTCAGCAGGCAGGCCTTGACCTTCTCCTCGCGGCTGAGCAGCGCGGTCTCGATGATCACCTTGACGATGGCCTTGCCGCGGGCCGCGTTGACCACGCCCTCGATGTCGCGGCGCACCAGCTCGTCATCGCCGGACTTGAGCGCGCCGACGTTGATCACCATGTCGATCTCGGTGGCCCCGTTGGCGATGGCGTCGCGGGTCTCGACCGCCTTGGCCGTCGGCGTGGTGGCCCCGAGCGGGAAGCCGATCACGGTGCAGACGCGCACCGGGCTGCCGGCCAGCAGCTCGGCCGCCAGGCCCACCCAGCCGGGGTTGATGCACACCGAGGCGAACTCGTGCTGCCGCGCCTCGTCGCACAGCTTGCGCACGTCGGCCTCGGTGGCCTCGGGCTTGAGCAAGGTGTGATCGATCATGCCGGCCACGCCGCCGTCCGGCCGGCGCACCCCCAGGCTGGCGCCGACCCGGTCGGCGCCCGAATCGACCAAGGCCTGTACCGCATCGGGCTGCCGGTCCACGCACAGACCGCAGTTGGTGCAGTCACCGGCGTCAGCACAACCGGCCGCCGGCGCGACGGCCGCTGCCGCTGTACCCGGCCCGGCCGCGGCGCCAGCCGCCGGAGCAGCGCCGCCGGCCGCGTCGGCCGCCAGCTGTTCGATGGGCCGCAGGGCCACGCCCAGCTCGCCCAGGCCGGCCAGCATGCGATCCAGCCGCGCGCGCACCCCGGCCGGCACCTGCGCCGGCGCCACCCCGGCCGGCAGCAGCGAGTCGCGGCCGGCCGTCACCGGAATGCCGCGCAGCAGCGCCTGCACCGCCAGGATGCAGACCAGCGAGTCCGGGGTCAGCCGCCCGATCTTGCTCAGCGCGTTGAGCGACATATTGGGCAGGTAGACCGCCGCCACCCCCTCGAGCAGGGCCTCGACCTCGCCCTCGGTATGCAGCGCGGCGCCCGGCGCCGCGCGGCGTACCGCCGGTGTGCCGACCACCCGCTGCGCGCTCGGCGACAGCACCACGCTGGTGTTCTCGGCGGCCTCGGCGATGCGGCCGAGCTGGGCCAGCACCGCGTCCAGCCGGCTCTCACCACCGGTCAACAGCACCAGCACCCGGCCGCCGGCCAAGCGCCCGGAGCTCCGAACGGGGCCGGGCTGCGGCGCGGCGCGCCCCCCCGCGCCGGTACCGCTTCCGGCCACCGGCGCGGCCGGCTCCCCGTCGCCGCCCAAGCGGCGCAGCACCTCGGACGCAATCCTGCGTACCACGTCGTCGGAATCCATGCAGGATCCTCCTCGCAAACCGCGGATCGGTCCATCCGCTCACCCGGCGCCGCGGCCGCGGGCCGCGCCGCCGGGGGCGAATGGCGTCATGGTCTACGGGCCGGCTGCAGCCCGTCACTCGGTCGTCGGCAGGATGCCTTCGACGTCGTCGTGCGGCCGCGGGATCACGTGCACCGACACCAGCTCGCCGACCTTCTTGGCGGCCATGGAGCCGGCCTCGACCGAGGCCTTGACCGCGCCCACGTCGCCGCGCACCATCACGGTGACGTAGCCGCCGCCGATGAACTCCTTGCCGATCAGCGACACCTTGGCCGCCTTGACCATTGCATCGGCCGCCTCGATGGCGCCCACCAGTCCACGGGTCTCGATCATTCCCAGGGCTTCTTTTTCCACGCTCTGCCTCCTTGATGTGGGATCTTCAGTCCCGATTCAGCTCTCGCGTATTCTCTCCACCGGCCCGCCGGGCTCGCGCTCGGCGGTCACCTGGTCCACGAATCCGATGATGGTCGCATCCACCGGCGGCCCATCGCCCAGGGCGATGGCCGCGTCGCGTTTCTCCACGTAGTAGATCAGGTCGCCGGG
>CAYVQE010000016.1:51260-66091 GCA_964454005.1 uncultured Myxococcales bacterium
GCTCGATGGCCAGCAGCTTGTCCAGCCGGGCCTGGTGCCGGCCCCCGGCGTAGGGGGTGTCCAGCCACAGCCCCACCAGATGCTTGGCCAGGCCGAAGCCCAGCACCTGGCCGCCCAGGCACAGCACGTTGGCGTCGTTGTGCTCGCGCGACGAGTGCACCGCAAAGGGCTCGAAGCCGGCCGCCGCCCGGATGCCCGGCACCTTGTTGCAGGCCATGGCGCTGGCCTGGCCGATGGAGTCGATCATGATGCCGACCCCGTCACCGCCGGCCGCCCGGTTGCCGGCCACCGCCTGGGCCACCAGCAGGGCGAAGTCGGGCCAATCCACCGCCTGGGTGGAGTGGCAGCCGAAATCCGACACCGCGCAGCCCCGCTCGCGCAGCCAGGCCGCGAGCTGCTCCTTGAGCCCGTGGCCGCCGTGATCGGAGCCCAGATACACCGTCCGTTCGCTCATCGTCCACCCATTCCTCGTTCGTCGCCCGCGGCCGCTGCTCGGACGGTCTCGGCGGTCCGGGCTATCATGCGCCCGAAGCCCTCCGGGTCGAGGCCGGCGCCGCCGACCAGAAAACCGTCCACGTCGGGCTCGGCCGCCAGCTCGGCGGCGTTTTCCGGCGAGGCACTGCCGCCGTAGAGCAAGCGCACCCGCTCGGCCCAGGACCAGGAGAACAGCTCGGCCAGCCGCTCGCGCACGAAGGCCAGCGCCTCCTGGGCCTGCGCGGCGCTGGCGGTGCGCCCGCTGCCGATGGCCCAGACCGGCTCGTAGGCCACCACCACGGCGGCCGGGTCGGGCGCTGGCGGGCCCAGCCCGCCCAGCGCGGCGGTCAGCTGGCCGCGCAGCACCCGAAAGGTGGCCCCGGCCTCGCGCTCGGCCAGCTGCTCGCCCACGCAGAGGATGGGCCGCAGCTCGGCCACCAGGGTGGCGCCGACCTTGTGCCGCACCGCGGCGTCGTCCTCGCCGAACAGGGCGCGGCGCTCCGAGTGGCCCACCACCGCGTAGGCTGCGCCGGCCTGGCGCAGCATGGCGGCCGAGTGCTCGCCGGTGTAGGCGCCGCGGGGCTCGGGGTACAGGTTCTGGGCGCCGAGGCGCACCGGGCTATCGGCGCCCAGCGCCGCAGCCAGCACCGGCAGCAGCACCGCCGGCGGGCACAGCACCACCTCCACCGCGCCGTCGCCGGCATCCAGCCGGCGGGCGTAGTCGCGGGCGAAGTCGGGCGCGCCGTTCATCTTCCAGTTGGCCGCCAACAGCGGCCGCCGGCCCCGCGGCGGCGTCCCACCGGCCACCGCCTCCGGCCGGCTGGCCAGCAGCTCGCGCACCACCTGGCGCACGGTCTGCTCGACGCGCTGGCGCAGGCCGTCCATGGATCAGGCCTCCTCCGCCGTGCCGGAGCCGGCCAGCAGGCAGCGGCGGCCGCCGCATTCGACGTGATCGATCACCCCGGCCACGATGGCCTCGCAGGGCGCATCGGCCGAGCCCATCAGCTGGCGGGCGCTCTTGCCCTCGGCCAGCAGCAGCACCACGTCGCCGACACCGGCCTGGGCGGCGTCGATGGCCACCACGGCCGCTTCCAGCGGCCGGCCGGCGGTATCGATGGGTTGTACCTGCAGCAGCTTCCAGCCCCGCTGGCGCTCGTCCTTGACGGAGGCCACCACCTGGCCGATGACCCGCGCCAGCCTCACGGCTGCTTCCTCCCGCCGGACTTGCGGCCGGCGCGCTTGCGGCCGCGACCGCGGCGCAGCCCCAGCCCGGGCCCGCTGTGCTGGCTCCACACCGGCTCGATGGCCGCGTCCGGCCGGGCGATCACGTGGACGCCGCGCAGCCGGCCCACCCGCTCGGCGGCGGCGGCCGCGGCCGCCACCGCGGCCTCGACCGCGGCCACCTCGCCGCGGATCAGCACGCAGACCAGGGCGCCGCCGGAGCGCTGGCGCTGCTCCAGCCGCACCGCGGCCGTCTTGACCGCCGCGTCGGCCGCCGCCACCGCGGCCGCCAGCCCGCGGGTCTCGATCATGCCCAGCGCCTCGTCCATTTTCGTCCAGCTCTCCCTTCGCTCTCCAGCCCGCTCACAGCAGCCGCGGCAGCAGATCCGGGTGCGGCGCCGGGATCAGCGTCGTGCCCAGCATCAGCCCGTTCTCGCGGGCCGCCCGCTCGCCGGCCTCCAGCGCGGCCCGCACCGCCGAGACCTCGCCGGTCCACAGGGCGTAGGCCTTGCCGCCCAGCGCCCGCGCCAGCCGGATCTCGAGCAGGTCCACCCGGGCCGCCTTGACCGCGGCGTCGCCGGCCAGCACCGAGGCCACCAGCGAGAAGGTCTCGATCATGGCTATGGCGGCCACCTGCTCCGGGGCGGTGGCCGCGGTGAAGGCCTCGATCACCTGCGGGTGGATGCGCGGGATCACGGTGGTGTCGACCAGGGTATCGCTGGCCACCGCCTCGCCGGCACGCACCGCCGATTGTACCTCGGCCGTCAGGCCGCCGACCATGATGATGTACTTGCCCGGGCAGACCGGGTTGCAGGCCAGCAGCTGCACCGCGGCGGCCTTGAGCATGGCGTCGGCGGCCTCGATGCCGCGGGCGATGCTGCTCGATTCGACACAGCCGACCGCCAGGGCGCTCGGCCCCGGTGCGCCCACCCGGGTCGCCTCCTCGGTCGGATCGGGACAGTTCATGGCCTGCACGGCTCACCCCAGCTCGATGGTCGCTGTGTCATCGGTCCACTCCACAAGCCGCCCCGCCCGCGGCGCGTGAATGCGGGCGCCCAGCGCGCCCGGCGGGATCTCGCCGATGGCCTGGCCGGCCGTCACGCTCTGACCCGCCTCGACGCAGGGCACGGCCGCAGCGCCGGTATGCTGGGCCAGCGGCAGCCGCAGCCGCTGCAGCGGCTGGTCGAAGGGCGCCAGCGGCGCCTCGCCGTCGCAGTCGGCCAGGCCCAGCCGCGCCACCAGCCGCGCGCTGGGCACCCGCCGCAGCGGGCCGTAGCCCCGCTCGGGCGCGGCGGCCGGCTGCGGCCTGTCCACCCCGGCGGCGCTGAGCTGCTTTTTCATCTCGCGGTTGACCGCGCAGGGGTCGAGCCCCATGACGCAGCCGTAGACCGCGCACAGCCCGCACTCGGAGCACACGAAGGCGCTGGCGAAGGCCCGCGGGTCCTCGGCCACCCCGGCGGCCAAGTTGCGCATCAGCCGATCGGGCACCAGCTGATGGCCCAGGGCGTTGCGCGGGCAGACCTCGGTGCACATCATGCACTTCAGGCAGGCCGAGCGGGTCAGCTGCACCTGGCGCGCCACCGAGCGCAGCCGCCGCTGCACCACCGGGTGGCTGCGCTCGAGCACCAGCACCGCCGAGGTGGTCTTGACCACCGGCTGCTCGCCCGCGGCCAGCTGGCCCATCATGGGCCCGCCGGCGATCAAATGCGGATCGGCCACCGTCGCCCCGCCGGCGGCGGCCACCAGGGCGTCGAGCGGCGTGCCCAGCGGCACCCGGAACGAGGCCGGCGCGGCCACCCGCCCGGCCACCGTGACCGTGCGCTCGCAGACCGGCTGCCGGAGGTCCACGGCGGCGGCCACGTCGATCAGGGTCGATACGTTGGACACCACCGCGCCAACGTGCAGCGGCAGCCCGAACTCGGGGATCACCCGGCCGAGCACCTCGCGCACCAGCACGAACTCGTCGCCGGCCGGGTAGAAGTTTTCCAGCTGGTGCAGTTCGATGGAATCGCCCAGCCGCTGCAAGCGCAGCTGCTCGGCGAGCGCCTCGATGGCCGGCGCGTACTTGGCCTTCAGCGCGATCACGCCGCGCGCGGCGCCGGTGCAGGCCATGGCTATCCGCAGCCCGCGCAGCAGCTCGGCCGGCTGCAGCGCCATCCGCTGCTGGTCGACCCGCGCCAGCGGCTCGCACTCGGCGCCGTTGGCGATGACCACCTCGACGCTGGCGTCGAGCTTGACGTGGGTCGGGAACCCGGCGCCACCGGCGCCGACCACGCCGGCGGCGCGAATGCGCTCCAGCATCTGGTCTCGGCTCAGCTCCACCGCGGGCTCCCCTTCTGCCTCGTTTGCCAGCGTCCGCACGCGCCGGCTCAGATGATGCGAAACGCCCCGGCCAGCACGCAGCGCCGCTGGCGGGTGAAGCTGCGCGCCGAGGTCAGCCCCTCGCCGGTCGGCCCGGCGATGCTCAGGGTGCAGTGGCCCTCGCCGCCGAAGCCCAGCCCGGCGTAGGAGGGGGCGTTCTTGACGAAGATGGTGGTCTCGATGTCGCGCGCCACCCGGCTCATGTTGCTGACGCTCTCCGAATGCATGTAGGCCGAGTGGCGGTGGCCGTGCTCGGCTTGTTTGGCCTTGTCGAGCGCCTCGCCCAGATCGGCCACCCGCACGATGGGCACGATGGGCATCATCATCTCGGCCTGCACCAGGGGATGGTCGAAGTCGGTCTCGCAGATGACCAGCCGCGCCTCGCGCTGCGGCTGCACGCCGGCCTGGGCCAGCAGCTGGCCGGCGTCCTTGCCCACGAAGGCCTTGTTGGGGTGCGGCCAGGGATCGCCCGGCTCGACCAGCACCTCGACCAGGCGCTCGAGCTGGGCGCCGGCGACCAACACCGCGCCGCAGGCCTGCATCTCGGCGATCAGCTCGTCGGCCACGTTGTCGAAGACCAGCACCTCCTTCTCGGCGGTGCACAGCACGTTGTTGTCGAAGGCGGCGCCGTCGACGATGTTGCGCGCCGCCCGGGCGATGACCGCGGTGTCGTCCACGATCACCGGCGGGTTGCCGGGCCCGGCGGCGATGCACTTCTTGCCCGAGGTCATGGCCAGCTCGACCACCGCCCCGCCGCCGGTGACCAGCAGCAGGCGGATGCCCGGGTGGGCCATCAGCGCCTGCGAGCTATCCAGGCTGGGCTCGGCGATGGAGCACAGCAGGCTCTCGGGCCCGCCGGCCCGGTAGATGGCCCGGTTGAGCACCCCCACCGCCCGATTGCTCACCCCGCGGGCCGAGGGGTGGGGGTTGAACACCACCGCGTTGCCGGCGGCCACGATGGACAGGGCGTTGTTGATGATGGTGGCGGCCGGGTTGGTGGTCGGGGTGATGGCGCCGACCACGCCGTAGGGCGCCGGCTCCACCAGGGTCATGCCCTCGTCGCCGGTGTAGACCAGCGGCGTCAGGTCCTCGACCCCCGGGGTCTTGTCGGCCGCCAGCAGGTTCTTCTGGATCTTGTCCTCGGCGCGTCCCAGGCCGGTCTCGGCCACCGCCTCGCGGGCCCAGGCCTCGGCGTGCTCGCGGGCCACGGCGCGCATGGCCTCCAAAAAGTGCTTGCGCCGGTAGAGGCTGACCGCGCTGAACTCCTCGTAGGCCTGCTGGGCGGCGTCGATGGCGCGGTCCATGTCGGCGAACACGCCCGGCTCGGCACCGGCGGCCGGCACCGAGGCCGGCCGCTGAGATGCCGCCGGTCGCTCGGGCGCGGCCGGCGCGGGGGCCGGATGGGCCGGGGCCGAGTCGTTGCGCACCTGGCGCACCACCTCCTGGACCAGGCGTTCGATCTGATCGGGGGGGATTGAGATGCCCATGGCTTCGACTCCCTACGGCTCGGGCTCAGGACTTGGCGAAGGTGCGCCGGCCGTCGATCTCGATGTAGTCGACGATGGCCATGATGCTGGCGTCGCAAGGCGTATCCTGGGTCGACTCGGTCAGCCGGGCCGAGGAACCCTGGACCACCAGCACCACCTCGCCCTCGCCGGCGCCGACCGAATCGACCGCCACCAGGGGTTTGCCCTCGTGCTGCTGCTGATCGAAATCCACCGGCTCGACCACCAGCAGCTTGCGCCCGACCAGCAGCTCGGTCTTGCGGCTGCTGACCACGGTTCCGACCACTTTCGCCAAAAACATGGCTCGCCTCTCCTCGTCCAGCGGCCCGTTCGACAGGGCCTCAGCCGCGCTCGGCTTCGATCAGCTCCAGACCCAGCTCACCCGCCCGGCTGCGGGCCAGCGGGGTGACGATGGTGCCGGGCGCCAGCGCCAGCCGCCGCGGGCCGTCTGCCGCCAGCTGCTCGACGTCGGCCTCGGTCACCAGTCCGGCCAGGGCCTGGCTGGCGGTGCTATCGCCGGCCTCCAGCGCCGCCACCCGATCGGCCAGGGCCGCTGCCGACAAGCGCTCGCAGCCCAGCCGTTCCAGCTCGGCCAGCAGCCCGGCGGCCCGCTCGGCCACCGGCCCGCCGACCGCCGCGGCCGGCTCCAGCTCCTCGGCCGCCAGCAACACGCGCCGGCCGCGCAGCAGCGCCTGGGACAGCAGCCGCACGAATGGATCGTCGTCTTCGAGCCGCGCCAGGCGCCCGGCCAGGCCAAAGCCCAGCGAACCCAAGACCCACAGCGCCCGGCCGTCCAGGGCGGCCAAGGCCTCGTCCAGCGAATCGGCCAGCACCGTCACCGGCCCGTCGAGCTGCGAGCGCCGTCCGGAGCGCTGCAGCCATTCGGCCACCGCCGCCGTGGTGCGGCAGGCCACCGGGTTGCCGGCGCAGGTCAGCTGCGCGATCGCGCGCAGCACGGCGGCATCGCCGGCGGGCTGCACGGGCAACAGCAGCTCGATGGGCCGCCGGCGGGCCGGCGGCTGCGGCCGCTGCGATCCGCCCAGCCGGGCCAGCACCAGCTCGGTCACCTGCTGGATGAGACGCTCGATGTCGACTTCGTCGGGCACCGGATCGGTCTCCACTTCCGCGGCCATGGCCGGCACGGGCATCCGCCTAGCGGATGCTCACCTTCTCCGCGGTGTAGGGGCAGTAGGGCCGTCCCGTGCCCGGCTCCACCGCCGGTTCTATGGGACAGCCCTCGACGGGACACAGGTCGCGGCACAGATCGGCGACCACCTGCACCCGATCACCGGGCCGTATGCCGGCGGCGTTGCCCTCGTCGGTGTCGAGGTGCAGCTCGGTGCGGAAGGCATCGCTGACGCGCACCACCACCTCGTCGTAGATCAGACCCCGCGGCCCGGCGAAGCGCACATAGACCCGCTGGCCGTCTTCGATCCCCAGCCGGCGGGCATCTGCGGGGCTGGCGTGGATGTGGCGGGCGGCCACGATGCAGCCCTCGCGCAGCCGGACCGCGCCGCGCGGCCCGATCAGGTGGGCGCCCGGCGTGCCGGCCGTATCGCCCGAGACCCGCACCGGCAGGTTCAGCCCCAGCACCACCCCATCGGTCACCGCCAGCTCGACCTGGCTGGCACCGCGGGCCGGGCCCAACACGCGCACCCCGCGAATGGCCCGCTTGGGGCCCAGCACGTCGACGGTCTCGTCGCAGGCGAACTGGCCCGGCTGGGACAGATCCGCCCGCGGCGTCAGCTGGGCTCCCGCCCCGAACAGGGCCGCGACGTGCTCCTGCGACAGGTGCACGTGACGGGCCGACAGGGCGACCGGTATCTGGCGATCCTCGGCGATGTGGAGCGACCTCGCTGCGGCCTCGAAGGCCAAAAAACAGCCGAAATCACATCATCCTGGACCGCAGCTTGTCAAGCGCCGCCCCGCCTCAATGCTCGAGCAGGGCATCGAGGGCGTCGACCAGCGGCTCGGTCAGGGCGGTCAGCTCGGCCAGCTTGTCGGGTTGGTCCTGGTACTTGATGATGAAACGCGACTGGGTGCGAAACAGGCTGCGGGCGCGCGGAGCCACCAGCACCAGGTTGCGGGTGTTGGCCTTCTGGAGCGCCTCGGGTTCCAGCGCCGCCCGGGCCTTCTGGGCCTCGGCCGCCAGGGCGGCGATCTCCTTTTCGTGGGCGTCGAAGTATGCGCCCAGCTCCTCCAGGGCCCGATCGCAGTCGTCCAGCTCCACCCGGATGATCTTGGCCACCGCCTCGGCGTGGGCCAGCAGCTTATCGGTGTACTCGGGAGCCTGATCCAGGTCGAGCTGGGCGGTCAACTCGTCGAGCTTCTTGGCATACAGAATGGGGTCGCGGATCTTGTGCCGGGCCTCGATCGGGTCGATGAAGCCCGCTGGCACCCCGGCATCGAAGTCGAACCCATTCGACTTCTTCTTGCCGGCCGCCTCGTTTCGGGCCGCGGTCCGGTCACCGCCATCGCTCTGCAGCGACTCGATGGCCGGCTCCTGCGCCGGGCAGCCGGCCAGCCCGAGGCCGCCGGCCAGCAGCAGCATTTGGCACCAACGCCAGTCCATGTTCCCTCCACGAGCGAGCCTCACCACACCCAGGATACCGCCGCCCACGTCGGCCGGGCAAGCGAACCCCGGAGATTCCGAACGGCGACGCCCCGGCGACACGAGCGCCGGCGGCCGACTTGACTTGCGGCGCGGGCGCGCGCTATGCAGAAAGAACAACCCGCCGGGGAGGTACGATGAGAATCCGCTACCAGAAGCTCAAGGGGATGGAAGTGCTAGCCGACAAGGAAGGCCGCCTGCTGGGCTCGGTGCGCCGGCTGCAGCTCGACTCCAAGAAACGCGCCGCCGTGGGGCTGGTGTTCCGCGGCAAGCTGATGTCCGGTGAGCATTGGTCGCGCGTCAGCGGCATCGAGCGCGTCGGCCAGGACGTGGTGTTCTTGACCGCCATGCGGGCGGTGCGCGACGACGAGCCATCTGGGCGCGACGTCAAGGACATGCTCGGCCTGCCGGTGATGAGCATGGACGGCCGGCGGCTGGGCTCGCTGGAAGATGTGGTGCTCGATACCGAGAACTGGCAGATCGCCGGCATCGTGCTCGACAGCGGCGGCGCGGTCGAGGTGGGTGGCGACGCGGTGTTCGGCGAGGACACCATCCTGCTGCGGGCCGGCGCCGGCGACGAGGTGGTCGAGGATATCGAGGGCCAGGGCGGTTTCCTGGCCCGGGTGTTCCAGGGCGAGGCCGAGCCGATCGGCGGCGCCGACAAGAGCGGCGGCCAGAAGAAGCCGGCCAAAAAGTCGACCAAGAAGTCGACCAAGAAGTCGACCAAGAAATCGACCAAGAAATCGACCAAGAAGTCCTCGCCCAAGAAGAAGTAGCGCCGGACCGCCGGCCGATATCGCTACCCGCCGCAGAAGGGGGACACATGCTACGGCTGCTGCAAGAAATCCAGGGCATGCAGGTCATCTCCCTGGCCGAAGGCCGGGTGCTGGGCCTGGTGCAGAAGGTCTACCTCAACCCCGCCCGCAAGGCGGTGGCGGGGATCCTGGTGCGCCAGAGCGGCATGGGCCGCCACGAGGGCTGGGTCGATGCGCGCGATGTCGACAAGATCGGCGAGGAGGTCGTGTTCATCGACAAGGCAGCGGCCTACAAGGCCAAGGCGCCGGTGGGCCGCAGCCTCAAGGATCTGATGGGCATGCCGGTCACCTCCAAGGACGGCAAGCTGCTCGGCTCGCTGGTCGACGTGGAGGTCGACGAGCAATGGCGGGTGGTGGAACTCAGCCTGTCCGAGGGCCGGCGCATCCGGATCGAGCCGCAGCACGCCGTGTTCGGCCATGACGCCATCCTGCTCAAGGCCGGCGCCGACCGCCGCATCCGCGCCGCCCCCGGGCCCAAGTCCGGTTTTCTGGCGCGCATCTTCGGCTCCGAGACGATCGAGGAGGCGGCCGACGCCATCGCCCGGGTCGAGCGCACCCGCAAGCCGACCAAGACCGGGGCGAACAAAAAGGCCGACTCCGGGAAGAAGGCCAGCGGCAAGAAGAAAGCCAGCAGCAAGAAGAAAGCCAGCGGCAAGAAGAAGGCCAGCGGCAAGAAGAAAGCCAGCAGCAAGAAGTAGCGCCTGCGGCACCCGCCGGGCCAGCCCCGCCAGCCGCAACCCGCAAGCCGAACCCCGCGTGCTCGGCCCGATGCTATCTTGGATGATTCGGCTCAGCCGCTGACCGCGGCGATCAGCTGCTCGCGCCGGGCGGCGAGCCGCCGGCTGGCCAGCGGCAGCAACCCGGCGAACACCGCCCCGCCGAGGCCGACCAGCCCCAGCAGGCCCAGGTGCAGCGCCAGCGGGCTGCGACCGGCCAGGCCCAGCACCGCCAGCACCACCAACGAACACAGCGCCAGCGCCGCCAGCATCCAGACGAAGGCGGCCGCCGCCGGCCGGTCGCGCCGCGCCAGGCTGAAGTGGAACCGCCGCGGAAAGCGCAGCGACAGCAGGTCGCCCACCGCCAGCAGCACGCACAAGCCGAAGGCGAAGGCACAGATCGGCAAGACCAGCAACCGCGGCCCGGCGTCGGGCAGCAAGCCATACAGCAGTGCGCCCAGCCCGGCGAACTGCAGCCCGGCGAACAGCCCCTGGCCCAGGTTGCGCCCCAGCAGCCAGTGGCGCGGCCGCAGCGGCGCCCAGTAGACCCAGCGCACCGCCCAACCGTCATAGCCGAAGCCGTTGCCAAACAGCTGACCGCCGAGCACGCTGAGCACATAGGCGCCCAGCAGCGACCACAGCCCGGCCGCCCAGGCATCGCCCCACAGGTAGCGCAGCAGCTGGCCGGCACCGATGATCTTGAGGATGATCAGCAAAAAGAACGGCACCGCGAACAGCATCCGGCCCTTGGGATTGCGCGCCAGGGTGACCAGCTCCTTGGCCGCGATGGCCGCCAGCGGACCTGACGGCCAGAGCCGCCGCCTTCGCCGAAGGCTCCGGCGCCGCCTGCGCCGGAGGCTTCGGCGGCCGGGCCACAGCGCCAGCCCGCGGCCGCCGCGGTAGAAGCGCAGCAGCAGCCACAACCCCAGCATCCAGGCCAGGCCACCGCAGGCCAGCATCAACGCGCCAGCGCCCAGGGCGGCGCCGGTCTGGCCGGCGGCGGCGGCGGCCAGGCCGCGGGCCAACAGGCCGGGCGGGGTGGCGGCCACCGCCCGGGCGGTGTTGGCCAGCAAAGCCAGATCCCGCGGCTCGGCGCCGAAGCCGCCCAGCCGGGCGAACAGCCACGAGGCGTCGACCGGCGGCAGCAGCGCCGCCAGGCCCAAGGTGAGCAGCAGGCCGGCGAACAGGATCTCGCCCGAGCGGCGGGAGGTCATGACATTGAGCATCAGGTTGAGCAGGCAACGGCCGGTGGCGGCGCACATGAACACGAAGCACAGCGACAGACCCAGCGCCGCCGGCCAGCCCGGCTGCAGGCTGGCGGCCAGGCCGAGATGGGCTCCGATCAGGATCGGGTAGAAGAACAGCGCCGCCGGCTCGACCAGACCCACCAGGCTCTGCAGCCCGTACAGGCGCAGCGGCCGGATCGGAAAATGGATGAAGCGGCCCATCTCGTAGGCCTCGTCGACCCGGGCGGCGATCACCGGCCAGATGACCCAGAACAGGCCGAGCAGGAAGCAGAACAGCCCCAGGCTGAAAGCCATCCAGACCGGCTGGACGGCGAGGGCCTCGACCCGGGCGAACAGCCACCAGGCGGCCAGGCCCAGCCCGCCGGTCAGCCCGGCCGACAGCAGCCCGCCGAGCGCGGCCCCCAGCAGACCCCGGCGGCCGAGGTGCCGGGCGAACAGGACGAAGCGCAGGCCGAGCACCAGCCGGAAGGTCTGGCCCAGCGCCGGGCCGGCGGCCCGGCTCATCGTTCTGCTCCGGCCAGCAGCCACTCCGGCAGCTCGGATTCTGCCTCGCTGCCGACCACTTCGCGAAACACCGTACCCAGGTCGCGCCCCGCGGCCGCCAGCGCGGCCACATCGGCCTCGTAGGCCAACCGGCCGCGGTGGATCAGGCCGACCCGCTGGCAGATCTTCTGGGCCACCTCCAGGATGTGGGTGGTCAGCAATACGGTGGCGCCGCGGCCGGTCAGACCGGTGAGCACGCGCCGGATGGTCTCGGCGCTGGAAGCGTCGACACCCTCGAAGGGTTCGTCGAAGAACAGCAACCGCGGTGCGTGGATCAGCGCACAGGCGATGGCCAGCTTCTTGCGCATGCCGCGCGAGTAGTCGGCGATCAGATCGTCCTGCTGCCGGACCAGCGTCAGCAGCTGCAGCAGATCGGCGGCCCGGCGCTCCACCTCGTCGCGGTCCAGGCCGTAGAGTCGGCCGGTGAACAGCAGCTGCTCGCGGCCGCGCAGCCGCTCGAACAGCGGCGGCTGCTCAGTGACCACCCCCATGCGCAGCTTGAACCAGGGGTCGTCCGGATCGTAGTCGCGGCCGAGCAGCGCGATGCGCCCCGCGGTCGGGCGCAGGGTGCCGGTCAGCATGGCCACGGTGGTCGACTTGCCGGCCCCGTTGGGACCCAGCAGCCCGTAGAAACGGCCGGCCGCGATCTCCAGATCCAGATCGTCGACCGCCAGCGTGGCGCCGAACCGGCGGCTGAGGCCCTGGACGCGAATGGCGGGAGGGGCTTGCATCACCTGCCGGTTCGTACCAAAATCCCCCTTGCGGCGAAAGTCTTTTTGCTGCAGTTGCCGAGCCGAAGTTCCTCGGGGAGCTTCCGGCCCAGCGCGCCGGGACCGGGCGCGGAGGTGAGGATGGCCAAGAGCGACCTGCCGAATCTGAAACACAAGCAGAAGCTGCTGTACACCGAGGATGCCCAGCCCGCGGATCTGATCGCCCAGGGCCAGCGCTACCGCGATGCCGGCTGGCTCAACGACGCCATCGACTTCTGGCAGCGCGCCGGCCACAGCGAGGGCCTGCAGCAGATCCAGATGACGGCCGTGGAGCAGGGTGACGCCTTTTTGTTCAACCGCTGCCTGCGCGCGCTCGACGAGGAGGCGCCGGGATCGGCCTGGCAAGAGCTGGCCGACCGGGCCCTGCAGCTGGGCAAGCTGCAGTTCGCCCGCGAGGGCTACCGCATGTCCGGCGATCGCAAGGCCATGGAACGGATCGAACAGCAGATGCAACCCACCGAGCCGACCGTGGCCGAGACGGCGGCAGAGGAGTCAGCCGGCTGAGCCCGCCGATCCGGCGCCCAGCGATTCGAGCGCGGCGAACAGCCGATCGCGCTGCGGCGGCAGCAGCACCAGCACGAACACCGCCAGGGCGAAAAAGCCCCCGGTCTCCCAGGCGCCGGCACCCAGCATGCGCACCACCAGGCCGTAGAGCGCCACCGCGGCGCACAAGCCCCAGCTGACCACACAACCGGCGGTGTAGCGCGTCAGGTAGACCGCCTGGCGGCCGATGCAACGGTCCAGATCCGCCGGCAAGCCCAGTCGCTCCAAGGCGGCGGCGTCGAGGCGCTGCAGCCGGGCGGTGCCCAGCAGCCGGCGCCGCAGCAGCGGCAGCAGCAGGCCCAGCAGCACCAGGCTCAACAGGCCCAGCGCCAGCTCGATCCACCAGGTTCCCTCGGCACCACCGCCCAGCGGCGCGCCCAACACCAGCGTGGCGATCAGGATGGCCAGGATCAGCCCGCTCAGCCCGATGTAGATGCCGCGCAGGGTGCGCAGCTGGCCCGCGGCCACCTCGGCCACCCTGGGGTGCAGGCCGTTCATCGGTCCATCCCCCGCCGACCGCGCAAGGCGTGGCCGATGGTGGAGCGGTCCACGTACTCCAGCTCGCCGCCGATCGGGATGCCGGCCGCGATACGGCTGACCGCGATGCCGGTCGGCGCCAGCCGCTTGTTCAGGTACAGGGCGGTGGCCTCGCCCTCGACGCTGGAGGACATGGCCAGGATGACCTCGCGCACCGGATCGCTCAGCCGCTCGAGCAACGCCTCGATACGCAGCTGCTCCGGGCCGGCCCCGCCCAGCGGATCCAGCACGCCGCCGAGAACGTGGAAGCGGCCGCGGTACTCGCCCGAGGCATCGATGGCCAGCAGGTCAGGCACCCGCTCGACCACGCAGATCAAGCTGTCGTCGCGTCGCGGATCGCGGCAGATGTTGCAGGTCTCTTCCTCGCTCAAGTTGCCGCACACCTGGCAGGGCCGCACCCGCTCCACCACCTCGGCGATCGTCTTGCCCAGGGCCTGGCCGTACTCGGCCGGGGCGTCCAGGATGGCCAGCACCAACCGCGCGGCGGTCTTTTCACCGATCCCCGGCAGCTGGCGCAGCAGCTGGCTCAATCGCCGCATGGCGTCGGCCACGGCGGCCCGCCTTTCTCACGGCCCCAGGCCGCCGAACAGGTTCTCGATGCCGGGCAGCGGCATCCCGCCGGTCAGCTCGCGGGTCTTCTCGGCCATCAGCTCGCGCGCCGCGGCCTGGGCCTGGCTGACCGCGGCCACGACCAGATCCTGGAGCATCTCGCGCTCGGCCGGGTCGATGGCCTCGGGTTCGATATCGATCCGCTGCAGCTGGCCGGCGCCGTTGACCACGGCCACCACCATGCCGCCGCCGGCGCTGCCTTCGACCGTCTGGCTGGCCAACTCCTGCTTCATCTGCTGCATGCGCTGGCTCATCTGCTGGGCCTGGCGCATCAGATCTTCGAGTCCTGGTATCATGGCTGGCTCCATGGGCAGCCGGGCTCAGCCGTCGCCCTCACCCGAACGCGGGCGGACGGCCTCGACCTCGGCGCCGAAAACGCGTATGGCCTCCTGGACCATGGGGTGATCGAGCGCTTGGCGGCGCATCTCCTGCTGCATCTGGCGGGCCTGGCTCTCCTTGGCTTCGGCCAGGCTGGGGCCATCTTCGTCGCTCAGCGATTCGACCGACAGCTGCAGCGGGCGGCCCAGGAAGTCGGCCACCAGCTGCTGCAACTCGGCGCGGTTGCGCTCGGCGCGCAACTGGTCGTAGAAAAACGAGCCCGGCTCCAGCGCGATGACCAGCTGCTCGCCATCGAGCCGCCGCAGGCGGGCGTGGTTCAGAAACGATCCCAGCGACGGCCGCTGGCGGGAGACGTGGGCCACCAGCGGCTCCCAGGCTGCCTGACCGTGAAGCCCCGCCCCCTCCGCCGCCTCAGCCGCCGGCGCATCGGACAGAGCCGGTTCCACCGGCGGCGGTTCGGCGGCCGGCGGCGGTGGCTCGGCGGCCGGCGGCGGCGGCTCGGCGGCCGGCGGCGGTGGTTCGGCGGCCGGCGGCGGCGGC
>CAYVQE010000017.1:0-64476 GCA_964454005.1 uncultured Myxococcales bacterium
CCGCCGAAGCCCAAGTACCAGGCGCCGGAGATCATCAAGCAGCGCCGGGTCCAGGGTGCCGAGCCGCCCTACCCGCGCATCGCCAAGGCGGCCGGGCTGGAAGCGACCATCATCGTCAAGATCTTCATCACCCCCGAGGGCCGGGTGGGCGAGATCGCGTTCCTGCGCTCGGACAAGCATTTCGAAAAGGCGGTGCGCCAGGCCCTGCAGAGCTGGCGCTTCAAGCCGCACATGATCAACGGCCGGCCGGTGGGCACCTACACGGTCTACAAGTTAGTCTTCAAGTTGGAATAGATAGCGTGAGCGCGCCGGTTCCGCCCGCGTGCGGACACGGCAGGAGGCAAGCATGGATTTCACAATTCCCCAGATGTGGGCGGCGATGGGCTTCATCGCCAAGTCGGTGGTCATCATCCTCGGCATCATGTCCATCTACATCATCGCCGTATCGGCCGAGCGGTTGATCGTCTTCTTCCGGGCCCGCAGCCAATCGCGGGCCTACGCCATGTTGATCCAGGATCTACTAAACAAGGGCAAGTTCAAGGAGGCGGCCGATGCGGCCGGGCAGTTCAAGGGCAGCCACATCGCCAAGGTGATCCGGGCGGCGCTGCAGGAGTACCTCAAGGCGGAGACCGCGGAGGACCGCAAGCGCTACGACGTGGTGGGCGCGGTCAACCGGGCCATCGAGAAGACCGCCGAGCGCGAGATGAACGGCATGCGCCGCGGCCTGGGCGGGATGGCCACGGTGGGCTCGACCGCCCCCTTCGTCGGGCTGTTCGGCACCACCTTCGGCATCATCAACTCCTTCCAGGGCATGGCCAAGGAAGGCGGCGGCGGGCTGGGGGCGGTGTCGGCCGGCATCGCCGAGGCGCTGCTCACCACCGCCGTGGGCATCGGCGTTGCCGTCGTCGCGGTGATGCTGTACAACTTTTTCACCACCAAGCTGGACAACATCCAGGTGGACACCAACGAGTCGGCGGTCGAGATCGTCGATCTGCTGGTCAAGCACAGCGAGCAGGGTGAGCCGGCCGAGCCGGCCGAGCCGGCCACGGCCGAAGGCTGAGGCCGGTCAGGCCCGGAGAAAGGGAGACGCCCCATGGCGATGCAGCTGGGCGGCAAGGGGCTGAACGCCGAGATCAACGTCACCCCGCTGGTGGACGTGATGCTGGTTCTGCTGATCATCTTCATGGTGGTCACGCCCATGCTCCAGCGGGGCAAGGCGGTGATGCTGCCGCGGGTCAGCGAACCGGAGAAGCAGAGCGACGACGGCACCGACCTGGTGGTTTCGGTCGAGTACCTGGGCCGCGGCGCGGCCTTCGACACCAACCTGTACCTCGGCCAGAACCTGGTCGACCGCAACGCCCTGCGCACGCGGCTGCAGGACGAGCTGCGCACGGATCCCGCCCGCCAGATCTACCTCAAGGGCGACCAGCGGCTGAACTACGGGGCGGTGCGCGAGGTGATGGAGATCTGCCACCAGGCCGGCTTCCAGCAGGTCAAGCTGGCCACCGAAGAGCAGAAGTAGCGCCACCGCGCGCAAGGAGCGTTGGGCATGGGTATGCAAGCGGGCAGCAAGGGCGTCAAGTCGGACATGAACGTCACGCCCTTGATCGACGTGCTGCTGGTGCTGCTGATCATCTTCATGGTGGTCACGCCGCTGATGATGATGCAGCACCGGCTGGACGTGCCCAAGAAGGCCGAGGTGGATCTGCCGCCGGACGTCACCCAGGACCAGGTGGTGCTGACCTACACCAAGGACCAGGAGATCTTCGTCAACCGCACCCGGGTCGATCGCTCCATGCTGTCGAAGAAGCTGCAGGACATCTTCGAAAACCGCCGCGAGAAGACCATCTTCATCAACATCGACCCCGAGGCCAACTACGGCGAGGCGGTCAAGATCGTCGACACCACCCGCAACGCCGGGCTGGAGAAGCTGGCCGTGATCACCCTCAAGGAAGGCGAAGAGTTCCAGGTCCCCGGCGCCGCCCAGCCGTCCTCCCCCACCGGCATGTAGCGCTTCTGGCCGGACGCGATCGCGCCACTTGACTCTTTTGGGCACACGGGTGCACCACCCGATTGCCGACATATTGATTCACGGCCCGCATTTGGCTAGCGTCGGGGTATGGAGCGCGACCGCCGACAGCGACTCGAACAGGCCCTGGCCGGGATGCCCGAGGTGCGGCTGGCCTTTTTATTCGGCAGCCGGGCCCGGGCCGAGCATCGGCGCGACAGCGATTTCGACATCGCTGTGCTCGTCGATGACGAATGCATGCGCTCGCCGAAAACCCGCCTGGCCATCATCCGCCGCCTGGCCGGCCGGCTCGGCCGCGAGGTGGCCAGCACCGCGCTCGACATCGTGCTGCTCAACGACGCGCCCGTGCTGCTGCGCCACCGGGTGATCCGCGACGGCTGCTTGCTGTACCAACGCTCGGCCGGCGAGCGGGTGCGTTTCGTCACCGACACGCTTCGCCGCTACCAGGACGGAGAAGTGCACCGGCGCCGTTTCCTGCAGCAACGCATCGATGACCTCACCCTCGGGAGGCCCCATGGTGGACCGGGAGATCTTCTCCAGAAGGCTCGCCGCACTGCGCGGCTACTCGACCAAGCTGAGAGCCTTCCAGAGGATTGACAAGGTCGAGTTCATCGGCGAAGCGGCCATACACCATTTGGCCGAACGCTACCTCCACCTGGCGTTGGAGGCCGCCCGCGAGGGTCACGATCCCAATAAGTTTCTCGATCACCTGATCGCGTCGTATCGGAAGAGAAAGACTCGACCGCGGTCCGTGGTGACCAGGCGCCTGCGGGTTTTTCGGCGCGCTGCACGCAAGGGCGAGGCGGTCGCGCCTCCGAGCTACGACAATCCCTGCAGCCGGGTGGCACCCTACTTCGGCAGCCGCCTGCTGGCGGACCGCTGAGAGGAGCGCAGCCAATGCACACGCCCCGCATTCTCCGGGTGCAGCTTGCGGCCGGGGCCCTGCTGGCGCTGGCCAGCGGCTGCCCTGCGGAGCAGGAGGCGCCCGTAGAACGGGCTCCAAAACGGAGCCTGGTCGTGACCGCCAGCGCCTACAACTCCGTCGCCGGCCAGACCGGTGGCGGAGATCCGGCGCTGACCGCCTGGGGCGACGAACTCACCCCGGGCGTCAAGGCCATCGCCGTGTCCCGCGATCTCATCGCGCTGGGCTTGACCCACGGGGTCGAGGTGGAGATCGAAGGGCTGCCCGGCAGCTATCGGGTGCTGGACAAGATGAACAAGCGCTGGCGCAAGAAGATAGACATCTACATGGGACGCGACGTCGAGGCGGCCAGGGCCTGGGGGGTCAAACGCGTCCGCATCCGTTGGGATGCGGACCAGGGCGCTGCGGGCCGCTAGGGCTGATCAGCACCCTGGCCCTCGTCGCCGGCAGCCGCATCGGCACCGGCAGCCGCCTCGTCGCCGGCAGCCGCCTCGTCGCCGGCGGCCTCCTCGTCACCGGCAGCCTCGTCGCCGGCGGCCGCGTCGCCGGCTCCCGCCTCGCCCTCTGCCGGCTGCTGCAGGCCCACCGGCTCGTCGGCCGGCGGCTCGTAGAGGGCCGAGTCGTCGCCACCGCTCATGGTGGCCAGGACCACCGACAGGGCCATGAACAAAAACGCCATCACGGTGGTCATCTTCTGCAGCGGCGTGGTCTGGCTCTGGCTGCCGAACAGGGTCTGGCCGCCACCGCCGAAGGCGGCGCCCATGCCCGAGCCCTTGCCCTGCTGCAGCAGGACGATGATCACCATAAAGAAGCACACCAGCACGTAGATGACGACCAAAAAGGTATACATGGTCGGAGACTCCCGCGTTCGCAGATTACCGCTTCTGGAATTCGATCAGGGCGGCGAAGCTGTCGGCCTTCAGGCTGGCGCCGCCCACCAGCGCGCCGTCGATATCGGGTTGGGCCATCAGCTCGACCACGTTGTCGGGCTTGACGCTGCCGCCGTACTGGATGCGCACCTCTTCGGCGACCTGGCCGCCATAGAGCTCGCCGATCAGCGCCCGCAACTCGGCGTGCACCGCCTGGGCCTGGCCCGGGGTGGCGGTCTTGCCGGTGCCGATGGCCCAGACCGGCTCGTAGGCCACGGTCAGCGCGGGCATGCGGGCCGGCTCGACACCGTCGAGCGCGCCGCGCAACTGCCGCGCCACCACCGCGCTGGTCCGGTCGGCCTCGCGCTGCTCGAGCGTCTCGCCGATGCAGACGATGGGCAGCAGGCCGGCCCGATGGGCGGCGTGGACGCGCTTGTTGACCATCGCGTCGGTCTCGCCGAACAGCTGGCGCCGCTCCGAGTGGCCCAGGATCACGTGGCTGCAACCGATGTCGCGCACCATCTCGGCCGCCACCTCGCCGGTGAAGGCACCCGACTCCTCCCAGTGGCAGTTCTGGGCGGCCACGGCCACCGGCCCGCCGGCCACAGCCTCGATCACCACATCCAGCGCGGTGTAAGCCGGCGCCAGCGCCACGTCCACTTCGGGGGTGCGCTCGGCCACCGGCCGCACCGCCTGCGCCAGCTCGCGAGCCGCCGCGCGGGTCAAGTTCATCTTCCAGTTGCCGGCGATGAAAGCGCGTCGCATCGGTCTCCTCCCCCGGTCACGACTCCAAGGCCGCGATGCCCGGCAGCTGCTTGCCCTCGACGAACTCGAGGCTGGCACCGCCGCCGGTCGAAATATGGGATACCTTCTCGGCCAGCCCGCTGGCCCGGATGGCCGCGGCCGAGTCGCCACCGCCGACCACGCTGATGGCCTTGGAGGCGGCCAGGGCCCGGGCCACGCCGAAGGTGCCCTCGGCGAAAGCCGCGTTCTCGAACACGCCCATGGGACCGTTCCAGAACACGGTCCGGGCGCCGGCCAGCCGATCGGCGTAGGCCGCCACCGTCTCCGGGCCGATGTCCAGGCCCATGCGGCCCTCGGGCACCGCCCCGCTGACGGGCTCGCCGGCGGTCGCGTCCGGGCCTTCGGCCACGACGTGATCGACCGGCAGCACCAGATCGACCTTGCGCTCCGCCGCCTGATCGAGCAAGTTGCGCGCCAGCTCCAGCTTGTCCAACTCCACCCTTGACGCGCCCACCGGTTCGCCGCGCGCGGCCAGGAAGGTATAGGCCATGGCGCCGCCGATCAGGATCACATCGGCCTTGTGCAACAGGCTGGAGATGACCCCGATCTTGTCGCTGACCTTGACCCCGCCCAGCAGAGCCACGAAGGGCCGCTTGGGCTCGCGCAGCGCATCGCCCAAAAACCTCAGCTCCTTGCGGATCAAATAGCCGACGCCCTTGTGCTCGAAGTGGCGCACCATGCCCACGGTCGAGGCGTGGGCCCGGTGGGCGGTGCCAAAGGCGTCGTTGACGTAGACCTCGGCCAGTCCGGCCAGCTTCTCGGCGAAGGTCTCGTCGTTGGCGGTCTCGCCCTTGTGGAAGCGCAGGTTCTCGAGCAGCAGCACCTGGCCGTCGCGCAGATCCTGGGCCAGCTTGCGCACGCCGTCGCCGACGCAATCGTCGGCCGCGATCACCTCGACCTCCAGCAACTCGGCCAGCCGCGAGCCCACCGGCTCGAGGCGCATGGCCGGCACCACCTGGCCCTTGGGCCGCCCGAGGTGGCTGGCCAGCACCAGCTTGGCGCCGCGGGCCACCGCGTGGCGGATGGTGGGCAGCGCAGCGCGCACCCGGTTGTCGTCGCTGATGCGCCCGCCATCGAGCGGCACGTTGAAGTCGACCCGGATGAAGGTGCGCTTGCCCTCGATGGGCAGCTGTTCGATGGTGCGAATGGCCATCGGCTCAGCCCGCGATGTGGGCCACCATGTCGAGCATGCGGTTGGAGAAGGCCCATTCGTTGTCGTACCAGGACAGCACCTTGACCAGCTTGCCCTCCATGACGGCGGTGTTGTCGGCGTCGACGATCGAAGAACGCGGATCGCCGATGTAGTCGGTGCTGACCAACGGCGCCGTCTCGAAGCCCAGCACGCCGTCCAACTCGCCGGCGGCCGCCTTCTCGAAGGCGGCGTTGACCGCCTCGGCGCTGGTCTCCTTCGCCACCACCGCCACCAGGTCGACCAGCGAGGCGTTCGGCGTGGGCACCCGCACCGAGATGCCGTCCAGCTTGCCGTTCAGCTCGGGCAGCACCTTGCCCACCGCCCGGGCCGCGCCGGTGGTGGTCGGGATCATGGACATGGCCGCCGCCCGGGCGCGGCGCAGGTCCTTGTGCGGCAGGTCCAGGGTGCGCTGGTCGTTGGTGTAGGAGTGGATGGTCGTCATGTAGCCGCGCTCGATGCCGAACGACTCGTGCAACACCTTGGCCACCGGGGCCAGGCAGTTGGTGGTGCACGACGCGTTGGACAGGATCTCATCCTCGTTCGGCTTGAAGTCGGTGTGGTTGACCCCGTAGACGAAGGTGCGGATGTCCGGGCTCTTACCCGGCGCCGAGAGCAACACCCGCGACGCACCGGCTTCGAGGTGCTTGGAGCAGGTCTCGGTGTCGCGGAAGATGCCGGTGCACTCGAGCACCACGTCGACGCCCTTGTCGCCCCAGGGCAGCTGGGCCGGATCGCGCTCGGCGGTGACCTGGATCGGATGACCGTCGATGACGAAACCCGCATCGTCGAGCGCCACTTCGTGGCCGAAGGTGCGGTGGACCGAGTCATACTTGAGCAAATGGGCCAGGGTCTCGTTGTCGGTGATGTCGTTGATCAAGACGATTTCGAACTGCTCGGTCAGACCGCGCTGGTACAGCGCCCGCGCCACACAGCGTCCGATTCGTCCGAAGCCATTGATTCCAATCTTTATCGCCATCTCGCTCTCCTCTCTCGGCGCCCGTGGAGCAAAGGGCGCCCAAACATTGTCGGGCCGCCGTGCCGCCGGTCCGATTTCGGTCCGGCGGGGCTGTGCTTGTACCCCAGAGCCGTACCCGCAGTCAAGCCACAAGCCACCAAGCGCATTGCGCAATCGCGCTCGGTACACCCGGGCCGGCCCGGACCCAATCGAGAAAATAATTCACCTCCCGGCTCTTTCAACCCGGAGGCGCAAGAATTTGACGAGAAACAAGAGAAAAAGCGGGGTGGGCTCCGGCGGGGCACGCTCAGCCGGCCTGATCCAGCCAGGCCAACTCGGACAGGTCCATCTCGAAGCTCAGCCGCAGCCCGGCCCCGGCCGCCGACTCGCCGCAGGTGGCCAGCAGCCCCAGCTCGCGCGACAGGGCGCGGATCTGGCCGTGGCTGTAGCCGTTGGACTTGAGCTGCCCGAATACGCTGCGGACCATCGAGGGCGAGATGCGCTCGCCACGGTTCGCCATCTTGCCGATCATGTTCGGCCTCCTTTCGTCGCTCTCCGGAGCCGGGAAGAAAGCAAATGCCTTGCCAAGCGGCTGGCACCCCGCGCACCCCACGCAAGGTGGTCAAATCACACGGTTGACGCAAGCGGCCAAGAGGCGCCCGACCGCGGCGCGGTGCCACCCGCGCTTCGCCTGCAGCGGGAGCGGTGCGCAGCCGCTTACACACGCGCGCTGCGTCAAAAGCCCCGGGATTTCGATTGATTGGCCAGTCGAGCGGCCGCGTCAGGGCCCCACCACGGGCGGCTCGGCGTCGAACAGCCCGGCGAGAAAACCCTGGTAGTGGCGCTGGGCGTCCGGGTTGTCGAACACCGCGAAGTGGCCGTCGTCCGGGTACTGAACCATGACCGCGGTGATGGGCGCGCCGTCGGGCCCGGCCGCGTTGGCCGTCACCGGCGGTGGCAGCGGCTCGTGCCCGCGCAGCGCAAAGGCAGCGATCGGCTCGACCAGCGGCTCCATGGGCGCGCAGCCAGCGGCGGCCGCCATGGCCGCGGCCTGCTCGGGCAGGGCGTAACGGTCCAGCAGGCCCTGGCTGAAGAACAGGTGCTTGGGCGCCGTGCCGGCCGGCGGGGCGGCGATCAGGCGGCGGGCGTAGTTGAGCGGATCGGCCCGCTCGGCGAAGAGCTGGAACACGGCCACCACCGGATGATCCAGATCGAACTCGTCGGCCTCGAGGCCCATGCCCAGGATGATCAGCGCCGGGATGTCGATCGGCTCGGTCTTGCCCAGGATGGCCGGGCCCAGCCCGCCGCCCGAACCGGACAGCACCGCACCGGCGACCCCTTCGGCCAGCGCCAGGTAGATGGCCCCGTTGAGGCAGCCCTGGCTGTGGCCCATGTAGCCGACCCGCTCGGCATCGAAGGCGACGGCCGTGCCATCGGGCGCGACCGCGGCCGGCACCTGCAGCGTGTGCAGCAGGTGGCGCAGCACCAGCAGATCGACCGCTCCCTGGCGAAAGTTGTCCCGCATCGCCAGAATGTTATACGGGTTGAAGGTGATGATGTTCTCGTCGCGGCCCCAGGGGTTGCGCTCGCCGTGCAGCGGCTGGTCGATGCTGATCGAGGCGATGCCGCGCCGGGCCAGCGCGTCGGCCACGTCATCGGCCGCGTTGACGAAGCTGTGGCGGCTGCCGCCGGTGCCGTGGGCGTAGATCACCAGTGGCCAGCCGGCGGCCGGCGGCGGTCCGGCGGGTAGGGCCAGGTCGAACGCCACCGGGCTGCGGCGCTGGACCACCGGGGTGCCGTCGGCGTCGAAGACGAAGCCGCCGCCGCCGGCGAAATCCGGCGGCTCGCCGGCCTGGAATTCGGGCATGTCGAACCAGCCTTCGAGCACGACCAGATCGGCCTTCTCCATTCGCTGGGCCCAGTCGTAGACCGCCGGCGGCGGCTCGGCGCGGACCCAGCCGGCCAGCGCGTCCATCTCGCCGTGGATGTCCTGGGTGGTGAACACGGCGAGCCCGGCCACCCGCTCGCGGCCCAGCCCACAGACCGCCTCCAACTCGTCCCAGATCGGCTGGTATGCCTCCCACCAGGGCAGCAGCGAGGCGCCCAGCGGCGGCTCGGTATACTTGGTGCGTTCGAAGGTATCCGGTGCGCCCAGCGGCTGACCGGCCGCATCGCGCACCGCGCGGGTGACCACCGCCGCGTATCGCGTCCGGGGGCGCAGCGGAAAGCCGAGTTCCGGCCGCAGCACCAGCGTATGGGCCGGGGTGAACTGGCGCTGCTCCGCCAGCAGGCGCACCGCCACCGGCATCCGCTGGCCGCGGTCGGGCCCGTCGGACAGATCGACCAGGAACACGGCGGCGTCCTCGGCCCGGCTGGCCGCCGGATCGGCCGGCAGGCTGGCCGCGTCCAGCGGTCCGTCGAAGGTGAAGTAGATGGCCTGGTTGGTGCCCCAATCGCGCGTCTCGGCTTCGACCGTCTCCAGATAGTCGGCCAGCATGGAGCTGTCGGCCGGGTTGGGAAAGCCGGCCAGGTTCGGGCCGCCGGCGCCGTTCAAACGCTGGTCACTCGGCCAGGGCACTCCGAAGAAATCGGGTTGCCGATCGCGCACCTCGAAGCGCAGGCCGGTGCCGATCAGCGCGCAGTTGAGCGCCGGCGGGCAAGCGCAATCATAGCCCTCGCAGTAGGGCTCCTCCAGTCCGGGCCCGCAGGCCGCCGCGACCAGCACCAGCGCAACCAATCCGGTCGGTGAAATGCGCCTCAATGCTTCCTCCTTCCAGCCCGCAACTCCCGCGCCAAGGCTAACCTCTCCAGGCCCGCGCCGGCACGTCGGCCAGCATGCGCTCGAGGTCCGGTTCGTCCAGACCCAGGTGCCAGTTTACCAGGTGATCGAGCACGTGTTCCAACCAGGCCACCGGCGAAGCCGCGTTCGCCTCGTCCGCATCGTCCGCCCGCCGGGCGGCGATGGCCCGAGCCAGCCGGCCGATCAACAGCGCCACCACGCGATCGCTGCGCTCGGGCCCGCCCCAGGCGGTGGTGATCTGGCGCACCAGGCCCAAGGGATGCAACCCGCCCGCCAGCACCGAGCGCATGGTCCGCGCCAGGTAGCCGTCCAGCCGCGCCGCGGCCAGGCCGCTGGTCAACCGCGGCAGCGGCAGCGAGCGCACCTCGTAGAGGTTGATGTTGTTGTTCGACGAGGTCAGCCGGAAACGCCACTCCAGCGGGGTCGAGTTGAGCAAACCCAACAGATAGCCCCGGGCCGCCGCCGGCTCCAATCCGCTGCCGGCCAGATCGTCGTAGGGCACCCAGTAGTTGACCGAGTTGCCCAGCACCACTCCGGGCGGCACCTCGGCCGCCACCAACCGGCGGCCGGCTTCCAGGTTGACGATACCGGTCTGTACGATCCGCGGCTGTTCGCGCTCCCGGCGCCAGGGCCCGTCGGCCCGGCGCTCGACGAAGCGTTCCAGATCGGCCCAGCGCTCGTCGGCCGGCTCGGTCTGCAGCCGCACCCGGTACGGGCTGACATGGGCGCCGCGCACCAGCAGCGCCGAATCCGGCTGCGAGCGGATGCAATCGCGGAACTGCGTCTGATCCAGCTCGCCGACCCGCCCCAGCGCCAGCTCGCCCAACACCGAGCCGTTGCGCTCGCGCATGCGTCCGGCCAGCGCCAGGGCCGCCGCGGGCACCACCGGCAAGGCCAGAGTCTCGCCATCCAGCAGCTCCACCTGGGCCAGCGACACCCGGTGGCTGGGCCGCCGGCCGGTGCCATCGACCATGGTCAGCCTGCGATCGGTACGCGTCCGCTGCTCCACCGCCGCCAGCAACACCGACTGGCCCACCTGCTCGAACACGCGAGCGCTCTCGGGGAAGGTCTCCACCCGCTCGAGCCAACCGTTTTCGAGCAGATGCCGGCGCAGCCCGGCGGCGGAGCGATCCATTAAAAACCCGTAAGGCAACACGATGGCCAGCCGGCCGCCGGGGGCCAGCAGCTCGAGCGCCCGCTCCAGGAACACCCGATACAAATTCAGCGTACCGGACAACGCCAGTCGATAGCCGGCCCGGCGCAGCCGTTCGGTGTAGGCGCGCAGACCGGGCCGCCGGGCGAAGCCGGTCAGCACGTCGAACGGCGGGTTGGCCACCAGCACGTCGAAACCGGCGGCTTCATCGCCGCAGGCATCGGGAAAATCCCGCTCCCAGCGAATGGCGCCTGCGCCGGCCGCGCCCCGCCGGGGACCGATCACCGCATCGCCGCAGACCAACGCGCGCTCGAGCCCGGTCACCGGCCCGGCGGTCGGATCGCAGCGCTGCCACAGCGCGGTGCGGGCCAGGGCGACGCACAGCGGGTCGCGGTCCACCCCGTACAGGCCCCCGGCCACCAGCTGCCGTGCTCGCGCGGTGCGCTGCTCGGCCGCCAGCCCGGCGCCGTCGAGCACCCGTTCGAGACAGGCGGTCAACAGTCGACCATCGCCGCAGGCCGGGTCCAGGATGCGCGCGGGCGGTGCGGCCAGAGCCTCGTCCGGCAGGGCCAGGGCCACCAACCGCGCCACCATCCAATCCGGCGTGAAGAACTGGCCCCGCCGGCGCCGGGTGCGCGGGCGCAGCCTGACCCGCAGCTTTCGGGCCCGGCCCCGGCGTTCGAGGTCGAAGCCGCGCAAGCGCTCCAGCAGCCAGCCCGGCTCGGGTGCCGGCTCGGGCAGCTCCACCAGCCCCAGCGCCAACTCGGCCGGCACCCCGGGCTCGTCCAGTTCGGGCGCCAACAAGGGACAACCGAGCGCCTGCAACGCATCCCGGCGCCGGTCCAACTCCACCGGGGCGGCCACAGGGGTGCGCGCCAGCACCGCCCGGCGCACCGCCGCCAGCACCAACGCCCGGGCCATCGCCGCCGGTGCCAGGTCCGAAACGGCGGCATCCAGGGCGGTGGCGGCGGCCGCGAACATGCTGCGCAGCGGATCCTTGGCGGCTGAGCGGGCCACGCGACCTTCCTCAATCCGTGGGGCGGTCGCCGGCCGGCTCGGGTCGGTCGGGTTGGCCCTTGATCCATATTTCGAACCGTGTGGGGCCGCGCTGGACGACCCGGGCGGCGCCGGCCTTGACCCGCCGCACCTTGCCGCCGCCGGTGGGCGCGCGCCGCTCGAACCAGCGGGTCAGGGTGATGTGCTGATCGCGTTGGCCCAGATCGACATTGATGACCTTGCACAGATCGTCGACCTCGACGTCGCCGCGCACCGAGAAGCGATCCGGGCTGAACTCGCGGATCAGCTCGCCCTCGTCATCATCGTACTCATCCTGGATCTCGCCGACGATCTCCTCGAGCACGTCCTCCATGGTCACCACGCCCACGGCGCGGCCGGTCTCGTCCTCGACCACCGCCATGTGGGAACGCTGGATCTGCATGTCCCGCAGCAGCTCGTCGGCCTCCAGGGTCGTCGACACCCGCATCAGCGGGCGCACGTATTGGCGCCAGTTCTCGGCCATGCCCTCGGCGTGGATCAGAAAATCCTTGACGAGCAGCATCCCGATCATCTCGGACCGCTCGCCGCGGTAGACCGGGTAGCGGGTATTGCCCGAGCCGACGAACTCGGCGGTGACCTCTTCGAACGAGGCGGTGTCGGGGATGGCGTCGACCTCGGCCAGCGGGATCATGATGCGCGCCACCGGCTTGTCCTTCAACGACAGCACCTCGGCGGTCATGCGCGTCTCCGAGGGCTCCAACTCGCCGTCGCTGGCGCCGAGCCTGATCGCGGTCAGCAGCTCCTGGCGCGACAGGCGCCGCTCGTCCTTGAGCCGGCCACGGAAGAACGGCCACAGCAGCAGATCGGTCACCGCACCGCTCAGCCAGACCAGCGGCCGGAACAGGTAGCCGAACAGCTGCACCGGCAGCGCCACCGCGCTGGCGAAGCGTTCCGGCCGGGCCGCGGCCAGGCTCTTGGGGCTGAGCTCGGCGAACACCAACAGCACCAGGGTGATCACCAGGGTGGCGTAGAAGGGCCCGATCAGGGTCGTGGTCAGGGCGGCAGCCATGACGTTGACCAGGTTGTTGCCCACCAGGATCACGGCCAGCAGCTCCGAGGGCTCGCGGATCATACGCAGGGCCCGCTGGGCACCCGGGTTGCCCTTGGCCGACAGGTGATTGAGCTTGACCCGGCTGGCGCCGATCAGCGCGGTCTCGGAGCCCGAAAAAAAAGCCGACAGGGCGATCAAACCGATCAAGGTCACGACGGACAGAACCAGGGGAACAGTCATGCGACCGCATTACCTCCATTGTGGAATGATGAGTATACCACGGCCGGCCGGGTTTGCTCTGGTGGGCCGGTACCCATCGGCGCTATCATGGTGCGCCATGGAGTCCCCCAGCGAGATCCTGGCCCTGCATTCGGTGGCCATGCTCCGCGACCTGGCCCGCAAGTGGTGGCAGCTCGAGGTCGGTCTGGCCGACCGGACGGGCCGGGTGTCCGAGGCCGCCTGGGGGCCGGTGCCGCCGGACGGCAACGACTTCTGCCGGGCGGTGCGCGGCTGCGACACCGGCCGGCGGCGGTGCCAGCGGTCGGTCAAGGAAGCCCTGCACCGGCTGGCCCAGCCGCGCGAGCGCTCGCCGGTGCTGCACACCTGCCACCTGGGGCTGACCGTCTGCGCCGGGGCGGTGTTCCATCAGGGCCGCATCGCCGGGCTGCTGTTCGCCTGCGGCTTCTCCAGCCGTGAGCCGGGGCGCAGCCGCATCGCCCGCCTGCGCGGGGCGGTGACCGAGCTGCGCGGCCGGCGCTTCGCCGTCGAGGGCCAACGCATCCCGGTGCTCGGTCGCGACGACGTCGAGCGGCTGCGCGACTTGTTGGCCTACGCCGCCGAGGAGGTGACCGCCAGCGCCGCTGTCCGCCGCAGCAGCGACGGAGCACCGGCGCCGGACGCGGCCTTCACCGAAATCATCACCCGCTCGCCGTCGATGGCCCGGGCGGTCGACCGTCTGCGCCGCGCCATCGGAACCAGCGGGCCGGTGCTGCTGGAGGGGGAGCCGGGAACCGGCAAACGCACCCTGGCCCGGGCGCTGCACCGGGCCGGCCCCCACGGCCACGAGCCCTTCGCGGTCTTCGCGCCCTGCGCCGACCCGCTGACGGCCGAGCAGCGGCTGTTCGGAGTCATGCGCGGCGGTTCGTTGGGCCGCGCCGGCCTGCTGGAGGCGACCGGCCGGGGGACGGTCTACCTGAGCGCCGGCTCGTGGCTGGCGCAGCCGGTTCAGGTCAAGCTGCTGCGGGTCTTGCGCGAGGGCAGCCTGGTGCCGCTGGGCGGCGAGCGGCCGCGACCGGTCGCCGCCCGGCTGGTGCTGGCCCTCGAAGGCCCGCTCGACGGCGAGCTGGCCGCCGGGCGGCTGCGCGGCGACCTGGCCGACCGGCTGGCCGATCAGCCGGTGGCGGTGCCTCCGCTGCGCGACCGGCGAGAGGATCTGGAGCCCTTGATCGAGCTGCTGCTGCGACGGCTGGCTGCCCCAGCGGACGCGGCGCTGCAGCTGCCGGCGGCAACCCGCGACCTGTTGCTGCGCTACCACTGGCCGGGCAATGCCGCCGAGCTGGAGCAAGAGCTGCGCCAGCTGCTGACCCACGCCGCCGGCGACGGCGGCCCGGCACCGGAGGCGGTCTCGGTGCGCATCCGCCAGGCGGCCGGCTACGGCTCGCAGGCGCTGACCAAGGCCTTGCGCGGCAAACGGCGGCTCAAGGAGGCGGTGGCCATCCTGGAACGCGAGCTGATCCAGGAGGGCCTGATCCGCACCCGCTGGAACAAGTCGCAGCTGGCGCGCGAACTGGGTATCAGCCGCTCGAACCTTCTGGCCAAGCTGGCGCGCTACGGTCTCGAGGACAGCGGCGAGCGGTGACAAGGTGGGGAGTCAGGCCACGGCTAGCGACTCTCGAGTCGGCTCGATCTGAACAAACGAGTCAATTTTACATGCCTCCGTGCTCGGAATAGAGCCTCTTGTGCCGCGTTTTTTGCGCGCTAGCGCTTCTTGCAGGTCTCGATGATCTGCTCTTTCAGATCGTCGCAGCAGGTGTCGGAGCCGAAGTAGATGTCCCACAGCACGCGGTGGAACTCCACGCCCTCGAGCGGCGGGCCCATGCGCTTGCCGTTCTGCTTCAGAATGGTGCCCGTGCCCGGCAGGTAGATGAACTCCAGCCTGGTGCCCTCGGTGCACTCGTCCTTGAAGTAGCCCTCGAAGAGCCGGCGCTGCCGCTTGAGTTCGGCCGAGGCGTTGGCGGGCATGTGCTCTCCGAACGACTCGCCGATGGTCGAGGACATCTTTTCGGCCGAGACGTCTCGCTTCATGTCGAGCCGCATGTACTTGGGCTCGTCCTTGGACACGATCTGGCTCGGCTGGCAGGACCCGCTGACCGAATAGGCACCCATGGTGTAGACGTCGACCCACCACTTCTCGCGCAACCCGGCACCGATGAGCTTGAAGCTCTTGCCCTCCACCTTGACCGTGTCCGCATAGTGGCTGCCTTCGACGGTGACCGCCGGGGCCGCCAGCGGGACCAGGCACAGTCCGATCGCGATGGCCAAACAGCGCATGCATTCCCCTCCTGTCTATCATGGTCGAGACGCCGCCGGGGCCGTCCGGCACCGCGGCGGCGATGGCTCATTCCTTCTTGCGCAACGCGGTCTTGACGCGGCTGAACAAACCGCCTCCGCTCTCGGTCACCGGCCGGGTGGCGTCGGCCGCCCGGCGCATGGTGACGTTGGTGGTGCGCTTGCCGCCGTTCTCGCTGACCTGCAGCGGCAAGAAACGCAACCGCACGTCGCCGAACTCGATCCGGTCTCCCGGCTCGAGCTGCGCCTCGCCGAGGCGCTGGCCGTTGACGAAGGTGCCGTTGGTGCTGCCCAGGTCGACCAGCGTCCAGCCCTCGCCGTTGCGGTCCAGCCGGGCGTGGACCCGCGACACGCTGTCGTCGGGCAGCGCGATGTCGCACTCCTCGCTGCGGCCGATCTCCTTGATCAGCCCCGTCAGCGCATACCCTGTCTGCCGCTCGTCGTCGTACAGTTGGAACATGTGGGCACCGGCACCGATCATAGGCACGGCCGGCTGCGGGGATCAAGCGCCGCTCAGCTCCGGGCGCAGGCGGCGGCAGGCGGCCAGCACCGGCCCGACCCCCAAGCCGTCCAGCCGGCCGTCGCTCGCCGCCACCACCGCCACCCGCTCGCCCAGCGGCTGCCAGCGCTGCGGCGCGGTGGGCCCGAACAGCGCCACCGTGGCCACGCCCAGCAGGCCGGCCAGGTGGCTGGGCCCGGCATCGTTGCCGACCAGCAGGTCGGCGGCTGCGAGCAACGCGGCCAGCTCGGCCGGCGCCGCGTCGGCCAGCACCGGCAGCTCGACCCCGGCGGCCAGCACCCCGGCCACCGCCGCGCCATCGGCCGGGCCCTGTACCAGACCCACGTCCCAACCGAGGCTGCGTATTGCGCCGGCCAGCTCGGCATAGCGGGCCGGCGGCCAGTTCTTGCGCTCCGAACCGCTGCCCGGCGCCAGCAGGGCCAGCGGCCGGCCGGCGCCCAGGCCGGCCGCGCACAGGCGTTCGGCGGCCGCCGCCGCGACGGCCGCGGCCGGCCGGGGCAGCGGCGGGGCCTGCAGGGGCCCCGGCTCGGCAAGCTCGGCCTGCTGCAAGGCCTCCATGACGTAGGCGGCGGCGTGCTGCGGCGGCTGCTCGGGCGGAAAGGGCAAGAACACGTGCACCTCGCGCACTCCGCAGGCGGCCAGGTTCTCCCCCAACGCGCAGTCGCCGCGGGCCGAAAAGGCCACCACCGCGTCGTAGACCGCAAAGCGATCGCGGCCGGCGGCGTCGGGCTCCACACCGAATTCCAGCAGGCGGTGCAGCCCGGTGCCTTCGGCCGACAGCGCCCGGTCGGCCCCGCCGGGCCCGACCAGCAAGGCCAGCCGCTCGGCCCGGCCCATCAGCTCGATGTGCGCATGCGGGCAGCGGCGGCGCACGGCCGCCACCGCCGGCCACAGCAACAGGCCGTCGCCCAACCCGCCGTCGCGGATGATCAACAATCGCTGCGATTCCATGCCGGCCATCATCCCTGGCCGCAACGGCGGAGTCAATGCCGGGCCGACCGGCTAGATGCGGAATTGCTGGGAAAACACTAAGTTGCATGACCAGCCGGGTTCCTGGTATACATGTCCCGATGGGCGTGCAGGGTTCCAAAGAGTGGAAGAAGCTCAACCGCGAGTACAAAATCCTCAAGGCCAAGTCCAAGGCCGGCGCGTTGATGCCCAAGGAGCGCGAGCGGCTGGCCTGGCTGGCCGAGCGTTTCGGCGACGCCGCCGAGGTCGAGCGGATCCAGATCGAGGAGCGCGATGACGGCGGACCCAAGCGGCTGACCTCGGACGACCACTGGGCCACCGAGGTCGGCGAGGATCTGCTCGACTCGGCCGAGCAGTACGAGCCGCAGAAGGCCTGGGAGAAGGACGTCGCTCGCGAGGAGGCCAAGTTCGCGGCCCGCGACTCGCGCGCCGGCCGCGAGACCTTTCGCCAGCAGGGCCTGAGCCAGTTCGCCGTCGATCTGACCGAAGACCTGCGCGGCGAGGGTTTCCAGGACGAGCCGGTCGAGGAGGACGAGGGCGTCGAGAAGCAGCAGCAGTGGGGCCAGGTCAGCTACGCCAAGGAGGAGAACTACCAGACCGCCGCCCCGGCCGGCGGCGCCAACCCGTTCGCCGTCGATCTGGACCCCGGCCTGGCCGGCGCCCTGGGCGAATTCGCCGAGAACGAGAGCGCCGTGCCGGACACCGCCGCCAAGAGCTTCGAAGCCGAGATGGATGACGAGCCGGCGGGCGAGCCGGTGGACTTCACCGCCCGCGTCGACGAGGGCTCGGACGACCTGCACCAGCTCTACGAGCAGGGCGAGGCGGTGCCGCAGGACGAGGAGGCCCAATCCTTCGGCGAGATGACCACCCACTCAGCCGAGAGCGAAGAGGAGGAAGGGCTCGACTACGACCTGATGCGGGCCGCCATGGACTACGCCGAGGACCAGGGCCTGGTCGACGAGGCCGCCGAGGTCTGGGCGGTCGATGAGCAGGGCGAGGAGATCGAGGCAGAGCCCGGGGAGCCCGGGGAGCCCGACGAGGCCTCCTTCTCGGCCGAGATCCCGACCGCCTTCGAGCGCCCCCCGCCGGACATCGATCCGGATCGAGCCATGGCGGAGGAAGAGGACGCCGACGAGCCGGCCACGGCGGTCGACGATGCGATCGGGGTGCTGGTGCCAGACCCTCCCGAGCAACAATCTGCGGAAGACGGCGCTGGCGGACAGGAGGTGCTGGTCCCCGAGCCGCCGGAACCGGCCGGTGAGACGGCCCCGGCCGGCGACGAGAGCGAGGGGGCAGTGGTGCCCGATCCGCCCGCCGCGGCGGCCGAAGCTCGGTCGCTCGACGACGCCCTGGACGTGCTCATCCCCGACGAGCCCGAGGACATCCCGGACGACGGGACCGGGGACGTGACCGCGGTCGGCCGGGCGCCCGACGATCCCGCCGACCTGTACGCCGAACCGGAGAACACCGCCACCGGAGAGCCGGCCACGGAGGTCGGGCTGTACGCCGAACCGGAGAACACCGCCACCGGAGAGCCGGCCGAAGAGGCCGGCTTCGCCGCCGCGCAGCCGGAAGAAGCCGATGTTTCCGATCTGAGCGATGCGGTACCGGACCTGTCGGACGACGTACCCGACCTGTCCGGCGACGCCGACGCCGGGGACTACGAGGTCGACCTGTGGGTCGAGCCCGAGGAGGAGCCGGCCGCGGCCGGCAAGGGCTACGAGCCGCCACCGGTGCCCGACGACGACGACGGCTGGGCGCCGGAGCCCGCGCCCATGATGGGCGGCGGCGAGCAAGCAGCCGAATTCGACCTGTCCGACTCCGGCGAGCAGACCGGCGAGGCCCCGGCCGCCGCCGGCGACGACCTGGACGCCTTCTGGGGCCTGGCCGAGGAGCCCTCGGCCGAGAGCGCGCCGCAGCCGGCCCCCGATGCGACCGCGCTGGAATCCGAGCCCGTCCCGGACGAGCCGGCAGCGGCCAGCCCGCCGCCGGCGCAGCAGCCGAGCCGGCCGCTGCCGGCGCTCGACTTGGAAGCGGCCCAGGCACCGGCCCAGAAGCCCGAACCGAAGCCGGCCCCGGCTCCCAAGCCGGACGGTGGCGGCGACCGGGCCGACGCCCTGCTGTCGAACCTGTTCGGCGAGACCGCAGCCGCCGAGGCGCCGGCCGAGCCCATCATCATCGGCCCGGCCAAGCGCCGCGGCGAGAGCCCGGCCCAGCGCAAGGCCGACGTGGGCCGCGGGGTGGCCCGCAAGCGGGCCACCAAGACCAACGACCTGACCGGCGCGCGCCGGGCCACGATCCACTTCCGCGATGGGGTCAACCGCCGCGGCGTGATCCACGACATCGCCGTCGACGCCCCCAGCCACACCCTGCATCCGCCGCAGGGCTCCAGCGCCCCGGCCGAGGAGATCAACGCCCTGGCCATCAAGGCCATCTTCCTGCTGCTGCCGCGCGGCACGGCCCGGCCCGAAAAGCACGGCTACTACTGCAAGCTGGTGCTGATCGACAACCGCCAACTCGAGGGCTACACGCCGGACTACGACCCGCGGCAAAAGGCCTTCACCCTGTTCCCGGCCGAGGAGCGCGGCAACATCGAGCGCGTCATCGTCTTCGCCGAGGCGATCAAGAACCTGTGGTTCCCCGAGGAGTGAGCCCGCTCGGACCGCAGACCCCTGGGCGCGTCAGGTTCCCGGGTCAGTGCATGTAGCCGCCCGAGCCGTCGTCGTCGCGGTCGACCACCCGCAGCTTCTTCTTCAGTCGGCGGTAGCGCCGCTTCATGACGGCCAGCTTGATCCAGCCCCAGACCTTGCGCGGCCGCCAGGCGCCGGTGACCAGCAGAAAGCCGGCCAGCATGCCACCGAAGTGGGCCGCCAGCGAGACGTTGCTGGCACCCAGGGTGACCGACTGCAGCAGGCCCAGGCCGACGAACAGCATCACCAGGTGCTTGCCCTTGATGGGAAACAGACCGAACAGGTAGACGTAGGTGTTCGGGTAGTTGAAGCCGAAGGCCACCAGCAGGGCGTACAGCGCCCCCGAAGCGCCCATGGTTGGCACGCTGCGCTGCGACGGCACCAGCAGCGCGCCCAGCAGGATGGTGGCGGCGGCCAACAGGCCGGTGATCAGGTAGAAGCGCACGAAGCGCCGCGCCCCCCAGAAGCGCTCCAGCGGCGAGCCGAACATCCACAGGATCAACATGTTCCACAGGATGTGGGAGATGCCCATGGGATCGTGGAGGAACATGTAGGTCAGCGGCTGCCAGATGCGCCCGCCGAACAGGAAGCGATCGAAGCTCAGCGCCAGCTCGTCGAGCAGGAAGTCGAGCCCGCCTTCGAACCGGCCGATGATCAGCTCGAGCAAAAAAACCGCTCCGTTGAGGATCAGCAGCCACTTGACCGCCCGGGTCAGCCGCCAGTTGAGCCCGAAGCGCGGGAAGGGTGAGTTGGGATTGCCCTGGTTCATGCCTGCCGTCCCATCCGCCGCCGCTCAGCCGAAGAACAGGTGGGCGAAGGCCACCGCCGCCACCACCCCGGCCAGGTCGGCGGTCAGGCCGGCGGCCAGGGCGTGGCGCACCCGGTACACGCCCACCGCCCCGAAGTAGACCGCCAGCACGTAGAGGGTGGTCTCGGTGCTCTGTTGCATGATCGAGACCATCTGGCCGATGAAGGAGTCCGGCCCGTACTGGGTGAACACCGAGCTCATGTAGCCGAAGGCTCCGTTGCCCGACAGCGGGCGGATGATGGCCATGGGCAGCACCTCGGACGGCATGCCCAGCGCCTCGGTGACCTGGCCCACGGTCTGCTTGAGCAGCTCCATGGCGCCCGAGGCCTTGAACATGGCCACCGCCACCAGGATGGCCACCAGGTAGGGGATGATGCGCACCGCCACCTCGAAGCCCTGCTTGGCGCCGGCGACCATGGACTCGTAGACCCGCACCCCGCGGGCCGCGCCGTAGAGCAGCAGCCCGCCCATCAGCGCCGGGATGGCCCAGAACGAGAAGAAGTCCAGCAGCGCCGGCCAGAAGCCGAAGGCCAGCGGCTCGGCCAGCAAGCCGGCCGGCTCCACCGCCAGGCCCGTCTGCGCCAACAGGCCGTTGAGCCCCAGGCTGGCGTCGCGCATGTGGCTGAACAGCGCCGCCGGCGCGCCGGTCTCGGCCCAGCCGGCCAGCACCCCGCGCAGCTCGGCCGCGGCCAGCGCCTGGCCGCCGTAGTGCAGCCCCACCGCGGCCAGAAAGGTCAGACAGCACAGCCAGCAGAAGATGCGCACCGGCCAGCCGGCCCGCTGGCCGGTGGGCAGATCGGGTACCTCCGGCCCGGTGGACGCCGGCGCATCGGGCCCTGGCTGCGCGTCGGCCGCGGTGTCGGCCAGCGCGGTGGCCGGGTCGCTCAGCCGGAAGCGCCGCAGCCGCTGCAGCAACTTGGCCGCGGTGATGCCGACCGCGGTGGCGCAGGCCGAGGCGGCCATTCCGGGCAGCCAGATGCTGGCCGGATCGGCCGAGCCGGCAGCAGCCCGCAGGCCGATGGTGCCGGTGGCCAGCAGGGTCAGGCTGGAGGTGTTGATGGCCAGAAACAGGCACATGGCGTTGGTGGCGGTGCCCTGCTGGCGGTTGAGCTTGTTCAGCTCCACCATGGCCAGGATGCCGAAGGGGGTGGCCGCGTTGGCCAGCCCCAGCATGTTGGCGCCGAAGTTCATGATCATGGCGCTCATGGCCGGATGCTCAGGCGGCACGTCCGGGAACAGCCAACGCATCGGCCGCCGCAGCAGCCGGGCCACCCCGCGCAGCAGGCCCGAGTGCTCGGCCACCTTCATCACGCCCAGCCAGAAGGCCATGATGCCCACCAGCTTCAGCGCCAACCAGACCGCCTCCTTGGCCGACTCGAAGGAGCGCAGGGTGACCGCCTGCATCTGATCGGTGAAGGCGCCGACCAGGATGGAGATGACGATCAGTCCGAGCCAGATCCAGTTCATCATGGGCTGCGGCCCTCCGATCGCCGGTGCGGGCGGCACCGGCCTGCGACCGCCGGTGCGCGGGTTCTGCAGGACTGTAGGAGCACACCCCCCGGGGCTGTCAAGCCGGTCAAGCTGGGCTTGTCCGCACGGCGGTGCTGGCCTACCCTGGGTGGCCGATGAGGAGGTGGCGATGGAGAGGCCCGGCTTGCTGGTGGTGGACAATGCGCTCGATCACGGCTTCTACCGGCCGGTCGAGCACTGGGCCTGGGCGGCCGGCTCGACGCCGGCCAGCGTGCACCCGCCCGGCGGCCAGCCGCTGCCCGACCCGGACCGCTACTCGCACGTCATCGTCTCGGGCTCGGAGGCCCGCATCACCGAGCTGGACGCCTGGGCCGTAGAGGAGGCCCGCTGGCTGGCCGCGGTGGTGGCTGCCGGCACGGCCGTGCTCGGCTCCTGCTGGGGCCATCAGCTGATCGCGGTGGCCCTGGCCGGTCCGGCCGCTGTACGCCCCTCGCCCAGCCCCGAGTTCGGCTGGGCCGACATCGAGGTGCTCGATCGGGATGCGCTGCTGCCGGCCGGGCCGCTGGCCGCCTTCGTCTCACACTTCGACGAGGTGGTGCCCGGCTGCCACCCGGCGCTGCGCCCGCTGGCCCGCTCCGCCGAGTGTGCGGTGCAGGTGATGCGCTGGGGTGATGACCCGGTCTGGGGGGTGCAGGCCCATCCCGAGGTCGACCCCGAGACCGGCCGCGGTTTTCTCAGCGGCGCTTGCGCGCTGTGGCCGCGGCACAGCGCCCGCTTCGAGCGCGGCCTGGCCGGGCCGGTCAAGGACTCGGCTTGGGCCCCGGCGCTGGTGGCGCGCTTGCTGCGGGTCGGGCCGCCGGCAGGGTGAAGCAGAAACGCGCCCCGTGGGGCTCGACCGACTCGACCCAGATGCAGCCGCCGTACAGCTCCACCACCCGGCGGGCGATGCTCAGCCCCAGCCCGACGCCGGGCTGCGAGCGATCGGTGCGGAAAAACAGCTCGAAGACGTGCTCGCGGTGCTCGGCGGCGACCCCGCCGCCGTTGTCCTCGACAAAGAAAACCGGCTCGGCGCCGGCGCGGCAGCCGAAACGGATGCGGCCGTGCGCGATCTGCGCCAGCTGCTTGCGGGCGTTGGACAACAGGTTGTCGAGCAGCAGGTAGAGCCGGGTCGGTTGCATCTCCAGCGCCGGCATCTCCGGCTGGACCTCCAGCTCGGGCTCGGTCCGCTCGTCGGCGGGCGGTCGGTTCTCGGCGGCCGTGCGCAACACCGCACCGGGATCGACCCGCTGCGCCGGCTCGCTCTGTTCGCCGAGCAGCACCAGCTCCTGCAGGCCGCGGATGATGCGGTCCATCTGCCGGGCGTTGAAGCCGATGCGCTCGACCAGCCGCCGGCCGCGGTCGTCGAGCGCCCCGCCGTAGAGGTCGAGCAGCATCTCGGCGAAGCCCTTGACCGCGGCCAGCGGGGCGCGCAGATCGTGGGTGACCGAGGCCGAGTAGTCGCGCAGATCGCGGTTGCGCGCCTCGAGCTCGGCGTTCTTGCGCCGGATGACGCGCTCCGAGTGCTCCAGCCGGCCGAGCGCCTGGAGCAGCTCGGCGTGCAGCCGGTCGCGGCTGGCGGTCATCTCCTGCTGCGGCGTCAGGTCGCGGAACACGCCCCAGTAGCCCACCTGCTGTCCGCTGTCGTCGCGCAAGCGGTTGATGCTGGCCTCGATCCAGTGCAGCTCGCGCTGGGCGTCGTACATCCGGCAGACATAGCCGCACAGCGATTCGTTGCGCTCCAGCGCGGTCAAGATGCGGCGCAGGTCGGCGGCGGCGACCAGCAGCGCGGCCACGTTGGGCCGGGCCGCCAGACAAGACGCCACGTCCGGGTAGCCGGCCAGCCGGGCGCCGTAGTCGTTGATCAGCACCAGGTTGTAGTCCAGGTCGGTCTCGAACAGCCCTTCCTTGAGCTGGCTGAAGGCCTGCCCGGCAGCATGGGCCAGATCGAGCTGAGACTTACCGACGCGGCACACGGCGCCCTCCCCTCTTTGATGATACCACAGCTGCGCGGTCAGGCTATTCGATGACGGTCACATCGTTGGCGAACAGGTGGATGACGAAGGCGTGGCGGCCGCTGTCGTCGAACTCCACCTCGAAGGGGAAGGGCTCGACGTCCAGGGTGGAGGCCAGCGTCCGGCAGTCCGGGTCCGGCTCACAGATCAGCCGCAGCACATCGATGCGTCCCTCGAGCGGATGGGTGACGTAGGCCCGGCGGCCGTCCGGGCTGGTGAACAGCAGGCCGGGCGAACCGCCGGTCTCGATGGTGGCGTCGCGGACCGGGCCGCGGTAATCGAAGGCCCGGCGCAGGCTGGTGCGGCCGGTGTCGTTCTCGACGTGGACGCTGGTGCCGCCCTCGCGATCCAGCACCGGCACCCGGGCGAAAACAGAACATGGGGGCGCAGCCGGAACATGAACATGGAGCAGCCTCCATGTCGGATCGCGAACCGCGCAGCGCGCGGCTCGCACCAGTATAGCCGAGCTGACCGGCGAGACCAGCCGCGGTCGGTGACAAGTTCGATTGGCAGCGGCCCGGAAAAGCCTCGATCGAATTTCGAACTCGTTTTCGGCGTCTTGGCGGCCTGCACGATCCGCGCGACAAGCGGGCTTGTCGCCGCCGGCCAGCGCTGCCGGCAAGCCGTATCCCGGATGGGGATTTCATCCCGCACGGTTGGAGCGCAGCCGGGGTACTGGTATCATTCGTGCAAGGGTTGGCGAAAGGAAGTGCCGTTCACGGCCTGGACGAGGAGAGGGCATGGCCCGGCGATGCGCAGCGCTGTTGCTCGGCTGGTTGACCGCCTGGGCCGGTCTGCCCGGATGCGGCCGGGCGCCGGATGACTTCCTGCCGCCGCTGCTGCTGGACACCGGCGGGCTGGAGCCCGCGGTCGAGCTGGATGGCGGCGGCCTGCTTGCCGGCGATGCGGTCGAGGCCGACTTCGGCGACGCCCGGCTGCGCGGCCACGTGCTGGCGCTGGCCGGCGATACCCGGCTGCGGCTGATACTGTCACCCGCGGGCCGCGCCGGGCTGGCGCTCTACGGTCCGCGCTCGCCGCAGGGCTTGTTCGGCACCGCCCTGCGCTGGAACGCGGCCGACGCCGGCGGCGCGGCGGTGCTGGACAGCGAGCCGCTGCCCGCCGGCGACTACCTGGTGCTGGTGGCCGATCGCGACGGCGCTGGCGCGGCCTACCGGCTGGCGACCGAATGCAGCCACGGCTGCGGCCCGCCCGGCTGCCCGCCGCTGGTCTGCGGCCGCTACTGCGCCGCCGGCCTGGCCCGCGATGCCGGCGGCTGCGCCCGCTGCGCCTGCAACGCCGGTTGCAGCCGGGACGCGGATTGCCCGCTGGGCTTCGCCTGCCGCGACGAGCTGTGCCGGGCCGAGCAGCCGGACTGCGACTGCAGCGCCGAGCCCTACGCGCCGGTCTGCGGCGACGACGGGGTGACCTACGCCAACGACTGCGAGCGGCGCTGCGCCGGCGCCGGGCTGGCCGCTGCCGGCCCCTGCAGCACCAGCGCCTGCAACAGCGATGCCGACTGCCCGTCCGGCATGCGCTGTGAGGCCGGCGACTGCCGCGCGGACTGCGAGTGCGAAGACCGGGCCCTGGCGCCGGTCTGCGGCAGCGACGGCCAGACCTACCCCAACGACTGCGAACGGCGCTGCGCCGGGGTGGGCCTGGCCCATCAGGGCGCCTGCGACCAGTGCAGCGCCGAGGTCTGCGGCGACGAGCTGGACAACGACTGCGACGGCTACGTCGACGAGGGCTGCGAGGACGGCTGTAGCAGCGACGCCGACTGCTCGGCCGGGCGCATCTGCCAGGGAGGCGTCTGCGCCAGCGCCCTGCCCTGCGCCGCCGACCTCGACTGCCCGAGCGGCCAGCAGTGCGTCGCTGGCGTCTGCCGGCCGCAGCAAGGCTGCGCGCCCGAGGTCTGCGGCAACGGGCTGGATGACGACTGCGACGGCCTGATCGACGAGGGCTGCCCGGCCTGCCGTTCCGACACCGACTGCGCGCCGGACGAGGTCTGCCAGCTGGACAGCGGCCGCTGCCAACCCGCTTGCCAGCCGCAGCCCGAGATCTGCAACGGCGCCGACGACGACTGCGACGGCCTGATCGACGAGGATTTCGACCTGCAGAACGATCCCGACAACTGCGGCGCCTGCGGCCAGGCCTGCGATCCGGGCGAGAGCTGCCAGCAGGGCCGGTGCACGCCAGCGGCCTGCGCCAGCGACGCCGACTGCGCCGACGGGCAGGTCTGCATCGATGGAGCCTGCTGGACCGCTTGCACCGAGGACGCCGACTGCCCGGCCGGACACATCTGCTGGTCCGGCTACTGCTCCATCCCCTGCGCCGCCGACGCCGACTGCCCGGAGGGCTGGAGCTGCAACTTCAACCAGCGGGTCTGCGAGCCATGAGCCTCGGCCGCAGCCTGCTGGCCGCGGTGCTGCTGGCCGGCGGGCTGGCGCCGGGCTGCGGCGATGCCCTGTCCTCGCTGGATGCGGTGCGCGAAGCCGACCGCAATCGCTACCCCATGCAGCTGGTGCCCGACTTCGCCCGCCGCGGCCAGAGCGTGGTGTTCACCATCACCCTCGACGCCGAGCTGGCCGAGCGCCTGGCCGGCCAGCCGGCCTATCCCAGCCGGATCCAGTTCGGCGACGGTGCTGCGCTGCGCGCCTTCCATAGCGACGGCGGCGGGACGCTGACGGCCGAGGTGCTGCTCTCACCGCTGGCCGAGGAAGGCGAGCGCCAGGCGCTGCTGGTGTTCGCCTGCAGCGACGGTCGCGCCGAAGCGCAGGGCCGCTACTGGGTGCTGCCGGCCCTGCCCGCGGCGGGTGACAACTGAGCTTGTCGCCGGCGGGCGGGACCGCCCAGCGCCCGACGAACCTGAAAATCACACCACATCGAAAGGTTGCAGCTAAAGCGGGCCCGGCGACAAGCGGGCTTGTCACGACCGGGTCTGCCCGGCAGCGGCCAGCAGAGGCCCGATAATCCGAATATTCATCACATTTACGAAGGGTTGCACTCCAGGCCGGCCCGTCCGGACCCTTTGGCACGGCCCTCGCAAAACAACCGCAGCAACGACGCAGCGACGACGTCCGGGCCCGGATGCCGCGGACGGCGCAACGAACACCCGACGATGCGGGGAGGAGCGAACCATGAAGACCTGTAGATGCATTGGCATTCGAGTCGGCTTGGTCGGCCTGGCGGCGCTGCTGGCGGCCGGCTGTGGCAGCAACGACGACGGTTACCAGCCCCCGGCGCTCGGCAGCGACAGCGAGGGGTTGACCATCGACGAGGCGCCGCTGGGCCGCGGTGGGGCGGCCGAGGGCGACTTCGCCGAGCCGGGCCGCTACCTGGGCTACCTGCTGCAGGCCGGCGCCGGCGAGGTCTACGACCTGGAGCTGGAGCGGCTGTCCGGCGACGACGTGGCCGCCCTGGCGCTCTACCGCCACCAGCAAGGCGGTTGGGGCGAGGCGCTGGCCTGGGCCACCGCCGACGCCGACTCGATCGGCATCGGCGGCTGGACCGCACCGCAGAGCGGCACCTACCTGATCCTGGTCGAGGTCGTCGCCGGCAGCGGCCAGGGCCGCTTCGCGCTGCGCGTCGACTGCACCGCCGGCTGCGGCGATCCGGACGCCTGCGCCAGCGACGCCGACTGCGCGCAAGGCCAGGTGTGCTGGGCCGGGCTGTGCATCGACGACGGTGTCGAATGCCGCTCCGACGCCGACTGCCCCGCCGACGAGGTCTGCCGCCAGGGCCTGTGCCAGGCGGGCTGTGAACCGCAGGCCGAGGTCTGCGGCGACGGGCTGGACAACGACTGCGACGGGCTGATCGACGAGGGCTGCGGCGCGGTCTGCCAAACCGATGCCGACTGCGCCCCGAACGAGCTGTGCCAGGACGGCCGCTGCTGGGCGGGCTGCGACACCGATCTGGACGGGGACGGCTTCCTGGCCCCCGACTGCGGCGGCGCCGACTGCGACGACAGCGATGCCGGGGTGCACCCGGACGCGGCCGAGGCCTGCAACGGCCTCGACGACGACTGCGACGGCCAGATCGACGAGGACTTCGACTTCTCGACCGACCCGGATCATTGCGGCGGCTGCGGCCAGGTCTGCGCCGCTGGCGAGGCCTGCAGCGACGGCCAGTGCATCCCCGCCGACTGCGACAGCAACGCCGACTGCGCAGCCGGCCAGGTCTGCGTCGACGGCCAATGCGTCGCCACCTGCGTCGAGGATGCCGACTGTCCGGCCGGCCAGGTCTGCCGCGAGCGCATCTGCCAGGACGAATGCCAGGCCGCCCCTGAGGTTTGCGACGGGCTGGACAACGACTGCGACGGCCTCATCGACGAGGACTTCGACTTCTCGACCGACCCGGATCATTGCGGCGGCTGCGGCCAGGTCTGCGCCGCCGGCCAGGTCTGCTTCGAGGGTGAGTGCGTCGCCGCCTGCAGCGACGACGCCGACTGCGCCGCCGGCGAGGCCTGCAGCGACGGGCTGTGCCAGCCGCTGTGCGACGCCGACGGCGATGGGTACCAGGCCGCCGCTTGCGGCGGCGACGATTGCGACGACAACGACGCCGCGGTGCACCCGGGCGCGGCCGAGGCCTGCAACGGCCTCGACGACAACTGCGACGGCCAGGTCGACGAGAATTGCGGCCAGGCCTGCGCCAGCGACGCCGACTGCGCCGCCGGCGAGGCCTGCGTCGACGGCGTCTGCGCGCTGGCCTGCAACAGCGACGCCGACTGCCCGCGCGATCAGATCTGCCTGGCCGGCATCTGCCAGTTCGACTGAGCCGCCGCGTCCCCTCCCGCCACCCGTGCTCGACTGCTGTTCCGCTCGAGGACGACTCCGCGGCCGCGGAACCCGCTTTTCGTTCGTGGTTCTTGGTTCTTGGTTCTTGGTTCTTCGTTGCAACCGAGAACCCACCGACTTCGGGGGAGCCCTTTGTCGACATCCGGGCGGGGGATCGACGCTCGAGCGCTTGACTGAGACCCCGCGGCGGCGGTCCACTACTTCTTGATGAGCGATGGGGCGGACAGCAGCGGGCGGCGTTTCGGCGACTACGAGTTGCTGCGGCGACTCGGCGCGGGCGGCATGGGCACGGTCTATCTGGCGCGGCTGCGCCGCGCCGCGGGCTTCACCAAGCAGCTGGCCGTCAAGTGCATCCATCCCCGGTTGGCCACCCAGGCCCGCTTCCGCGAGCAGTTCGCCAGCGAGGCGCGGCTGAGCGCCTCGCTGGCCCACCCGCACATCGTGCAGGTGACCGATTTCGGGCTGGTCGACGGGGCGCCCTACCTGGTCATGGAGTACGTGGCCGGCCTGGATCTGGAGCAGCTGCTGCGGACCGCCGAGCAGGCCCACCAGCCGGTGCCGGCCGACTTCGCTCTGGCGGTGGGGCTGGCCTGCGTGCGGGCGCTGGCCGCCGCCCACGCCCGGCAACCGGCGGTGATCCACGGCGACGTGTGTCCGGCCAACGTGCTGGTCGGCTGCGGCGGCGAGGTCAAGCTGACCGACTTCGGCCTGGCCCGGCTGGCGGGCCGCGCCACCGGACCGGCCGGCGGCCACCCGGACTCGATGGCCCCGGAGGTGGCCCTCGGCCGGGCGCCGGACGCGGCCGCCGACCAGTTCGGTGCCGCAGCGGTGCTCTGCCGGGCCGCCGGCGGCCGCGGCCCCTATCCGCAGCGGCAAGCGGCGGCGGCCGCGCTCGAGCTGGCCCGGCGCGGCGCGGTCGAGCTGCCGCCGATTCCCGAACCGCCGGGGCTGCGGGCCGTGCTGGAACGCGCCCTGGCGCCCGATTCGCGGCTGCGCTTCGCCGATCTGAACGAGCTGGAGCAAGCGCTGGAGCAGGTGCGCGCCGCCGCCGGGCTGGCGACCGACGCCGGCGCGGTGGCCCGATGCGCCGGCGGGTTGATCCAAGCCGCCGGTGCCGGTTCGCCAGCGGCCGGGGGCACCCTGGTGGCCGACGCGGGCGCCGGCCCGGCGCGACCACGGCGGCGCCGCTGGCCGCTGGCCGCGGCCGCGGTATTGGCGTTGCTGGTGGCGGCGGTGACCGTCGGGCTGGCCTGGCCGCCGGCGCCACCGCGGCTGCCGCCGCCGGCGCCGGCGATCGCCCCCGGCGACCAGCCGCGGGCCGGACACCCGGCGGCAGCGGACTCGAGCGGCGCCGGCCGGGCCCCCGCCGGACCGGCTTTTGGACCCGGGCCGGCCCGACCGGAACCGGCTCCCGGCGATGCGCAGCGGCCGGCTCCGGCGGCAGACCGGACCGACCGGCTCGCCGGCGACCGAGAACCGAGATCGACCGCGGTCGGCCCCGCCGCCCGGCCCGGCCGGCCCGAGCCGGCGCCGGCCGCAGCGGGGCCGACCGAACCGGCCGAGCCCCGCCGGCTGCGGTTGTGGGCCGGCGCACTCGCCCACTGGCAGATCGACGGCGCCGAGCGCCGGACCGGTCCGCTGCGGGATGCGCGGCTGGACCCCGGCGAGCACGTGATCCGGCTCGGCCACGCCAGCGGTCTGCAAGTGGCGTTGCGCCTGTCGTGGTCGGAAGCTGCCGGTCTGCTGGAGCTGGCGGTCCACAGCCGGCCCTTCGCCGTGCTGCAGCTCGACGACCGCCCGCGCGGCACCACCCCGCTGGGCGGCTTGGCGCTGGATCCGGGCGAGCACCGGCTGCTGCTGAGCCCCCCGGGCGACGACAGGGGCCTGGAACTCCGGTTGCTCGTGCCGTAAGATTCCGGCATGAGTCTCCCGCCCGAGCGCATGCTGCTGCTGGCGATCTGGCTGATCGTGCTGCCGGCGACTACGGCCAGCAGCGCCGGCGACGATCGGACGCCGGAGCGGGCCGGCGATGCCTTCAGCGCCGGTCTGGCCTGCTACGAGCAGCTCGACTTCTCTTGCGCGGTCGATCTGCTGACCGCGGCCGCCTGGCAAGCCGAGCCGGCCGAACGCCGGCGCTGGGGCCGCATCCACCGCCTGCTGGCCGAAAGCCACCTGGCGCTGGGCCAGCGCGACGAGGCGGTGGCCGTCTTCGTCCGGCTGCTGCGCGGCCGACGCGACTTCGCAATCGACGAGCCGGGCGTGTCGCCCAAGATCCTGGCCGCGCTCGATCAGGCCCGCCGCCGGCTGGCCCGCGAGACCACCGCCGACCGGGCGCCGGCGGCGGCGGCCGAGCCGGAGCGCTCCCTGTCGCTCGACCTGGCCGGCAGCGCCCAGTTCCTGGTGGGTCGTGACGCGGATCGGCTGCACACCGGCGGCGGGTTGGAGCTGGCGCTGCTGTATCGCTACACCAGCCACTGGCTGCTGGGCGGCGGCGCGCGCTGGGCGGTGCATTCGCTGGCCGGCGCGGATCGCCGGCTGCACCTGGGCGCCGGCTGGGCCGGCGCCGGGCCCTGCTGGAGCCTGGGTCCGCTGGAGCTGGCCGGCGTCGTCGGCCTGGGGGTGGGCCACTTCGGCGTGCCGCAGCGCGACAGCCGCACCGCCTTGCTGCTGGTAGGCCGACTGGGTGCCAGCTGGCGGGTCCACCCGCGGCTGGCGCTGGGGCTGTTCTTCGCCCCCAGCGGCTGGATCTGTCCCGACGGCCCGGACAACTCACTGACCTTCGCCGTCGGGCTGAACACCGCGGTGCGCCTCTGAGGCGCCCGCCGAGGAGTCGCGTTGATCCGCATTTGCGTCCAGGGCCGCAGCCTGCAGTTCGATCCGGTCGAGCGACCGGGTCCGATCCCGATCGGCCGCGACGCCGACCTCGAAATGGCGATCGACGACCCCCACGTCTCGGCCCGCCACGGCCAGCTGATCCACGTCGATGGCCGCTGGTGCTACCAGGATCTGGGCAGCACCAACGGCTCGGCCGTCGAGCGCGGCGGCCGGCGCAGCGTGGTGGCCGGCCCGGCCGCAGCCCCCTGGGCGCTGGAGGCCGGGGACCGGCTGCTGCTGGGCAGCGAGAGCGAGCCGGTGGTGATCGAGATCGAAGCGCTGGCAGCGGCCGGGGCGGCCCCACCGGCGGCCGGCGTGACCGTGCTGGCCGCCTCGCGGCTGGACTCCGGCGACCGGCTGGCCGAGCGGCTGCAGGCCGGCGGGCGCTCGCTGGCGCCCTGGCTGGCGCTGGCCGACGCCCTGGCGGCGGCCGAGGACGAGGCGGCCGCCTGCGCTGCTCTCGACGGTCTGTCGCCACAGCTGTGCGCCGGGCTCGCGATCGAGGGCATCGTCGAGCCGACGACCGGCGCCAGCCGCTACCGCTGGCGCCCGGCCGGCGCCGCCGCTGCTGCTGCGGCCGGGCCCTTGCCCGTGCTGGACGAGCAGGTTGCCAGCGACGCGCTGACCGAGCTGGCCATCGACGGGCGCGAGCAGCCGGTCCTGCTGGCGCCGCTGCCGGTGGCCCCGACGTGGTTGGCCTTCATCCTGGCGCAGCCGGCGGCCGGACCGGCGTCCGCTGCCGACCGCGACGGACTAGCGCTGGCGGCCCACTTGCTGGCCCAGCGGCTGGGCCAGCTGGCGCTGTTGGCCGACCTGCGCGCCGCCCAACAGCAGCTCGCCGCCAAAAACCGCTACCTGCGCGAGCGCTCCGAGCGCGGAACGGCCGACGAGCTGATCGGCGCTGGCCCGGCCATGCGCCAGCTGCGCCAGGACATCGCCGCGGTTGCGGTCAGCGAGGCCACCGTGCTGATCAGCGGGCCCTCGGGCGCGGGCAAGGAGCTGGTGGCGCGCGCCATCCACCGCCAGTCGCTGCGCCACGGCGAGCTGCTGGCAGCGGTCAACTGCGGCGCGCTGGCCGAGGGGCTGCTGGAGAGCGAGCTGTTCGGCCACCGCAAAGGCGCCTTCACCGGCGCCCACCGCGACCGCGAGGGCCTGTTCGAGGTGGCCCACTGCGGCAGCCTGCTGCTGGACGAGATCGGCGAGATGTCGCCCGCGCTGCAGGTCAAGTTGCTGCGGGTGATCGAGACCGGCGAGGTGACCCCGGTGGGCGCCACCCGCGCCCGGCGGGTGGACGTGCGCCTGATCTGCGCCACCCACCGCGATCTCGAGGCCGAGGTGGCCGCCGGCCGCTTACGCGAGGACCTGTTCTACCGCATCCACGTCTTCCCCATCCGGGTGCCGCCGCTGGACGAGCGGATCGAGGATCTGCCCGCCCTGGCCCGCCACCTCATCGCGCGCCTGGCCGCCCAGAACCGGCTGCCGGCGCCGGAGATCAGCGAGCAGGCCCTGCAGCTGCTGGCCGCGCGGCGCTGGCCGGGCAACGTGCGCCAGCTGGCCAACGCGCTGCAGCGGGCCATGCTGCTGGCGGCAGACGACGGCCGCATCGAGGCCGAGCACCTCGGCGACAACGCCCGGCCGCTGCCCCGCGCCGTCGCCGGCCCGCGCGCCGGCCCGCTGAAGCAACGCCTGGCCGAGCTGGAGCGCCTGCTGGTGGCCGAGTGCCTCGAACGCTGCGAACAGAACCGCACCCGGGCCGCAGCCGAGCTGGGCATCAGCCGCCAGGCCCTGCTGGCCAAGCTGAAAAAACTGGGATTGCGCGAGTGACCTTTCGCTTCGAAACCAACCGCCCGTAGCGGGCGCTGATACGAGGTCTGAACATGCGCGTCAGCTTCATCATCGCTTCTTGGCTGTGCCTGCTGGCCGCCCCGGCGGCCGCCCAGCACACCTCGCCCTACGACATGCGCCTGCCGGGAGACTCGATCGCCGGCTGCGACGGTCCGCTGTGCCAGCTCTACAACCCGGCCGGCCTGCACTGGTCGCCAGGCGGCGAGCTGCTGTACCTGCACGCCGAGCGCTGGGGAACCGACGGGGTGGCCGGCGGCGGCGGCGACGGCTTGCTGCTGTCGACCGATCGGCTGGGACTGGCGGTGCAGTACGTGCGGCCCGATCGGGATCGGTCGCGGCACGACCTGCTCAAGTACAACCTGAGCCTGAAGCTGTTCTCGCTCGGCAACACCTTCGCCCTCGGCGGGGGGTTGGAGATCCTCGATCCCACCGAGACCGACGGCGATCCCAGACTCGATGTGCTGCTGGGGGCCATGATCCGGCCCTGGCGCCACCTGAGCCTGGGGCTGGTGGGCCGCAACCTGGCCCAGGCGAAGATGGGCGGCGAGCGCAGCCACCGGGCGCTGGAGGTCGGCCTGGCGCTGCGGCCGCTGTGGTTCGCCCCGGAGCGGCTGACCCTGGCGGCCGACTACCGGTTGGTCGAGGACGCCGGCGATCCGCCGCTGCGGCTGTCGCTGCGGGCCCGGCTCTATCAGGGCGTCGGCCTGATCGCCAGTGCGGACGTCGCGGGTGGCTTCGGCGTGGGCCTGGCGGTCGATCTGGCCCGCTTCGGGGTATCGAGCTACACCCAGGTCGGCAACCGCGACGGCCTGGCCTACGATGCCCAGCTGTTCGCCGCCCGGGCCTCGATCGACCGCCGGCCCGGCCTGCAAGTGGTCGACGAACGCACCGCGGTCATCGTGCTCGGCGGCGATATCGCGCCGACCGACCGGCCCGAACGAGGCCTGCTGCTCACCCGGCATACCATGCGCGACGTGGAGCTGGCCATCCGGCGGGCGGCCGGCGATCCGCGCATCGACTCGCTGCTGCTCAAGATCGAGCCGCTGGAGCTGAGCCTGACCCGCGTCCAGGAGCTGCGGGCCGCCCTGGCCGCGTTCAAGCGCAGCGGCAAGAAGATCGCGGTGCACCTGGAGCAGGCCGACAACCTCAACTACTACCTGGCCTGCGCCGGTGACGCCATCTACGTCAACCCGGCCGGCACGGTGACCGTGACCGGGCCCAAGGTCCAGGCCCTGTACTTCGGCGGCACGCTGCAGCTGACCGGTGTCGAGCCCGAGGCCCACCAGGTGGGCGACTACAAGTCCGCGCCCGAGATGTTCACCCGCCAGGAGCCCAGCCCGGCCAGCCGCGAGCAACTCGAGAGCCTGGCCGACGACTTCGCCGACCAGGTCTTCGGCGCCATCGCCGACGGCCGCGGCCTGGCCCGCGATCAGGTCGAGGTGCTGGTCGACCGCGGGCTGATGCGTCCGGCCCAGGCCGAGCTGGCCGGTCTGATCGACGCCACGGCCCACTACGACGAGCTCGACGAGCCGCTGGCCGAGCTGCTGGGCCACCCGGTGCGCCGGCTGGAGGGCTACCTCGGCGAACGGCGCCACAGCCAGCGCTGGGGCGGCCGGCCCACGGTGGCGGTGGTGCACGCCACCGGCGGCATCGGCTACGGCTCGCCGCAGCTGCCGGGCGACATGGACGCCCGGGGCATCGCCGAGCTGCTCGAGCGGCTGCGCTCCGATAGCGGCGTCGACGCGGTGGTGCTGCGCATCGACTCGCCGGGCGGCAGTGGCCTGGCTTCCGAGCTTATCTGGCGCCAGGTGCAGCAGCTGCGCCAGCAGAAGCCGGTGATCGTGTCCATGGGGGCGACCGCGGCCTCGGGCGGGTACTACATCGCCTGTCCGGCCGACTGGATCCTGGCCGACCCGGCCACCGTGACCGGCTCGATCGGCGTCTTCGCGTTGCTGTTCGACGCCAGCGAGCTGTGGGCCCGGCTGGGCGTCAGCCAGGAGACCATCAGCCGCGGCCAGATGGCCGATCTGCACTCGACCTTCCGCGGCCGCACCCCGGCCGAGCGCGATCTGCTGCAGCAGCTGATCGCGGATTTCTACCAGGGCTTCGTCCGGCGGGTGGCCGCCGGCCGCAACCTGAAGCCCGCGGAGGTCGACCGGGTGGCCCGCGGCCGCGTCTGGACCGGCCGCCAGGCGCTGGAGCAAGGCCTGGTCGACGAGCTGGGCGGGCTGAGCCGCGCCATCGCGCTGGCGTCCGAACGGCTGGGGCTACCGGCCGACGAGCAACCGCGGCTGGTCCACCTGCCGCGCGCCCGGCTCGGCCTGCGCCATCTGCTGCGCGAGCTGGGCCTGCTGGTCGAGCAGCAGACCGTGCTACCGGCCATGGTGCGCTCCAGCCTGCAGCAACTCGTCCGCTTATCGGCCTGGAGTGCCGAGCCGGTGCTGGCGCTGCTGCCCTTCCACGCGCTCGAAGTAAAGTAAAGGAAGCGCGCTGCACCCCGAAAATGGCCCGGAACAAAAAAAGGGAGATGCAGGTCTGGGCGCAGGTGGGGGGGGACCCTGCTAATCCAGAGATGCATCTCCCAATGGTGAGGAGTTCTCGTGCGGGCCCGCAGGCGGGGGGGAAACCATGCCGGCCCGCAGCGATTCCTCCTCTAACCGAAATTCCGATTGCCAAAAGAGGCGCCGAGCCCCGAAAAAAACCGGTCGGGGGGGGACGCCGGCTCCGCAGGGCCCGGCCGCCTCGCTCTTTCATTATAGCATGATGCGTGCCAGTTCCGAAAACCGCCGCAGATTATTGCCGCTACCCGGAATCCCTGGTGATTTTGCTGCGTCGCGTCTTCGATTTGGCTTGCCTCGGCTGGGCGAATATGGTATTTTCACCACGCTCGATTCGCAGGACAACGACAAACGCCGATGTTCTGGGGGGAAACACTGTGGTAATGGAACCCGGGGGTGAACGGTGAAGGTACTCGTCGTCGATGACGATCCAAATACCCGCTACCTGATCGAGGTCTTCTGCCGCAATGAGGACTACGAGCTGGTCCTGGCCGCCAACGGCAAGGAAGCGCTCGACATCATCCAGAGCGACGACATCAACATCGTGGTCACCGACATCCGCATGCCCGAGATCAGCGGCGAGGCGGTGCTGGACCAGGTGCGCAAACACAACCCCGAGATCCCGGTCATCATCATGACCTCCTACGGCACCATCGAGGACGCGGTGCACTTCCTGCAGTCCGGTGCCCACGACTACATCACCAAGCCGCTGACCCGAGAGGCCTTCTGCCTGCGCATCCGGCGCGCCATGGAGAAGCTCCACATGTCGCAGGAGATCACCCGGCTCAAGTCCGACCTCAAGGCCTACACCGACCGCGAGCACGTGGTGGGCAACTCGCAGTCCATGCGCGAGGTGATCGAGAAGCTGCCGGCCATCGCCCAGACCGACGCCTCGGTGGTGGTCTACGGCGGGAGCGGCACCGGCAAGGAGCTGATCGCGCGCACCATCCACTACTTCTCGCGCCGCGCATCCAAGCCCTTCGTGCCGGTCAACTGCGGCGCGCTGCCCGAAAACCTGCTCGAGAGCGAGCTGTTCGGCTACAAACGCGGCGCCTTTACCGACGCCCACTCCGACACCCGGGGCCTGGTCGAGGAGGCCAGCTCGGGCACCCTGTTTCTGGACGAGGTGGGCGAGCTCAGCCCCAAGGTGCAGGTCAAGCTGCTGCGCTTCTTGCAAGAGAAAGAGGTCAAGCCGCTGGGCTCGACCAAGGTGGTGCGGGTCGACGTGCGCATCATTTCGGCCACCAACCGCGATCTGCGCCAGGCCATCCAGGACGAAGCCTTCCGCGAAGACCTGTTCTACCGGCTCAACATCGTGCCCATCCTGATCCCGCCGCTGCGCGAACGCAAGGAGGACATCCCGCTGCTGGCCAACCACTTCCTGCGCAAGTTCACCGACGAGTACGGCAAGCAGGTCAAGGCGATTTCACCGCTGGCGCTGCAGCGGCTGGTGGGCCACGACTGGCCGGGCAACATCCGCGAGTTGGAGAACAAGATCCAGCAATGCGTGGTGGTGGCCACCAAGGACGTGATCGGCCCTGAGGACGTCGACCTGCCGGGCGAGCTGCGCTCGTTCAAGGAGGAGAAGCAGCAGACGGTGGCCGAGTTCGAGCGCAACTACGTCACCAAGATGCTGACCTTGAACGCCGGCAACATCACCCAGGCGGCCAAGGCGGCCGCCATGGACCGCAAGAACTTCTGGCAGCTGATGAAAAAGCACACCATCGACGCCAAGAATTACCACCAATTCGCCGAGACCTGAGCCGGCACGCACCCAGACAGGGTCTCGCCACCACGGCCCGACCGCGATCCGCCGGGCCAGCGGGCCTGCTGGCGCAGCGGCGATCGCCTGTAAGCATTCCAAGCCCCCGAATTCATTGAATGGCCCCGGAGCGGCTGCATCCGCCAGAGCAGCAGGCAGGTGGCCCGCGATTTGCATATTTCTGTAATTCGAAGGCCGGAGGAGCTTGAGGTGAGTACGGTGAGCACGCCGGTACAGGTCCCGGTCGCCCCGGATGCAGCGCAGGTCAAACGCGCGCTGAGCGGCATTCTGGACCATCTCGACGCCTACCCGCGCGCCCGGGACACGATCCGGGGCATCGCCGAGTGGTGGGCGCACAGCACCGTGCCGGCCACCGAGGCCGCCCTGTCGCTGCTGCTGGAGCTGGGCCTGCTGCAGCGCAGCGCCCGCAACGGACAGCAGCTCTTCGGCCGCAACGACGAGCTGCGGCTCGACCAGTGGCAGGCCCTGATGCGCCGGGCCCGCGGCGGCTGAGCCGCGCCGAATCGCTCTCACCGACCACCCCTCTTTGCCGCGGCCGCCGATCGTGCTACCGTCACGGCCATTCCACGCTGGCTGAGGAGGGCTGACCGGTGCCCATCCTGGTTCACAAGTACGGCGGCAGCTCGGTGGCCGACGAGCAAAGGCTGGCCCAGGTGGCCGACCGGGTGGTGGCTGCCAGCCGGGCGGGCTACGATCTGGTGGTGGTGGTCTCGGCCATGGGCCGCACCACCGACGAGCTGTTGGCGCTGGCCCGGCGGCTGAACCCGGATCCACCGCGGCGCGAACTCGACATGCTGGTGTCGGTCGGCGAGCGCATCAGCATGTCGTTGCTCAGCATGGCCATCCAGCACCGCGGAATCGAGGCCATCTCGTTCACCGGCTCGCAATGCGGCATCATCACCAACGACCGCCACAGCGACGCGCGCATCATCGAGGTGCGCCCTTTCCGCATCCAGGACGAGCTGTGCCGGGGCCGGGTGGTGATCGTGGCCGGTTTTCAGGGCATGAGCTACAGGCGCGAGATCACCACCCTGGGCCGCGGCGGCTCGGACACCACCGCGGTGGCTCTGGCGGCCGCACTCGACGCCGAGTCGTGCACCATCTTCGGCGACGTCGACGGGGTCTACGACGCCGACCCGCAGCTGATCGAAAACGCCCGGCGGATCGACGCGCTCGGCTACGCCGAGATGCAGGAGTTGGCCGAGAGCGGCGCCCGGGTGCTCAACGCCACTGCGGTCGAGTTCGCCAAGGAGCGCGACATCGCCATCTACGTCCGCGCCAACGACGACCGCGACGGCCAGACCGCGGTGCGCAAGCACACCCCCCACGGCCCCGGCATGGTGGTCGGGCTGGCCCACGAGCACCAGGTGCGCACCATCGCCTGCCACGGCCCGGAGCCGGACCTGGACACGCTGCTGGGCTTTCTGGACGACTCCGGCATCCCCGGCAAGCAGCTGACCGTGGATCGTTTCGACGACACGCGCCGCACGGCGGTGGTGGTCTCGCGCGAGCTGCTGCCCGACCCCGGAGCCTGTGCAGCCGCGCTGGCCGAGCGCTTCGGCGATCGGGTGCGGCTGCGTTCGGATCTGGGCGCGGTCAGCCTGATCGGCGCCGGCATCAACCAGAGCTTCGCCAAGCTGCGCCGCGCCCGCGCCCTGCTCGGCGACGCCGGCATCCCGACCGCCGGCTGGCACACGTCCTCGTTCCGCATCACCGCCCTGCTGCCGACCGAACGGGTCGACGATGCGGTGCGCCTGCTGCACGGTGCCTTTTTGTAAGAAGCGCCCCGCCCACTTACTTCTGCCAGTGCTCGCCGACGGTCACGTCGACCTCGATCGGCACCGAAACGATGTAGCGCTCGCCCGCCGCCACCATCTCCTCGCGCACCAGCTCGGCCACCTCCCAGGCATCGGCCGCATCGGCCTCGACCAGGATCTCGTCGTGGACGCAGTTGACGATGCAGGCGCCGCGGCGCTCGTCGAGCAGGCGGCGCCGGATGCCGGTCATGGCCAGCTTGAGCATGTCGGCGTTGGTGCCCTGGATGGGCATGTTCTTGGCGATGCGGGCCACCGCGGCCAGATCAGGCCCCTCGACCCGCTCGCCGATCTGCAGCCACAGCCGGCGGCCGCCCAGCGTCTCGGCCCAGCCGCGGCGGATGGCGGCCCGGGCTGATTCCTCCAGGTAGTCGCGCACCCGCGGATAGGCGGCGAAGTAGCGGGCCAACAGCCGCTCGGCCTCCTCGACGGTGACCCCGGTCTGGCCGGCCAGGCCGCCGGCGCCCATGCCGTAGGCCAGGCCGAAGTTGATCGCCTTGGCGCGCTCGCGCAGCTGTGGGTTGCTCTCCTTGGACACCGGCCGGCCGAAGATCTCGGAGGCCACGATGGCGTGCAGGTCCCCGCCGCGGCGGAAGATATTGATGAAGGCCGGATCTCGGCTGGCCTCGGCCAGGATGCGCAGTTCGCAGCCGGCGTAGTCGGCGGTGATCAGCTGCCGGCCCGCCGGCGCCCGGAAACAGCGCCGGAAGCGGCTGCCGCGCGGGATGTTCTGCAGGTTGGGCTCCCGGCAGGCAACCCGGCCGGTGGGCGCGCCGATCTGAATGAAGTCGGCGTGCAGCCGCCCGGTGCGCGGATGGATGGCCTCCAGGAAACTGTCACCGTAAGCCGACACGACTCTGGCCGCCTCGCGGTAGCGCACCAGCGCCTCGCCCACCGGGTGGCCCAGCCGGCGCAGCCCCGCCTTGTCCAGCGAGCGCACCGGCCGTTCGACCAGCCGTTCCAGCGCCCGGCGCAGCTCGGTCTCGCTATCGAGGTTGATGTCGGCCTGGCCGAACAGGTCGGTCTGCACCACCGCGGTTAGGTGCTGGTTCACCTCGGCCCGGCTGGCGTCGCGCTCGCGGCGGGCCGCATCGATCAACGCCCGCCAGGCCCGGCGATCCAGATAGACCCCGTCGTAACGCAGATCGGCGAAGACCGGCACCGCCCGGCACTCCAGCCGGGCGGTGGACTCCAGACCCGCGTCCACCAAGGCGGGCATCTGCTCGAGCAGCACGTGGAAGGTGGCCAGGATGTCGCGCCGGGCGTACTCGAGTTGGTCGGCTGAGAAGGCCTCCTCGCCCGCCGCGGCGAACGAGCCGCGCAGCCCCTTGTCCAGCCCACGGCCCAGGTACTTCTCGCTCAGGTCGGCCAGCGAGCGCCGCCCCTCGCCGCGGCCGTTGGCCAGCAGTTGCTCGATGAGCATGGTGTCGAGCACGTGCTCGACGCGGATGCCGCGGCCGCGCAACATGGCCAAGTCGAAGGCGCCGTTGTGGGTCACCTTGGGCACCGGGCCGGCCAGCAGCGGCAGCAGCGGATCGAGCGCCACCCGGCGGCAGTCGACCAGGAGCTGATCGCGATCGTCGCCCAGGCTCAGCAGCAGCGGCCGGTGGCGGTGGGGGTCGAGCCCGTCGGTCTCCAGATCGAGCGCCAGCAGGCCCCGGCCGGCCAGCCGCGTCATGGCGTGCTTCAGGGCATCGGTCGACGCGATCGGGCCGGACGGAGACATGGGCGCGGTGGAGCGACGGATGGGCCTACTGGGTGCACCAGGCGCCGATGCCGAACCACTGGCACTGCATGCTCTCGGGGCACATCGGCTCGGCGGCCTGCCGGTCGCAGCTGACGGTACAATAGCTACCGGCCATGTCCGGCGCGCAGGTGCCGTCGGGCTGATCGGGCAGCCCGCAGCTGTCCTGCATGGTCTGGCAATCTTTGCCCATATCGCGCATGGCCGCGCAAGTGGTCACCGCCTGGGTGTTGTGGGGCCGGCACTGGCCGCCGACGTTGCCGGCCTGCACGCAGGTGTAGCCGGCCGGACAGGGCGCGTTGTCGCCGCAGGCCAGGCCGCAGCCGCGATCGATGACCGCGCCGGCCTCGTCCTCGTAGCTCAGGCAGAGGTCGGCCTCACCGCCGCACTGGACGTCGTCGCTGCAAGGCTCGCACAACCCGCGGCCGCTGCCGGCCATGCAGACGTGGGCGAAGGGATCGCAGACCTCGCCGTCGGCGCAGTGTTCGTCTTCCAGGCACTCGACGCAGACGTTCTGCTCCAGCCAGCAGTAGAAGGGCTCGTCAGCGCTGGCGCAGTCGCCGTCGTCCAGGCACTCCACGCAGACCTTGTTGTCGAGGTCGCAGACCAGGCCCTGCTCGTCGCACAGGTGGGTATCGCCGGCATAGCACTCGACGCACTCGCCCGGATCCACGCTGGTGTCGCAGACCAACCCGCCACCGCACTGCCAGTCCTCCTCACAGGTGCGCAGGCAGGTGTGACTGTCGAGGTCGCAGATCTGGTTGCCGAAGCAGTGATCATCGCTGGTGCAGTCGACGCACTGGTGCTGCTCGATCCAGCAGTGCTGGCCGCCGTCGCAGTCGTCGTCGGCATTGCAGCCCTCGACGCACTGGCCCTCCTGGCAATAGGTGCCGGCCGGACAGTCGCGGTCGTCGCGGCAGCCGGGCTGGCACTGGTCATCGATGCAGATCTGGCCCAGCTCGCAGTCGGCGTCGCTCTGGCAGCCGCGCACGCAGTGGTGGTCGACGCAGACCTCGCCGGCCGGGCAGTCGGCGTCCTCGATACAGCCCTCGACGCACTGCATGGCCTCCTGGTCGCAGAACCAGCCGGGCTGGCACTGGTCGCTGTTGCGGCAGCCCTCGATGCACTGGTTGTCCTCGCAGATCCAGCCCCACTCGCCCATCGATAGGCAATCCTCGTCGGTGCGGCAGCCTTCGATGCACTGGTTGTCCTCGCAGATCTGGCCCGGCTGGCACTCGGCGTCCTCGGAGCACCAGGCCTCGCAGACCCGGTCCACGCAACGGAAGCCTTCGGGGCAATCGGCGTCGTCCAAGCACTCGACGCACAGCCCGCTGTCGGTGTCGCAGACCATGCCCGGCCCGCATTGTTCGTCGTTGCGACAGGCCCGCTGGCAGCTGCCCTCGGGCGTGCAGACGTGGGTCTCGGGGCAGTCGCCGTCACCCAGGCACTCGACGCAGCGGCCCGGCTCGCCGTCGCTCACGTCGCACAGCAAGCCCTGCGGGCAGTCGCGCTCGGTGTAGCAGCCGGCGGTGCAGATCCCTTCGAGGCACACCGAGCCCAGCGGGCAGTGGGCGTCCAGCAGACACTCGGCGCAGACGCCGGCTTCGGTGCAGTAGGGCCGGTCCGCCTGCTGGCAGTCCTCGTCGGTGCTGCACTCCGGCTCGCTGACGCAGGCGAAGTCCGAGCCGCAGACGCCGCTTTCGCAGTCGGCGTCGTCCAGGCACTCGACGCAGGTGCAGTCCGGGCTGCAGCGCGGCTGCTCCGGCGGGCAGTCGGCGTCGCCCTGGCAGTCGCCGGCGGGCTCGCAAGCCCCCGCGACGCACACGGTGCAGACGCCGCAGTCGGCGTCTTCCAGGCAGTCGACGCACATGCCGGTCTCAGGGTCGCAGCGTCGGTCGCCCTCGCAGTCGGTGTCGGTATCGCAGACAGCGCCCTCCAGGCAGCTACCCTCGACGCAGACCTCGTCCTGGCCGCAGTCGCCGTCCTCGGCGCACTCGACGCACAGCCCGCTGTCGGTGTCGCAGATCGGGGTGGGGTCTTCGCAGTCGTCGTCCGAGCTGCAGCCCGGCCGGCAGACGTGGTCGACGCAGCGCTCGCTGCGGGCGCAGTCGCCGTCGTCGCGGCACTGCCAGCACTCGCCCGAATCCTCGTCGCAGTAAGCGCCGTTGCAGTCCTCGTCGGAGCTGCATCCGCTGACGTCCTCACAGCGGCCGTCCTGGCAGGTCTTGCCCGCAGCGCAGTCGACGTCGCCGTCGCAGTCGCGCGACTGGCACAGCCCATCGAGGCATTGCTGGTCAGCGCCGCAGTCGGCGTCGGTCAGACAGGAGTCGGCCGCCGCCCGTGAGTCGTCGCAGCCAGCCGCAGCGGCCAGCATTCCCGCCAAGATCAAACATGCCAACATCTCGAACCGGATCGCGCCCTTCATGGATCCCGCTCCTTTCCGCCGCCGCCGGCGCCCGGCGGCCGGGTCACGCGTGGATACCCCATACTAACCCGCCACCCCGAACGCGGCAAGGTCCCTTTCGGTCGACATTTTATGGTCATCTGCGGCAATATGGAGCCACGGGCGGGGTGGAAACGGAGAGCACAGCATGGATCGATCTGCAAAAACTGGCAGTGGCCTGGCGCTGTTCACCGGGTTGCTGCTGGCCTGCTGCGGCGGCAGCGGCGGTGGCGCCGATGGCGGCGGCCAGCGGCTGCCGCTGGACGAGCGGTTGGGCCCCGGCCAGGTGCGCGCCGGGGTGATCGAGCATGAGGCCGAGCTGCTCGCCGGCCCCGAGGCCCACGGCTGGCTGGGCGACTACAAGCTGTACAACGATCGGGTGGCCTTCATCGTGCAGAGCCCGGACGCACCGCGCGGCTGGGGGCCTTACGGCGGCAGCCTGCTGGACGCCGATTGGATCCGGCCCGAGGGCGAGCCGGGCGACGAGTGCTTCCAGGAGCTGTTCGCTCAGATCGACGTGCTGGGCGTCGCGCCCACCGGCGCCGAGCTGGTAGCCGACGGCTCGGCCGGCGGGCCGGCCCAGGTGCGCATCCACGCCGAGCACCGCGGCATCCCCCTGGTCGACGCGGCCACCAACGGCGCGCTACAGCCGGCCGACCTGGAGATCGTCCAGGATTACCTGCTGGCCGCCGACAGCGATCACCTGCTGGTGCGCACCAGCCTGCGCACCCGCTCGGGCCCGGAGCGCGAGTTGACCGTCGGCGATCTGGTGCTCAACGGCGATCGCACCGTGGACTACATCCCCGAGCGCGGGCGCTTCGAGGGCGACCTGCCGGCCGGCGAGCTGGGCTACTTCCTGGGCGCCAACCGCAGCGGCTGCACCCTGTACACCGGCGCCGGCGGCCCCATCCGGCCGGCGTTCTCCATCCAGGGCATCACCCCCATCAACGTCGGCCAGGGCACCGCCCCGGCGGCCCGCGGCGGCAACGCGCCGCTGAAGGTCGAGCGGGTGCTGTTCGTGGGCCGCGGCGGCGCCGACGACTGCCTGCGCAAGTTGCGCCGGCTGCGCGGCAGCGCAGCCGACAGCGGTACGTTGACGGGCGTGGTGCGCACCAGCGCCGGCGATGCCGAGGGCGAGGTCTCGGTGCAGGCCTTCGACGTGGAGGCCGAGCCCGGCGCCGACTGGGCCAGCCAGACCTACACTGACGCCGCGGGCCGGTTCGCGCTGGAGCTGCCGGCCGGTCGCTACGCGCTCACCGTCCAGGCCCCGGCCCGCCAGCCGGTCACCAGCGATGAAGTCGCGGTGACCGCCGGCGGCGCGGCCGAGCGCGACATCGAGGTGCCGGCGCCGGCGCTGTTGGCCTTCAGCTGCAGCGGCCGCGACCGCGACGGCCAACCGACCGGTCCCATCCCCTGCAAGCTATCGCTGCAGCCGGGCCCGCTGGCGGCCATGGATGCACCGGTCGAACGCGGCAGCCTGACCTTCGCCCTGGGCGAGGCTGAGATCGCCGCCCCGCCCGGCCAGTGGACGGCCACCCTGTCGCGCGGCTGGGAGTACTCCATCTCGCGCCAGGAGGTCGAGCTGCAGCCGGGCGGCCGGGTCGAGCTGAGCGCCGCGCTGACCCGCCAGGTCGACACCGACGGCTGGATCGCCGCCGATCTGCACAACCACTCCACCCGCTCGGCCGACTCGGAGTTCGAGCTGCTCGACAAGCTGCGGGCCAACATGGCCGAGGGGCTGGAGTTGATGGTGGCCACCGATCACGACTGCCAGACCGACTTCGGCCCCTGGCTCGAGTTGCTGGGCCGGCAAGAGGGCGCCGAGGTGCAGCGCTGGCTGCGCACCGTGGTGGGCAACGAGGTCTCGCCGCTCTATGGCCACATGACCGTCTTTCCGCTGCCGGTCCACCCCACCGGCTGGCACTACTGGGACATCCCCTGGGTGCGTTACAGCGACGGCCGCTACCAGCGCCACCTCGAGTTCCCCGAGATCTGGCAACGGGCCCGTGAGCTGGGCGCGGCCGTGATCAACGTCGCCCACCCCACCCGCAGCTCGGGCTGGTTCTCCTACCTGGGCTATGAGCCGCCCGCGGAAATGCCCGAGCTCGAGGCACTGCCGGCCGAGAAGTGGGGTACCGGCTTCGACACCATGGAGCTGCTCAACAGCGGCTCGGTCGACGTGATGATCGAGGAGCTGGTGCCGCTGTGGAGCCATCTGAACAACCGCGGCCTGTTCAAGACCGCGGTCGGCGTGTCGGACAGCCACCACCGCAACGCCGAGTCGGGCTACGGCCGCACCTTGATCGCGGTCAGCGACGATGACCCGGCCACGCTGGATCTGGACGAGGTGTGGCGTGAGCTCAAGGCCGGCCGCGCCCTGGTCGGCGGCGGGCTGCTGGTGACCATCGACGCCGCCGGTGCCGGGCCCGGCGAGCTGGTCAGCGCGGCCAGCCCGGTGCGGGTGCGGGTGCGGGTGGAGGCCGCCGACTGGGTGCCGCTGGATGAGGCCCGGCTCAGCCTGCTGGTCGACGGCCAGTCGGTGGCCGACGCCGGATTGGCCGCTGCGGGCGAACTCGACCCGCAGCAGCCGGCGCTGCGGTTCGACGACACCTTCGAGATCGCGCTCGACGGCGATGCCTGGATCGCGGCGCTGGTCGCCGGCGGCCCCGGCGAGCGGCTGGATCCGGTGATCCGCGGCGGCCGCGCGGTGGGTCTGACCAACGCGGTGCGCATCGACGCCGACGGCGACGGCACCTTCACGCCGCCGGCCCACCAGCCCGGCTTATGAGCCGGTCCCGCCAGCACTGGCGGCGGGTGCTGGCTGCCAGCCTGACCGATCCGAACAGCCTGCCCCTGCCCGAACGGGCCCGGCGCCGGGCGGCGCGCGCGGCCGCGCGCTACCCGATGCGCATCCCGCCCGGGCTGGCCCGGCGCATCGACTGGTCCAACCCGCGCTGCCCGATCCGCCGCCAGGTGCTGCCGGATCCGCGCGAGCTGGCCGCCGGCGGCGCGGCCGACCCGCTCGACGAGGAGCGCTTCTCGCCCGCGCCCGGGCTGGTGCGCCGCTTCGGCGACCGGCTGTTGGCGCTGGTGGCGAGTTCCTGCCCGGTGCTGTGCCGCCACTGCAACCGCAAGCGCATGTGGTCGCGCCCGCAGCGGCCGGCCGACGCCGAGGCGCTGGGTCGGTCGCTGGCGGGCAGCGGCCGGGTGCGCGAGGTGATCCTGTCGGGCGGCGAGCCGCTGCTGCTGGGCGATGGCGCCCTGGCGGCGCTGCTCGCGGCCGCCCGCTCGCGCCCGGGCGTGGAGTTGGTGCGCATCCACTCGCGGGCCCCGGTGGCCTTGCCCGAGCGCATCACCCCGGCGCTGGCCCGGCTGCTGGCCCGCCACGGGCCGCTGTGGTTCGTCACCCAGGTCAACTGCGCGGCCGAGATCGACGCCGACGTGCGCCGGGCCTTCGATCGGTTGCGCGCCGCTGGGGTGGGGCTGCTCAACCAGGCCACCCTGCTGCGCGGGGTCAACGACTCGCTGCGCGCCCAAGTGGCGCTGGGCCGGGCGCTGGTGGCCGCCGGGGTCAAGCCCTACTACCTGTTCCAACTCGACCGGGCGGCCGGCACGCTGCACTTCCAGGTGCCGCTGCAGCGCGGCCTGCGCATCATGGCGCGGCTGCGGGCCGGCCATTCGGGCCTGCTGGTGCCGCACTACATGGCCGATCTGCCCGGCCGCGGCGGCAAGGTCGAGCTGGCGCCCGACGCCGTGCTGGGCTTTGCCGACCGCGGCACCTGGCTGCGCGGCGCCGACGGCCGGCGCCACTTCTACCCCGACCCCGAGTTCTGAATCAGGCTCCGGGCGATGCGACGGCCGCGGTGCCTCGGAACTACTCCTCGTTTTCCGGCCTGGGCGGCGGTGGGATATCGGGCGGTGTCAGATCCGGCTCGTCGTCCGGCGGCGTCGCAGACGGCGCGATGCCCGACAGGTGCTCGGGCCGGATGATGCCCTTGAAGATCTCGATCGGCACCGGGAAGACCACGGTGGATGCGTTCTCGGTCGCGATCTCGGCCAGGGTCTGCAGGTAGCGCAGCTGCAGCGCGGCCGGCTCGCCCTGGAGGACGCTGGCCGCCTGGGATAACTTCTTGGAGGCCTGGAACTCGCCGTCGGCGTGGATCACCTTGGCCCGCCGCTCGCGCTCGGCCTCGGCCTGCCGCGCCATGGCGCGCTGCATCTCGTTGGGCAGGTCGACGTGCTTGATCTCGACCTTGGCCACCTTGACCCCCCAGGGGTCGGTGTCCGCGTCCAGGATGGTCTGCAGCTCCGCGTTGAGGTGGTCGCGCTTGGTCAGCAGGTCGTCGAGATCGACCTGGCCCAGCACCGAGCGCAGCGTGGTCTGCGACAGCTGCGAGGTGTTGTAGAGGTAGTTGTCGACCTCCAGGATGGCCTTGTCCGGATGCACCACCCGCATGAACACCACCGCGTTGACCTGCACCGTGACGTTGTCGCGGGTGATGATGTCCTGCGGCGGCACGTCGCGGGCGATGGTGCGCAGGTCGACCTTGACCATCTGATCGACGAACGGAATGATGAAGCGCAGGCCGGGATCCTTCATGCCGGCGTACTTGCCCAGCCGAAAGATCACCCCGCGCTGGTACTCGTACAGGGTGCGCAGGCCCATCAAGATGAACAGGACGATGACACCGCCGACGATGCCGAGTATGGGTCCCATGGATATTCCTCCTAAGCGCTCGAATTATCGTTCACAGCGATTTCGACGTCACCCAAGCCCCGCGCCTCCGGCGGGGCCCACCGCGCTCAGCCCGCGGGCTGCTGCGGCTTGACCTCCAGCTTCATGCCCGGCCGCAGCCCGATCACCTCCACCCGGGCGCCCTTGGCGATCGGCGCCTCGCTGACCGCGCTCCACCACTCGCCGTGGACGAAGACCTTGCCCCCGTCCGGGCCGATGTCGCTGCGGGCCTCGCCCCGCTCGCCCACCATGCCCTCGGCGCCGGTGCGCACCTTGCCGCGCTGGGTGCGCACCACGAAGTAGCCCACCAGGATGAACATGCCGGCGAAGGCGATCGCCGCCGGCAACAGCACGCTCCAGTCCACTTGCATGTCCGGGTCCAGGTAATGGGGTTGGCTGCTGGGGTCGACCAGCAGGATGCCGCCCAGCACGAACAGGCCGGCGCCGGCCAGCGCCAGCAGGCCGTAGCTGGTGACGAAGGCCTCGGCCACCATCAGCCCGATGCCCACCAGCACCAGCAGCAGCCCGCCGATGTCGACCGGTAGAATCTTGAGCGAGATGCCGGCCAGCAGCAGACAGATCACCCCCACCCCGCCGGGCAGGATCAGGCCCGGGTGGTAGAACTCCATGGCCAGGCCGCCGAGGCCGAGCAGGATCAGGATCATCAACAAGTTGGGGTTGGCCAGGGCGGTCCAGACCTTCTGCTTCAGCGACATGTCCCAGCGCGCGATCTCGGCGCCGCGGGTCTGCAGCAGCACCCGGGTGTTATTGTCGAGTTGCACCTCGCGGCCGTGGATCTCGGCCAGCAGCTCGTCGAGGTCCTCGGCCACCAGGTCGATGACGTTTTTTTCCAGCGCCTCGTCCTCGGTGGCCACCAGCGACTCGCGCACCGCCTTCTCGGCCCACTCGGCGTTGCGCCCGCGCTGCTTGGCGATGGAGACGATGAAGCCGACCACGTCGTTGGTCGTCTTCTCGCGCATGATCTGCTTCTGCTGTTTCTGCTCCTCGGTCTGCTCTTTCTGCTGCTCTCCGCCCATGTCCGGCACCATCTGCATCTGCACCGGGTGGGCGGCGCCGATGCGGGTGCCAGGCGCCATGGCGGCCACGTGGCCGGCCATGGTGATGAAGGTGCCGGCCGAGCCGGCGTGGGCGCCCTTGGGGGTGACGTAGACCGCCACCGGCACCCGCGAGGCCAGCATGGCCTTGACGATGGCCTGGGTGTCGGCCACCGCCCCGCCGGGGGTATCGAGCTCGATCAGCACCAGGCCCAGATCCTCGCGTTCGGCCCGGGCGATGGACTCGATCACATACTCCTCGACCCCGCCCATGATGACCATCTCGCCGGTCAGATCCAGTACGGCCACCCGAGCCGGCAGCTGCCGCACCTCTGGCGCCTCTTGTTCCTCGCCCGCGGCGGCATCCCCGGCGGCCGCCTCCTTCGCAGCGGCCGGATCCGCGGCCGGGGCCGCGTCCTGGCCGGCGGCCAGCGCGGCCAGGCCCAGCCAGGCGAAAATCCCCACCAGGGCGGCGCCGCGCAGGCGCCGGCCCCATCGGCGCATGCGCCTCATGAGCTGGTCTCCTCGGACTGCGGGCCGGGCTGCATCTCGGCCATCACCCGCTGCACGTCCTGCCACACCGGCCGCTTGGCCGCCTCGTTGCGCAGCAGGTAGGCCGGGTGGTAGGTGGGCATGACGCGCGCCCCGCTGGCTGGGTGGGTGAAAAACCGGCCGCGCAGCTTGGCCATGGAGCGATCGGTGTTGAGCAGGTAACGCGCGGCCGTACCGCCCAGACACAGGATGTGGCGCGGCCGCAGGATGGCCAGCTGGGCGTCGAGGAACTGGCCGCAGGTGCGCATCTCCTCGTCGCTCGGGGTGCGATTCGACGGCGGCCGGCACTTGACCACGTTGCAGATGTAGACCCGCTGCCGGTCGAGGCCCATGGCCGCCAGGATGCGCTCCAACAGCTGTCCGGCCGGGCCGACGAAGGGCCGGCCGGTGCGATCCTCCTCGAAGCCGGGCCCCTCACCCACCAGCACCAGCCGGGCGTTGGCCCGGCCCTCGCCGAAGACGATCGAACGGCGGCTGCGCGACAGCGGGCAACGGGTGCAATCGCCGATGCGCCGGTGCAAGGCCTCGAGCTGCTCGGCGGCCTGCTCGACCGGCAGGGGCGCCGGCGGGCCGGCCGGCGGGGCGGGCTCGCCCGGCCAGCGATCCGGCTCCGGCCCGGCGAACAGGTGGGCCTGGGGCCGCGTCCGCCGACCGGCGGGCGGTCGGGCTGCGGCCGGCGGCCGGTCGGCCGGCTCGGCGAGCGCCGGTGCCGGCGCCGCCAGCTCCACCTCGGTCCGGCGGTGCGCCAGCTGGCGCAACCCGAAGTCGCGCAGCAGCCGCAGCTGGGTCTCGACGTCGCGCAGCACCGCGCCCAGCTCGGCCCGCAGCTCTGTTCGCGCCTCTTCCACGTAAGTCGGCCTCCCCGGGTTTGAACCCCGCTACAGGCTGATATAGCATCTCCCCCCGAGGGGAACAAGCGCCATGCGAGCCCTGTCCATCCTGAGCGCCGCGCTGCTGCTGCTGCTGGTCGACACACCGGCATGGGCCTGGGGCCCGGCCGCCCACCTCGATCTGGGCCTGGCGGTGCTGGGCGATCTGGCGCTGGTGGCCCCGGCGGTGGCCGCGCTGCTGCGCCGCCATGCCGATGACTTCCTGTACGGCTCGCTGGCGGCCGACATCACCATCGGCAAGAACCTGTCGCCCTACCAACTGCATTGCCACAACTGGCAAGTGGCGCTGCCGGTGCTGGAGTTGGCCGAGCACGACACCACCCGGGCCTTTGCCTGGGGCTACCTGAGCCACCTGGCCGCCGACACAGTGGCCCACAACTACTTCGTGCCCTACAAGACGGTCGAGCACTTCGCCCGCCGCGGCGCGGCCCACACCTACTGGGAGCTGCGCTTCGACGCCCACGTGCCGCACACCGCCTGGCAGGCGGGCCGGCGGCTGTCGATGCGGGCCTTTGCCGAGCACGATCGCCACCTGCGCAAGATCCTGACCGGTCCGCTGTTTCCCTTCTCCATCAACAAGCAGCTTTTCAACTCGATGGTGCTGTTCTCACGCCTGCGGCGCTGGCGCAGGACCGCCGAGGCCCATACCCGGCGCACCCAACGTGTGCTGACCGACCAGGAGTGGCAAGAGGTGCGCGCCATGTCGCTCGAGCGGGTGCGCGACCTGCTGGCCCGGGGCACGGCGGCCGCCTGCCTGCAGTCCGACCCCACCGGCCACCGCAATCTGTTGATCGCCACCGAGCTGCGCCGCCGGCTGCGGCGGCTCAAGCGCCAGCAACGGCTGATCGAGCCCGAGACGATCGGCGCCCGGTTCAGGCCGCTGTTCCGAGACTCGATCGAGGCCAAGCTCGATCTGCCCTCGCTGCTCGAGCTGATCGATCCGGACAAGCCACCCGCCGCCCGGCGCAACCAACGCGGCCTGCTGGCCAACGGCCGGCCGGCCGCGGCCGGTACGCCCAAGGCGCGCCGCACGGCCAAGCACGACCGCAAGGCCCGCGCCAAGGCGGGCAGGCGGGGCCGAGAGAAGGCCGACGGGACCGAGAAGGCCAAGAGCAGCAAGAAGGGCAAGAAGACCAAAAAGTCCGGCAAGGCCAGGAAAGCCAAGAAGGCAAAGAAGGCCGAGATTTCCGAAAAGGACAGCGAGCGCAAATCGCGCAGGGAACGCGGAGCCTGAGCCGCCCGCACCTCAGCGCCGTTTGCGTCCCTTCTTCTCGGGCAGCAGCGTCAGCAGCCTGTCCAGGATGCGATCGGCCAGCTCGTCCTTGGGCATTCGCTCCAGAGTAGCGACCCCCGCGGAATCGACCAGGCTGGCCTGGTTGGCATCGACCGCGAAGCCGGCGTCGGGCCGCGACACGTCGTTGGCCACCACCAGGTCGAGCTTCTTGGCCTCCAGCTTGCGCCGGGCCGCGGCCACCGGGTCGCCGGTCTCGGCGGCGAAGCCCACCAGCACCCGCCGGCCCTTGCGCCGGCCCAGCCCGGCCAGGATGTCGCGGGTGCGTACCCAGTCGACTTCCAGGCCGCCGGCGGCCTTCTTGATCTTGGTCCGCCGCGCCCGCCGCGGCCGGTAGTCGGCCACCGCCGCGGCCATGATCAGCGCCTGGCAGCCGGCCAGGTGGCGCTCGACCGCCACCGCCATTTCGGCCGCCGAGACCACGTCCACCCGCTCCACCCCGTAGGGGGTGGCCAGCGCGGTCGGTCCGCTGACCAACACCACCTCGGCGCCGCGCCGGGCCGCGGCCGCGGCCAGGGCGTAGCCCATTTTGCCGCTGGAGCGGTTGGACAAGAAGCGGATCGGATCCAGCGCCTCACGGGTCGGCCCGGCCGTGATCAGCAACCGGCGGCCGGCCAGGTCGGCCGGGCCCAGCGCCCGCTGGCAGGCGTAGAGAATCTCTGCGGGCTCGGCCATGCGGCCCGGGCCCTGTTCGCCGCAGGCCATCTCGCCGCTGGCCGGGCCCACCAGCACGAAGCGCTTCAGGCCGCGCAGCCGGCGGACGTTGGCGGCGGTCATGGGGTTGCGCCACATGCGCGGGTTCATGGCCGGGGCCAGCACCACCGGGCAGGTGCAGGCCAGCAAGGTGGTGGTCAGCAGGTTGTCGGCCAGGCCGCAGGCCACCTTGGCCAGGGTGTTGGCGGTGGCCGGGGCCACCAGGCACAGGCCGGCGTTGCGGCTGAGGTCGATGTGCTCCATGCCCGAGCGGGCCAGCTGCCCGCCGCAGCCCACCTCGGCCGGCCGGCCGCACAGAGCCTGGAAGGTCAGCGGCCCGACGAAGCGGGCCGCGTACTCGGTCAGGATCGGCTGCACCTCGGCCCCGGCCCGCACCAGCAGGCGGGCCAGCTCGCAGGTGCGGTAGGCGGCGATGCCGCCGCTGACCCCGAGCACCACGAACTTGTCTCGCAGACCGGTCATGCTCGCTCCCTCCGGGCTCAGGCGCGCAACATCAGCCGCCAGCCGCCGTCGAGCTGCAGCCACAGCAGCGGCAGCAGCAGCGGCTCGTCCGCCGGCCGGCCGGGCAGGCGCAGCGCCAGGTGGAACACCGCCATCACCACCGCCCGCTTGCGCTTGGGCCCGGCCGGCAGCAGCAGCACGTCGGCCAGCTCGAGCCGCTCGACGGCCGCGCCCTTGGCGAAGGCGCCGGCCAGTCGGCGCAGAAAGGCCCGGTGCCGGCGGCGATGGGCCTCGGGCTCCAGCGCGCGCTCGGAGATCCGCTGCCAGGCGGCGAAATCGACCAACCGCTGCGAGGCGCGCTCCAGGTCGCCGGCGCGCAGCGCATCGAGCAGCGCCAGCGCCTCCTGCTGCACCGAGACCGACCAGGCCGGCTGCTCCTCCCCGGCCGCCGCCCGCGGCAGCAACACGCCCAGCACCGCCAAGCCCGTGGCCATCCATCTGCCCATCGCCGCCTCCCCGGCGCCGCCGCGGGCGCCGCGCAGCCCAGGTATACCACGGACCCCCGCCAGCGACCCAATTTGTCGGCCATCGCAGCAGCCTTGGCCGCCGACAGGGGTTTGAGATAGAAAAGCGCGCCGGCGACTCCACCTTGACCTCGAAATCGGGCCATGAGATTTTGAAAGGGAACGAGAAGGAAAAACCGCTTGAAATACATGTTCTTTCGCATTTTTTCAGGAAAACTTCAAGGGAGAACTCCAGATGAATCGAACGCTCTTCGTGCTGCTCTCGATCTTCGGCCTGCTAGCGGCGAGCGGCTGCGGCGGGAGCATCGCTTCCCCGGCGGACGGCGGCGTCGGGGACGTCGATGGCTCCGATCCCGACCCGACGGAGATCGACCTCGAGGAATGCGCCGAGTCGGCCTTCGACTCTGCGCTTGCCGTGTTCGACGGCATCGAGTCGACCTACTTCGTCCGCCAGGGCGGAGACGATGCGCTCGACGGAACCACGCCCGAGACGGCGTTCGCGACGATCGGCCGCGGCGTCGAGGCGCTTTCGGCCGGGGACACCCTCACGATCGGCCCCGGCGAGTACCACGAGAGCATCGCACGCGAGGGGCTCGGCTCGGACGCTGCCGACACGGTGATCCAGGCCGCCATCCCCGGCACCGTGATCCTCCGCGGTGACCTGCAAGCGCCCGCTTTCGCGCCGCTCGAGGGCTCGGACTTCGTCTACGTGGCCGACTTCGACCCCGAGGTCGAGGTGCAGATGGTCAACGAACTCGACACGCTGACGCCGATCGAGCGTACGGTCAGCCTCAGCGCACTCGACGTCATTCCCGGCTTCTTCTATCAGGACCGCGAAGCCGGCAAGCTCTATCTGTCGACGAGCGATCGGCGACCGATCGAGCAGCACCGCTACACGGTCACCGTGATCGGTACGCACGGCATCTACCTCCGGGATCCGGTCCGCGTGGTCATCGACGGTCTGGTGGCGACCGGCTTCAACACGGCCACGGAGGTCAGCCATCGCGAAGGCACCCACCGCGCGGTCTGGGGAATGTTCATCCGGGACGGACGAGAGTGCGTGATTCGGCGGGCGCACGTCTACATGAACGGCCGCGGCATCGGAACCAACTCCGGCGCCGAGTACGCGGGCAACAACCTCGTCGAACGCTCGCTGGCGCGGGGCAACCACGCGCGCGCCGGGAACAACCAGAGCGACCTCGGCGGGATCACGCTCATCGATCCCCAGCAGGACGTCGTGCGGTACTCGGAGTCGTTCTTGAACGGCGAGTACGGCATCAACATCCGCGGCGGGGGTGAGGACGGTCAGCTCGAGTCGCACCAGAGCTTCATGCGCCGCAACCTCGCGTGGGGCAACGGCGCCGAGGACTTCAAGATCAAGACGGGCTACTCGAGCATCCACTACGCCGAGAACTGCGTCGCCCTCGGGACCGTCTCGAACACGCCCAACGCTCGGCACTGCCTCATGGGCCGCGGGAGCAGCGGCTTCAGCGACGACAACATCCTGCTCGACCAGGAGGCCGACCTCGACCTCGCGGCCGAGTTCGCCGATCCGGACAACCACGACTACCGCCTGCAGGCGACGTCCCGCTTCCGCGGCGCCGCGCCCGATGGACGCGACCGCGGGCCCTTCCCGTACGAGGCCGACGTCTACTTCGTCTCGCCCGATGGCGACGACGGTGGCGACGGCCTGTCGGTGGCCCAGGCGTTTCGCACCGTGGCGCGCGCCGCCGAAGCGCTGGCGCCCGGTGACACGCTCTACCTTTCTCCGGGCACCTACGCCGATGACGTCGCGCTCGCGCTCTCCGGCTCGTCCGACGCGCCCATCGCGATCCGCGGCCGCGGCACCGACCCGGTGATCGTCGAAGGCGCCTGGTCGATCGCCAACAGCCGGCACGTGGAGATCGAGCGCCTGCACTTCGCCGGGTCCGTCGACGTGCAGGAATCGGAGTTCGTCTCCATCGAGCGCTCGTCCTTCAGCGCGCCCGCGATCGGGCTCTCGGCCCGCGCCGTCACAGGGCTGAGGCTGATGTACAACCTGTTCACCGGCTTCGGGCAGGCGGGCGTCGAGATCACCGCGTCCGAGCGCACCACCCTCGCCGGGAACCTCTTCGACAACGACGGAGCGGTCGGCGTGCGCGTAGATGACGCCGCAGCCGTCATCTACGCCGACTACAACGGCTACCGCCACGACAGCATCGCGTGGCAGGTGGCCGACGGTGGGTGTTCGCTCGACGACGCGCGGCCCGCGCTCGAGACGCACTCGCGGCGCGTCGTGCCGGAGATCGACGCGGCCAGCGGTCGGCCGGAGGTTCGAAACCGCGTCGACGTCGCAGCCCTCGGCCCATACGCGAGGCCTGTCGGCAACTATCGTGATGGGCGGCCCGAGCCCGAGTTGAGGCTGACCAAGAGCCCGGAGGTGCACTCGGTGAGCGCGACCACCGCGAACATCGAGTGGGCCACGTCGCTACCCGCGACCACGCACTTCGCGTGGGGGCCGACGCCCGCGATGGAGAACGAGGTCGGCTTCCCAGTCCTCTACGCCGGCAGCTACAGCTTCACCGGCCTCGAGCCCGGCACGACCTATTATTTCCAGATCCGGTCGCTGAGCATCCCGAACATCGTCGACCTCCAGCTCGACCCGGTCGACGTCGACAGCCCCGTGCTCGAGTTCACCACGGCGAGCTCGGACGCAGCGCCAGCCACTTACTACGTCGCACCCGACGGAGACGACGCGAACTCCGGAACCAGCCGAGCCGACGCGTTTCGCACCATCCAGCGCGCAGCCGACGCCGTCAACGTCGGCGACACGGTCTTGATCGACGAAGGCGCCTACGCCGAGCGAGTCGTCGTCCGGGCGACCGGAGCCCCGGGCGCCCCGATCACCTTCCGCAACGTACCGGGCGCCAGGGTCCTGCTCGACGGCGCCGGGATGCTCAGCCAGTCCATCGTCGTCGCCGCCAAGCAGAGCCTGGTCTTCGACGGCTTCTTCCTCGACGGCCACGCCTACTCCAACGCCTTCCCGACCGGGCCCGAGGCGCGCTTCGATAGCTGGCGGGGCGGCCAAGCCGGTCAGTTCAACCTCTACCGGAGCCGCGACATCACGATCTCCCGCACGCTCGCCGACGGCCGAGGCAACGACGCCCGGGACATCACGGCGCACGACGTAGAGAATCTCCTCATTTCGAACATCGTCTCCGTCAACAAGTTCGGCGGCGCGCTCTATCTCCTGCATTGCCCGAACGTCCGCGTCGAGCACAGCGTGTTGTTGCGGCCGCAGATCAACTCGGTCTTGCTGCGCAACGAGGCCGATCAGCCGAGCATCTGGGACGACAACATCTTCACGGACAACCTGAAGAAGAAGGCCGACCTGAACATCCAGATGCTGACGGCGGACCGCAGCATGACCGGGATGCTCATGACCAACAACGTCTTCCAGATCCGCTCGTTTCCCGTGGAGACGCGCGAGGTCTTCTACTCGACCATGACGCTCCCCGAGGCGGCCAGCCGAGGCATCGTCGTCGACTACCTCGTCACCGATCCGCAGTACGCCGGCATCGTCGAGTTGATCGACGGCGGAGAAGATCCGCCATCGTTCCCCCCCGACCGGTTCGCAGGCCGTCTGGATCTCGAGTTCGACTTCGGCCTCTTCTTCGCCACCGACCCCGAGGTCGTCTCGCGTGACATCGGCCTGCGGCCCGAACTCTTCGAAGGTGGGCTGCCCAACTGAAGGTGGCGGGGTAGCGATGCCTTCGTTTCGCGCCTGCCAATCGCTCGAGATGGGTGTGGAAGCGCGATCTGTGCGAACGGGGTGATCAGATCCAGGGCCGCGTATCGTCGCGGCGGCGGGGTTGGGTTGTCCTCCCCAACGAGGGCGGTGGTCACCACGGCCCGTTTTTACGACGGGCAGGCACTGGGCCGGGGTCGAGTGACCAACGCGTCGTAGGGCGACAGGTTCGGTTCGGCGATGAGAACAGCAAAAAATGGATGCTCATTTGTTCCGTGCCTGCATCGATGCATGGGCGGACGGCCCCGTTGTGCCCGAGGTCTAGGTCACCAAGGAGCCACGTGAGCCCGAAGTCGTGTCGAGCGCGGCTCGGTGCCTGACTTGTCGATTCAGAATCATGGACCTCTACGGCCCATGGGTCACCTGCCTACGTAGGGGCGACTGAGCGCTACCTGCCCTTCGGCGCGCTGCACATCTTCGGCCTCGAGGTGAGCGCGGATTCGCAATGGGCGCTGTGGCGGCTGCTGCTGCGGCTGGAGGATTCAGGCCGGATCGAGCCCCTTGCGGCCGAAGGCAATCCGTGACGCAATGAGCGTGCTGTGCGGATGATGCAACCGTGGTGGATTTTTCTCCGCATCCGCCGAGGGCGCACATGGCTGAGGACATCCTGATCATCGAACGACCCATCGAGCCTGGTGAGTTGGCTCGGCTGGTCGATCGTTTCTTCGGCGACATGGTCAAGCTGGTCATCGACGTCCGACGCCGGGTCGTGGCGGTCGGAGGCGAGTTGCACGCCGACGCCGAGCGCTTGCTGCTCGAGGCCGGCGGCGAGCAGGCGGACCTGTGGGGGGCGAACTACTACCCCGGCCAGGGGCCGGAGGCTTGCCTGGAGTATACCGCCCTGATCAACATCAGCCCGGCTCGGGACAATCCCGGCATGGAGATCATGGACCCGGCTATCCGGACCGCGGTCCGCGAGATCGTCTTCGAGTTGGTCGGCCGAGGGGAGGCGCTGTAGCATGGCGCCCCAGCATGCCGGCCTGACGCCCGAGCGCTGGGCCGGGTTCAGCCGCGACCAGCAGCTGCTGATGATCGGCAACGAACTCCACCGGGCCTCGAAGTTGTTGGACGAAGGTGGGCAGCGGCTGCTGGCATGTTACGAACGCGCACTCGCGCTGGCCGATCTGACCATCGCCACCCAACAGGCGCCGGGCTTCAGGCGGGAGCTATTGCGCTGGCGCGATCTGCTCGCCACACTCTATCTCGAGCCACACCCGACCTCGGCCGATCCGCTGCAGAGAGCCATCAAGGCCCTGCTGATGCTCGATCCCATCGCCTACCGCCAAGTCCCGTACGTGCTCTGAGCCAGAGGCGAAGCCCGGCGGTGAGATTGGTGAGCACTGCCAATGCGCCGATCGGGCTGATGATGAAGCCGTCGTAGTTGCCGCTGCCGCCGGCGGTCACCACCGCGGGCGCCGCGCCCGCGGCCCCTGGTACGAGAGGGCCTGATCCCCCGATCGACATCGTCTCGAGCCGGGCCCATGGCCTACTGCTGGTCTCGGTCCGCCGCCGCGGCGCCGGCCGCCCCCTGGGCCGGCGGGTCGACGACGGCGAACAGCTTGACCTTGGAGCTGCGGCCTCTGATGTCCACCTCGCCGACCTCGTCCAACTGCGGCAGCGGGTCATCGGTCGCGGCCTGCTCGGCCGCGCGCCGGCAAGCGTCCGAGACCAGGATGGGCGTGCCCATGGTCTTGGTCAGCGCCTCGATGCGGCTGGCGAGATTGACCGCATCGCCGATGGCGGTGAACTGCAAACGGGTGGCGCTGCCGATGTTGCCAACGATGGCGGGGCCGTAGTGCAGGCCGACGCCGCACGCCAGCAGGGGGCGGCCGGCGGCCCGGCGCCCGCGGTTGTGCTCGGCCAGCGCTTCGTTCATCGCCACCGCGGCGCGGATGGCGTTGGCCGCGTCTTGCGGTCCATCCTGCGGCACGCCGAACAGGCCCATGATGGCATCACCGATGAACTTGTCCACGATGCCGCCGTTGAACGCGATCGGCTCCATCATGCATTCGAAGTAGGCATTCAACTCCGCGACCACCTGCTGCGGCGGCAGGTTTTCGGCATAGGCCGTAAAGCCGCGCAGATCGCAGAACAGCACCGCCACCATCCGGTTGGAGCCGCTGACACCCGGCTGGCTCTTCTCCATCTCCAACTCGGCGATGCGCGCGGGCAGATGGGCCTTCAGGTGACGGCCCAGAAAGACCGCGCGTACGCTGTGCAAAGCCCCCTCGAAGGTGAGCCGCTTGGCCCAGTAAGCGACCGCGAACGCCACCAGAGCCGCAACGGCGACCAGCAAGGCGGAGTCGAGCAAAAGCCGCCACGTCAACCACTTTTCCCCGTTGTTGACCGCAAAATCCCAAGCGGTGGCCCCGATCAGCTGGCCGTAACCCAAAACCACGCCGAAAGCGACCACGGGCAGCGAGAGGCGAAGCCCGGCGACCAGGATGGTGAGCACCGGCAAGGCGCCGATCGGGTTGTTGATAAAGCCGCTGTAGATGCCGCTGCCACCGGCGGTTATCACCGCGGGCGCCGCGCCCGCGGCAGCGGTGAGGGCGTCGACGAACACCGATGCATAGAGTCGCCACCGCTGCGACCGGCTTTGCTCGAACGTCCACAGCGTCCACACCGAAAACGCCAGCGCCAGCGCGAAGAGCCCGATGCGCAGCACGTGCAGGCTGGTGGGCCAGGGATCGAAGAAGCCCGGGATGACGAACCAACAGATCGTCACGATCCGAACGACGGCTATCGTCCGCTCGAGCTTGACGACCACCCCCTGGAAGTACCCCTGCGTGGCCGCGTGCGCCTCCGGGCCGTAGGCGGCCAGCCGGGCGTTCACCGCGTTCGCGCCCTCGCGCTTTTCGACACCCGCGCTCATGCGCCTCCCAGGGGTCCTCGTCGACGGTCGGTGGTCCGGCCATTCTACCCGCCGCGGCGCCGGGCGTACAGCTCTACCCGTCGCGACGCCGGGCGCACAGCCGGCGGCGGTCAGCTGCACAGCCGGTCGAAGTCGGGGGCATCGCGGGAAGAGGGGGCTGGCCGGGCTGCGGATGGCGTTGAGTCAATTTACTCAACGTATTGAGTAAAATCGAAGATTGCGTTTTTGTTCTTTTTATTCGGCTCGTTGTGCGAACACATTTGCAGCCGTCACGGCTGCAGCGGTGCTGCGGGATCGGGCGGTGGCGCTGTGGCGCAAACGGCGAGTGGGGTGACAGGCGGGGGTGGCTGGGGGTAGAATCGGCGGATCTGGAAAACGGAATGGTGCAGCGGCAGCCGGCCGCTGCTGCGAGCGGGAGGACGCGCATGGCCGATGATGGGTTCATGAGCCCGGCAGCCAGCCAGGGCGGACAGGACGAGCTGAGCGAGGAGGAGCAGCGGCTGCAGGCCTGGGCCGCCCACCAACTGGCCGCCGGCTCCGAGCTGCCGGATATCCAGCAGGAACTGGAGGAGCAGGGCCTGAGCCGCTCGCGGGCGGCCTACCTGGTCGACCGGACCCGGGCCAGCTTGCAGCAGGCGGCCGAGGCGGAGCAGATCACCGGCCGGGCGCTGATCCTGGGCGCGGTGGGCGGGCTGGCTGCCGCCGCGCTGGGCGCGGCCATCTGGGCCTGGCTGACCGTGGCCACCGACAGCGAGTTCGGCGCGCTGGCCTGGGGCATCGGCGGGCTGTGCGGCTTCGCCGTGATGCTGTTGGCCAAGCCGGCCCGCGGCCGGGCGCTGCAGGTGGTGGCGGTGCTGGCCTCGGTGCTGGGCATCGTGGGCGGCAAGTACGCCACCTTCTACATGCTGGCCAAGGAGTACGCCGCCCAGGAGGCCGGCGCCGAGGCGGCGGCCGAGATCCAGCTATTGTCGCCCGAGCTGATCAGCATGTTCTTCGGCTCCATCGCCGAGTGGTTCTCGGCTTTCGACCTGCTGTGGGTGGGCTTGGCCGTGTTCACCGCCTGGGGCATCCCCAAGTCGGGCGGACTGGGCAAACTGCTCAGGCCGGGCGGCGGTGCCCCGGCCGCGCCCGGGTCCTGAGGCGGTGGCTCAAAACTCCGCCTGGCGCGGGGCGCGGGGGAAGGGGATCACGTCGCGGATGTTGGCCATGGCGGTGCAGAACTGGATCAGCCGCTCGAAGCCCAGGCCGAAGCCGGCGTGGGGCACGCTGCCGTAGCGGCGCAGATCGCGGTACCACCAGTAGTCGGACGCGTCGAGCTGCATCTCGGCCAGCCGCGCATCCAGCACCTCGAGCCGCTCTTCGCGGGCCGAGCCGCCGATGATCTCGCCCACCCGCGGCACCAGCACGTCCATGGCGGCCACGGTGCGGCCGTCGTCGTTCTGGCGCATGTAGAAGGCCTTGATGTCCTTGGGGTAGTCCATCACGATCAACGGCTGGCGGAACTTCTCCTCGGTCAGGTAGCGCTCGTGCTCGCTCTGCAGGTCGCGGCCCCAGCCCACCTGATACTCGAAGTCGCGCTCGGCCCGCTCGAGCACCTCGACCGCCTCGCCGTATGCCAGCCGGCGGAAGGGGGTGTCGACCACGTGGCGCAGCCGGTCGATCAGGCCGCGGTCGGGGTCGATCCAGCGGTTGAAAAATTCCAGGTCGTCGGCCCGCCGGCACAGCAGCTCGTCGATGATGGTCTTGAGAAAGTCCTCGGCCAGATCGGCGTCGTCGCTCAGATCGGCGAACGCGATCTCGGGCTCGATCATCCAGAACTCGGACAGGTGGCGGGCGGTGTGGGAGTTCTCGGCGCGGAAGGTGGGGCCGAAGGTGTAGACCCGGCTCAGCGCGCAGCAGTAGGTCTCTACGTTGAGCTGGCCGGAGACGGTCAGCCGGGTCTCGCGGCCGAAGAAGTCGCGCTCGAAATCGACCCCGCCGGCGGCGCTGCGCGGCAGGTTGAGCAGATCCAGGGTGGAGACGCGGAACATCTCGCCGGCGCCCTCGCAGTCGGCCGCGGTGATGATGGGCGTGTGCACGTAGTAGAAGTCGCGCTGGTCGAAGAAGCGGTGTATGGCCTGGGCCAGGGCGTGGCGCACCCGGGCCACCGCGCCGAAGGTGTTGGTGCGCACCCGCAGGTGGGCCACCTCGCGCAGGTACTCGAAGCTCTGGCGCTTCTTCTGCACCGGGTAGGCGTCCGGGTCGTCGACCCAGCCGACCACCCGCACCGCTTCGGCTTCGAGCTCGACGCGCTGGCCCTTGCCGGCCGACTCGACCAGGCTGCCGTCGGCCTCGACCGCGCAGCCGGTGGTCAGCCGCCGCAGCTCGGCCTCGTAGTTGTCGAGCCCGGGCCGGGCCACCACCTGCAGATTGTCGAAGCAGGTGCCGTCGTCGAGCACCAGAAAGCTCATGCCGCCGTCAGCCTTGGTCTCGCGCCGGGTGCGCAGCCAGCCCTTGACCGTCATGGGCGTACCCGGCTCGGCCGCCAAGGCGTCTCTGATCTTCATCCAGCTCATGGTCTCGCCTCCCGCCGGTCCGTCGACCGCACCCATCATAGAGACCGGGGCTTGATTTGCAAGCGCCGCCGGGCGCATCATGCCGGGCGGGAAGCAAACTTCGAACGGGAGGCGAACGCCGTGCTGGAACCGACCATCGCGACCGCGGATCTGGAAAAGTGGGCCGACATCCTGCTCGATCACTCGCTGGGCGGCATCGGTGCAGACGATCGGGTGCTGCTCAAGGGCGAGCGCATCTGCTGGCCGCTGTTGGAAGTGCTGGAGCGCAAGATCATCGCCGCCGGTGGGCTGGCCGACGTGCTGTTGGTGCCGCCCAACAACGAGCGCGGCCGGGTGTGGTCGGCGGCCATGGGCCGCCACGGCGGCGCCGAGCAGATCGCGGCCGTGCCCGAGTGGCATCGGGCGCGCTACGAGAGCATGACCAAGTACATCGAGGTGCTGGGCGCCGAGGACCCGCAGGCCTACACCGGGCTGGAGCCCGAGCAGGCGGCCGCGCTGGCCGCGGCCGACCGGCCCTTCGCCAACATCCGGCTGGCCAAGCCCTGGGTGCTGACCCTCTACCCCACCCCGGGCTTCGCCCGCATGGAGGGGCTCGAGCTGGAGGCCTACTGCGACTTCGTGGTGCGCGCCTCGACCACCGACCCGCGGCCGCTCAAGGCGGCCGAGGAGCGCATCGCGCCGCTGCTCGCGGCCGGCAGCCAGGTGTGCATCGACACGGTCGAGCCGGAAAGCGGCCGCGCGCTGCGGCTGACCATGGACATCGGCCCCAGCCGGCCGGTGCTGTCCTACGGCATCCGCAACTTTCCCGACGGCGAGGTGTTCACCTCGCCGGACGCCAACAGCCCCACCGGCGAGATATTCATCGATCTGCCGGTGCACTACTCGGGCAGCGACATCCAGGGCATCTACTTGAAGCTCGACCGCGGGCGCATCGTCGACTACCGGGCCGACAGCGGCGGCGAGCAGCTGGCCGCCATCGTCGAGACCGACGCCGGCTCGCACCGGCTGGGCGAGGTGGCCTTCGGCATGAACCCCGGGCTCGACCGCGTGCTCAAGCACCCGCTGTTCGTGGAGAAGGTGGGCGGCACGCTGCACATCGCCATCGGACAGTCCTACGAGGACTGCTTCGTCGCCGAGCCGGGCAGCCAGGCCGGCAAGCAGCGGCTGGCCGAGCTGGAGCAACAGGGGGTGCTCAACCGCTCGGCCCAGCACGTCGACATCGTCTGCGACTTCCGCCCCGGCGGCGCCGGCCGGCGGGCGGCCATCGACGGCCGCGCGCTGCAGGTGCGCGACGGTCTGTGGGAGCAGCCCTGACGCACGTCCGCGGAAGCTGAATCCTCCCGGCTGGTTCTAGCGCGA
>CAYVQE010000018.1:0-59755 GCA_964454005.1 uncultured Myxococcales bacterium
GATGCTCCGGCTGGATCACAGCCTGTTCGGTCTGGCGCTGCTGCTGGCCACGGCGGCCGGCGGTTGCCGGTGCTCCGACAGCGGCGGCTCCGCGGAGCCGCGGGTCGAAAAAGCGGATGCCGGCGGCTCGGCGGCGGCCGGTTCGCGGCCCGGCGCCGGCGGGCTGGCGGCTGGGCCGGCCGCGGCCGCGGCCGATCTGTTCCAGGTGCCGCTGGGCGACGCGCCGACCGCCGGGCCGGCCGACGCCCCGGTGACCGCGGTGCTGTTCGGCGATCTGAGCGATGCCGCCACCGCGGCCGTGTTCGCGCAGCTGCGGTCCTTGCGCCGCCGGATGCCGCAGCGGCTGCGCTGGGCCTTCAAGCACGACCCGCTGGTGCGGCCCGGCGATACCGGGCTGGCGGCTGCGCTGGTGGGCACCCTGGCGGCGGATCGCGGGCGTTTCGCCGACTTCGCCGGCCGGCTGCTCGACGCGCCGGGACCCATCGATAGCCGGCGGCTGTTGGAGGTCGGCCGGGCGGTCGGGTTGGAGCCCGCCGCCGTCGAGCGGGCGCTGGCCGATCCGCAGCGCAAGCGGCGGGTGATGGCCGATCGGCGCCTGGCCGCCCGGGTGGGGGTGCGCCGGCCGCCGGCCCTGTTCGTCAACGGCCGGCGCATCCGCCTGGGCGATGGCGCCGGGGACCCGATCGATTGGCGGACCATCCTGGGCCGCGCCGAGGATCGGGCCGAGCGCCTGCTGGCCGCGGGCGTGCCGGCCGATGCGCTGTATGCGGCCCTGATCCGCGACGGCCGCAGCAGCGCCTGGTTCAAGATCCGCCAGCCCCGCCATCCCGAGCGTTTGCAGCAGGCGCGCCAGCGCCGCCAGCGCCGGCAGGAGCGCACCCTGCTGGTCGCCATCGGTCCGGGGCCCCACCTCGGCCCGGCCGCGGCCCCGGTGGAGCTGGTCATGTTCAGTCAGCTGACCTGCAGCTTCTGCGCCCGGATGCTGCCGGTGCTGCGCCGGCTGCACGATCGTTTCGGCGATCGGTTGCGCATCGGCGTCCGTCTGCTGCCCGATCCCCGCGGCCGCGAAGCCTGGATGAACGCCGCCGTGGTGCTGCAGGCGGCGGCCGATCAGCCGGGTTGGTGGCGGTTGGCCGGCCGGCTGCTGGGCCAACCGCCGCCGGCCGGTGAGAAGCGGCTTCTGGCCACAGCGGCCGATGCCGGTCTGGACACCGCCCCGCTGCGCCGGGCCCTGCGGCGACCGGCGCAGCAGCTGGCGGCGCTGGAGGCGAACCAGCAGGCCGCCCGTGAACTCGAGGTGCGCGGCAGTCCCTACCTGTTCGTCGCCGGCCGCCCGGTATCCGGGGCGACCAGCTACGAGCGGATCGAGCGGCTGATCGCCGCCGCGTTGAATGCACGAGAATGAGTGAACCGCTCAACGCAGAAAGACCACTCCGGAATCCATGAGCTGCTGAAAGGTCAGCAGGGCTTCGACCTCTTTGAGGGGCGAGACCATGATGATCGAGCGCAGGTGGCGGCGGCCGTCGATGCGCGACAGGAGGTAGCGCTGGGCCGGGCTCCACTCCTGCTGGAGCAGAGCGGTGTCCGGATCGACCAGGACCGGAACCCGATCGGTGGCCAGCAACTCGGCGCGCAGCCGATCGCGCAGGCCGCTCTCGGCCGTCTCCAGGGCGTCGCTCAGCTCGGGATCGTAGGGGTGTTCGACCAGACCCTGCTTGAGGATGGCCACGGCTTTTTTGAGGTCCCGCTCGCGCATGGCGCGTTCGGCCTCGAGCAGGATGTCGTCGGGACCGGCCGGGTGCTCCTGCCCGACCACGTCGTCGAGGTCGACCTCGATGACCGGCATCGACGGCGGCTGGTCCTCGGCGGCCGGCACCACCTGCAAGAACCCGCGGCTGACCAGGTCGCAGAGGCTGTGCAGAATCGGGAAGTCGACCGAGTGGAAGCGCAAGATGATGTCGGCTGCCGAATAGCCCTGGCCGGCCAGATCCAGGATGACGCTGGTGGAGCTGCCGGGTTCGGGGCTCGGCTGCTGGCTCGGCAGGGGTTTGAAGGTGCACCGGTTGTCGGGGATCAGCCGCCGGATCTCGGTGTGGTGAGCCCGCCGGCGCAGGCCTTCGGTGTTGAGCTGATCGAGGTCGACCGCCACCGGCACCACCGACGGATCGTCGGACAGCAATCCGTCGTGGAACTCGAAGGCGCCGTCCGGCCACAGGTAGACGTCGAGCACGGTCTCGCGGATTTTCAGCTCGAGTATCTGCAGCACCTGCTCTTCGGTCAGCAAGCCGGTCATCACCAGAATACGGCCGAGCAGCACCCGGGTCTCCTGCTGGGTCTCGAAGGCTTTCTGTAGCTGGTCCTCGCTGATCAGGCCGAAGTTGATCAGGAACTGGCCGAAGTACTCGCGCGGATCGTTGGAGGCCGCATTGGCCACCCGGCCCGCTTCCACGTTGAGAGTCTTGATCCGCTGTCCGCGCTTGAACTTCAGGATGCCCGAGTGCTGTCGCGTTCGGATCCAGCCGACCAGCTCGTCCACCGACATGGTGTCGATGGTGCCGTGCAAGGACATGGTCTCGGCCCCCTGTGATCACTCCGGATTGCGCAGATCGCACACCTGGCGGTAGAGATGCGCATAACGGCGCGCGGGCAGGTCCCACGAGAACCGGAGGCCCATGGCTCCCCGCATCAACCGCGTCCAGCTGCTCCGGTCGGTGTAGTGGGCCAGGGCCCGCTTCACCGTCTCCAGCGCGGCTTCACCGGTCGCCGGTGCGAACTTGAAGCCAAGGCCATCGTCGGCGTCCACGTCGTCGACGGTGTCATCGAGCCCGCCGACCGCCCGCACGATGGGCAGTGTCCCATAGCGCATGGCGTAGATCTGGGTCAGCCCGCACGGCTCGTAACGCGAGGGCACCAAAAACAGGTCGGCACCCGCCTGGATCCGGTGGGCCAGCGCTTCATCGTAGCCCCGGGTGAACGCCAGCCGATGCGGTGCGGATTCGGCCAGCGCGGTCAGCCGGCGCTCCAGCGCCGGGTCGCCTTCGCCCAGGATGACGACCTGGCAGTCGAGTTCCAGCAGCGCGCCGGCGGCATCGACCAGCAGGTCGATTCCCTTCTGCTCGGAAAGCCGGGAGGTGCAGCCGATCAGGGCGGTGTCGCCGTTGAGCGGCAGGCCCAGCGCTTTTTGCAGGTCGGCCTTGCAGGCGGCCTTGCCCGCCAGGTCGTCGGCCGAGTAGTGCTGGGCGATGTGCGGATCGTGGTTCGGATCCCAGGTGTCGTAGTCGGCCCCGTTGAGAATGCCGTGCAGGTCGGCGCTGCGATCGCGCAGCAGGCCTTCGAGGCCGAAGCCGAACTCGGCGGTCTGGATTTCCTTGGCGTAGCGCGGGCTGACCGTGGTCAGCTTGTCGGCGAAGACCAGCCCGGCCTTGATGTAGCTGACCTTGCCGAAGTACTCGAGCGTGGACGGCGTGAACAGGTTCCAATCGAGCCCCAGCGCCATCATGGCGTTGGGGGCGAACAGGCCCTGGTAGCCGAGGTTGTGGATGGTGAAGACCGTGCCGGCGACGTTGAGTTCGGGCCAATCGCGGTAGTGGTGCTGCAGCAGTGGCGCCACCGGGCCGGTTTGCCAATCGTTGAGGTGGATGATGTCGGGTGCCCAGTCCATCGCCCGGCAGGCCTCGAGCAGGGCGTGGCAGAAGAAGCCGAAGCGCTCGTCGTTGTCCGGGTAGTCCCGGCCGCCCTCGCCATAGAGCCCGGGTCGTTCGAAAAATCCCGGTTGATCGATGAACCAGATCGGAACGCCCGCCGGGCTGACGGCCTCGAGCAAGCCCCCCTGGACGCCCTTGCCGTGGATCGGCGGGTTGAGCCGGAAGCGGCGCCGGCGCAGATCCCAGGTGGCCACATCGATCTGGGTGTAGCGCGGGGTGACGATGACCACCTCGTGCCCCAGCCGGCCGAGGGCTGCCGGTAGGGCGCTGGCCACGTCGGCCAGGCCGCCGGACTTGGAGTAGGGCAAGACCTCGGAGCTCGCGAACAGGATGCGCATCGTCTCGGTTCTCCTCAACCGCCCTCGTCGGCCCATCCGCCCGCCGGTCCAGCAGCGCTGGCGCGGGGCCGCGTTCCTGCGGGCCGCGGTCTCAGTCGTCGTCCGCGGGCAGCGGGACCACGGCGTCGGCGTCCAGCCGCGCGATCGCCAAGCGGAGGGTCAGAGTGCAAGTGGCCGCGGCCGGCACGGTCAGCTCCCAGTGGGGTGCCACCGCTGTTCCTTGGTGCTGCATCGTCGCCGTTTCTCCGCTGCCCGATGGGCTCTCGATCGGGTAGCGCCAGACGGCGGCGGCCGGCTCGAAGCGCAGCTCGATCCGCAGCCGATTGGATTCATCCACCAGGGCGCACCAGGCCGTCTCCTGGACCTCGCCGCTGCTGCGCAGCTGCGGCCCCGGTCCCAAAATGCCCTCGAATTCACAGCGCTGTTCGGTCGGTGCGCTCGGTGGCAGGCTCAGGTTGAGTTCCGGGCAGAACAGCAGGTCGATGGCTGCGGTTCCGGGGTTGCTCAGGCGATAGACGACCTCGAGCACGGCCTCGTCGGCCGGGATGCGGAAGCGTTTATCGAGCCGCAAGGCAAGCCGGCGGTCCGACTGCTGCAGACCGCCGTCCCGCACCAGGTGCAACCGGAAGTCGTAGTCGTCCTCGTCGATGTCCAGTTGGTCGACCGCGTAGGCCGAGCCCACAAAGTCGCCCTGTTCTTCATAGGACGCCTGTTGCAGCTCTTCCAGGGTGGTGTGTGGCGCCGGGAAACGATCCACCAAGCAGGCGCGTTCGAACCGATCCGTGGCCACCTGGAGCAGCGGCTCGGATTCATCTCGGGAGCGCTCTCGCGTCCCGAGGACGATCGCGCTGGCCTCAGCCGGCCGGCGGGTCATCACGTCGACCAGGTTCACGGCCGCCGGACGAAAGTCGAGCCCGATCACGGTGCCCCCGACCCCCGGGCGAACGATCGCATTGAGCCGGGACTGCTCGAGCATGATCTCGTCGTGTCCGTCGCCGTCCAGATCCGCCTCATCGGAGGCGATCCAATCCTCGTCGCCCTGGCTGCGCCGGTCGAGCACGGTCTCGGCCTGCAGCAGGGCGTGGTAGGTGGCGAAGCGCAGCTCGGGCCGCAGCAGGCCGCCGAACAGTCCTGCCCAGTAGGCGTTGTGGCACTGGCCGCGGAACAGGGCGTAGCGCGCCTCCTCGTGGGCTTCCTCCCACGGTTCGTCGTCCTCGAGCGCTTCTTCGAGCTTGCGGCTGACCGCCAGCATCTTCTGGTACAGGCGGTTGGCCTCGGGCCAGCGCAGCAGGGCCGACTTGAACGGCGGCGCCGGGCCCAACCCCGTGGTGGCCGTGTCCGCTTCGGTCTCGGCCGCCGCTCGCCACGACCGCTCCGCCTGCCGCCTGGCCGCCGGGGACAGCAGCCCGTGCTCCAGTTCGGGATAGCTTCCGCCCGGCAGGTAGATCCGCCCCCGGGTGGGGGTGGCGGCCAGGCCTTCGGCCGGGCTGCAGACGGTCAAGTCGCCGGCGGCCGACAACCCGTCCAGCAACCCGTCCCACCAGCCGTCGGTTGCGATCAGCGCCTCGGTGCCGGGCCACAGGCCGAGCTTTTCGATGTCGTCGGCGTAGACCAGCACCGGGGGCGCCGCGGCCGCCAGGCGGCGCTGCAACTCGCCGATGACTTGTTCGACAGGCTCGAACGGGACTGCGTAGCGCAGCCTCCGATCGATGGGCCAGAGGGCGAGCGTGTCGCCGGCCTGCTCGGTCTGCCACCAACCGAAGATCTCCTCCGGCGCCAGACCGGCACGCAGGAACAAGTGGTCGTCGACCAGCGTGTGCTCTATGCCCTGGCGGGCCAGCAGGCCCGCCAGCTGCGGTTCCCAGACGCGTTCGGCCAACCAGGCCCCGGTGGGCCGGCGGTCGAAGCGGTCCGCCAACCAGTCGCTCATCAACTCGAGCTGGGCCCAGGCGTCGCCTTCCGGCAAGGCCGCCAGGACGGGTTCGTACATCCCGCCACCGAGCAGCTCCACCTGCCCGGCGGCGGCCAGGGAGGCGATGGAGTCGAACAGATCCGGCCGTTGATCCTCGAGCCACTCGAGAACCAGACCGCTGAAATGCAGGCCGAGGTGGATGTCCGGGTGGCGTCCGATGGCCGCCAATACCGGCGCATAGCATCGATCGCTGGCGCGGGTCAACTCGGCCTCGGGAGTTCCCCACGGTTGATGGCCGTGCAGGACCATCACCAGTCGCGTTCGGTCCATGCTGCATCTCCCAACCGCCTGCCAGGCGGTCGCAACGACTCCGGGCGCCGATGGTATCTCCCCGGGCTGGAGGGATCAATGCTTTCCGGAGTCCAGGCCCTCGATCTCGACTTCCAGCGTGTGATTGCGCTCGAAGCGCAACCGCTGCAGCCAATCGCGGGCCGTGAGCAGTTCGCCTCGGTGACGCGGGAACTCGGCCACCACCGCCAGCAGGGCCGCGGCCTGGGCCCGTGCCCGAAGCGGCGCCGGCGGCCGTTCCGGATCCGGTTCCCGCGGCCCACCAGCCCGGAAAAGGCTGATGGCCAGCAGGCGCAGGTTCTCGGCGATCAGGCTGGGATGACCCAGGCCCCGGCGGGCCGCGCTCCACAGCGGCCGGATGGCCCGTTCGAACTCGCCGCGGTTGAACAGTTGGCGACCGAGCAGGTACCAGGCCGCGCCCCAGCCGGGCTCGGCCACCGCCACCTGGTGCAGCTGCAACAGGGTCAGCGCGTCGGCTCGGCCGAGTTCCAGAAAGGCCAGCACCGGCCGGGCCGGCGCACCGCGCTCCAGGCACTGCAGCTTGACCAGGGCCAGGCGGTCGGTGGCGTCGCTCAGGTGGGCGTCCAGCAAGCGGCGCTGTAGCGCGCGGGCTCGCTGCGGGCGGTCCAGCCGCCGCATCACGTCGCCCATGCGGCCGGCCAGCCGGGCCTTGGCCGCCCGGCCCAGGTCTTCGCGGGCCAACAGCTTCTCGGCGATGGCGGCCGCATCCGCTGGCCGGTCCTGGGCCAGCCGGATCTCGATCAGCATTTCCCGGGCCCGCGGGTCGGCCGGCAAATGCTCCAGCAGCTGAGCCACGGCATCCTCGGCAGCGGTCAGGTCGCCCTTGGCCAGCCGCCGCGCAGCCCGGCGCCGCAGCGCGGCCACCTCGTGGGCGCAAGTGCGCTGGAAAACGCTCTGGCGGGCGAAGCGCAGGCGGGCCACCTCCAGGGTTCCCGGATCCAGCGGGCGCTGGTCGAGAAACCGCTGCCAATCGGCGATCAGGGCATCGACGTCGGCCGGATAATGACCCGCCAGCCGGCCGTCGCGGTAGGCGGCCACCAGTGCCTTTGGACCGTAGCGGTGCAGCAAGAAGCGCACGAAGGATCCGGCTGAGGCGTAGGAGCGGCCGGCCGCTGCCCGCCAGAAGCCCAGCGGACCGAACAGGTCACGGATCGGGGGCGCCCGGTCGATCCGGCGCAACGCGGCCGACCAGGTGTGGACGTCGAACCGGCCGGCAGGCCAGTCCACGGCCACCGCCAGGCCCTCGGTCAGCCCGGGGTTGATCGACAGCGGACCGGCCGCGCTGACCCCGAAGGGCGGTGTGGCGAAGGCGCCGGCGAACACGTGCACCAGCTCGTGCTTCAGGGTGGGGTGGGGAAAGCCGGTGCCGTTGAGGAACATCGCGAACTGCCAGGGTTTTGCGTACTGGGTGCGCCCGGCTCCCACCAGCGCCCGCTTGCGGTCGGCCGAGGAGAAGACCCAGGCCTGCAGCGGCGGCAGCCGGCGGCGGCCCAGCAGCGACTCGATCTGGTGCAGGCGGAACTCGCAGTCGCGCGCCAGCAGGTTTGCCCGGGTCCGGCTCAGTTCCGGCCGGTGGCGGATGACGAAGTGCCGGCTGGTGGTGGTGGCCGCCAGCCGATCGCGCACGGCGTCCTCCGAGCGGCCGAAGCCGAGCCGATCGCCGCCCAGCCACAGCCCGCCGGCCAGCGCGGCGCTGGCCGCCAGGCCGGCGAGGTTCACCAGCCGTCGTTCGTCCGCCCGGCGCAGCAACCCGGCCGCCAGCACCAGCGCCGCGGCCGCGGCCAGCCCCTGCAAGCGGCAGAGCACCAGCGGCCAGCCGGGCTCGATCACGTCGTCGTAGATCGGACCCGCCACCCAGCCCACCAGCTGGTTGTAGGAGTCCACCTCCGGACCGCTCCAGACCTGCAGGCCGCTGGCCGCCGCCACCGCCAACCACAGCCCGGCGTAGGCCAGCCCGGCCAGCCAGCGCCGGCCGACCAGCAGCGCCAGGGCCGTACCCCAGCCGCTGGTCACCACCGCCGTGGCCACCGGCAGCAGCAAGTAGAGCAGCAGACCTTCGCCCGGGTTGCAGTTGGTCACCCGCAGGCCGTTGAGCAGGATGATCAGCAGCGGCGGCAGCAGCGCCGCCAGGCCGGCCAGCGCCGCCCGCAGCCAGAGCCGCAGCGCCGGCAGCGCCGGGCTGCGGCGCACCACCCCGATGGCCGCCGGACCGACCAGCGCGGAAGCCAGCAGGCTGACCGCGGCGCTGAACTCGTAACCCAGCAGATCGAACAGCGGCACGAAGGCCAGCCCGCCGGCCAGCGCGGCCAGCCCGCACACGGCCACCCAGAAGGCCGGTCCCACCGGCCGGCTTCGTCTCGGCTCGTCCACGCTCACTACACTGGTCTACCACAGCCCGAAGCGGCCAAACAATTTGACGGCGCCCGGGCGGCTGGAATACCCTTTGTCACTTGGAATCGATGCGTTGGCGACCCTGACGGGATGGGTGCGGGCATGGCGGATCAGTCGGGTGAAGATCGGCGCGAGCACATCAGGGCGCCCATCGAGCTGAAGGTTGAGTATCAGAAGCTCAACACCTTCTTCGCCGACTACACCAGGAACATTTCCAAGGGCGGCACTTTCATCAAAACCGAACGGCCGCTGCCCGAGGGCACCGAGTTTCTCTTTCGGTTGTTCGTGCCCGAGCGCGACAAGCCCTTCGAGATCCGGGGCGAAGTGGTCTGGATCAACGAAGAGGGCCGGATCTCGCATCCGGAGGTCGAAGAGATGGGCATGGGCATTCGCTACGTCTACCGCGACGAGCGCCAGCGCCGCGAGTTCCACGAGGTGGTCGAGCAGATGATGCGCGATTCGCTCGGCGATCACCTCTACCGCAAGCTGCTCGGCAAACAAGAGGACCAGTAGCGCCGCCAGCTCAGAAGGCCTCCAGGGTGGTCTTGTCGGTGTTGAAGCTGATCTCGGCCATCCAGGCCTCCTCCGGTTCGGCAGCCGGCAGCCAGTGCCGGAAGGGAAAGGCCGGCGCCAGGTCGTCCAACCAGCTCCAGCCGAGCAACCAGGTGCGCGGCGCTTCGAGATCGGGCCGGCGCGACACCTCGACCCGGATGGCCACCGACCGGATGCGGCGTCTGCGGCCGCTGCGCAGGTTGTCCAGGATGCCCACCGGTGGGGCCGTGCCGGGGCTGGGGTACTCCAGTCGGTAGTAGAAGTGGTGCACCTCGCCGGCCACGTCGTTGTAGCTGACCAGATCGCTCGTCTCGCCGTGCTGCACCTCGGCCTTGAACTCCTCGAGTTCGAGCGGCGCGACGGCCACCTGACCGTGCACCAGGCGGCGTTCGCGCTGGAGCAGGTCGCGGGCGCCGCCGCCCTTGTCGAACTCTTTTTTCCAGCGGGCGTAGTCCTTGGCCCACATGTGCTTGCGGGCGTCGGCCGGCATGTCGCTCTTGGCCATCATGCCGGCCAGGTGCGGGCCCAGCAGGCTCGAGTAGAGGTAGATGCCGGCGGTGTCGCGCCGGGCCAGGGCCTCGAGGTAGGCCGCGGCGGCCTGCCGCGGCGGGGCCCACCAGATGTGGCGCAGGCAGACCAGCCCGCCCAGCAGCAGATACGGCACCAACAGGCCGAGCAGCACCAGGGTGATCGTTCGCTTGCGGCTCATGCATCCCCCGACAGCTCCGGGCCTCACAGCCCGGGCACGTTCTCGAAGCGCACCCGACTGCCGGTGCGCACGCCGTGGCGCCTGGTGAAACCGGCGTTGACCTCCAGCACGAAGCGGCTCGGCGCGTCGACCCGGCGGGGCGTATCGGTCAGCGGCTGGGCGTCGCGCACGATGCCGACGATGCGTCGATTGGCGCCGATGAACACGATGTCGAGCGGGATGTAGGTGTTCTTCATCCAGAAGGAGCGCTGTTCCTCGGCCGGATAGACGAACAACATGCCGGCATTCGACGCCAGCCGATCGCGGTACATCAGACCCTGGCGCAGCGCGTGGGGCCGCCGAACCACCTCGACCGCGACCGCCATCGACTGGCCCCCGCGTCCGCTCAGCACCACCCGCGGCGGGCCGGAGGCCTCTTCCCGGCAACCCGTGCCGGCGGCGCAACCGAGTCCGCCCAGAACCAGCACCACGCCGGCCAGCCGCCCGATGTGACATCCGTCGCCCATGGTGGCTGCAAAGCATAACAGAAAGCCCGCAGCGGGGAAATGCCGCCGGTTCCTGAATCCGGGGCGGCGTGCTATCGTCATACCGGTGATCGCGAGGCGCGGGAGGTCGAGCATGCGCGGAGCCGGGGTCGGATTGGGTTTGTGCCTGCTGCTGTGCGGGTCGGTTCAGGCCGAGCAGTATAGCGGTGAATGGGCCTACCAGGCGCTCAACGCCGGGGATACCAACTTCCAGGTCGAGCAGGAAGGGGCGCGGATCACGCTCTACCGGATTCTGCATCCGCTCTATCGAGGCGAACGCTTCAAGCTCGAGCATCTCTACCGCGGTCAGCTCGACGGCAGCCGCATCACCGGCCACCTGTGGGTGCGCGAGGAGGGCATGGCGGATTTCGAGCGGTTGCGGCCGTTCAGTGGCCGGGTGCGCGACCGCGACCGGATCGACATGGACGATCTGCCGCTGCGCCGGGCCGGCCGGCCGGCGGCCGCAGGCGAGGCGGCCCCGGCGGCCGGTTCCAGGTACACCCGGGTGGTGATCCAGCCGGGCGCCCGCGAGCGCAGCAGCGCCGGGCCGTCCGAGCCGGCGGCTGCCGAGCCGGCCGCGCCGGTCGAGCAGGTGGAGCCCGAAACGGCGCCGCCCGACATCCCGCAGCTGATTCCGGTGGCCCGGCGGGCCGACGCCGGCCTGCGCCGCCAGGCCGGCGGATTGCTGCGCCAGGGCGACGCGGCTTACGCGGAGCGGGACTACGCCGGCGCGCTCGGACATTACCAGCAGGCCTATGCGCTCGATGCCCGCCGGGTCGAGCTGCTCTACAAGCTCGGCCTGTGCCACGGCATCCTCGGCTCCAAGGCGCTGCGCGGCGGGCGCCGAGCGGACGCCGCCGGGCACTACCGCCGGGCCATCGAGCACTGGCAGCGCGCGGTCCGGCTGGATCCGTACAACGCTGGGGCCCGCGAAAACATCCGCCGGGCGCAGCGCAAGCTGGCCGGCCTGGCGGCGGCCGCGACGGACTGAGCATCGGGTCTATCCGGAAGCTTCGGTCGAACTCGAAGCGCCTCCGTTCGGCCGGGGCGGCTCGCTCCGTTCGGGCGGGTCGGGTGCCGGCGACGGCTGCCGGCAATTCGCCTCGTCTTCGCCCCAGCGGCGTTCCAGCCAGCTGCGCAGCCGCATCCGCGACAGCAGCGGTGCCAGGAAGTAGCGCAGCGTCCCGGTCAGGGCGATGACGCCGGCCGCGATCAGCGCCACGATCGCCGCGGTGGGCGCCTGCCCGGGCCGCATCAGCCCGGGCAGGCTGCCGGCCAGCAGGCCGGCGGCGATCAGGCCCCAGAACAGGTCGATGCCCAGCCCGCGCAGCGTGCGGCGCAGCCGGCGGGTCTCGGGATCGCGGACGTTGACCGTCATCCGGCCGCCCTCGAGATCCAACAGGATCTGGGACACCTGCTGGGGCACCTCGTTGAGGAAGCCCGATAGGTGCAGCAGGGTGCGACCCAGCCCGCCGCGCAGGTCTTCGAGGTTGAAGCGTTCGGCCAGCATGCGCTTGACGTAGGGCGAGGCCACCGCTCCGGGCTCGAGTTCCGGATCCAGCACCCGCAGGCTGCCGTCGATGGTGCTCAGCGACTTGGCCAGCAGCACATACTCGGCCGGCAGCCGCACTTGGTGCTGCTGGCTGAGATGCAGCAGCCGATCCAGCACCTTGCCGGTGTCGACCTGGCCCAGCTTGCGCTCCAGCGAGCCCTGGAGCATCTGCTGGATGTCCCGTTTGAGCGCGCTCAGGTCGATCCGCTTCGACTGTGAGCCGATGCGGTAGACGATGCGGGCCACCGTATCCGGCTCCTTGAGGATGACGCCGAGGCCGAACAGCACGATGGTGTTGCGCATGGTCGGCGTCAGCCGGCCTACCTGGCCGAAGTCGAGCAGGCCTACCCGGCCGTCGGGCAAAAAGCGCAGATTGCCGGGGTGGGGATCGGTGTGGAACAGGCCGTCTTCGAACACCTGCTGGTAGGCGCCTTCGATCAGGTTCAACGCTGCCCGCTTGGCCGTCTCGCTGCCGGGTTCGAGTTCCGACAGGTGCATGCCCTCGAGGTAGGTCATGGTCAGCACCTTGCGGCTGCAGAGCGGCTCGATAGGCTCCGGTATGGCCAGCGAGCTGCGATCGGCGAAGTTGGCGCCGAAGCTGCGCAGGTTCGCCACCTCGCGCTCCAGGTCCATCTCCAGCCCGATGGCCCGATCGAACTCCCGCACTACGGCCACCGGTTCGTAGAGGCTGGTATCGCTGAATACCGTCTCGAGCAGGTGGGCCAGGGAGTAAAGGATGTCGAGGTCGGCGCGTACGGTGCGCTCGATGCCCGGCCGCTTGATCTTGACCGCCGCCGGTCGGCCCTCGCGGGTGGTGGCGCGGTGGACCTGGGCGATCGAGGCCGAGGCCAGGGGCTCGACGGTGAACTCGGCGAACAACCGCTCCGGCTCGTCTCCCAGCTCGTCGCGGATCACCGCGGCCACCTGGCGGTACGGGATGGGCGGTGCATTGTCCTGTAGCTCGCGCAGCGCGGCCACGTAGTCGGGCGGGACGATGTCCGGTCGGGTCGACAGGATCTGGCCCATCTTGATGAAGATCGGCCCCAGCTCGCACAGCATCCGGGCCACCCGTTGGGCCGGGACGCGGTTGGACGGTTCGGCTCCGGTCGGAACCTCGGGGCGGCGGACCCCCAACCGTTCGAAGATGCGGGCCCGCGCCAGCAGGTCGCCGAAGCCGTGCTTGACCAGCACCTGCAGAATCTGGCGCATCCGGTTCAGATCGCCGACCGCTTGGCGCAGCACCATCGAGCCTCCCGATCCCGGCGGGGCGGAACATTCAGGCTATCACCAGCGCCCGGACCGGTCAAAACGCCGCCTCTCGTTCTCTCGATGCCGGTCGGCCGATGTGTTAAGCTGAGCCGCGGAAAGGTGTTCGCGTTGGAGGAAGCATGCCCCGACGAATCGTCAGCTGCTGCCTGCTGGCCGGCCTGCTGGCCGGCTGCGCAACCGCGCCCGCCTGGGTGGTTGCGCACGACCGCGCCCGAACGCAGCGCCTGCAAGGAGATCTGAAGGCCGCTCTGGCCAGTGCGGAACGAGCACTCGAGCGCGTCCCGCCCGCAGCCGGCTGTCACCGCTTGCAGCTGCGGGTGCTGCGCGCCGAGTTGCGCAGCGATCTGGGCCATCCGATCGAGGCCGCCGCGGCGGTCGCGCCGGTGCGCGCCGCCCTAGAGGCCGGGGTCTGCGATCAAGCTGCGGTGCGGGCCTGGCTGCGGGCCCGGCTGCTGGGCCTGGCCCTGGCGGCGGGACGCTTCGAGCCGGCGCGGCAACTGTACGATCGGGCCCTGGCGGCGGTCGAAGCGGGCCTGGAGCCGGGGCCGGCGGCCTCGATTTTGACCGAGCTGGCCGTATTGCCCCTGTTGGAGGCCGATATGGCCGCAGCCGGCCGGTTGTTGGAGCGCGCGGCCGAGCTGTGGCCCCGGGCCCGGCGGCCGGATCAGTTGACCCGGCTGCTGTCCCGGCTGCGCCTGGCCCGGGTGCGGATCGACGGCGGCTCGTTGGAGGAGGCCGAGGCGTTGCTGGCGGCCAGCCTGGACCGGCTGCAGCAGATCGGGGGACCGCTGCACCCCTATCGCATCGGTGGCCTGTTGACGCGCACCCGGCTGGCGCTGCGACACGAGGATCTGAGCGCTGCCGAGTCGACGTTGGCCGTCACCCGCCGGATGGCGGCCGCACTCGACGATCCGAAGCACCCGTTGCTGCTGCAGTTGCAATTGGTCGAGGCCGAGTGGCTGGCCGCCCGCGGCGACGCGGCCGGCGCCCGGGTGGTGCTGCGCCGGGTGGTCGATGACATGAGCCACCGTTTCGGGGCCGAGCATCCTTACGTGGCCGTGGCCGCGTTTCAGCTGGCCGTCCTGCTGCACGCCCACAACCAGCCGGCGGAGGCGGAGCCCTTGCTGCGCATGGCTCTGAGGCGCTGGCGCGCCGCCGCCGGGCGCGACAGCCCGGCGGCGGTCAAGATCGAGTTGGCCCTGGCCGCAGTCCACCTGCAGGCTGGCCAGCCGCTACGGGCCGAGATGCTGTGCCGTGACGTGCTGGAGCGGATCGATCGGGTGGCGGTCGCCGACTCCGACCGGCGCGCGGTGCTCGAGCTGCTCGGCCGGGCCTGCTACACGCAACAGAAGCTGGTCGAGGCCTGGCGGGCCTATGTGCGGTTGGTCCGGCTGCTGCGCGAGCAACAGCCGTCCCGTCCCGGCCTCGAGCTGGCTGCGGCATTGGAGGGTCTGGCCGGCGTGGCCGGGGCAGCCGGTCAGCCCGACCAGGCCATGGGGCCGCTGCAGCGGGCGCTGGCCATCCGGCGCCAGCATCTCGGCGAGGACCACCGCGAGGTGGGCCGGACCCTGATCAAGCTGTCGGGGATGCACTTCATGGCCGGCCAGCTGCGGCGGGCCGAGGATCTGCTGGGCCGGGGTCTGGCGGTGCTGGAGGCCGAGTTCGGCGCGTTGCACCCGCTGCTGGTCGAGCCGCTCGAGGCCCTGGCGCGGGTGCGGCTGCGCGACGGCCGGCCGCGGGCGGCGGTGGCGCCGCTGGAGCGGGCGCTCGACATCCTGCGCGCCGCCGGCGTCCGCGGCGATCGCCGCCAAAGGCTGCAGCGCATCCTGCGCCGCGCCCGCGAGGCCGACTGAGCGATGGCCGCCGCTGCCCGCCCGAACGCGCGACGCGCTGCGGCTTGCCAGCTCGACGACGGCGCTGGTAGTGTCGGTACATGGGAAAAAGCGGTCTGCTCTGCCACCTGTCGATCGCCGGACTCCTGGCCGCGCTGCTCGCCGGTTGCGCGAGCGGTACGAACGGCTGCAAGGTCGATCAGGATTGCTCGCCGGGCTTCGTCTGCGTCTCCGGCATCTGCTACCAGCGGGTCGGGGACGGTAGCGTCGACGGCGGCATCGACGGCGGCGATGCGGGCGGCGATCCCGGTGCCGACTCGGGCGGCGATCCCGGCGGCGACCCCGGCGGCGACCCCGGCGGCGATCCCGGCGGCGATCAGGCGATCACCTGGGACGTGCTGCCGGGAGTGGGCCTCGGGCCGCTGCGCGTCAGCCAGGGCATGGACAGCCCGCACACCCTGGCCGAGGTGCAGGCTGTGCTGGGCCAGAGCGGCCAGGTCTTGCCGGACGCCCCATTCGTGATGGCCTTTTTGGACGACAGCCTGTGGGTCTCGGGCATCGACGTCGACCTCAGCGGGGTGTTCGACGGGCCGGATCACGTGCTGACTCTGGTCGCCCGCGAGGGACTCGGGGCGCGAACCGCCGAGGGCCTGGGCATCGGCGACACCCGGGCCGCGGTGCGGGCGGTACCGGTCTACGCCGCGCCGGACTACGCCGCCGACGTGCCGGCTTACGGCGAGTTCGCCGGCGGCAAGATCGACGGGTTCTTCACCACCGGCATCTACTTCAACTACGACGAGGCCGAGGTGATCAACGCGGTGACCGTCAGCCGTTCCTACCGCCCGCCCGACGCCGCCATCGACCCGGCCGGCGCGCGCATCTCCTTCGGGGCCACTTCGATCATCTGCGGCGACGGCTACCAGACCGGTAGCAAGCAGCGCACCCACCGCGGCGTGCTCGGCCAGCCCGACTGGTCGCAGGGCTTCGCACAGGAGATCGAGCTCGGCGACGGCAGCACCCAAACGATCGACTTCTACGTCGACTCCTACCGGGTCCAGGGCATGGAGTTCATCGGCGGCGACGACGAGTACCTGTGGTACGATGTCGACCGGTTGGTGACCATCTGGCTCTATCCCCTGTTCTACGGCGCCACCGCGGGCGGCAACCGGGTGGGCTCGACCCGGGCCGAATGGGAGGCCGAGCTGGGCGCCCCGGTCGACGTGCTGGTCGGCGAGGAGACCGGCGCCAAGACCTACGTCTACCAGGCCGGCGACCGGGGCATCGGCATCGTTTACGGCAACAACGGCGAGACCATGGACTCGCGTTCCACCCTGCTGGTGCTCAACTGGTCGTTGCCCTGAACCGGCGGCCGGAGCCGATAGGCTGGCGCCTTTGGCGGGTTGCCAACGATTCGGTCTTCGGGCCATAATGGGTCGAGCACGACACGCGAAAGGAGAGAGCGCCGTGATGCGTTCCCATCTGTTGAAAGCGCTTGGTGCGCTGGCCTGGGTTGCCGCCGTCCAGCTGGCCGGTTGCGGCGACAGCACCGGCCCGGCGTGCACCTGTGACCCCGAGACCGAGGACTGCTGTTCCGAAGACGCGGATTGCCCGGAGGGCTTCCACTGCGAGGATGCGTGCCGCTGCGTCGAGGACGTGGCCGAGTGCGAGACCCAGACATGCAGCACCAATGCAGATTGCGCCGAGGTGGGCGACTGCATGGGCTGCGTCGACGGCTGTTGCGCCAACATCGAATGCAGCTCGGACGAGGATTGTCCGCCCGAGGACGGTCTGCTGCGCTATTGCCCCGACGAGCCCGATCCGCAGACCGGCTGCCGCGTCTGCCTCTACGTGCGCTGCGAGACCGACGAGCAGTGCGCCGATCCGGACTTCCCGCTGTATCCCGACTGCCAGGGCGACAGCTTCCCGCGCTGCTCGCGGGGCAGCTGCATCTGCGATGTGCCCTGCGGCGGCGAGTGTCCCGGCGAACAGTACTGCTGCCGGGCGACCAACACCTGCGAGCCGATCCCGGACCCCTGCGCCGGCGTCGAGTGTCCGGCCTGCGAGCAGGTCAACCCGGAGCCTGGCGGCACCCTGAACGAGGAGACCTGTGCCGTCGAGGGGGCTGACTGCAGCTGTGTGCCCTTGCCGCCGCTGGAAGCGGCCTTCGCCGGCCAGCACTCGGCCATCGCGCTGGGCGCCGACGGCATCCCGGTGCTGTCGGGTTACTACGCCGCGCCCTATGGCGATCTGCTCTACGGGGTGGCGGCCAGCGCCGAGGCCGGGGCTGCGGTCGACTGGCTGTTCGTCGACGGGGTGCCGCTCGATGCGCCGTGCGAAGGCGCCGCCGACGGCCCGCGGGGCGGCATCGCCGAGCCGGGCGAGGACGTGGGCTGGGACACCGACCTGGTGATCGACCCCGATGGCTTGCCGCGCATCAGCTACCACGACCGGACCAACGGAACGCTGAAGTACGCCGCTTTCGACGGGGCCGCCTGGGCGGTGCACACGGTCGACGGCGCCGGGCTGACCGGCCGCTACACCTCGCTGGCGCTGGATCCAGCCGGCAATCCGGTGGTGGCCTACATGACGCTGAAGGACGAGAACCTGCAGTCCCATCTGAAGTTGGCCTGGGCCTCGGTGCCGGCACCGGCGGTGGCCGAGGACTGGACGGTGTACACGCTCGACAGCCTGGCCGTGTCCTGCGCCCCGGACGATTGCGCCGAGGGCCAGGTCTGTCTGGCCGACTCGGGCACCTGCCAGCCGGCCGACGATCCGGCCAACTGCGGCGATTGCGCCGACGACGAGGCCTGTGTGGCCGGCGCCTGCGAGACGTTGATGCCCGCGTCCTCGCTGCAAGATCTGCCGCCGGGGGTGGGCCTGTTCGCCAGCCTGGTGCTGTACTCCGACGGCAGCCCGGCCGTGGTCTACTACGACTCCACGCACGGCGATCTGAAGGCGGTCGCCTGGAACGGGGCCGACGCCTTCGACCCGCCGGTGGTGCTGGACGCCGAAGGCGACGTGGGCGCCGACTGCGCGGCCTTCGTCGACGGCGCTGACGTGCTGCACGTGGCCTACCAGGATGCGCTGCTCGGCGATCTGTACTACTGGAACAGCGATCTGGCGGCCGCCGAGCCGGTGGACGTGGGCGCCCGGGACGAGAACGGCGACCCGACCGATCCGGCCGGCGCGGTCGGCGACCTGCACTGGGTCGGCAACTTCGCCCGGGTGACGGTCGATGCGACCGATCACGCCCGGTTGGCTTACCAGGATGGCACCTCGTTGGATCTGGTGGTGGCCACCCGGGATCCGGGTGGGGACTGGAGCCTGGAGATCCTGGCCCGCAAGATGGCGGGCGACGCCTTCAACGGCGCCTACGGCTTCTTCGTCGATCAGGTGCTCGACGACGCCGGCGAGCTGATGCACATCAGCAACTTCAAGCACAACCTGCGTACCGACCCACCCAGCTCGGCCATCGATCTGCGCACCCACGCTCTGCCCTGACGCACCTTCGGCCTTCCCCCTTCGACAGCGCTGCTCCGGCTCCGGCACGGGACCGCTCGGGTGGCGGTGCACGCGTGGCGGGGTTTGGTGTAGACTGACAGGGTGGGGTGGAGCGGAGGAGGCATCCGTTCGCGGTGATGGTCAGGATCTGCTACTCGCTGTTGGCGGCGTTCGGCCTGGGGGCCCTGCCGGCGGGCTGTGACGAGGGTTCACCGCGCGGCTGCCCGGATGGCTGTGCCGCCGGGCAGGTGTGCGATTACGAGACCGGTCGCTGCGTCGATCTGCGCCCGGCGACTCCGCCGCCCGATCTGGGCCGGTACCCTTCGGCGGCCTTCGACGCCGCCGGTCGCTTGCAGGTGGCCTGCTACGCGGCCCGCTTCGGCGATCTGGCGCTGGGGCATGAACGCGCGGACGGAGGTTTCGACTGGGAGTACGTCGACGGTCTGCCGGCGGCGGACGACCCCGACCTGTTGCACGATCCGGCTCCGATCATCCCGGGGCCCGATGTGGGGCTGTTCGCCTCGCTGGCTCTGGACGCGCTCGACCGGCCCCATGTGGCCTACTTCGATCGCAGCGGAGGCCACTTGCGGTACGCGACGCGCAGCGGTCAGGGTTGGAGGATCGAGATCGTGCCCCGGCTGGGCGGCGCGGCCGAAGGCCCGGTGGGCCGGGCGGCGGCGCTGGTGCTGGACGCCGCGGGAATGGCGCGGATCGCATTTCTCGATGAAACCACAGGCAGTATCATGCTGGCGCGCAAGCTCGACGCGGAGCGTTGGTTGATCGAGCGGGTTGGCGGCTGTGAAGCCGGTGAGCAGTGGTCCGGGCCGCTGGCGACCGAGCCCGGCCGTTCCATCGCGCTGGTGCTGGACAAACGGGGCGCCGAGTGGGTCGCTTTCCAGGACCCCTGCACCGGCGCTTTGAAGCTCGCCTCCCGCAAACCGGAGGGCTGGACGGCCGCGGAGTTGGCCGCCGGGCCGCAGGCCGGCGGCTGGGTCTCGGCCGCGCTGGACGCCGGTGGCAATGTGGCGGTGGCCTTCAGCGATCGCGGCTCGGGCAGCCTGCGTTTCGCCTGGAACGCCGGTGGTGCCGTGAAGACCCGGCTGCTGGATGCCGGCAGCCGGCTCGACGGCAGCGGCGCCGAGCACCGCTGGCCGGTGGGGCAGCACTGCACATTGGCCTACGGACCCGACGGGCTGGCCCGAGTGGCCTATCTGGACAGCAGCCAGCTGGACCTGATGCTGGTGGTCGAGCGACCTGACGGAGACTTCTGCGATCCGGAAGTGCTGGCCAGCGACGGGGTGGTCGGTTTGCACAATGCGCTGGTCGCAGGGCCGGATGCGCTGCGGGTGCTGACCTATCGGCTGGCGCGCGATGAGCAGGGCCGCGCGGCCGGCGAGCTGCGCACCCGATCGCTGCCGGTGGGCGCGGCGCTGCGGAGCATGCCATGAACCGGCTGCCGGCATGCGTGGCCCTGCTGGGGCTGCTCGGCGCTGCCTGCGATTGGGGCAGCGGCTGCCAGCTCGAACCGCCGGCCGAGCCGCTGGCGGCCGATGCGGTCGCCCCACGCGCGGTTGAGTGGGCCGTCCCGCCGGAGCGGGCGACTCCGCTGGGCGAAGAGCTGCGCGCAGCCATAAAACCGCACCCTCCGGGGTTGCGCACCGAGGTGCCGGAGGTCGGCGGCCAGGTGGATGGCGCCGTCTACTTCGAGACGCAGCCCAAGGCCCTGACCCTCGGGCTGGCCGGCGTGCAGGCGGGCGGCGTCCAGGGCGGCCTGCGGTTGGAGCTGGCGTTCGAGCCGGTCGCTCTCGAACTGGCGCTGGATTGGGTGGCCGATGCCGGGGCGGATGGCTCCTGCCAGCTGGCGGTGGCGATCCCGCAACGCCAGGCCAACTTGTTGCTGGTGGCGGCGACGGACGCCGATGGCCGGCTGGTCCTGCAAGCCGACGGCACCCCGCAACTGTCGGGGGGGCCGATCGGGCTGGAGGCCGCCGCGGACTGCGGAGTCGAGCTGGGCGCCGAGGCGCTGGCGCTGCTGCGCCAGTCCATCGACGAGGCGCTGCAGCAGGCCCTGCCCGAGCTGGTCGCCGAGCTGGACGCGGTGACCGAGCACGCCCTGGGCCTGGTGCTCGGTGGCCAGGGCGTGCTCGACGGCGGGCTGCAGTTGCTGCTGCTGCCGCAGGCCGATTCGACTTCTTTGCAGGCGGAGCGAATCCGGATCGGCCTGGCGGGCGGCGCCGGCTCCCCCCGCGCGGCTTGTGTACCGGCCAACCTCGCCAGCAGAACGGCGCTCCACGGCGCCCCGGCCGCGATCGGCGATCGGCTGCCGGAGTCCGGACAGTCCTATCAGCTGGCGATCGCCGTGGCCCGGCCCTTTCTCGAGCAGGTGCTGGCCGAAGCGCACCGGGCCGGCCTGCTTTGCCGGCGGCCCGGCGACGGGCCGTTGCCGCAGGTGGCGCTGGCCGAGGTGCTGCCTTCCTTGCTGGCGCTGGGTCCGGTGGCGGAGACCCGGGTCATGGTGCGGCCCCGGGGCGCGCTGCGGCTGGATTTCGGCCTGGCCGATACCCAGGCCGGCGAGCGCCTACCGCGCCTGCAACTGGTGCTGCCGGACACCTGGCTCGACATCTACACCCGGATCGGCGGCGCCGACCTGCGGGCGCTCGGTCTGCGGGCCGACGTGACCTTGCTGCTGGCGCCCCGGCTCGAGGGCCATCGGATCGAGTTGGAGGTGGCCGCCGTCCAGGTGGTAGCGCTGGAGATCAGCTACAGCGAGCTGATCACCGAACAGGCCGGCGAGTTGCGGGCCGCCGCCCGGGAGCTGATCCGGCAGGTGGCCGCCGCCTGGGTGGCCGAGCTGGGTCCGGTCGAGCTGCCGCTGCCGCCGGCCGCCGGCCCGCAGCTGCTCGAAGCCGAGACGGTCGGCGATCACCTGATCCTCTATTTCTGAACCGAAGTGCCCGCGGGGGGCTGCGATTCAACCGCGGTCGTGGATGAGCACCCGCAGATCGTCCTCGAAGGCCACCACGATCTTGCCGCCCTCCTTCACGCCCATGACCACCCCGGTGCCGAACCTGCCGTGCATCAGCACGTGCCCGACGGTGAAGGTGGATTTGGGATGGTAGGGCACCGGGTTGCTCAGATCCTTGCCGGCGATGGCCTCTTGCCAGACTTTGGGCTTCTGTTTCGGCGGCGCCGGGGCCCAGGTGCCGCTGGCCTTGCGGCGCGGCGCCCGCTTGCCCCCCTGGCCGGGGGCCTCGGCCCGGTAGCGATGCTGGCTGCCGCAGGTGTTGCACTGGACCTTGATCACCTCGCCGCCCCGCATCGCCATGATGGTGTGGCTGAGCACCATCCGGCAGCGGGTGCACCACGAATCGACGTCACCGCCCACGTGCAGCTTGGGGCCGAGCTTGTGGTAGTCGCCGAGTGTCTTGTGTCGTTCCATAGAATCGAACCTCATTCGCCAATCTGGAATTTCATTGGGAGCTTTTTGCTCATTGGTCTTGTCGTCCCCGGCCCTTCGGGCGGGGAGTTTCGGATTCGCGTTTGCGTTCGCGCTCGTCCAAGGCCACCAGGCTGCCCGCCTGCGGCACCAGCGGCGTCCGCGGCGGTACGTCGGCGGGAATGTCTGCGATCACGTCCTCGGGCCGCGAGACCATCCACAGGTCGTTCGGGATCTCACGGCCGGCGTGGATCAGCACCCTGGCGCTGAGCACGGCTCGGTGGCCGATGCAGCTGGCCAGAAAGGCGCGGCCGCTGTCGACCCGCTGGCCGCGGTGCAGCACCTGAACATTGCCGACGAACTTGGCGTCGAGCAAGCTGGTCCAACCGCTGAGGTAGACGTCCCGGCCAATGACCGCCATCTGGGTCTTGGGGTTGCCCAGGGTGGAGCCCGGGTAGCAGAGCGAGTGCAGCAGGAAGTAGTTCTCGCACAGCAGGCAGCCCTGGCCGACCACGGAGTTGATGACCCGGGCGTGGTCGCCGATGATGACATCGGGACCGATGATGCTGTTGCGCACACAAGCGCCGGCGCCCACCTGAACCCCGTCGCCCAGCATGGATGCCTCCAGATAGGCGCGCGGGTGGACGTCGCAGCCGCGACCGACCGCGTTCAGCCCTCCCAACAGCCGCCACTTGTCGATCCCCCGCCGGGCTACCGAACCGAGGAGCTGGAATGCCGACCAGGCCTTGTGCCGGCGGGCGTGCTCCATCCAGCCGATACCGAAGCTCAGGTGGGCCAGCCACAGCAGATGGGTCCAGTGGGAGATGTGGCAGGCTGCGGTGGAGGTGATCGGGTAGAGGAAGGAACGCTCGCGTTCCTGCAGCAGCGGCAGCCGGACCGGTATCGCCAGTTCCCGCAGCGGCACCTCGATCGGCGGGCAGCGGGCGGCCAGGGCTGGGCGCACCGCGGCCGGCTCGGCCGGCAACGGACCGCCATCCAGCAGCCACAGATCGTAAGCCAGCCGCGGTCGGTCGCCGTCCCAGTCCAGGCGGCGGACATCCTGCAGCGGCAGGGCATAGGCGGTCGACGCCGCCCGGCGCAGCGCGGGACAGGCGGAACGTTCGGACCGTTTTCGGGCGCTGGCCAAAAAGTCGCGCAGCAGCTTGACCGAGAAGTACAGATCGTCGGGGAACAGCAGGCAGGGGAACTCGCGGGCCTGATCGGGCCGGTCGATCGGCGTCCACTCCAGGCCGGCGGCTCGGCAAGCGCGACGCTGGCACTCGGCCAGACTCTGGTTGAGCACCTGAACGTCGGCCACATCGTCGTCGAAGGGTGAGATGCGGCTGCCGGTCCGGTAGGCATAGGCCTTCATCGCGTATCCTCCAGCTCCGGCGGCTGCCAGCCCGGCAGCACTGTCGCGCTCGGCTGGGCGCTGCCGTCCCGGCAGATGTGCGGTTCACCGGCCCGCGCCCCGGCCGGCAGCTTGAGCAGGCCGTCCTCGGGATGCATGGCCAGCACGGTGCCGTTCGGCAGACTGCGGCCGGGTGCCAGCACGGCCCGGGGCCCGAGGGTGCCGAGCATGCAGCCGTGGCCGGCAGCCGAGCCGAGCACCCAGCGACCGCTGTCGTGCTCCGCGCCGCCGGCGGCGACGCGCACCGTGTCCCAGATACCCTGGGCTCGGAACACCAGGCCAGAGGTCAGAAAGCTGCGCCGGCCGATGGCGCTGTCGCGTAGCCGGAAGCTGGCCAGGGTGGAGCCGGGCCAGAAGGTACAGCCGATGAAGGTCGAGTCGGGCAGGGTCCGGCAACCGCCACCCACGCAGCAGCCCTTGAGCCGGCTGTGCTCGGTCAGTTCCACCCCGGGGCCCAGGATGCAGTCGCGCACACTGGCATAGGGGCCGAGCACCACGCCGTCGCCGAGCAGGGCGTTTTCCACCCAGGCGGTGGGGTGGATGTCGCAGCCTCGACCGATGCGCCCCGACCAGGCTCCGGGCAAGCGATCGCGGAAGCGGTGCGCCCGGCGACGCTCGGCCAAGCGCAGGCCGGGCAGCAGCTGGTTGAGCCAGACCAGGTGGGGCCAGAGGCTGATGTCGGCCACCAGTCGGCGGCCGCGCGGTCGCAGCATCCGGTGGCGCCCACCGCCGGGGCGCGGCAGGACCACCGGCTCGACCGGCCCCCCCGGTTCGATCATCACCGGTTGGCCGCGCCGGGCCAGCCAGGACTCCTGCTCTTGCCAGTCGCCGGCCGCCAGCTCGAGCCGGCCGCGCACCAGGTAGACGTGGAACAGCACCGCTGCCGGACTCCGCTCGACCCGGGCCAGCGGTGCCAGCCACTCGGTCATCGGACCCGGCAACAGGCCCAGCCGGTAGATGCCCGGTGTCGCCGGGCAGGCGTGCAGAAAGGCCCGCAGCATGTCGCGGCTGAGAAAGATGCGATCGGGCAGCAGCAGGCTGTCGCCGACGGCGCCGCCCCGTGGGCCGGGTATCGGATCCAGCCCGGCCTGCAGCAGGGCGCGGCTGACCGCCAGACCCAGCGGCTCGGTGCCGACGGGCACCTCCGATACGGGATCATCGAAGGGCGGGATCCGCGCCCCGGTCTGGAATCGATACGCCTTCACCCGGTCTCAATCCGCCCTGATCATCGAACCCGTTGATCGTTCATCCCCCGCCCTTCGGGCGGGCGAACACCGGGGTCGATCAACTCCCGGGGGGCATGGGGGTCGGCCCGGGTGACGACCTCGTAGTTGATGGTCTGGGCCCAGGCGGCCAGTTGCTCGGCGCTGATGTGCTCGTCGCCCTGACGACCGAGCAGCACCACCTCGTCCTCCAGGGCTGTTTCCGGGATGTCGCTCACGTCGACCATGGTCAAGTTCATGCACACCCGGCCCCGGATAGGCGCCCGCCGGCCGCGGATCAGCACGTGGCCGGTGTTGGACAGCAGCCGATCGTAGCCGTTGAAGTAGCCGACCGGCAGGATGGCCAGCCGGGTCGGCCGGGTGGTGCGGTAGGTGCAGCCGTAGCCGATGAATGCGCCCGCCGGCACGTCCTTGACCTGGATGACGCGCGTCTTCCAGGTCATCGCCGGCTGCAGCTCGAGCGCGTCCTTGCCCTGGACCAACGCCGACAGGTAGGTCTCCTTCGACGGCCACAGCCCGTATTGGCTGATGCCCACCCGGACCATGCAGTAGTAGGTCTCCGGGAACAGGATGGCGGCCGCCGAGCAGGCCGTGTGCGGCATGCGCACCTCGAAACCCCGCTGGCGGATGGTCGCCAACCGCTCGCCGAATCGCTCGAGTTGGTCGCGGGCGTAGTCGTGCTCGGTGGTGTCTTCGATGTTGGCGTAGTGGGTGTGGGCTCCTTCGAGCACCAGCCGCGGATCGGCGGCGATGCGTTCCAGGGCCCGATCGAGCGCCTCGCCGTCGAGCCCCAAGCGGTGGGTGCCGGTCTCTATTTTCAGGTGCAGGCGGGCTGGTCTGTCCGCGGCGGCGGCCGCCCGGGACGCGGCCTCCAGGGTGGCGATGCTGGAGACGGTGATGCGGGCGTCGAGCGCGATGGCTTCGGCCACATCGGCCAGCGGCACATAGCCCAGCACCAGGGTCGGCGCGGTGATGCCCGCCCGGCGCAGGCGGGCCAGCTCTTCCAACTCGAATACCCCCAACCAGTCGGCCCCGGCCTCCAGCGCCACCCGGGCCACCGGCAGCAGGCCATGACCGTAGGCCTCGCCCTTGACCACCGCCATCAGGCGGGTAGCCGCGGGCAGTTGGGTGCTAAACTTGTTCAGGTTGCAGGCGATGGCGCCGGCGTCGACTTCGATCCAGGACAGCGCTGTGGCCACAATTGCCTCCGCCACCGCATGCAAGCACAGCGGCCCGGCGGTTGCAAGCTGCGTCGCCGGGCGCAGAGGTCGGACGCCCGGGTGTTCAATCGGGTTCGCCGTCCGTGCTGGTCTGGCCAAGCGCCCAGCGGTAGCGCGCCTCGGCCTGGCGGGCCAGCGCGGCCACCGTTGGGCGGCGGCGATCGGGCGGGGGCGCCAACCGGCCCAGATACTCGATGCAAATCGGGGCGCCGGGCAGCGGGCGCAGCAGCAGCTTGCCCGGGGGGTGGACCAGCTGGGTGTTGCGCAGCACGACCATGTCGATCGGTACGCCGGCGTGGGCGGCGAGGTTGAACGCTCCCTTGTGGAACGGCCCCAGCCGGCCGGTGCGCGATCGGGTGCCCTCGGGAAAGACGAAGAACATGCCGCCGGCGGCGAAAAAGCTTCGCAGCGCCCGCAGCCGGGCGAGCAGGGTCTTGTGAAAGGGTGCCTGACCGCCGCTGGGCAGGTAGCCGGCGCCGAGTTGGGCCCAGCCCATGAAGGGCACCTTGAACATGACGCCCTTGACGATGGTCTTGTGGCGGCGGAACAGGGCCACCATCAGAATGGTGTCCAGGAAGCTGAGGTGGTTGGCGATGATCACGGCGCCGCGCAGGCGGCGCACCTCCGGGTCGATGCGCAGCTCGAAGCCCACCAGCACCACCCGGGCGAAGGCCAACCAGGCGGCGTAGAACCAGGAGTTGATCCGTTGGAAAGCGGCTTCGCGGCGGCTCCGGCCGAGGGTGGCCGCCAACAGGTGGAGCCACATGAAACCGGCCAGATAGGAAATGCTGAACCACAGGTGGAGCAGCAGGTTGGCCGGCAGGACCAGCAGAGCGTTGGCCAGCTGCAGCGCCCAAGGTTTCACCGGCTCGACTCGGCTCATGGCTTCTCGACGACGCCCAGACGCTGGATCTTGGCCACCAGCGCCTGGCGGCTGATGCCCAGGGCGCGGGCACAGCGGGTTCGGTTATCGCCGTGGCGCTGCAGGGCACCGCGCAGCACCTCGGCCTCCAGCCGTTCCAGGATTTGCTTCAGCGGGCCGTCGAGTGGGATGGCCGGCCGCTCGCCGCCGCCGTGGACCCGCTCGGACAGGAGGCTGGCGTCGATGTTGGCGCCGGCCGGGGCCAACAGGCTGGCCCGCTCCATTTCGTTTTTCAGCTCGCGCACGTTGCCGGGCCAGCCGCAGGCTTGCAGGACGGCCGCCGCCTCGGGGGTCAGGTCCGGGGCGGGTTTGGCTTGTTCGGCGGCGAAGTGCGCCAGGAAGTGGCGGGCCAGCACCAGCACGTCGGCGGTGCGCTGGCGCAACGGCGGGACCTCGATGGCGAACACGTCGAGCCGGAACAGCAGATCCTGGCGGAACCGGCCCGCCGCGACCTCGGCTTGCAGATCGCGGTGGGTCGCGGCCACCACCCGCACGTCGACCGGCCGGGCGCGGCTGTCGCCCACCGGCGTGATGGCGCCGGCCTCGAGCACCCGCAGCAGCTTGGGCTGCAGCGCGGCGGGCATGTCGCCCACCTCGTCCAGCAGCAACGTGCCGCCGTGGGCCACCTCGAACAGCCCCTTGCGCCGGCGGTGGGCGCCGGTGAACGCCCCGCGGACGTGTCCGAACAGCTCGCTTTCCAGCAGCCCGGCGGCCAGCGCCGAGCAGTTGACCGCCGCGAAGGTCGCTGCAGCACGGGGGCTGCTCTCGTGCAGGGCCCGCGCTACCAATTCCTTGCCCGTGCCGGTCTCGCCGCGGATGAGCACGGTCGTGCGCGAGGGGGCCACGGCCTGGATTCCCCGCCGCAGCCGCTGCATCGGTTCCGAGCTGCCGACCATCTCTTCCAGGGCCGGCCGTTGGCCGAGGCGTCGTTTCAGGTAGTCGCACTGGTCGCGCAGCAGGCCTTCGGCATCGCGCAGCTTGCGGATCATTCGACTGCCGGCCAGCACCCCGGCCAGCTGCTGGCCCAGCACCGCGACCAGATCGAGGTCGTCGTCGCGGAAACGACCGTCCTCGGAGGAGCCGATTTGCAACGTGCCGATCAGGCGATCGTCGATCAGAAGCGGGGCCAGCAACAAAGAGCGGCCGGGCAGGTCGCGTATGCTGGAGCTGGCGTCCGGCGCGGAGTGCAGATCCTCGATGCGCAGGGCTTCGCGGTCGCTTTCCAACCGCTCTAACAGAGCCGTCGGTGGCGGCGTCCCGGTGGTGGACTCGCCGTCCGGGCCCAGCGCCAGCACCGGTGCGAAGCGATTCTGGTCGTCACGCATGGCGCATTCGGCGCGGGCCGCGGCCGGCAGGGTCTCGAGACAGAAGGCCATCACCTGGCGGGCCAGCTCCACCCCGTCTTGCTCGCTGCGCAGGCGGGCCAGCAGCTGCAGCAACCGGCGCAGCGTCTCCGCGGCCGGCAGCCGCCCCGGCTCGCCCAGGGCCCGCCCGGCCACCACCGTCCGGGGTCCGGGGGCCGCCGGGCCCGGCTGTAAAGCCATCAGCTCGATGGTCGAGGGACGGTCGGCGTCACCCAGTCGGATCTCGTCACCGATCCGCAGCGCTGTGCCCGGTGCGGGCGCCGGCGCCAGCGGGTGCTCGCGGCCGTCGCGGATCAGGGCCGAGCCGTTGGTGCTGCCCAGGTCCTGGTAGCGCAGCCGCTGGCCGTCGAGCACCAGCCGGCCGTGGATGGAAGAGACGCGGGCATCGGTGAAGGCCAGATCGTTGTCCGCGCCCCGGCCGACCTGTAGCAGCTCGCCATCCAGGGTCAGCTCGCGGGCGGAGCCGTCGGCGCCGTCGCGAAGCCGCAGCGCCATGCGGCTGGCCGCCGAGTCGCTCACCAGCGCACCTCCCCGGCGACGGCCGCCGGCAGGTAGAACGAGCGTCCGCCGGCCGTGATCAGCAAGGCGGGCTCCAGCTCCAGCCGCAGGCCCCAGCGCCCGTCGCGAGGCCAGACCAGGCCGACGGCGGCGGACAGATCCAGGCCCCAGTGATCGTAGCGATCGGCGGTGCCCATGGCCAACACCCCCAGGCCGCCGCCGAGCCGCAACCCCAGCGGGCCCAGCGGCAGCTCGTAGCGAGCGTCCAGACCCAGAGCCAGGCTTTGCAGGGGCGCGTCGTCGGCGGTGGCGTGGTAGGCGTAGTCCAGGCTCAGCGCTGCGCTGATACCGGCCAGCGCCTGCCAGGCGAAGCGCAGCTCGGCACCAGCCCCGCAGTCGGCCGCCGCGGCGTCGTCGCCGAACAGGGCAACCAGCCGGGCGGCCGCCGAGAGGCGGAACGGAGTGGGGGGCGGCGGCACCGGCCGCACCGTGTCGGCTGGCGGAGGCGTTGGCGATCGTTCAGGGCTGGGGTTCTCGGCCCCGTCTGCGGCGGGTTTCGTCGCCGGCGCCGTCTTGGCCCGTGCTTTCTCGAGCAGGTAGTGGACCTTGGGTGGGTGGTCGCCGGGGGGCAGAGCGAAGCCGGGGTCGAGCAGCAGCAGGGTGCGCAGTTCGCGTTCGGCCCGGCCGAGGTCATCGGTGGCCAAATGGATCTGGACCAGCCGCCAGCGGGCCTGGCGCACGTGTTGCAAGTAGTCTGGATCCGCCTCGGGCGAAAACGCGCCCAGGGCCTGCTCCAGCCGGGTCCGGGCGCAGTCGAAATCCAGGTTGCGGTAGCAGGCCAGCCCGGCCGCCAGATGGCCTTGGCCCGGAAACGCCTCGCCGGCCGGCGCCGCCGGCGCGACCAATCCGCCGAGCGCCGATGCGATCAGCAGGCCCAGACGGCCCATGCCGGCGCTGGCCTTCATCGATCGCCTCCGCTGCCGTCTAGGCCGGCGTCCGGGCTTTCGGCCGGCAACACCCAGAAGCGGTCCGCGCCCGAGAAGGTCTGCTGCGGGCGACCGCCCTCTTCGAACGCCACCTCGATCACCAGCAGCCGTTGGGCTTCGGTGTCGGCGTTGATCTTGGCCTTCAGGGTGGCCGCCACCGTGCCCAGCCCATCGTAGTCGGTCAGAAACTCGATGTCGTTCAGCACCGCATCCGGGTCGTCGGCGCACACGAAGCGGAAGCCGGTCAACAGGCGATTGCCGCCGGATTCGCCGGCCCACGGCGGATCGCGGTCGAAGGCGATGCTGAAATCCTTGCGCTGGCCCTGCAGGATATACGGGGTGCGGTCGAAGGTCAGCCCGACCCCGGCGTCCGCGGCGCCGCCGTCGGTGCCGACCGCGTCGGCGAATGCACCGCAGGCCGACGCGCCCAGGCCCAGCGCGATGCAGATCAGCAGTGGCGAGCATGTATTCGGCATTTCCGGGCAAAACTACCACAGCCGACCGAGGCGAGCCAGTTGCGGCGCCTCGCTCGCGAGCGACTCGAACCGTGCGCTGGCGGCGCCTCGGCTTGGTGGGAATCCACCGGGAGACGGCGTTCGATGACCTTCATCGTGCTGCTGATCCCGACCAGCCGGGTGGCGCTGCCAGCCGGAAGCTCCCAAGGGAGCTTCAGACTAGCGCTTGTGCGGTCAGGTGGAGGGCTGAGGCTTAGCCCTGCGGCCGGCCGGCGGGCTGCAGCTGGTACAGGTCGCCGGAGCGCAGCACCCGGGAGTAGACCAGCCGGCCGGCATCCTGGCTCAGGTCGAAGTCGAAGGTCTGGATGCCGACGATTCTGCGCACGGGCTGCAGGCGGTCGCCGCGCCGGGCCACCCGCCACAGGCGGGCGCGCCCCTGGTCGTTCTCCATGAAGAAGATCCAGCGCCCCTCCCGTTCGAAACGCAGCCGCCGGCGCGAGCGCTGGAAGACCGGCTCCGCGGTCACCCGCTCGACCGTGTGCGATTCCAGGTGCAGCAGCCGCAGCTCGCTCTCGCCCAGGCGCTGGCGGTCCGGAGCCCAGCGGTAGGCCACCGCGCGGCCGTCGGGGCTGAACTCCGGATAGTCGTGGCGGCCTTCGTTCGACAGGCGTTGCGGCGGCTCGTCGGCGCCCAGCCGATGGAGCCACAGGTCGCGCCGGTCGGTCTCGAGCTGCATGCCCACGAAGATCACCCGGCGCCCATCCGGACTGCAGCTGGGCGACCACAGCCGGTGGAATCCGCGCAGCAGCATCTCGATCCGCCCGTCGCTGGCGCGCATCCGGCCCAGCTGCCGGCCGTCGGCAGCGGTGGCCGCAAAAACCAGGGCGTCGGAGCCGCACCAGGCGAAATCGCGCAGACCGTCCGGGCCCGGCAGCACGCGTTCGTCGCCTCCGGCCAGCTCCTGGATGGCGATGGCACGCCGGGTGCGCCCCTTCAGCCGCCGTTCGGTGCGATAGGCCACCGCTTGGTCGCCGGGGGCGAAGACCGGGAAGCGGTCCAGCCAGACGTCCTGGGTCAGCACCCGGCCGCGGTCGTCGTCGAGCCGAACCAGCTCGATGTCCCACTGGGTGCGGCTGGTGACGAAGGCGATCCGCTCGCCGCCGGGGGCCACGCTGGGGCTGCGCCGATCGTGGATGGCGCCGCGGCCCAGCGGGGCGGACTCCCCGCCGGCGGCGGGCACCTGCCACAGCGACATGGGGCCGTTGCGTCGTGAGGCGTAGACGATCCAGCGGCCGTCCGGGGTCCAGCCGGGATCGGTGTTGTGCGCATGCCGCCGGGCGCCGTCTTCGGTCAGCAGCTGCAGCCGGCCGTCGGCCACGTCGACCACGCCGATGTCCCGGGTGGTGCGGTAGCCCAGTTGGTGGACCACCAGCGCCAGCCGCCGGCCGTCGGGGGACCAGCGCGGCTGCAGAAAGGCGCGGGTGGCATCGCCCGCGAGCAGCACCTCGCGTCGGCCGCCGTCCGGCAGGCTGAGCGCGATACCGGTATGGCCGTGTTCGTCTTCGAAGCAGAAGGCCAGCCGCTCGCCGTCGGGCGCCAGGTCCGCAGCGGCGGCCCGCGCCAGCACTGTCCGGTGGTCGGCGCCGTCCACCGCCCTCCGCCGGATCTCGGGCCCGGCGGCTCCATGGGCAGTCCACAGCAGGGAGCGGCCGTCGGCCGACCAGCTCAGCCCGGCCAGGCCGGACAAGCTCAGCGCCTCGGCTCCGGTCGTCAGGCGGCGGTTGCCGCTGCCCGGGCGCAGCAGCCAGATCTCCCGCTCGCGCAGGTAGGCCAGCGAACGGCCGTCCGGAGCGTAGCGGGGCAGGGACTCGACCGGTTGCGACGAGGCCAGGGTCTCGACCCGCCAGTCCACGGCGGCCGGGCCGCCCGGACCGCCATCGGCCAACGCCAGCACCAGCACCAGCGCCAGGCCGGCGAGCGCCGTCGCTGCGGCTAGCGGCTGGGCCCAGCGGCGGCCGGGCCGCGGGGCGGGCTCGCCGCGCACAGCGGCCACCAGGCTGCGGGCATCCGGGTAGCGCTCGGCCGGCCGTTTGCGCAGGCAGCGCTCGACCGCTCGGGCCAGATCCGCCGGTGCCCGGGGGGCTTTGGCGGCGATGTCCGGGGGTGGTCGCTGCAGGTGCTGGAGGGCCACCGCCACCGGGGTCGAGCCCTCGAACGGTGGTTTTCCGGTGAGCAGCTCGAACAGGATGACCCCGAGGGCATAGATGTCGGCGCCCGGTCCCGCGCGCTCACCGGCGACCTGCTCGGGGGCCATGTACTCCGGGGTGCCCAGCAGCGTCCCGGTGTCCTCGCGCCCGTGTTTGGCCAGCTGGGCGATGCCGAAATCCATCAGCACCACCCGCTGGCTGCCGGATTCGATCATCACGTTGGCCGGCTTCAAGTCGCAGTGGGTGATGCCGCGCTCGTGGGCGGCCTGCAGCCCGGCGCAGATACCGGCCAGCAATGCGGTGATGCGCTCCGGTGCCATGGGGCCGGAGGCGGTGGCCGCCGCCAGGGTCTGGCCCCGGATGCGTTCCATGGACAAGAAGGCCCGCCCGTCCATCTCCAGAAACTCGTGGATGCGGCAGATGTTGGGGTGGCTGACCGAACGGGCCAGGCGCACCTCGGATTTGAAGCGTTTCAGCGTCTCGCTGTCGGCCGCCAGATCGGGGCGCACGAACTTCAGCGCCACCACCTCATCCAGCGCCCGGTCGCGGGCTTCATAGACCTGGCCCATGCCCCCTTCACCCAGCTGGGCGGTGATCTCGAAACGACCGCCGAGCACAGTGCCCGGCTCGAAATGCGGCCGATCGACCTGGTCGGCGGCGGCCGCTTCCGGGCACCAGCGGACTTCGTGGATCTCCAGGGGCATGCGTTTGCCCCGTACCTGCAGCGCGTCGAACAGCGAGCGCGGCTCGGGAAAGTCCGGCCCGAGTTCGGCCTCCAGGCTGCCGGCGATCAACACCTGTCCGCCGGCGGCCAGGGCCTCGATGCGGGCGGCCGCATTGACCGTGTCGCCGAACAGGTCGTCGTCGCGTTCGAGCACCGGGCCGTAATGGATGCCGATGCGCACCCGGATATGGTCGGCCTGGGGTTGTTCGGCGTTGTGCTGCTGCAGGCGGCGCTGCATGGCCACCGCTGCGCGAACGGCGTCCGCCGGGGCGGTGAAGGCCGCCATGATGGCGTCGCCTATTGTCTTGATCAGCCGGCCCCGGTGCTCGGCGATGATCGGAAACAGCAGCCGGTTGTGGCGCTCGATCATGGCCAGCCCGGCGGTGTCGCCGCGCTGTTCGAAGTAGGCGGTCGAGCCGACGATGTCGGTGAACAGCACCGCCCGCTGCACCGCGGCTGCCGCGGGGCTTTCGGCCGCCCGGGGCTGTTGGGCCAGTATCTGGGTGACCCGCGCCGAAGTGGCGCCCCGGCGGCCCATCAGGGTTTTACCGGAGGAAGAGGCCATGGCTCGGGTGGGGCCCGTTGCCGGGCTCACTTGGGCTCGGGGTGGAAGGCCAGCGTCAGCCGTTCGCTGGGATGGGGGGTGACGCGGGCTCTCTGGAAGCGGTGACCGCGGCAGAACACGACGAACAGGTGGGCCTGCTCGGCCTCGATCTCGAGCTGGTCCAACGGCGTGCGCCCGCTCAGCTTCTGGCCGTCGAGCCGGACCGCGCAGCCGGCGGGCTCGCTCTGGATGCTCACCCAGGCCCGACCGGGCGGCGGCTGCGGCGCGGGCGCTGGCTCGGCCGGTGGGGCGGGCGCCGGTTCGGTCGTTGCGTCGGCGCCGGGCGGCGGCGCATCTGCGGCCGCGCCGTCGGCCCGGGTGTCGCCGGTGGTGACCGTGTCCTCCGGCGCCGGCTGCTGCTCGGGAAACAGCAGCGGCCAGCCCCAGAACCCGACGGCAGCGAGCAGACCGAGACCGAGCAGCAACGACAACCAGATGACCCGGCGGCGGGAACCGCCACCGGTGGCCGGTCCAGGCTCCAGGGTCCCTCGAACGGGTGCTGGCGAGCCCGCCGGCAGCGGCGGCAGGGAAGCGGGCTCATCCGGCTTGGCGCGCGGCCGGGCGTCGGACTGGCTCTCGCTGGCCCAGGCGGTGGTCAGATCGGTGTCGGGCAGCAGCTGGTGGACATCGGTTCCGGGCACCGGTGCGCTGCGCGCCAGCGCCAGCAGCTCATGCTTGCGTTGCAGCTTTTCGGCCAGGACGGCCTGCATCACCCCGCCCAGTTCGGCCGGGCCCGCTCGCGCACCGGCCGACTGGAGCCAGCTGGCGAGCGCGTCGCGCATCTGGCCGGCGGACTGGAAACGCTGTCCCGGATCCCGCTGCAATGCCCGTTGGGCGATTTGTTCCAGACCCGGGGTGGCCTCGGCGGCGGGTTGGTCGATCGCCGGAACCGGCCATTCGAGAATGGCTTGCAGGGTGCCCTGCTGCGTCACGCGGCGGAACAGCGGCCGCCGGGCCAGCAGCTCCCACAACAACACCCCGACCGAAAAGACGTCCGATCGCGCATCGCCCGGCTGACCGCGGCAGCGTTCGGGCGCCAGGTAGGCCACTTCCCGCACCGGGGTCGACTCCGAGAGCGCATCGGCCCCGGTGTCGAAGCCGACGACCTTGACCAGGCCGCCGTAGCCCACGATCAAACAGGCCGGGTGCAGGTTGCCGTGCAGCGGCGCGACCCGTCGGCCCTGGTTGCCGGTAGCCGTGTGGGCGGCTTCGAGCCCGGCGCAGACCTGCACCAGCAGACCGGCCGCCAGCGCCGGAGTCAGGGGCTGGCCGGCCTCGGTCGCCGCCTGGATCAGGCGGCCCAGCCCCTCGCCCAGCAGGTACTCGCTGATGACGAAGGTGCTCTGCTGCAGTCGCCCGGTATCCAGAATGCGGGTCAGGTTGGGATGGTCGAAGCGGGTCAGCACCCGCAACCCGGCCACGAACCGTTCGGCCAGCGCCCGGTCGCCATCCGCCTCGGGTCGGCTCTCGTGCACCACCACCACCCAGGCCGCGGCCTCCCCGGCCTGGCGGTCGAAGGCCAGGTGGATGTCGGCCAGCTCGCCGCGGCTGAGCTGGGTCAGCAGCTCATAGGTGCCGCGCCGGCCCTTGATGGTGCGTCGGCTCGGGTCCATCCTGACTGCAAAAGTAGAAGACGCCGGCCGGGAAGTAAAGCACTGCAACCTGACGAGTTCGCTTGCCAGGCTCGGAAGTCTGCGGCAACATTGCCCGCAAGCGCCTGGAGGCCGCCTTTGAGCAGCAGCGACCAAATCGATTTGCCTAAAAAAATCAAGGCATACTCGATCACCCGGCCGCTGGGTCGCGGCGGCATGGGCGAGGTGCTGCTGGCCGAGCACGCCGAACTCGAGCGTCCGGTGGCGCTCAAGCGCTTCGCGCCGCCGGCTGAGCTGAAGGATCCGGAGGCGGCCCGCGAGCGTTTCCTGCGCGAGGGCAAGGCACTGGCCCGGCTGCGCCACCAGGGCATCGTCGGGGTACACGACCTGTTCGAGCACCGCGGGGAGCTGTTCTTGGTGCTCGAGTACGTCGACGGCGTCGATCTCGACAGCCTGCTCGGCCGGGGCCCGCTGCCGCTGGATGTCGCCTGCCTGGTCGGGCTCGGCCTGGCCGAGGCGCTCGATCACGCCCACTTCCACAGCGTGCTGCACCGCGACCTGAAGGCCGGCAACGTCATGATCTCGCGCTCCGGTCAGGTCAAGCTGATGGATTTCGGCATCGCCCGGGGCGAGGCCCTGGCCCGGGTGACCCAGACCGGCATCCTGGTCGGCACGCCGAAGTACATCGCTCCCGAAGTGCTGATCGAGCAGGAGTACAGCGTCCGCAGTGACATCTACGGCCTGGGGGCGGTGCTCTACCACTGTCTGGCCGGTCGCCGCCTGTTCCACGGCCTGGCCCAGCGCGAACTCTATCAGGCCATACTGGCCGGCCACTTCGAGCCGCTGGGCAAGCTGGCGCCCCAGACGCCGCGGCCGCTGCGCAAGCTGATCGAGCGCTGCCTGGCCCGTGAGCCGCAGCAACGGTTCGGCTCGGCGGCCGAGCTGCAGCGCGAGATCGATCTCTACCTGGCCGAGGCCGGCATCTGGGGCTCGCGCAGCGAGCGGCTGGCCCGCTTCATGCGGCAGGTCGACGAGCTGGGCGCCGACCAGACCATGGACTCGATCGAGATCGAACTCGAGCTGCCCCGCGGCGGCCGCTGGCCGCAGCGACTGCTGTGGGCCGCGGTGCTGCTGCTGGCCATGGGGTTGGGGGCCTTTTTTCTCTGGGGCGCGCTCCAGCTGGGCTGGCTCGATCCGGTGCTGTCAGCGCTCGGCGATTGAGCCGCGGCCCGCCCGGCTCCGAATCGCCGGAGCCACTCAGCCGCGGGTCAGACCGGCGTAGCGATCCAGGAACCGCTGCTCGGCCTGATTGGCCTCCCAGGGGCTGATGGGTTCGGAATAGGGCTCGACACCCAGTTCCCAGGAGGCGGGGGGGCGGCGCATCAGATCGCGGGCCTCGGTGGCCAGCTGGCGGCTGTCGGCCTCGGCCACGGCGGCCGGCATCGGCCAGGCCAGCCCGAATCGTTCGGCGATCAGGACCAGCAGCCGATCCTCGACCTGGCGGAACCAGGGCATCTTGGATTTGATCGGTCGGGGCATATCCGACAGGTAGGCCTCGGCCGCGTCGTGCAGCAGGCCCCAGCGGCCCAGCTCGGGGGGCAGCCGCTCGGAGACCCGCACGCAGTGCTCGGCCACCGAGTAGAACACCCGGCAGTGGCCGTTGAAGCGACACAGCAGGCTGAGCGAGTGGGCGATGTCGGCGATGTCCAGATCGTCGGCCCGGGGCATCAGGGGGAAGAATCGTTTGCCGCTGTAGGTCTGGATCCAGCTCATGGCCGCGGCGGCGTCCGTTCGCGTCAATGCTGCTCTTCGGCCGGCGGCTGCTCGGAGGCCGCGCTGGTCGTCTCCGCCCCATCGCTGGCGGACTCGGCCGGCGGCTGCGAGCGGACCAGCCGGCCGACGCCGATGGTCACCAGCACCAGTGCCAGCGCGTGCAGGATGGGCCGGGCCACCAGCCACACCTCCAGAACGACCATTCCCCAGGCCTGGGGGTCGAAGCCGGCGCTCGGCTCCAGCCGGGCCGTGCCCCAGTGGAAGGCCAGCGCCAGCACCGCCGCGACCACCTCCACCAGCGCGGCCAGCTGCAGCAGGCCGCTGCCGCGACGGCCGCGGCGGCCGATGCGCCGGGCCGTCAGGATCAGGACGACGGCCGCCAGCAGCACGACGGCCGTGGTAATGAGCCAGGTTATGCCAAACCAGTGCACGAGCACCTCCATGGGTTACGAGTAGGACACGCCGGCGTTCACCTGTCAACCACCGGCGGCGGCCGGCCGGCGAGGGAGACTCCGTGCAGCCGCGATGGGATTTGACTCTGTTTCGGCGGCGTGCTGCACTCGGCGCGATGGATATCCGCACGGATCATCCGCTGGCGGCGCTGAACAGCCTGCGCCTGTCGGCCCGAGCGGCCTTTTTCTGCCGGGCCACCTCACCGGCCGAGCTGGTCGATGCATTGGCCCATGCCCGGCGGCACGATCTGCCGGTGCTGGTGCTCGGCGGCGGCAGCAATGTGGTCTTCAGCCGGGACTGGCCCGGCCTGGTCGTGCAACCGGCCCTGCGTGGGGTCGAGGTGATCGAGCGCGACCAGCGCCGGGTCCGGCTGCGGGTGGCCGCCGGCGAGGACTGGCCGGCGCTGGTGGAGCGCTGCCTGGCCGCCGGCTGGTTCGGTCTCGAGAACCTGGCGCTGATCCCCGGCTCGGCCGGCGCGGCGCCGGTGCAGAACATCGGCGCCTACGGGGTGGAGCTGGCCGACCGGCTGGTGGCCGTGGCGGCGCTGGAGCGGGCCACCGGCGAGACGCTGCGCCTGTCGCGCGACGACTGCCGGTTCGGCTACCGGGAATCGGTGTTCAAGCGGCATCCCGATCGCTACCTGATCACCGCCATCGAGCTGCAGCTCGACCTGGAGCCTACGGCGGTGCTGACCTACCAGCCCCTGGTCGCGGCGCTGGAGCGCAGCGGCGTGGCCGATCCGGGCCCGCGCGATGTCTTCCGGGCGGTGTGCGGCCTGCGCCGTGCCAAGCTGCCGGACCCGGACGCGTTGCCCAACGCCGGCAGCTTTTTCGTCAACCCGACCGTGGACGCCGGCCGGTGGGCGCGGTTGCGCCGCCGCCATCCCCGGCTGGTCGCGTTCGAGCAGCCGGGGGGCAGCTACAAGCTGGCCGCCGGGTGGCTGGTCGAGCGCTGCGGCTACAAGGGCCACCGGCAGGGGGCGATCGGCGTCAGCCCCGACCAGGCACTGGTGCTGATCAACCACGGCGGGGCCACCGGCGCCGAGTTGCTGGCGTTGGCGGAGCGCATCCGCGCTGCGGTTCGTGAGACCTTCGGTGTCGAGCTGGCCCTCGAGCCGCGGGTGATCTGAGGAGGCCATAGCCGTGAACGAACCCAGCGCGGGCCCTGGCGAGATCCGGACCCTGCAGACCTTCTCGCTGCTGGCCGTGGCCGCGGTGGCCGTCGGCGGAGCGCTTTTCTACACCCGCAGCCTGATGGTACCCTTCGTGCTGTCGCTGCTGTTGGCCTACCTGTTGCGGCCCCTGATCGACTGGCTCCAGGACCGGGTCCGGCTGCCGCGTTGGCTGGCCATCACCGCCACCCTGCTGGCCATCCTGGGCTTCTTCGTGGGCGTGACCGCCTTGATCTCGTCATCGGTGGCCGGCCTGGGCGAAAACGCCAAGCTCTACGAACAGCGGCTGCTGGCGCTGACCGAGCGCGCCAGCTCTTGGCTCGACGCCCAGGGGATCGACCTCGGCCAAAGCGACATCGTGGCCGCGGTCAAGGATCTGCCCCTGTTCGATTGGCTCAAGCGCACCGTCGGCGGTGTGGTCAGCTTTCTGTCCAACTTCTTCCTGGTGTTGATCTTCATCATCTATTTGGTGGTTCGGCGCCGGCCCCCGGCCCGGGGCGAGGCCGCCGGCCTGGAGCGCAAGATCCGGGCCTACCTGCTGACCAAGATCGTGCTGTCGTCGATCACCGGTGTGCTGACCGCCCTGATCCTGCTGGTGCTGGGCGTGGACCTGGCCCTGGTCTTCGGCCTGCTGGCCTTTCTGTTCAACTTCATTCCCAACGTCGGTTCGGTGATCGCGACCCTGTTGCCGCTGCCGGTGGTGTTGATGCAGTTCGACAGCCCGCTGTTGATCGTGCTGGCCATCGCCCTTCCGGGCGCGGTGCAGATGGTCGTCGGCAACGTATTCGAGCCCAGGATGCTGGGCAAGAGCGTGGACCTCAATCCGATCACCATCCTGCTGGCCCTGATCTTCTGGGGGCTGATCTGGGGCATCGTCGGCATGCTGCTGGCCACACCGCTGACCGCGGTGCTGCGGGTTCAGCTCGAACGCTTCCAGACCACCCGGCCGCTGGCCCGGCTGATGGGCAGCGAGCCAGAAGCCGACACCGTGCCCGCGGGTGGGGATGGTGACGCTGGCCGTGGCGGCCCGGACGAGCCGAGTCCGGCCCAGGCCGAGGGATAGGCGGCGGATGGAGCCGGCCGGGTTTCTCATCCACCAGAGCAACCGCACCGAGCAGCTGCTGGCGGCGCTGGCCGAGGCGCTCGCCCGACCCCCGGCCGACCCGCTGCAGCCGGAGGTGATCGTGGTCCGCTCGCTGGGCATGCGCACCTGGCTCGCCCAGCAGCTGGCCCGGCGGCTGGGGATCTGGTCGCTGGCTCGGTTTCCCTTCCCCCGCGACCTGGTGGACCATCTGATCGAAGCCCTGTTGCCGGACTGCAGCGACCGGCGGCGCTACGCCCCGGAGGCGCTGTACTGGGCCGTGCGGGATGGCCTGCCCGAGCTGTCGGACGAACCCGCCTTCGCGCCCTTGCGGCGGTATCTGTCCGGCCCGGCCCGGGAGCGCAAGGCCCACCAGCTGGCCGGGCGGGTGGCGCGACTGCTGGACGGCTACTTCCTGTACCGGCCGCAGATGGTCCTCGCCTGGGAGGCCGGTGAGGCCGATCACTGGCAGGCCCGTCTGTTCCGCACCTTGCGCCGGCGCCTGGGGCCGAACCATCCGGCCCGGGTGCTCGACAGGCTCCGGCGCGAGCTGCATGCCAGCGATGCCGCGCCCGCCGATCTGCCGCCGCGCCTATCGGTGTTCGGGCTGTCCAGCCTGCCCCCGATCTACCTGCAGCTGCTGGTGGGCCTGGCCCGCCAGCTGGAAGTGCACCTCTACCTGCTCAACCCCTCGCAGGCCTACTGGAGCCATATCCGCTCGCAGCGGACCATCGTGCGCGCCGCCGAGCGCGCCGGCCAATCGCCCGAGGCGCTGGCCGCCGAGCTGCACCTCGAGCCGGGCCATCCGCTGCTGGCGGCCTGGGGCCAGCAGGGCCGCGAGCTGCAGCTGGTCATCGAGCGCGAGATCGACTACGAAGACAGCGACGATCGCTTCGTCGATCCCCTGGCCGCAGCCGATGACCACCTGCTGACCCGGCTGCAATCCGATATCCTTCACCTGCGCCAGCGGCCGGGCCCCGAGGCCCCGGTGGTGGAGCTGGCCCCGGACGACGACTCGATCGAGATCCACGTCTGCCACGGCCCGATGCGCGAGGTGGAGACGCTGGCCGATCGCCTGCGACTGCTGTTCGAGGCCGAACCCGATCTACAGCCCCACCAGGTGCTGGTCATGTCGCCCGACATCGAGGCCTACGCGCCGCTGATCGAAGCGGTCTTCGGTGGCCGCGACCCCATTCCCTTCTCCATCAGCGATCGCCGCCAGCGCGCGGAATCCGGGGTGGTGCGGGCCATGCTGACCATCCTGGAAGGAGTCGACGGCCGGCTGACCGCCTCCTGGGTGCTCGACCTGCTGGCCCAGGCGCCGGTGCGCGAGCGCTTCGGCCTCGACGAGCGGGATGTCGAGCAGCTCGGGGCCTGGGCCCGTGAAGCCGGGGTGCGCTGGGGCATGGATGCCGAGCACCGGGCCCGCTCGGGTCAGCCGGCCTCCGATCAGGCCAGCTGGCGCTTCGGGCTCGACCGGCTCTTGCTGGGCTGTGCCGTGCCGACCGGCGACCGGTCCCTGTTCGGCGGGCGGCTGGCCGCAGCGCTGGTCGAGGGCCGCCAGGCCGAATTGCTGGGCCGGCTGACCGCGTTCTGCGACCTGTTGTTCGGCGAGCTGCGGGCGTTGGCCCAACCGCGGCCGGTGGCCGCCTGGGCCGAGCGGCTGGAGCGCTGTGCCGAACGCCTGCTGGCAGCCGGCGGCGAGCACCACCCGCAGCACCAGCTGCTGCGCCGAGCCCTGGCCGAGCTGGCCGACGCCGCCGAGGCCGCCGGACACGCTGTGCCGGTGGACTTCGAGAGCATCCGGCTGGCGCTGGTCGATCGGCTGGACGAGCGCGTCACCCATGCCGGCTTTCTCAGCGGAGGGGTGACCTGCTGCAACCTGCAGCCGATGCGATCGCTGCCTTTCGAGGTGGTCTGCCTGCTGGGCATGAACGACGGTACATTTCCGCGCACCGATCGGCGGCCGGCCTTCGATCTGCTGGCCCAGTCCCCCCGGCCGGGCGACCCTTCGCGGCGCCACGAGGACCGGACCCTGTTCCTGGAGGCCCTGCTGGCCGCCCGCCGCCACCTGATCGTGACCTATACCGGTCGCGATGCCCGTGACGATAGACCGTTGCCGCCCTCGGTGCTTGTCGCCGATCTGCTCGATGCCGCCGGTCAGGCCTGCGGTCTCGATACCGAGGCAGCGGCCCGGGAGCTGGTTTGCCAGCAGCCCCTGCAACCCTACAGCCCACGGCTGTTCGACACCGCGGACACCCGGCGGCTGCGGCCGCGCGGGACGGCGGCGGTGTGGTGTGCCGCGGCCGAGGCGGCGGCCGGCGTCCGCCGGCCGGCACCGCCGTTCTTGTCGTCGCGGCTGCCGGCCGGGCCCGAGCGCGACCCCGCTGTCCAGCTCGACGACCTGATCCGGTTTTTGCGCGACCCGCCGGCCTGGCTGCTCCGCCGGCGCCTCGGGCTGCGCGTCGAGCAGGCGCCGGAGGCCGAGGCCGAACGCGAGCTGCTGGCGGCCGAGGGCTTGGCCGGTTATCAGGCCGCCGAGCGCTTGCTGGCCGCTTTGCTGGAACCGGTGCCGGCGGCCGATGACGAACTGGTCGCCTGGCTGCAGGCGGACAACGCCCTGCCGCCGGGAGCCGGTGGCCAGGCCTGGCTGCAGAAGCTGCGCCGCCGGGTCGATCCCATCGCCGGGGCGGCCCGCCGCTGGCTGGATGCGCCGCCGCTGCCGCCGGCGCCCTTCGAGCTGCCGCTGGCCGGGGGTCTTCTGGTCGGCACCCTGGAGGGGCTGCGGCCGGAAGGCCGCACCGTGGTCACCAGCGGGGTGGTCGGCGCCAGGCGCCGACTGGATGCCTGGGTGCACCACCTGGTCCTGGCTTGTGCCGCGCCCGCCGGGGTGGCGCCGACCAGCCGGTTGTTGGGCCGCGGGTCGAGCGGCACTGCGCCGAGCGCGCGTCGGTGGGCTGCCGTCGGCACACCGGCGGCGGAGCTGGAACGCCTGTTGGCGCTGTACCGCCGCGGCTGCTGCGAGCCCCTGGCATTCTTTCCGAAAAGCGCCCTGGCCCTGGCCGAGAAGCTACAGGGGGCGGATGTCGACGATCCGGCCGCCCGCCGCCGCGCCGTCGCCGCCGCCCGGCGGGAGCTGCACTCCGCCTGGGGCGGACCCGGAGAGGGACGGACGCCGGCGGTCCGGCAGGTGTTCGGCGAGCGCGATCCGCTGGCCGATGAGGCGGCCCTCATCGCTCTTGCGCTGGCCGTCTGGCTGCCGGAGCTGGAGGCCGGGCAGCAGGAGGACCCGGGATGAGACCCCTGCGCCCGCTGGAGGTCGATCCGAGCGGCCTGCACCTGATCGAGGCCAGCGCCGGAACCGGCAAGACCCACACCATCGGCACCCTGCTGCTGCGACTGGTGATCGAGCAGGGCCTGGCCATCGAGCGCATCCTGGTGGTCACCTTCACCGAGGCGGCCACCGCCGATCTGCGGCGCCGGCTGCGCGAGCGGCTGCGCCAGGCATTCAACGCCCTGGACGGCCGCATCCCGCTGCCGGCCGAGCTGGCCGCCCTGTGTCCGCCCGCCCGGCGCGAGCGCGCCCGCACCCGCGCCTGGCGGGCCTTGCTCGACTTCGACTGCGCGCCGATCACCACCATCCACGGCTTCTGTCTGGCCATGCTGCAGGATTTCGCCTTCGAGAGCGGGCTGCCCTTCGATGTCGAGACCGAGGCCGAGGCCCGCGGTTTGATCGAGGAGGTCGTCGACGATTTCCGCTCCCGGCAGCTCCACAGCCTCGAGCCGCTGGTCATCGAATACCTGAGCGACGCGCTGCCGAGCCGCGAGGCGCTGATCCAGCTCGCCGAGCGGGTCCTGGCGCGGCCGGACTGCCAGCCGCTGCCGGCGACGGTGGAGCGCCACCCCGACCCGGTCGCAGCGCTGCAGGCGGCCCACCGGCAGGCCCGGGCGCTCTGGCTGGCGCACCGCGAGGAAATCGCGGCGCTGGTGTGCGATCATGAGGGTTTTCACAAGGGGTGGTTCAAGCCGCAGAAGCGGCTGGACAGCCTGGCCGCGCTCGAGCGGACCCTGGCCCCGGAGCGAGCCGAGAGCGCGCAGCTGCCGGCGGCCGTCGGCCTGTTGACGCGGGCCGGGCTGGCGGCCAAGTGCAAGAAAGGCCGGCAGCCGCCGGAACATCCCTTCTTCGACGCCTGCCAGCGGCTGGTGGACGCCGCCGCGGCCTTCGAGCGCGAGGCGCTGGCCAGCACGCTGGCGCTGATCGAGCACCTGCGCTGCGAGGTGCCGCGGCGCCGCTTGCAGCGCAACGTCCAGTCCTTCGACGACCTGCTGCAGCGGCTCGATCAAGCGCTGGCGGCGACCGGTGGAGCGACCCTGGCGGAGCGGATCCGAGAGCGTTACGACGCCGCGCTGGTCGACGAGTTTCAGGACACCGACCGGGTGCAAGTGCGCATCTTCGAGCGCCTGTTCGGCGACGGCGCGCTGCCGGTGTTTCTGGTCGGCGATCCCAAGCAGTCGATCTACGGCTTCCGCGGCGCCGACATCAACGCCTACCTGGAGGCCGCCGGCCTGGCGGCCGAGCGTCATACCCTGGCGGTCAACTGGCGCAGCTCGCCCCCGCTGCTGGCCGCGGTCGATCTGCTCTTCGGCCGCGCGGAACAGGCCGGCCAGAGCCCATTCGTCGATCCCCGCATCCACCATCAGCCGGTCGAGCCCCAACCCGCTGCCCGCGATGCGCTCGAGCCGGGCACGGCCCCGCTGCAGCTGCGCTTCCTGCCCCGGGCGGACCGGGCCGGCCCGCGGGGCGCCATCGGCCGGGACTGGGTCGACGCCCACTTGGCCGACTGGGTGGCCAGCGAGCTGGTGCGCCTGCTCGCCGACGGCCCGCTGCTGGACGGGGCGCCCATCCAGCCCGGTCAGGTGGCCGTGCTGGTGCGCACCAACGACCAGGCGGCCCGCCTGCAACAGGCCTTGCAGCGCCGCCGGGTACCGGCGGTGCTCTCCTCGGCGGGCTCGGTCTTCGCCAGCCGCGAGGCCGAGGAGCTGGGCCGCGTCTTGGCGGCAGCGGCCGAGCCGACCGACACCGCTCTGGTGCGCGCAGCTCTGGCCACCGATCTGCTGGGCCTCGATGCGGCTGCGTTGGACGCCATGGCCGCGGATGACGAGACGGCCGCTGCGGGCGACCAGCAGCGTTGGGAGGACTGGCAGCTACGCTTCCGCGATTGGCATCGCTGCTGGCAGCAGCGCGGCTTCATGCGCCTGGCGCGCGCTGTGCTGCTGGAGGCGACCGAGGCCGACGCACCGCCGCCGGCGGTGCGCTTGGCGGGCCTGGTCGACGGCGAGCGCCGGGTGACCAACCTGCTGCATCTGGCCGAGCTGCTCCACGGCGCCGCCGCCGGCGAGCATCTGGGGCCGCGGGCGCTGCTGCGCTGGTTCGAGCAGCAACGGGCCGGCGACGGCCAGCGCGCCGACAGCGAGCAGCTGCGGCTCGAGAGCGATGCCCGGGCGGTGCAGCTGGTCACCGTGCATCGCAGCAAGGGCCTGCAGTATCCGGTGGTGGTCTGTCCCAGCCTCTGGGATGTACGTCTCAGCAGCAGCTTTCCGCTGGTGTTCGACCGGCTGGACGCCGCGTCCGGCCGGGCGCGCTCCTTCGTGGACCTGCACAAGACGCCGCTCGACGAGCACGCGCGGCTGGCCCGGCGTGAGACGCTGGCCGAGGCGATGCGGCTGACCTACGTGGCTCTGACCCGCGCCGAGCAGCTGTGCCTGGTGATCTGGGGCGGCCTGAAGAGCTATGCCCACGCCCCGCTGGCCCGCCTGCTGCACCTGCCGGGCGCGCCTGACGATCTCGACGCTTTGGGCAAGGCCATCGGCCGGCTCGACGACCGGCGGCTGTTCGCCGACCTGCAGCAGCTGGCGGCGGAGTCGGGCGGGACCATCGCCGCGGCCGAGCTGGCCCCGCCGGACGGGGCGAGCTGGCAACCAGGCACGGCCCGGCCGGCGGCCTTGGGTTGCACCGAGCTGCGCCGCCGGATCGAGCCGGCCTGGGCCATCCACAGCTTCTCCTCGCTGAAGGCCGGCCAGCGGCGGGGACCGGACGTCGCGGCCGCGCCGGATCACGACCAGGACGTGGAGCCGGCCGCGCCGCCGGCGGTCGCTGCAGCGGAATTGGAGCTGCAGCCCGCGGCCGAGCGCATCCCCCTGGCCGATCTCGAGCGCGGTCCGCGGATGGGTGATTGCCTGCACGCGCTGTTGGAGCAGGTCGACTTCGCTGCGGCCGACGATGCCGCGCTGGCCGCGCTGATCGCACGGCAGCAGCGCGCATTCGGGCTGGATGCTGCGGCTGCGGTCGGGTTGCGCCGGGCGGTCGATGCCGTGTTGGACACGCCGCTCGACGGCCCGGCCGGCCGGCTGCGGCTGCGCGGTTTGCCGGCCCGCCGGTGCCTGCGCGAGCTGGAGTTCCTGCTGCCGGCCGCCGGGGTGCTGGAGCCGGCCGCCTGGGCCGCCGATCTGCGCGCGCTGGGCGGCCCGGCCATTCCGGATGCCTACCCGGAGCGCCTGGCGCGGACGGCACCCCAGCGGCTGGTGGGTTTTCTGCGCGGGTTCATCGATCTGGTCTTCGTCGACGAAGGCCGCTGGTTCGTCGTCGACTACAAGTCCAACTTCCTGGGTGAGCGGTTCGCCGACTACCGGCCCGAGCGGCTGGCCGCGGCCATGGCCGAGCACGACTACTTCCTGCAGTACCTGCTCTACTGCGTGGCGCTGGAGCGCATCCTGCGCTACCGCCTGGCCGACTTCGATCCCGAGCGGCACCTCGGCGGCGTGTACTACCTGTTCGTCCGCGGCCTGAATCCGGACTGCGGTCCCCGCTGGGGCGTGTTTCGCGATCGGCCCGACCCGGCGCTGCTGCAGCGGCTGGGCCGGCGCCTGGGCCTGGAGGCGAAGCCGTGAGCCCGGCCCTGGCAGAGCTGGCCGCGGCCGGGGTGCTGGGGCCGTTGGACGTGCAGCTGGCCCGGACGCTGGGCCGGCTCGGCGGCGAGCAGCGCGAGGCGGTGCTGCTGGCCGCGGCGCTGGCCAGCCGGGCGGTGCAGCAAGGCCATGTCTGTGCCGAGCTGCAGCGGCTGGCAGGAAGGCCGCTGTGCGATGCGCTGGGCGCCGTGCTGGGCGACGGGACCTGGCCGCTGCTGGAGGCCTGGCGGGCGGAGCTGGCCGACAGCCCGCTGGTGGAGTTCGTCGACGGGGAATCGGGGACAGACGGTCCGAATCGGGCGACCGCAGCCGGCGAGGACCGGCCGGCCCGGCCGCTGGTGCTCGACGCCGAGGACCGGCTCTATCTGGCCCGTTACTGGGACTACCAGCGCCGCCTGACTGCGGCCCTGCTGGCGCGGGCGACAGAGCCGGCTGCGCACGATCCGACCGCGCTCGAGCACGGGCTCGATCGGCTCTTCGGCGCGCAGCCCGCCGGTCCGACCGCCGGCCAACGGCTGGCGGCGCGGCTGGCGGTTCAGCGCCGCCTGGCCGTGATCACCGGCGGCCCGGGCACCGGCAAGACCACCACCGTCAACCGCATCCTGGCCCTGCTGCTGGATCAGGCGCGGGCGGCCGGCCAGCCGCCACCGCGGGTGCGGCTGCTGGCGCCGACGGGCAAGGCCGCCGCCCGCCTGGCCGCGGCGGTGGCCGGCGCGCCCGAGCTGGAGGCGCCGGACCGCGAGGCCCTGGCCGCCGGCGCGGCCACCATCCACCGGGCGCTGCGGCCCGATGCGTGGCAGCCGACGAGCTTTCGCCACGGTGCCGGCCGGCCGCTGGCGGCCGATGCGGTGGTGGTCGACGAGGCCTCCATGGTCGATCTGGCCCTGATGACCAAGCTGGTCGAGGCGGTGGGCCCGGCCGCCCGCCTGCTGCTGCTGGGCGATCGCGATCAGCTGGTCTCGGTCGAGGCGGGCGCCATCCTGGGCGACATCTGCCCGCCGGCGGATGAGGCGACTGCCGGACCGCTATCCGCCTGCACCGCCAGGTTGGAGCACTCCTGGCGTTTCGGCGGCGACAGCCCCATCGGCCAGCTGGCCCGGGCCGTCAACCGCGGCGCTGCCGACGAGGCGCTGGCCCTGCTGGCCGCCGGCGGTGAGGGTGCTCTGGGCTGGATCGCAGTGCAGCGGCCAGAAGAGCTGGCCGGCGCCCTGCGCGACGCCGTGCGGGCCGGTTTTGGACCGGCCGTGCGGGCGACCACGCCCGCTGCGGGCCTGCGGCGGCTGGAGCGCTTTCGGGTGCTGGCCGCGGTGCGCGCCGGGCCCTTCGGGGTCGAGGGGCTGAACCCGCTGATCGAGCAGTTGCTGCGCACCGAGGGCCTGCAGCCCGGGGCGGGGGCCTATCCGGGACGGCCGCTGATGGTGGTGCGCAACGACTATGCCCTGGGCCTGTTCAACGGCGACGTGGGCCTGACCCTGCCCGACGGCGAGGGCGGCCTGCGGGTGCACTTTCCGGGGCTGGCCCGTCCGCTGGCGCCGGCCCGACTGCCACCGGTCGAGACCGTCTTCGCCATGACCGCCCACAAGAGCCAGGGCTCGGAGTTCGACGCGCTGCTGCTGGTGCTGCCGCCCAAGGTCTCGCCGCTGATCACCCGCGAGCTGCTCTACACCGCCATCAGCCGCGCCCGTCGGCGGGTGTTGATCTGCGCCGCCGAGCCGGTGCTGCGCGCGGCCATCGCCACCCCGGTGCAGCGGGCCAGCGGACTGCGCCGAGCGCTGTGGGGCTGAATGGGCGGCCGAGTCCTGGGCCTATAGTTGGCTGGCCAGCCGCCAGAGGACCTCCTGGGACAGGTGCTGGTGGTAGAGTTCGTTGAGCCAGGCCACCTTGTCGTTGGCGATGTAGTGCGGGGTGGGGGTCCAGGCCAGGCCGCGACGTTCGTTCTTTGCCCGCGGCCGGGCCATCATGGCCGTGACGCGGGTGTGGGTCTTGGAGCGGTCGTACTTTTTCCTCCGCCGGCGGTCCCCCTTGCGCAGCGCCACCAGGCTGGGCTCGCGCCTGGCCAGGCGCCGGAATCGGTCATGCTGCCGGATGTGCAGCGGCCGCAGGTCGTAATTCGTCACCAGGCTGCTGGCGTCGTGGCGCGGCAGCGGATCGTCTCCCGGCGGCTCGTCGAGCAGTAAAAAGCAGCGCACCTTCTCGTCGCCCCGGTACAGCTCCGCGGCCACCCAGCTGTGGTCGTCTTCGTTCTGGTAGCCGGCGAAGACGAAGCCCTGGCCGCTGCGCAGCGACAGCGCCGGCTCGACCGCCCGGCGATCGGCGGGTGGACCGTCGGCCGAGGCCGGATAGCAGGGCAGCGGCCCCTCGGTCACCTGCAGCAGTGCAGCCTCGTGGGCGTGGAGGAAGTTGCCGATGTACCACGAGGTGCCGTAGTGATCCATAACCTCGGTGGCCCGCAAGTTGTTGATGCCGCGGTTGAGCGAAAACAGCAGGCTGGCCACCACCAGGCCACCGAGGATGAGCAGCCCCAGCCGCCCGCCGGAGGACCAAGCCTGGCCCGACCCGCCGGACTTCAGGGGCCGGTTGGCCTGGCGCTGCGCTTCCTGCTGCTGGTGGTAGTCGCTCAGCTGCTTGCTCTCGGCCTCCCGTGCCTGGCGCTGGGCCTCGTTGATCTGATGTTCGATTTCCCAGGATTCCACCGCTCTCACCTTCCCATCTCTTGAATCGGTCGGACGAATCCCTACACGCGACCGTTGGAGGTGTCAACACGCCGGGCACGGTGGAGCGGAACGGGGCGGGGTTGAAAAAGCCAGCGCGAGACCGTGAGCGGCTTCGGCTGAAGCCCGCGGGGAGGCTTTGGATCAGAACAGCTCGAGTTCGATGCTGATGTCCTCGACGTCGCCCACCTCGGCCGAGCGGCAGCCGTGCAGGAAGGCGTCGCCGTCGTCGTCCTTGACGCGGGCGTAGAACAGGGTGGTGCCCTTGCCGAGGCCCACCAGCTCGGGCAGCTCGGCCGGGTTGGGCCCCTGCATGAAGGCCGTGTCCAGCACCGCGGCGCCGGACCAGCCCTGGACTACGTCCCAGGTGTCGCTGCCGGCCACCACCAGCTCGTCGCAGTTGCCGTCGCTGCCGGGGTCGATGGCGAAGATCTCGACGGTGCCGGTACGATCGATCGCGGCGCTGGAGGGGAAGTCCAGGTTCAGGTAGTAGGTCTTGGTGCTGCCGCCGCAGCCGGCGGCCAGCAGGCCGGCGGCCAGAATCAGCAATCCGCTCGCCAGTGCGTGTCGTCTCATGGCTTCGTCTCCGCTAGTCGCCGAGCCCGGCCCGGACCTGGTAGGTGTAGTCGGTCGAGCCGCCGGTGCCCACGGCCACGCCGACCGCGGTGGCGGTGATCACGGCCACGCCGCCGCCCACGGCCGTCCAGAACCACCAGGTCTTCCAGAAGGGCTGGTCGCCCGACGCGCCGCTATCGTCGCGCAGGTCGTCGGGGGGCGGGCTGGTGGCGGCCGCGGCCGCCTGGTCGGCCTGCGGGTCGGACACGGGCGGCTCATCGCCGCTGGCGACCACGGTGCCGCCGCCGCTGCCGCTGCCGTCGCCGGGGCTGTCGGTCGTACCGGCGGCCGCCAGCGCGCCGGGCTCGACCTGCACCCGGTACGGCTGGCCGCCGCTGCCCGAGCGGCCCAGCACGCCGCCGTGCTGGTTGAGCGCCTCGAAGTGATACAGCAGGGCGGCGGCGCTCAGCTCGACCGGCAGGGTGAAGGTCAGCTTGGCCTTCTTGCCCTGCATCGGCTCGCGCAGCTCGCCGGTCAGCTCCTCGGCCGGAGTGCGGTAGCGCAGCCGCACCTCGCGGATCATGTTGTAGGGGTTGGCCTTGACGTGGCAGGCCAGCTCGAGCCCGCCGAGCTGGCCCACCGAGTCGGGTTCGATGTGGGCCAGATCCACCACGCCTTCCTCGCCGGCGATGGCCGCCGCCTGGTAGAACGGCGCGGCCAGCCGCGGCGAGATGTCCTTGGACAGCTGGTAGCGCGGGTTGATGGCCATCAGCCGCCTGAATACCATGAAGGCGTCGTCGATGCGGTCGTCGCCCGACAGGCTCAGGCCCTTGATGCGGTAGGCCTCGACCAGCGCAGCCGGCCCGACATCGGGCGAGGACAGGACTTCGTCGGCCACCTGGATCGCCTTGTCGTACTCCAGCTCGTTGAACAGGCGTTCGGCCCGGGCCAGCTTGTCATCGCTCTCGTCGGCTCGCGCGGTCGGTGCCGACAGCAAAGCGACTACAAGGCCTATCATCAGCTTCCGCAGCATATTCTCTCCCTCCTCCAAGACGGCTTGGAAGAATCCGGGCTCGGAAAATAGCACAGCGGATGTAGGCTGTCCAATACTGCCGTGCCAGGAGTTTTTGGATCCGGCAGGCTGTCCCGGCTTGCCGCTCGATTTCGTACGCGGTACGGTCGCCTGATCCATGGGTGGAGAGCGAATTCCAGATTGCGGTCCGTCTGCAATCCAGGAGGCGCGATCGATGCGGTGGTGGTCCGGAATCAGCCTGCTGCTGTGGCTGGCGGCGAGCGCAGCCTCCGCCGGCGAGCAGCGGCCGGTGGTGGCGGTGTTTCCGATCCAGGACGTGCCCGGCGGGCTGGACGCGGATTTGCTGGATCGGCTCAGCGAGTACTTGTCGGCGGCGGTGGCCGCCGGCGGCCACTTCGCCATCCAGGCGCCGGGCGACATGCGTGAGCTGCTGGGCGAGAAGCAGCGCGAGTCCTACAGCGCCTGCTACGATGAAAAGTGCCAGATCGAGCTCGGCCGCGAGCTGGCCGCCAACAAGATGCTGTCGGCCAAGATCATCCCGCTGGGCACCGCCTGCACCGTCACCGCCGCGCTCTACGACCTGCGCACCCGGGCCACCGACATCACCGCCACCGCCGACGGCGGTTGCAGCCCGGCGGCGCTGAAGCGGTCGCTGGACCGGGTGGCGGCCAAGTTCCGCGCCTGGGCCGCCGGCCGCGGCCGCGACGCGCGGGAAGGGCCGATCGGCGAATCCGAGGCGGCGATCGCACCCGGGGGCCTCGATCGGCCGCAGGTCATCGTCGCCTTCCGCTCGCGGCCGCCGGGCGCGGTGGTCATCGTCGACGGCGAGCTGGTCTGCGAGTCGACCCCCTGCTCGCGCAAGCTGGCCGCCGGCGAGCACGAGGTATCGCTGCAGAAGAGACGCTACCGCGGCCGCACCGAGCAGGTGTTGGCCGTCCGCGGCGCCGAGGTCGACTGGGCGCTGGAGCCCACCTTCGCCACCGTGCGGGTGACCTCCGAGCCGCCGGGCCACACCGTTCGCATCGACGGCCGGGAGGTGGGCCGCACGCCGCTCGAGGCCCATCCGGTCGAGCCGGGCAGCCACGAGGTGCTGGTCACCAGCCCCTGCCACTTCGACAAGGGCGAGCGGATCCAGGTGGCCGTCCGGCAGCAGCGCACGGTGGCGGTGACCCTGGTGGCCAAGATGGGCGGGTTGCAGGTCGACGCCCGCGACGCGGCCGGCAACGACGTGCCGGCCGAGCTGTGGCTCGACGGCCGGCGGCTGGGCGAGGCGCCGGGGCGTTTCCAGGTGCCGGTGTGCGCCGAGCGCCTCGAGGCCCGCTCCGCAGAGCACGGCCGGGCCGCGGTCGAGCTCGATGTCGAGCAGGGCGGCTGGCGCCAATTGGTGCTGACCCTGCAGCCGGCCGAAGCGGAGGGGCCTGCCGACGGCGGCGCCGCCGAGGAGCAGGACGCGGAAGAGGGCCTGTCGCTGCGCTTGGTGCCCACCTTCGGCTACGGGCTGTACAAGGGCCTCGAGGCCCAGGCCGCCGACGAGGACCGCAAGGTGGCCGCCGAGCTCAGCGGCCCCACCGCCGGTCTGCGCGTCGACCTGCTGTTCTCGACGCTGTTCGGCCTGTGCTTGCAGTACGACTACCACTTTTTGGAGACCGCCGGCATCGCGCGGCTGGGCGCCGGCATCGACTACGGCGGCCTGTGGGCCGGCGAGCCCGGGGACTGGTTGGTGCTCGACACCAACATGGGCATCTGGGGCGGATTGGCCCTGTTCCACGGGGCGGCCGACAGCTTTTCACCCCGGCTGGCCGAGGATGTGCTGGCGCTCGGCTTCTACTTCGACGTCGAGCTGGGGCTCGATCTGATCTTCGCCCAGCGCTTCATCGTGGGCGTGGTCGGCGATCTCGGTTACCTCTACCCCTTCGCCGGCACGGCCGAATCCACCAGCGCCACCTACCTGGTCGGCGCCCGCTTGCGCGCCGGCCTGCGCTGGTAACCCGATACCATCGCCATTTTTTTGTGTTTTTTCGGATCCTGCGTACCGTGGGAGCAGGAGGTGGTCTCACCTTGGCACCCACGCCGTCCACACGCGCGGCCGAGCCCTGCCGGCCGCGGCTCGAGGTGCGCCGTGGCCCGCGGCTGCGCGCGGGCGAGCGGGCCCAGCTGGAGCGTGCCGGGCTGTGGGGCTTGGCGCCGGTGGAGTCTTGGAGCGCCACCGGCTCCAGCCGCGACAACGGTTACGCCACCCATGGCCTGTTCCGGTTTTTCGGTAAGTTTCCGCCACCGCTGGCCGCGCACCTGATCGCCGCCCACAGTCGGCCCGGCGAGCTGGTCTGCGATCCGATGTGCGGCAGCGGCACCACCGGGGTCGAGTGCTTGCTGGCCGGCCGCCGCTGCCAGCTGCAGGACATCAACCCGCTGAGCCTGCTGTTGAGCCGGGTCAAGACCCGCCGGCTGGGCCAGCGCGCCACCCGGGCGGCTTTAGCGCGGATCGAGCGGCGTTACGCCCCCCGGCCCGCCGGCGCCGCACCGGTGGGACTGCGCCGTCCCGAGCACTGGTTCACCCCGGCCGGGCTGCGTTCGCTGGCCGGGCTGCACGCGGCCATCGAGGCCGAGCGACCGGGTGCGGTGCGCGATCTGTTCCGCGCCGCCCTGGCCGCCAGCGTGCGCACCGTCAGCCGGGCCACCACCCAGCAGGGCCGGCTGTTCCTCGATGCCGCCAGCGCCCGCGACGACGCCTGGCCCGTGTTCGAACGCCGGGCCCGCAGAGCGGTCGAGGCGGTGGCGGCGCTGCCGGCTGCCGCGGCGCCGCTGCGGGTGGCCGCCCGCGATCTGCGCGCTCCCCAGCCCGCCGCTGCCATAGGCCGGGCGGCGCTGGCGATCGTCCATCCGCCCTATTTCAACGCCTACCGCTACAGCCGCATCAACGCGCTCGAGCTGGCCTGGCTGGGCATCGAGCCGGCGGCGGTGCGCCCGGCCGAGGTGCGTGAGTTCTTCAAGGTCGGCAAACCCGAGAAGCTGGCGCTCTACCTGGAGGACATGGCCCGGGCGCTGGAGCAGGCCGCCCGGCTGTTGCGGCCCGGCGGCCTGCTGGCGGTCATGATCGGTGACGCCGTGCTGCGCGGCGCACAGCTGCCGGTGGTGCGGCCGCTGCTGCAGCGGCTGGGGCCCGGGCTGCGCCTGGAGCGCCTGGCGCTGCGCCGGCCGCGGCATGCCGAGGCGTCCTGGGTGGCCTCGCAGCGCCGCGGCGCCGGCCGGCTCGGGGTGGCCCTGTGCGACTACGTGCTGCTGCTGCGCCGGGAGGCCTGAGCCCATGGATGCCATCCCGGTGGTCATGGCCCGCACCCACCCGCCCGAGTACCGGCTGCACAAGTACTGGTCGCGCAAGCCCCACAACGTGCTCGGCCACTTCCTCGACCAACTGCTGGACGGGCCCGGCACCGTGGTCGACCCCTGCTGCGGCTCGGGCGTGCTGCTGCGCGAGGCCGCCCTGCGCGGCCACCGGGCGCTGGGCTTCGATCTCAACCCGGCGGCTGCGCTGATCGCGCGGGTGACCTGCAACCCACCGGACCCGGCTGCCCTGCAGACGGCGGTGGAGCCGGCACTGGACGCGCTCGAGAGGCGCTGCCGGCGGGCCTGGGGCGCCGAACTGCGCTACGCCGTTCACGAGGTGGTGGTCGAGTGTTCGGGCTGCGGCCGGCCGGTGGCCGCCGGCGAAGCCGCCGGTCGTGGTCGCGGCCGCCGTTGCCCCGACTGCGGCGGCCGGCTGCGCTTCAACCTGGCCCACCTGGCGGGCACGCGGGTCACCGCCCTGGCGGCGGTCGGGCAACGCGGTCTGCGACGGGGCGCCGGACCGTGCGCCGAGCAGCAGCGCCGATCGGATCGCCGCTGGCACCGCGCCGCTGCCCTGGACGTGGCCCTGGCCGAGAACCGCCGCATCCTGGCCTTCGCCGGGCTGCGGGTGGCCGATCTGTTCACGCCGCGCAACGCCGGCCTGCTGGCGGCGCTGGCCCGCGATCTGGAGCGCATCGCCGACCCGGCGCTGCGCGATGGGGCCCGCCTGCTGCTGACCGGGGCGGCCGCCCAGTGCTCGCGCCTGATCCCCTTCCGCAACAACCTGACCACCGGCGGGCCGGCCTGGAGCGTGCCCGGCTTCTGGGTGCCGCCGGTGCACCTCGAGACCCAGCCGGCCATCCACCTGCGCGCGCGGCTGCGCAAGCTGTGCGCCGGCCTCGAGCGGTTGCGGCGCCGGCCCACCGCCGCTGCGGTCGAGGTGCGCCGGGCCGACGCCCGTTGCGCCCTGGCCGATTGGGCGGCTGCCGGGGGCCGCGCCGACCTGGTTTTTCTCGACCCGCCCTACGGCGACAGCGTGCCCTACCTGGAGTTCTCGGCGCTGTGGAACGCCCTGCTGGGCGAGTCGGCGGCGCTTGAGGCGGACCTGTCGGTCAGCGATCGCAGCTCCGAGCGCGATCCCTGGCGCGCCTACCGCCAAGGCCTGGCGGCCACCGTGGCGGCTGTCGGCCGCGTCCTGGCACCGGCCGGCCGTTTGCTGATCACCTTCAACAACCACGACCTGCGCGCCTGGCAGGCACTGTTGGGCGCGTTGCAGACCCACCGCTTCGTCTGCGATCAGGTTGTCTACCAGCTGCCGGCGGTGGTGCCGGCCAAGGCCTGCTTCGCCCCGCGCAACTCCTACGTCGGCGATCTCTACGCCGTCTACCAGCGGGCCCCGGCCGGCTGGCGACCGGGCCGCGACCTGCGGCCGGTGGCGGCCGCCCTGCGGCGGGCGGCCTCGGCCCGCGGGGGCCGGCTGGCGCCCAACCTGGCCCGGCGCACCGCCGCGGTGGCCTGGATGCGGGCCGGGCTGGATGCCGAGCTGCTGGCCGAGCGCGAAGCGCTGATCGAATCGCTGTTCGTGCGCGAGTCGCCGCAGCAGCTTCGCTTCCGCGGGCCGCTCGACCCGGCGGCCCAGCCGATCGAGCACCTGGTGCGCGGGGCGGCCGCCGCCCGGCTGTGCCAGGGACCGGCCGCCTGGCCGGATCTGGTGGCGGCGGTGGCCCAGGCCACCGAGGCGGTCGGGCTCCCCGAACCGGCCGAGATCAAGGCCATCCTGGCCGACCGGGTGGATCTGGCGCGCCTGCGGCCCGCGGCCGCCGGCTGAGCGCGACCGGGCGGAATTTGCATTGGGCCCGGTTTTTCGGCTATCGACTGGACCATGGCCATCGGACCGCATCCCGACTTCGCCTGGAGCGTATCGCGCGCCAACCTGTTCGATTTCTGCCCGCGCAAGTACTACTACCGCTACTACGGCATGTGGGGCGGCTGGCGGGAGCGGGCGGACGAGAAGACCCGGCTGTGCTACCTGCTGTCGCGGCGCACCTCGCTGGCCGGCTGGGCCGGCCAGGAGGTCCACCGCGCCATCGCCTCGTACCTGTCGAGCGATCGCACCATCTCCACCATCATGGACGAGACCCGCCAGCGCATGCGCGATCAGTACCGCAGCTCGCTGTCGCGGCAATGGCTCGAGCCCGGCGGGGCCAAGCGCTTCGGTCTGGTCGAGCACTACTACGAGCAGCGGCTGGAAGACGCGGTGGTGCGCGAGCGCTGGGAGCAGGTGGCCGCCTGTCTCGAGGCCTTCGCCGCCGCGGCCTACCGCGCCGACGCCCGCCAGGCCCGGGCCGCCGGCCGGCAGGTCTACGTCGAGTCGCCCGACGAGGCCGACTTTGCCCGCATGGGCGTCACCGACCACGGCCTGGGCGATTTCCGCATCTACGCCCAGCCGGATTTCGCGGTCGGCTACGACGACGGCTCCACCTGCATCCTGGACTGGAAGACCGGCCGGCCGCCGGCCGAGGGCCAGGATGCGGTGACCGATCAGCTCGGGCTCTACGCGCTGTGGGCCCGCGAGCAGCTGGACCTCGATCCGGAGACCCGATGCGTCGAGGCCTACGAGGTCTACTGGCCGGACGAGCAGTCGCGCGGCGATCGCATCGGCCCGCAACGCATCAAGGCCGCGCTGGACCACGCCCGCGCCAGCGTGGCCGAGATGCGCCGGCGCCTGGTCGATCCGCAGGCCAACGCGGCCCGCGAGCAGGACTTCGAGCCGGCCGCCAGCGAGGCCAAGTGCGCCGTCTGCGAGTACCGGGCGGTCTGTCCGGACCGGGTCGGCGGATGAACCCATGACCCCGGGCAGCGGCCGGCAGGGCGAGCTGTTCGGTGCCGCCGATGCGGCCTGGCAGCGCCGCGATCAGCAGCAGCGCGAGGCGGTGGCCGCGCCGCACGACTGTCACCTGCGCATCCTGGCCGGGCCCGGCGCGGGCAAGACCCACGTGCTGGTCGAGCGCTCCGCGCGCCTGATCGCCGCCGGGCTTGCGGCCGGCGAGCTGGCCGCCATCACCTACACCAACTCGGCCCGCGACGAGCTGCTGGACCGGTTGCGGCGGCGCCTGGGGCCGGAGGCGCCGCTGCCCTTCGCCGGCACCATCCACCAGTTCTGTCTGCGCCTGGCCCAGCGGGCTGCCTCCACCCTGGGCCTGCCGGCGCGGCTGCGGGTGATCGACCCCGAGGCCGCCGGCCGCCTGTTCGCCAGCCGGGCCGAGCCGCCGCGGGGCGAGGATCCCCGCCGGCTGTTCGAGCGGCTGTGCCTGCAGTGGGAGCGCTATGCCGGCCAGGGGCCGCCGCCGGCGCCGCCGCCCGAGCAGGCCCGGGCCTGGCAGCGCTTCGACCGCCTGCTGCGCCGGCTGGGGCTGGCCACCTTCGTCGGCCTGCAGCTGTGGGCGCTCGAGGCGCTGCAGGCCGGCGCGGTGCGCGCACCGGCCCAGGTGCTGGTCGACGAGTACCAGGACACCAGCGGCCTGCAGGTGCGGGTGCTGGCGGCCATGGCCGCGGCCGGCAGCCGCATCGCCGTGGTCGGCGACCCGGAGCAGGCGGTGTTCGCCTTCGCCGGGGCCGATGCGCGCCAGCTGCCCGATTTCTGCACCCACTTCACCCCCGGTCGCACCGTACGCATCGCGGTCAACGGCCGCTCCGGCGGCGCCATCGTGCGCCTGGCCGGCCGCCTGCGCCGCGATGGGCCGCAGCTTCCGCTGCGCGCCGAGGGCCGCCGGCCGCGCCTGATCCACCTCGACTCCGAGGGCCACCAGGCGCGCTGGGTGGCCGAGCGCATCGCCCGCCTGGTGCGGCAAGAGGGGCTGGCGCCGGGCGATGTGGCCGTGCTGGCGCGCGAAGGCCGTTCCACCGCGGTGGCCGAGGCCCTGGCCGAGCGCGACCTGCCCCTGTTCCAGCCGCGCTCCGAGCGCTTCGAGGCCAGGCCGCACGTGCGCGGCCTGGTGCTGGCCTTGGAGGTGCTGGCCGCGCCCGAGGACGAGCAGGCCTGGTACTTCTTCTTCGACGGCGTGCTGCGCGGCGCGCCCAAGACCTGGGAGGCGGTGATCGCGGCCCGGCGCGAGACGGATTCGCTGGCCGCGGCACTGGACGCCGCCAGGCGGCGAGTGGCCAGACCGCGGCAAGCCGCGCTGGACAAGCTGATCGAGAGCCGCCGTTGCCTGGAGGGCCTGCGCGGGTTGGAACCGGTCGAGCGGGTCGAGGCGCTGGCCACTGATCTGATCGAGCCGCGGCTGGGCCTGCGCGAGCGGCGGCGGCTGGACGCCATCCGCGCCGACTGGCAACGGGTGGCCCGGGCCGCCGGCGAGCACCCCGACCCGGCCGCGCTGGCCGCCTGGCTGCGCCAGGGCGGGCTGGCGCCGGCGGCCGGCGGTGACCGCATCACCCTGGCCAGCCTGCACTACGCCAAGGGCCGCGAGTGGCCGGTGGTCTTTTTGATCGATCTGACCCGCGGGGTCATCCCCCACCGCGGCAATGCCGATGCGGACGAGGAGCGCCGCCTGCTGCACGTGGGCCTCAGCCGGGCCGGCGATCGGCTCACCCTGTGCGCGCCCACCCGGCTGCCCGGCCGCGGCGAGGGCCCCAGCCCGCTGCTGGCCGAGCTGACCGACCTATGCCGCATCAGCGACCTGCGCGGTCAGGGCTAGGCCCAGGGGCTCGAGCGCCCGGCCGATCAGGCGGCGCTGTTGCGCCGGACGTTGCGGCGCAGCAGCGGTGAGCAGCGCGCCGGTGCGCTCCAGCACGGCGTCCAGCGCGATGCGGGCGACCGCTGCAGGCCAGTGCTCCGTCGCCGCGGCCGCCCGGGCGCAGATCTCCAGCGCCAGCGCGGCCGCGGCCAGAGCCCGCTCGGCGTCGGCCGGCTCCGGACCCAGCTCGGCCGCCAGCAGCTCGGCGGCCGTGACCCAGACGGCCGGGTCGGCCCGGCCCGGTAGACCGAGCGCGTCGGCCACCAGGCCCAGCAGGGCCGGATCGCCCACCGGCACCGGCTCGCCCGGCCGCAGGCCGATGTCCCGGCTCAGGCGCCGGGCCCACTCACGGCATTCACGCGCCCGATGTTCCAGCTGCAACTGCATGCCATCACCTCCCGCCGGCTTCCGGGCCCCAGTTCCCCGCCCGATGGGCGGGCAACTTCAGTCTGGGCACAGTATGGCATGCGGCTCTGACACGGCGGGGGTCGTCGCTCTCCTCCCAGCAGAGGGTATCGACAAATATGCTGCCCCGCCGTCGAAGAAACGTCGACAACGAAACCAAGAACCAAGAACCAAGAACGAAGTACGCAGATCTTGCCCCCCCCCCCGAAGCCCCCCCGGCTCCCCGAAGCCCCCCCGGCCCAGTGGGGGGGG
>CAYVQE010000019.1:0-59194 GCA_964454005.1 uncultured Myxococcales bacterium
GGTCCCGTTCCGGCGCGCCCGCGCCAGCCGCCGCTCGAGCCCGGCGACGTCCAGGTAGACCTCGCCGCCATCGCCGTCCGGCGCCCCGCGCATCACCCGCGGCGAAAAGCCCCGGGCCGCGTCCAACAGCGCCGCCTGGGCCGCGCGCACCCGGGCGGCCGCGGCCTGGCGCAGCTCCAGCGCGGGCAGCAGGCTGCGGGCCTGCACCGCGCTCATGCCCGGTCGCACCCCGGCCCGGCGGGCCCGAGCGTCGGCCGCCAGCAGCACGCCGTCGTCGCCGTCCGCCCGGGTGACGGCCAGCGGCCGGTCGGCCAGCTCCGGTTCGCTGCGCAGCAGAGCCGCCAGGGGCAGATCGGGCACCCACAAACACGCCACCCGGACCACGCGCCACGCTCCGTTCAGGCGCCGCGTCGGCGGGCCAGCTCGAACTCCAGCTCCACGCCGGCCAGCCACGGCCGGCCGGGCGCGCCCGGCGCGCCGGTCGGGCGCCAACGAGCCCGGCAGCGCGCCACCGTCGCCACCAGCGAGGCGAAGGGACCCACCGTGCGGCGCCGCGCCAGCACCAGCACCAGCGCACCGGTGCGCCGGGCCAACCGATCCAGCCGCGCCCAGGCCGCCGGGCCGCCGCGGCGCGGCGCCGGCTCGGGCGCGTTCAGGCTCAGCGCCAGCACCTCGAAGCCGCCGGCGTCCAGGATCAGCTCACCCGCCCGCAAGGCCGTGCGCTCGTCCGGCGGCCGCACCCACAGCAGTCGCTCCAGCGCCACGCCGGCCGCCCGGGCCGAGACCGGGTCGAAACCATCGACCGGGTCCACCAGGGCCGCCGGAGCCCCGCGGGCAGCGGCGCTGGCCAGCACCGCGCTCAACACGGTGGCGCCGCCGCACGGGCCGACGATCAACTCGCTGATCCGGGCCCGCGGCAGCCCCCCGCAAAGGCGGTCCAGCGCGGCCAGACCGCTGGGCAGCCGTTCGGGCGGCCGGCCCAGCTCGCAGGCCGGCCGCAGCAGATCCTTGCGCCTGAGTTCGGCCAGCAGTTCGTGGCCATCAGCCATGGCTCACACTCCCGGAACCAGTATACTGAACACATGTGCAGCCATCAAGCCCATTGCACCCGGCCCGGGGGACGGGTAGACTTCTCGCCATGAAAACCAAGCCATGCTGTCGTCCGAGCCCCGGCCCGCTCGCGGCCGCCGCCCTGCTGCTCGGCGCTTGCGGCCCGGTGGATCCGGCCCTGCAACTGGACCTGGTGGTGCTGGAGCAGGATCTCTCCTCGCGCGGCGCCCCGGCCGAGCCGGGAGTGGCCCCGGCCGGCGTCGATGCCTTTCGGCTATGCGTTCAGTCCGTGGCCGGCGAGGCCGAGCACTGCAGCGACTTCACCGACATGAATGCCGAGCGCTACCGCGTCGGCGGCCTGCCGGTGGGCGAGAACTGGGTGGTGAGCTTTCAGGGCTACCGCATCGAGAGCCAGCAGGCGATCTGGTGCGGCCGGGCGCGCGACGTGCGCATCGCCGACGGTCAGACCACCCGGGTGCGCATGCTGCTGACCCGCTGCGGCGACTTCACCCAGACCATCGGCCAGCCCGAGCAGGCCCGGGCCTTCCACACCGCCTCGCTGCGCTCCGATCGGCGCCTGCTGCTGGCCGGCGGCTTCGACAGCCACTCCGGCGGCGACTGCGGCCTGCCCTGCCAGCTGCTGCAGGCCACCGACAGCATCGAGATCTACGACCACACCACCGGCACCTTCGGCGAGGCCAACGGCCAGCTGACCCACGCCCGCGGCCTGCACGCGGCCCTGGCCCTGCCCGACGGCCGGCTGTTGGTGGCCGGGGGCTGCGAGCAGGCCTCCATCCAGACGCGCTTCAGCGATCCGCTGCGGCCGGGCTCGCCGCTGCGCTGCCAGCAGCCCGGCGCCGCGGCCACCACCGCCGAGCTGTTCGATCCGGCCACCGGTGACAGCCGGGTGTTCGACATCCCGGCCACCGTGTTCGCCGCCCCGGTGGCGGTGGCCGCCGACGAGCTGCTGCTGATCGGAGGCGAGGACGACCAGGGGGTGGCGCTGCGGCGGGTGCTGCGCTTGAAGGTCGAGGGCGACGACCTGCGCGTCCAGCCCATCGCACAGGTGCTGCAACGGGCCCGCCGCGCCGCGTCCGCCGTGCGGTTCTCGTCGGCCGATGCCCAACCGGTCGAGATCCTGGTCACCGGCGGCGCCGGCGCCGAAGACCGTTCCGAGCCGGGCCTGTTCGCCGAACGGCTGGCCTACCGGGACGGCAGCCTGGTCAGCCGGGTGCCACGGGTGGTCGAGGAGGCCTTCAACGAGGGTCTGCCGGTGATCCACGCCGCGGCGGTGCGCGCCGGTCCGGGTCAGGTGCTGGTGGCCGGCGGGCTCTATCCGCGCCGCTTTCAGTCCCAGGACGATCCCTTCCTGCCCCGGCCGCTGCGCACCGCCGGCCGCTTCGACCTGCGCTCCGACGCCATGGAGATCCTCGACGGCGACAGCCGCCTGCTCGAGCCGCGGGCGCTGCACACCATCACCGCGGTCGATCGCCACGGCCACGCGCTGGTGGTCGGGGGCCTGACCGCCCGCGATCCGTTCTATCCGCTGGGCTACACCGCCGCTGCCAGTGTGGAGTGGTGGGACAGCGAGGCCGGCTACTTCAGCCTGCGCTGGATCGAGGGGCAACCGGCCAGCATGGCGGTGGCCCGCGCCGGCCACAGCGCCACTTTGGTGCCCGACGGCAACGTGCTGATCGTCGGCGGCACCGACGGCAATGCCATCCACGCCGACGCCGAGCTGTTCAATCCGGCGCCCACCCGGCTGGAACCCGGCGGGCTGCCGCCGCTGTGAGCCGGCCCACCGGCATGCCGCTTTCCTGGAAGGGCCCGCTTTTCCGACAACCCACTGTAATCGCAGGCGGAAATCTCCAAACAGCCGCTTTCCGCCACATTAATGAAGTACTCGGCCGGCTGACCGATTGAACGCCAGCGGCCGCCGGGGTTAGACTGGGGAAAATCGAGACCCGGGGTGATGCGATGACGATGCGGATGCGAGCGATGGTGGCGGTGGCTTGGGGGTTGCTGGCAGCGGTGCCGCTGGGCCTGACCGCCTGCAGCTCCTGCGACAAGCCGCTGGACTGCCCGGATGGGCTGTGGCCCTGCGGCAGCGACTGCGTGGATCTCGAGACCGACCCGGACCACTGCGGCGAGTGCTTCAACGCCTGCGGCGCCGAAGAAGCCTGCTACCAGGGAATGTGCGTGGGTGCCTGTCCGGCCGACATGGAGATGTGCGACCGGCGCTGCGTCTACACCGGGCTCGATCCCGACCACTGCGGCGACTGCGGCAACGCCTGCGCCGAGGGCGAGGTGTGCGCCGGCGGCCAGTGTCGCTCGAGTTGCGCTCCCGAGCAGCAATACTGCGACGGCGAGTGCACCGACGTGACGTCCGACACCAGCAACTGCGGCGGCTGCGGTCGCGGGTGCGACGAGAACGAGACCTGCTGCGACGGTCGCTGCGTCGACACCGCGTCCAACCCCAACCACTGCGGCGACTGCGACCAGGGCGGCGCGCCCGAGGAGTCCTGCTGCGACGGGGTGCTGGCCAACCTGTTCGACGATCCCGACCATTGCGGCAGCTGCGACAACCAATGCGGGCCGGATCAGGTCTGCAACCGCACGGTCTGCCTCGGCGCCTGCCAGGCCGGCTTGACCGAATGCGATCGCCACTGCGTCAACGTCATGTCCGATCCCGATCACTGTGGCGGCTGCGACAACGCTTGCGAGGCGGGCCAGCTTTGCGCCCGCGGCCGGTGCGTGGCCCAGTGCCCGCCGGGCCTGACCGCCTGCGGCGGCCGCTGCGTCGACGACATGAGCGACCCGATGAACTGCGGCGGTTGCGGCATCTCCTGCGGGGCCGACGTCTGCTTCCACGGCCAGTGCCGCGACGATGACGGCTCGAGCACCTGCGCCGATGGATTGGTGCTGTGCGGCGGCCAGTGCGTGGCGATCGAGAGCGATCCGGATCACTGCGGCGGCTGCGGCCAGACCTGCGGCTTCGGTCAAGTCTGCAACCAGGGCGCCTGCGCCGCCGAGTGCGACCCGGACCTGGTGGAGTGCGACGGCGCCTGCGTCGATACCGCTGAATCGGCGGCCCACTGCGGCGGCTGCGAGCAGGCCTGCACGGCCGGCCAGGCCTGCCATGGGGGCAGCTGTTACGAGGTCGACGACACCTGCCCCGACGGCCTGATCGACTGCGGCGGCCGTTGTGTCGAGATCGAGAGCGACCCCGACCACTGCGGCGGCTGCGACCGCGAATGCAGCGGCGGCCAGGTTTGCAGCCAGGGACAGTGCAGCAACAGCTGTGCCCCGGGGCTCGAGCTGTGCGACGGGGCCTGCGTGGACACCGACAACAGCGCCGCTCACTGCGGCGGCTGCCGGCATGTCTGCAGCGCCGGCGAATCCTGCGCCAACGGCCGGTGCCTGGCCGACGAGGACGGCTGCCCGCCCGGCACCACCGACTGCGCCGGCGCCTGCGTCGACACCGACACCCACCGCGACCACTGCGGTGCCTGCGGCCAACCGTGCACCGACGGTGCTTGCCATGAAGGCATCTGCCAGGCGGCCTGCCCCAACTGGCAGGTCGACTGCGCCGGAACCTGCGTCGACATCTACGGCGACTTCGAGCATTGCAGCGGCTGCGGCCAGGAGTGCGATTGGGGCCAGTGGTGCCACCTGGGCACCTGCGCCGACGGGTGTCCGGACTTCCAGGAGCCCTGCCAGGGCGGGGACTGCGTCGACATCACCGGCGATCACGACCATTGCGGCGATTGCTTCACCGTCTGCGGCGACGCCGAGGTCTGCTCCGGCATGAGCTGCGGCCCGGGCGGCTGCACCTCTGCCGACGAGCAAGACTGCGATGGCAGCTGCTTCGCCCTGGACGGCAACCCGGCCCACTGCGGTGCCTGCGACAGCCCCTGCCGGCCGCTGCGGCTCTGCTGTGGGGGCCGCTGCGCCGATCCGCTGGCCGATCACGGCAACTGCGGCGGCTGCGGGCTGGGCTGCGAGAACACCGAGGTCTGTCTGCAGGGCCAGTGCCAGGAGACGGATTGCCCGCCGGGCACCTTCAACTGCGGCGGGGGCTGCGTCGACGTGTTCACCAACCCCGATCACTGCGGCGGCTGCGACCAGGGCTGCGCGGTGGGCGAGGCCTGCGGCGACGGCGGCTGCGTCGAGGAGTGCCCGCTGGGGCTGACCAACTGCTACGCCTCCTGCGTGGACCTGGACAACGATCCGCGCCACTGCGGCGCCTGCGGCAACGCCTGCCCGGCCGGCGAGGTCTGCAGCGGCGGCCGCTGCGCGGTCGGCTGCGCCGACGGCGAGCAGGCCTGCGCCGGCGCCTGCGTGGCGGTGGTCTCCGACCCGCACCACTGCGGCGGCTGCGGAGAAGCCTGCGACGGCGGCCAGGTCTGCGAACTCGGCAGCTGCCGGGCCGAATGCCTGCCCGGTGACACCAACTGCAACGGCGCCTGCGTGGACCTGATGATCGACCCGCACCACTGCGGCGGTTGCGGTCAGTCCTGCCCTGGCGGTATGGCCTGTTACGGCGGCCAGTGCGTCGACAGCTGCCCGCAAGGCACTGTCGACTGCGGCGGGGCCTGCGTCGACCTGGACCAGAGCCAGCGCCATTGCGGCGACTGCCACGCCTACTGCGCGGTCGGCGAGACCTGCCGCGGCGGCCAGTGCGAGCCGACCTGCCCCAGCTGGCAGCAGGAATGCGACGGCCAGTGCGTCGACGTGACCAACGATCCGCACCACTGTGGCGGCTGCAACCGGGCCTGCGCTCCGGGCATGGCCTGCCAGCGCGGCACCTGCGTCGAGGACTGCGATCCGGGCTACACCGACTGCGACGGCTCGTGCGTTCTGATCGACAGCAATCCGCTGCACTGCGGCGGCTGCGGCAACGACTGCGACGACGGCCAGGTCTGCAGCAACGGCCAGTGCGCCGAGGATTGCGCTCCCGGTCAGACCGATTGCGACGGCGCCTGCGTCGACGTCGAGAGCAACCCCATCCACTGCGGCGGCTGCGGCCAGACCTGCCCTGCCGACCAGGTGTGCTCGAACGGCATCTGCAGCGAGGAGTGCACCGCGGGCGAGACCGAGTGCGCCGGCGCCTGCGTCGATACCGACGACGACCCCAACAACTGCGGCTCCTGCGGCCACAACTGCCCGCCGGGCCAGGTTTGCAGCCACGGCGTCTGCAGCGACAACTGCGATGACGGCCTGGAAGCCTGCGACGGCCAGTGCGTCGACACCGACGCCAACCACGACAACTGCGGCTCCTGCGGCCAGAGCTGCGGGGCCAACATGGTCTGCGACGAGGGCGACTGCGCCGACTCCTGCAGCCAGGGTAAAACCAACTGCAGCGGCGCCTGCGTCGACACCCAGACGAACGCCAACCACTGCGGCAGCTGCGGCAACGAGTGCGCCCAGGGTGAGTACTGTATGGCGGGCTCTTGCGGCGGCGAGTGCGATCCGGCCGACATGAAGGTCTTTTGCTACACCAACCAGGAGACCGACGAGCTGGAGTGCTACTGCTGTCTGGATCCCGAACCCTGCCCGGGCTTGATCGACGGCGAGCCGCCGCCCAACGTCTTCAGCCTGCACTGCAACCACGACGACTGCGAGATCGCCCAGTGCGCCGCCACCCACGTCGACGTCGACGGCATCTACGAGACCGGCTGCGAATGCGAGGTGCTCCAGGGCGAAGTATCGGCTGAAGAAGAGCGCCGGGCACGGCCGCGCATGGTCCGTGCCGGCAACACCGGTTACGTGGGCTTCGTCTGGGAGGACGACCGCGACGGCCGGCACGTCTACTACGAGTTCGTGCGCCACTACACCGAGGGCGGCGTGAAGAAGCTCAAGCTCAACGGCAAGTGCAACATGATCTGCGATGACGAGGACAACCCGGCCACTTGCCACTGCGAGGACATCGGCCAGTGCACCTTCGGCACCTGCACCGAAGGTCGTTGCCGCTGGGGCTCCTGCCACGGCCCGGCCTGCGCCGACGACACCGAATGTCCGGCCACCCAGAGCTGCGTCGGCGGCCAGTGCCTGTCGAGTTGCCGCTACGACGGCGACTGCCCACTGGAGCAGACCTGCAGCAAGACGGCCTGCACCGAATACGGTGACGAGTGCGGCGGCGACGGCCCGTGCGAGCTGAACAACTGCCAGGCCGACGCCGACTGCCCGGCCGGGGCAAACTGCTGGCGGCAGCAATGCCTGACCAGCGAGGATTGTCTCAACGGCTCCAACTGTGCCGGCGGCATGGAGCAGGCGGGCAACGTCCACGTCTCGCGGAACACCTGGCGCAATGCCATCCAGCCCGAACTCGCCTGGGACCAGGGCCGCAACAAGTTCGCCGCCGTCTACGTGACCAACGACATCTGGTTCCGCACCCTGACCAAGGGTGGCGGCCTCAGCGGCCGGGTCAATCCGCTCAACGGTTGCTCGGATCACTGGTACAGCTGGTGCCAGTCCAACCGCTACGCCCCGGCCATCACCCACACCCAGAACGGCTACGTGCTGGCCTGGGCTTACTACAACAAAGTCATGACCGCACCGCTCGATCCCTACGGCCACATGAAGTACTGGGATCCGTGCTACGGCTATGCCGGGGTCGATCCCGACGAACAACCTTCCGACCCGTACGGCAGCTGCAACCACGACGAGGCCAGCTGCCTGACCAACGGCGACTGTGCCGACTACCCCGGAGAGTGCGCGGCCGACGACAGCGACTGCTGGAACGACGGCGACTGCCCCGGCCAGCTGGGCGAGTGCAGCGAATCCGGCGGCAGCTGCGACAGCAATGCGGATTGTCCGGACGGCGAGTATTGCGCCGGCGACGCCAACCCGGACTGCAACGGCGTCATCTATCAGCACTGCGTCGGCGCCGGCTACGACGAGAACGACGACTGCTGGTGGAGCCCGAGGCAATACTTCACCCACACGGTTGCCAACTCGGACAACCCGGACCAAATCCAAATCATGGGCGACGACGAGACCTACTTCATCGTCTGGCAGGAAGGCTCGGGCTCGAACCACCGCATCCGCACCGCCCGGCTCAAGTACGAGATCGCCCACCACTGGTGGGACTGGTGGGATTGGTGGGGCTGCTGGTGGGGCTGCTATACGGATTGGATGAAGACCGAGAACCTCAACACCATCGGCGGCGATTTCTACGACGCGCGCAACCCGACCCTGTTCGAGGGCAACAGCGGCTACTTGCTGGCCTTCGACGCCCAGAAGAGCGCCGCCGGCGCCAAGCGCGAGGCCTACCTGGCCTGGATCGACTATCAGGGCAACGTGGTGCGCGGCCCGCTGCAGATCTCCAGCGCCAGCGACAAGGGCCGCAACGCCCTCGGCGGGGCGGCTTCACAGGCACCGGACGGCATGATCGGCTTCTTCTGGGCCGAGCGCGGCCCCAGCGTCGACCAACAGGCCCTGGTCTTCCAGCCGCTCGACAACCAGGGCAACAAACTGGGCCGAATCGGCGTGGTGCTGACCGAGGAGGAGTGGGACTTCAAGAAGGAAGTCGCCCCGCGCGAGGCCACCTGGGTCGACGACCGTTTCGGAGTCGTGATCGACACCCTGATCCACGGCCGGGTCCTCGAGGAGACCGACCGCACCTGCGTCGACGACGATGACTGCTACGAGGGCGAGACCTGTGCGCGCAAAACCTGCATGCGCGACAGCGGCGAGTCCAAGTACTACTACGCCATCCGCTACTTCGCCGTCTGCCCTCCGTAATCCCGGGCGCGCTTTGGGCCGCAAGCGGAAGAAAAAGGATCGCCGGCGCTCACGGCCGGCCGACCGCCCCGCCGGCCGCGACTTCAGCAGCCGCCCCCTGGCCGGCCTACGCCAGCTCGCCGAGCGCCGATCCAAACCGGCGGCCGAACCGCGCCCCCCGGCCCGGCCACCACCGGCCGCCGCCCCGGCCGATCGAAGCGATGACGAGGCCGACGCCTTCTCCGAGGCCATGGCCGGGGTGGAGCCGCTCGACGGCGGTCCGGGCCTGGTGCGGCCGGAACCGCGTCTCACCCCACGCCCCAGCCGCGAGGCGCAAGAAGCCGCCGAGGTTCAAGCAGCGCTCAGCGAGCTGGTCGCCGGCGAGCGGCCGCTGTCGATCCACGAGACCGACCAGGCCATCTCCGGGCTGGCCGAGGGCGCCGATCCCCGCCTGCTGCGCCGTTTGCAGCGGGGCGAGTTCTCGATCCAGGACCACCTCGACCTGCACGGACTGTCACGGCAAGAGGCCAAGCCGGAGGTCGATCGCTTCATCTCCCAGTCGCTGGCCGCGGACAAGCGCTGCGTGCTGATCATCCACGGCCGCGGCCACGGCTCCAAGGACAAGATCCCGGTGCTCAAGCAGGCCCTGGGCAGCTGGCTGGTCCGCTCGGCGCTGCGCAAGCACATCCTGGCGTTTTCCACCGCTCGGGCCTGCGACGGCGGCGCCGGCGCGGTGTCCGTCCTGCTGCGCCGCTCCCACCGCCGCTGACACCGGTAGCGATCGGCCCGGCGGTGGCGCGATTTGGGATCAGCGATCGGGGCCCACCGGCGCGACCAGCCGCGGCGAGCAGGCCTTGAGGCTCTCGTAGGCCACCCGGTTGCCGTACTGGGCCAGCCGCGACAGCGAGGAGTAGCTCAGAAAGGGCACCCCGGTGGCATGTTTGTCGCTGCCCGGCACCGTGGCCTGGTGGTACTGGTTGGCCACGATGTCGTGCAGCACGGCGGCCAACGCGGCATCACCGGCGCCATTGGTGTTCATCAGCCGCTCGGGCCCGCCGCGGTAGGGGTGGATGTGGCTGTAGATACGATGCGGCTCGGCGCAATCGCTGCGCCGCATCAGCCGGCTGTACTCCCAGCGGTTGTACTCGGGAATCGACTTGGAGCGCACCGGCTGATCGGTCTGGCGCCGGTGGGCCGCATCCACGTAGCCGGCCATGGTCAATCCGCGCGGCCCTTCGGTGATGATGACCATGTCGACCCAATCGAGCACCTGCTGGCAGGCCAATAGAGCATCCTGCTCGCCGGTCAGGGCCGCGGCTTCATCGACGTTCATGGCGGCCACGGTGACGTAGCGCGCCAACAACTCGCGGGCCAGCTCGCGCTGCTGGCGCACCAGGCTGGCCGTGCCCATGCCCAACGCCACCGGCACCCCGGCTGCCGCGGCCAGCTCCAGCATCCGCCGGGCGGCCCGCGCGATGGGCCAGTCCGGATCGCGCAGGCAGTACATGGTGGTCAGCACCGCGGCCGCATTGCCGATCACCTGCTCTGGCAGAGCGGGGGGTGGGTAGTCGTTGGCGATGCCCGGCGCGACCGCGAACGAGCGATCGCCGTCCGGACCGATAAAGGTCAGCGCGGTGGCCACCGTGCCGTCGACCGGCACCAGACGACTCAGATCGACCGCGATCGGCGTGGCCGCCACATAGTGAAAGGCCGGTGAACCGGGTCGAATGCAGGCATCGATGGCCCCCAGCATGACCGCCGGCTCCCCGGACAGAAAGGTGAAGTTGTTGACCGTGTTGCCCACCGAGCCACCGGGTGACATCCGGTGCTCGACGCCCTCGGCCCGCAGCCGCTCGAGCAGGCGCAGATGGGCCCGGGCATCGAGCAGGATGGACTCACCCGACAACAGGCCAAACTCGGCCGCCAGCTGCCCGGCGCCGCGGACCTCGACATCCACGATGAGCTGATCCAGGCCCACCAAATACCAGTGGCGCGGCGCCTCTGTCTCGACCACCGGAGCCCGGCTGCGTTTACCGGTCACCGGGAAATAGTGCTTGGGGTTGCGGCTACCGGGAAAGCGCACTCTGGCTCCGGTCGCTGGCAAGCGCACGGACATCGGGGCAATCCACCACAACGGCTGCGGCTCCGCGTCCGCGAATTCAGGGCCTGTCTACCACGGCGGCCGGCTGTTTTTCAAGCCACGGAGCGGCCAAAAAGTTGACCTGGGTCCAGCCAGCTAGTATGTACAGTATTGACGATAATTATGTATTGCTATGCCGCGAATTACGATATCCATTCCGGACGACCTGAAGCAGCAGCTCGCCCAGGCGCGGGTCAAACGGTCGCTGAACGTGTCCCGGGTCTGCCAGCAGGCCCTGCGGCGGGAGGTCCGGCGCCTGCTCGACCTGCCGACCGACCTCCACCGCATGGAGCAGCTGCTCGGCCGATTGCGCGCCGAACGGCGCCGGGAAGAGGAACGGTGGTTCGCCGCCGGTTCGGCTGCGGCCCGCGACTGGATCGAGCACGAAGCCGACCTGCAGCAGCTCGAGCAGCTCGGCGAGCTGGCGTTGGCGCAACGGCTGGAACGTTTGACCGCCGATCCCCCGGTCCAACTGCAGGCGGCCGTGGCGGCGGGCCGGGAAGAGCCGGATTTCGACCGAGCGGCCATGCTGGAGGGCTGGGCCGCCACCATCGGGCTGATGTGGACGGTGATCAAACGCAATCTCTAGGCTGGAGCGCCCCCCGGGGAAGCTTCAGCGCTCGAACGCTGCCAGCCGTTTCGGCGGGCAGCCACGAAGATCGATCAGGAGGGGTGAAGATGAGCGAGCGAACGACCGATTTCGAAGGCAGCTACCTGTTGGGCGAGGCCGACGGCGAGATCTGGGCCACCGAGGCCCATCCCAACGACGCCCAGGGTCTGGCCATGCTGGGCCCGGATGAGGTCGGCCAGCGCGACGTATTCGGCCACCACGCGGCCGGTTGGCTGGTGGAGCGGGCCGACGGCTACGTCCATCGCGACGGCGCCTTCGACACCTACTCGTACTATGAGGGATTCCTGGCAGCGGTACGTCGGGCCCGCCAGGCGCGGGCCTTCGCCACCGCCAGCCGTCGTCTCTAGATGGAAGTTCCCTTGGGAACTTCTAACTCACTGATTTTTCTAGTGGGCTTACATGGGAACAAGGGCCTGTGTGCTCTCTAACTCTTTGATTTTATTATCCCCCGCCCTTCGGGCGGGGGGACTTCAGTCTAGACTGCGGGTTGGACGTCCCCCAGGGGACTTCCGGCGCGGGCTTCAGCGCCGGTGCTTGCCGGCGTCCGCGGTCAGGGCCAGCAGCGAGCCCAGCGAACGGATGATGGGCCGCGGGGTATCATCGTCATCCGGCTCGTCGGCCGACAGGGCCTCGCCCGGCGCGGCCTTGACCTCGTCGCGGCCCACCTCGGTCTGCATGCCCCTGGGTACCTCGATCTGCTCGATGTCGAGGTAGCCCAGAATGAGTTCCAGCACCAGGTGCGGCGGGGGATCGCGCTCGAGCAGCTTGTCGGGTCCGGCCAGCGAGGCCACCTTGTGGGCCTCGGGATCCTCGTCGCCCACCAGCCCCAGCACCACGATCTGGCGGCCCATGCCGTAACAGCGCAGCTGCTTGAGAAAGCCGACCCCGTCGGTCTCCTCGGCGAACATATTGAGCACGATCAGAGCTGGGTGCTCGCGGCGCACCAGCTCCAGCGCCTTGTCGCCATCGGTGGCGCTGATCACGTCGACCCGGGTCAGCCGCAGGACTTCGTATAGATCGCGCCGCCGCGCCGGATCGCTCTCGACGAGCATGACTGCTTTGCGCGATCGCCTCGGCACGACCGTTCACCCCTGGGCATCGAGTTGACTGCTGGCAAAGGAAAAAGTGGGCCGGTTGCCCCCACCGGCCCGAGATTCAGGCGCCACCCGGATTCGAACCGGGGATAAAGGTTTTGCAGACCTCTGCCTTACCACTTGGCCATGGCGCCGGCAAAAAGCGGGTGAAGGGATTTGAACCCTCGACCTCAACCTTGGCAAGGTTGCACTCTAGCCACTGAGTTACACCCGCTCAACAGGCTCCCAAATCTACATGAGTGGCACCGGTTGTCAAGGGAAAATGCCGCTCCAGTGCAGGCTGTCTCGCCACTGCCGGGTGGGCCGAGATCGCCGCCCCCGGCACCGGCTCAGGCGGCCTGGGCCGGGCTGCGCCGACCCACCGCCCGGACGAAACGGTAGAGGTACTGCGAGGCCGAAAAAATGCTGAATAACAGCGACAGGTAGATCAACCACAGCCCGACGACGTGGAAGTCGACCCACGGGCGCAAGGGGATGCCCACCTCGGCCAGCAACTCGTGGAACCAGGTGCCGGCCACCAGGTCGTGCAGTGCCGGCGTGATGACGGCGATCGGGTAAGGGTAGTGGATCAACAGCCCCAGAATCCCGGTCAGCTGGAACGCGGTCTTCCACTTGCCCCCCTGGCTGGCCGCGATGACCAGACCCTCGTTGACCGCGATCGAGCGCAGGCTGGTGATCGCCAACTCGCGGGCCAGCAACAGCACCACCACCCAGGCGGGGATGCGCCCCAACGGGATCAGCATGACCAGCGTGGAGGTGACGATCAGCTTGTCCGCCAGCGGATCGAGGAACTTGCCCAGCACTGTGATCAGCCCTTTGCGCCGTGCCAACCAACCGTCAAAGAAGTCGGTGGCCGATGCGGTGGCGAACAGGCAGGCGGCGATGAAGGCATTGACCCGGCTGTCGTAGTAGATGAATACGAGCACCAGGGGGATGATCGCGATGCGGAACATGGTCAGCATGTTCGGCAGATTGAAGAACTCCTCGCGCAGCTTCTTGCGCATGGCCACCTCGCCCCGATCCCCGCCGATTCAGACGGTGTAGATGATCTCGCCGTCGCCGGTCAGCTCCAGCCACAGCTCGGTCGGCAGTGGCGGCTCGGCCTGAAACAGGCGCGGAGCCAGATTGCCCGACCAGCCGACCAGCTTGCGCGCCGGCAGACAGACCCGACGCTCGCCGGACACCGAGCGGCGCATCAGCTTGCCGGGGCAACACAGCACGAGCCGGGTCGGCCCGTACAGGTGAAAGATCGGCAAGTCTGCCTCGCCTTCCCCGACAGCCAGCCGCCCATTCTCCCAAGCGGTCGAGTCACCGAAGGCGAACACCAGCTGCTCGAGGAAGTAACCGGATGAATCGCCGTGGTCGAGCAGGGCGAAGCTGCCCATCTCCAACGGATCGAGCAGCAGCGCCCCCTCCCCTTCGACCCGCATCATGGCCCGCAGCCCCCGATCGAAGCCGTGACGGGTCGCCTGGCCTCCAAAGCGCTTGTTGATTCGCGCCAACGACAGATCGCCCTCGATCCAGACCAGGGATTCAAGGCGCGTGTGCACCGGCTGCGGGCAGCGGACGCAAAGCTGCTCGCCCTCGAGCGAGAAGCCGTTCCGGTCGGGTGCGTCCTGGCGGGTCGACTGGCCGCGCCCGATCTCGTTGGCGCACCAGCGTTCGCCCTGCAAGCGATCGTCGCCCGCGGTGTCCTCGGCGGCCGGCGGTGGCGGCTCGCTGCCCGGACCGGCGTCGCGAAACGGAATCTCCTTGTTCTCGAGCTCCCGAAAGCCCTGGTCGGCCACCTCGGCCAGAGCGCGGCTCTGGGCCCGACGGATCTCCTCGCTGCGCTGCGGTGAGACATCACCTTCGCCCTCGGCGCCCAGCAGGCGTTCCGCGTTCTTCACCCCGGCCTGGGTGAAGTGACGGCGGGCCTCGTCTGTCTGGCCCTGGCGCACCAACACCAGTCCCAGGTAGCGATGGGCATTGCGGTGCTCCGGTTCCAGCGCGACGGCTCGGCGCAGCTCGTTCTCGGCCTGATCGAGCTGGTCCGCCTTGAAGTGGACCATGGCCAGGTTGACCCGCAGGGTCGCCTCCTCGGGAAACCGCTCGACCAGATCCTGGTAGACCTCGATGGCCCGCTGATACAGCCCCAGGCGGAAGTAGACCAGGCCGAGCAGGTTCTGGCCGCGGGCGTTGGTCGGCTTCAGCTGAAAGGCGCGCTCCAGGTGGTCCTTGGCCTCGACCACCCGGTCGCCGCGCAGCAGCTCGCCGCCCTGGTAGAGATGGAAGAGGAAATCGTCGTCGATCTCCTCTGCCGATTCGTCCTCGTACAGCTCGGGACGTGCCTCGTCGCCGTCGCTCATCGGGACTCTCCCCCGGGCGGAGGTCGGGCCTGCTGCCGCGCCTCGTTCTTGAAATGGTAGTAGAGCTTGAGCACCCGCCGGACATAGCGCTGGGTCTCGGCGATGGGCGGTATGTCCATGTGCCGGTTGACCGCCTTCTGGCCGGCGTTGTAGCTGGCCAGCGTCAAGACCAGGTCGCCTTCGAAGGCATTGGCCAGGTGCCGCAGGTAGCGCGTTCCGCCCAGAATGTTCTGCCGCGGATCGAACACGTCGTCGACCCCCATGTCGGCGGCGGTCTGGGGCATCAGCTGCATCAAGCCCTGGGCGCCGGCATGGGAGACCGCCTTGGGGTTGAAGTTGCTCTCGACCACGATGACCGCTTTGACCAGGGTGGCCGGGATATTGAACCGCTCGGCGGCCTCTTCGATGATGTGATCGTAATTGTCGAGGATGCGGCGCTTGAGCCGTCCGGAACGCCGCCGCGGCTTGCGCGCCTTGCGCTTGCGGGCAGCGGGCGGTCTGCCGGGCGGGGCCAGCCGCTCGAAACGCCGATCGTTCGGTATGTTCGTGAAATGGACCACCCCGTTCTCGTCGACGTACTTGTAGACATCGCCGTTGACCGGGGTGGCCAACAGCAGCCCAACCGAGACGAGCGCGCCCACCAGGAGCCGATGTATTCGCTCCACCATCGTCGAAGCTGATGTTAACACGGCGGATCTGCCGCCGCAAGGAAGCGGCCGACACCGGGCGCTGCCCGCTTGCCGGCTACCGCTGCGGTTGACCGCGACCGCGGACGGTCCTATGCTGGCATATCCATCGGCTGGAGGCTTCTGGTTTTGCGCGAACGAGTGGACTACCTGGTTATCGGCGGCGGCCTGGCCGGCCTGACCTTTGCGCTGCACGCCGCGCAGCACGGCAGCGTGCTGGTGCTGTCCAAGACCACCTACCAGGAATCGGCCTCCGACCGGGCACAGGGGGGCATCGCCTCGGTCACCGCCAAGGACGACTCCTTCGAGGACCACGCCCGCGACACCATCGCGGCCGGGGACGGGCTGTGTCATCCCGACGTCGTCGAGCAGTGCATCGCGGCCGGGCCGGCGGCCATCCAGGAGCTGATCGACTGGGGCGTGCCCTTCAGTCGGCTCAGCCCCGATCAGGGCGACGGCTTCGACCTCGGCCGCGAGGGGGGCCATTCCAAGCGCCGCATCCTGCACGCCGGCGACTTCACCGGTCACGAGATCATGACCGCCTTGATCGAGGCGGTCGCCGCCCAGCCCGGCATCCGGATGCTGGAGCAACAGATCGCCGTCAATCTGATCATCGACCCCGACGCCAACGGTCTGTCGCGCCGCTGCCGGGGCGTCTACTCGCTCGATCAGGTCCACGGCGGCATCAGCACCTTTTTGGCCGGGGTGACCGTGTTGGCCACCGGTGGCGCGGGCAAGACCTACGTCTACACGTCCAACCCGGACGTGGCCACCGGCGACGGCATGGCCATGGCCTACCGGGCCGGTGCCGAGATGGCCAATCTGGAGTTCGTCCAGTTTCATCCGACCTGTCTCTATCATCCGCAGGCCAAATCCTTTTTACTGTCCGAGGCGCTGCGCGGCGAGAGCGGGGTGCTGCGCCTGGCCGACGGTCAACCCTTCATGCAGCGCTACGACGAACGCGGCGAGCTGGCCACCCGCGACGTGGTCGCCCGGGCGATCGACCACGAGCTCAAGAAGCGCGGCGACGAGTACGTGCTGCTGGACATGACCGGGGTCGATTCGGACTACCTGATCCGGCGTTTCCCGAACATCCACCAGCGCTGCCTGCAGTACGGCCTCGACATGCGCTCCGAACCCCTGCCGGTGGTCCCGGCCGCCCACTACTTCTGCGGCGGCATTCGCACCGACACCCGGGGGCGATCTTCTGTCGCCGGGCTGTACGCCATCGGCGAGACGGCCTGCTCCGGCTTCCACGGGGCCAACCGGCTGGCGTCCAACTCCCTGCTCGAGGCGTTGGTCTTCGGCCGCCAAGCCGCCGCCGATGCCCACCGCTGGCTCGAGGCGCGTCCCCAACCGAGCGACGGTTTGCCGGACTGGGACACCGGGGCGGCGGTCGATTCGGACGAGATGGTGGTGGTCAGCCAGAACTGGGAAGAGATCCGCCGCTTCATGATGAACTACGTGGGCATCGTCCGCTCGGACAAGCGGTTGGAACGGGCGTTGCGCCGCATTCGCATGGTGCGCGAGGAGATCCACGACTACTACTGGAACTTCCTGCTGACCTCGGACCTGGTCGAGCTGCGCAACATCGCCGTCGTGGCCGAAATGGTCATCCACGCCGCCCGGCTGCGGCGCGAGAGCCGCGGCCTGCACTACACCCTCGATCACCCCGAGCCCGATCCGGCTTACGCCCGCGACACGGTCCTGCGCCGCGGCCCGCACGGCGAGCCGGAGTCGCTGCGCAGCGCCCTTCCCTATCGCTGGTAGCCATCGGGCTGGCCGGGCATACCTACTTCTTCTCCTTCTTCTTCGGGGCGCAGCCCTCGGGGCGCTCGCACAGCGCGTAGGACTCGAGCTTCAGGTGGCTCTGTGGTATCTCGCGTTTGCCTTCCAGCACCACGGTGCGCACCTCGACGATGCCGACATCCGGAGCGAAGGTCATGTCGTTGCGCATCATCCGCTCGCCGGGCATGACCACCTGCAGCCGCACCACCACGCAGTCCTCGAACACGCCAGCCGGCACTTGCACCCGGCGGTCCACGTCGACGATGCGATAGCGTTCCACCGTGTTCAAGTCGGCCACGCTCATCCAGGCGGTGCCCTCCTCCAGCGGCCGTTTGAGCAGGTAGCGCTCGTTGCCGTCGCGCAAGCCTTCGGCGTCGTAGCGGTAACGGCTCGGCTGGGGCCGGTCGTCGTGCACGTAGCCGTTCTTCTCGGCGGTCAGCCGGATGGTCAAATCCGGCTGTGGCTGGCCCTGAAACCGCGTCTGGTAGGTCCACTGGTTGCCCACCCGCAACGGCAGATAGCGCTCCAACTCGGCGCCGTTCCGTCCAGCGGGCCGAGCGGGATCGTGGGCGCAACCGAACACGACCGCGCCGGCCAGCGCGAGAGAAATCCAGGCGACCGCTTTCATGGCAACCCTCACTGGGCGGGGTCCCGTTCACGGGACCCCGGTTGGGGCCAGGCCACTGGCGAATTGCGCAGATCGCCGGCGGCCTGCACGCCGCTGCGTTCGATGCGGGCCAGGCCTTCACGGGCCCGCTGGCGAATTTCCTCCGCCGGGTGACCCGCCGCCAGCGTGAACAGATAGCCGCGGGCCACCGGTCCGCCGAGCTCGGCCATGGCGGTGATGATCTGGAGCTTGAAGACCAGATCGCGCGATCGGCTCAAGGCGATCAGCGGCTCGACCGCCCGGCGGTCGCGCTGGGCGACCAACACCCCCACCGCTTCGAGCACCACATCCTCGTCCGGATCCGCCAATCGACGCACCACGTCGGTGACCATCTCCGGGATGTTCCGATCGCGCAGCGAGCGCATCACATAGAGCCGCTGCTCGGCTTGCTCGCTGTTCAGCCGCTCGCGCAGCTGCTCCGGCTCGAGTTCGCGACACTCGAACTGCAGGTCGATGTACTCCACCGCCTTGGCAACTGCCCGCTCCAGGACCCGGTCGAACCCCTCGTTGCGCCCGCCCTCCGCCGGCTCCTGCACCAAAAAGGCCTCGCCCTGGGCCGTCAGCCAATCCCGCTGCTCACCTTGATCGCGGTGCACGTGCAACTCGACCTGCACGGCCCGGTAGACACCGGTCTGGTCCTCGCGTTCGGACTCGCGTTCCGAAGCCAGCGATATGGTCAACTCGGCCCGATAGGCGGCCGGCTTGCGTTGCTCGACCACATGCATGGTGCGGCTGTCGGCCAGGGCCGCCTCCAGGTGCTGCCGGCTGCGCTCGGGATCGAACTGCACGCCATCGGGCACGCCGGATGCGCGGTCGTCCACCCCCACGATGTAGATCGGGTGCTCCTTGACCGCTGCGGCCGAATGGCAGGCCACCCAGCATCCGCCGCCCAGCAGCAGCAAGGCCGCCCCCAACGTTGTCCAGCGGCTGGCGCTAACCGTTTGCCGGCACGTGCTCAACATCCACCTTCTCTTCGAGGACCGCGGTCGGATGCAGCCGCCGCCCCAGCTCCCAGCCGAGGCAGCCGGCCAGCCGCCGGGCCAAGCTGCCGGCGATGTCCTCCATCGCCGGCACGGCTACGCCGAGCTGCGCCAACGAAGTCACACCGAGGTCGGTCAGGCCGCAAGGCACGATCGCATCGTAGGCGCTCATGTCGGGCGCCAGGTTCAGAGCGAAGCCGTGGGTCGATATGCGGCGCGAGATATGAAAGCCGACCGCCGCGATCTTCCGTCGCCCGACCCACACCCCCGGGTGCAAATCCGACCACCGGGCCGATACCCCGCGTTCGATGAGTTCGTCCACCAGGACCTGGGCGCAGCCCTGCACCCAGGCGGGCACCGAGAGACGCGCCGGAGCCAAATCGACCAGCGGGTAGCCGACCAGCTGCCCGGGGCCGTGATAGGTGACGTCCCCACCGCGCAGCACCCGCACCACCTGGATGCCGCGTCGGGCCAGCCGATCCGGCGGCAGCCGCAGATGGCGCGGGTCGGCCGACCGGCCCAGGGTGATGGTCGGCGGGTGCTCCAGGAGCAACAACCGGGGCCGGGCCCCGCTGCGCAGCCGGGTCGCGTGGGCGTACTGCAACTCGAGCGCACGGCGGTAATCCACCCGACCGAGGAATGTCCACTCGAGCACGCTCATCAGACACCCAGGAACAAGCGTTTGCCGAAGTTGATGGCCAGATCGGCATCGAAGATCTTCTGGGCTGCCGTCTCGATGTCGTACTCGGCACGGTGGTATTCGAAAATGCGGGTCTCGGTATCGAACACGGTGAAGCAGGCCCGGTTGTCGTAGTCCCGCGGCTGGCCGACACTGCCATCGGTGATCACGTACTTTCGGTGGCGCCGCAAACCGAAACGCCGCGCCACCACCTCGTTGACCTCGCCGACCGCCAGGGCGAAGGACTTGGTCAGGTGGGAGTGGCCGATGAAGTTCACATCGTCCAGATGGTCGAATCGCGACAGCAACTCGGCGGCCTGATCCATGGTGAAAATGTACTCGAACTCCGCCGGGTACAACGGGTTGCCGTGGCTGAAGCACAAGCTGTCCTGTCGGACCACGTACGGCAGCTGCCGCAGCCAGTCCATGTGATCCGGTTCCAGCTGTTCGGCGCACCAGTCGAGTGCCTGGCGGGCCGCGTCGTAGTAGTAAGCGTACTCCATGCGGCCCGAGACAGCCGCGTCGTGGTTGCCCAAGACCACCGCCGAGGCCAGGCTGCGAACGATCTCGCAGCATTCGTTGGGGTTGGCGCCGTAACCCACGATATCGCCGAGGCAGATGTAGCGGTCGATGTTCAGCTGCTGGTAGGCCTCCACCACGACCTTGAGCGCCTCGAGGTTGGAGTGCACATCGGAGAATATGCCCAGCCGCATCGGACGAAGCCTCCGCGAGGCGGAATGCGGTCCAGATGACCCGATGTGGGGCACCGGTCGCCTGAACGGTTGCGCGCCGACCACAGATCGCGCTTGTGCGCGGTGCAGCGACGGCCGTCGAGTCTAGCACGGCCCCGATCCGGGATTCAAGTTCGGCAAGCGGTCGCTCAACCGCCCAGCTTCAGGGGCAACACCGGAACCACGAAGGGTTTCTGGGCCTTGGGGAACTGGATCGACTTGATGATGTAGGAGATGCAGCCGGCCACATAGGAGCCGCGGTGCTCGGCGGTCTTGATCGACACCTTGGCCACCTTGCCGCTGGGCTGGATGACGAAGGAGATCTTCAAGGTCCCGGTCACCGTGGGATCGCGCTGATGCTGTTGCTCGACGCAGCCCTTCATCGCCTTGATGTAGCCGCGCATCGTCTTGCTGATCTGCGATTTGGTCAGTTTTTCCGGCAAACTGGCGTCACCGCCGGCAGCCGCCGGCTCGGGCTTGGGCTGCGGTTTGGGTTTGGGCTTGGGCTTCGGCTTGGGCCGGGGCTTGGCCTTGCGACCGGTCCGGCCCCCGTGGCCCCGGGCGATCCGGCGCCGCCGGCGGCGATCCTTTTTCTGGTCGCGTTCCGGCTCGGGGTCGCCTCGAGGCGCCGGCTTGGCCACCACCATCGATCCCTGCCGACCTTCGCCATCGTCACCGCCCTGGCCATCGTCATCGCCCTGGCCATCGTCACCGCCGGCCGTCTCCTGACCCTTGCCAACCTCTGCGCCTCGATCGTCCTCGGCCCCATCTCCATCCCGGCCCTCGTCGCCAGCGACGGTCCCAGCGCCTTTGTCGGCCCCCGTCCCCTTCTCGGCTCCACCGCCGGCTGCCGGCTCCCCCTTGCCCCCGGCAGCGCCGGCCGGTCCGGGCATGGGCTCGACCTCACCGGGCTGGACCTCGTCCTCACCGATCAGCAATAGACCGGCCACCGTGCCCCCGCCAATGACCACCACCGCCAGGGTGACGATCAGGATCCACTTGCCCTTGGAACTCGACGCCTTGGCCCCGCCGAGATAGGCCGGCCCGGCCAAGACGTGCCCCGAACGGCTGTAGCTGCTGTCGAAATAGCTTTCGTCGCCGCTCGACTTGTCGAGACTGGAGTCGAAAAAGCTGTCGGATGGCTGCGCCACCTCGCCGGAGCCCGGCTCATCCTGCTCCCAGGGCGGAATCTCGCCATCGTCGGGTTCCTCGTCCTCATCCTCGCCCTCGCCCAGTCCCGTCAGCGGCGCCTCATCCTCGCTCGGCGGCGGCTGGCTGGCCGTCTCGGCGATCTCCTCCTCCACCAGCGAGGCGAGCTCGGAGCCCTGGTAGGACGCCCATTCGTCCTGCTCGGCCGCGGCGGCATCGCCCGAAGCCCCCGCCTCGGGCTCGTCTACCGCGGTCGACTCGCGGCCCTCGGGCGCGGCGGCCTGGAGCACCTCGCTCAACTCGTCGACGTCGCTGATCGCAGTCCAGTCGCTCATGCCGGCCGACCAGGCCAGGGTGCCGGTATCGATCTCGCCCGCCAGCCAGCGATTCTGGACCTCGGTCAGATCCATCGGGCCGACCTGCTCCTCACCGATGGCCAGGTACCATTCGGAGCGGGCCGGTCGCTGGCGTTCGGAGCTGCGGTTGAGCTCGGTCGACTCGGCACCGGCAAAGACCTCGTCGATCTTGTCGTGGTCTTCAGCGGCTCCGCCCTGCTGGCGCTTCAGATCCTCGACGCGGAAGATCTCGGTGGCCTGCTCATCGCCTTCGTCTTCGCTTTCGTCCCCCCGTTCATCCCCCAGGCCACCGGCCAACAGCTGATCGAAGGCCTGGCCCACCTCGTCGGAATCCCCCCTTTCGGTGGTCGAGGGCTCGGTTGTCGCCCGCCCCGCCTCGTCTCCCGTCTTCGGCTCTTCATCCTGCGGCCGGACGATGATGATGTTGCCACAGCGCTTGCAGCGAACCTTGACGCCTTTGGGGCCGACCTTGTCGTCCGAAATCAAATACTGGGTGGCGCAGTTGTCACAGACGAACTTCATCGTGTTTTGTCCCGTGAGAGATTGACCGCTCCTCCGAGATTAGACTCCACAGCGGCCCCGGTGGATCTGCGATTCGCCGGAATTGTAGCAGAAGGCCGCCCGCAGCAAAACCACCTCCTCAGGCCTGGACCGCCAGCCCCATCTTGGCGCGCAGCTGCAAGTGGTTCTGGCTGGAGGCGAATTTGAGCAACTCGGTCACCCGGGTGACCGGGCGCATCGGCGTCAGCCCCGCGTTCTCACGGCGCAAGATGCCCAGCGAGACACTCAGGTCGGCGCAGCACACCAAGCCGGCCCGGTTGATCGAGTGCTCGACCGCCTCGACCCAGCGCTTCAGGTTGTAGCTGCGCGGCGACTTCAGGTACTCGCTCACCGCCCGCTTGAGCATTCCCATGCCCTGCTCGGTCATGTGGCGCTTGAGTCCGGCGCGCGCCCGGTCTATGCCGCGGGCGTCCCCCTCGGCCTTGTGGCTCGGCCGCACCAACAGGCAAGCCGCCTGAAGCAGGTTGTTCAGTTCGGTGATCGGCACCGCGCTGGCCAAAAGGAACTCGGGCCGGATCATTGCCAGCTCACGGCCGATCTGGAACAGCAGCACCTTCTTCTTGTCCAGCTGGAACACATCCCGATAGGCGATGACCGCTGTCGGTCGGGTCAACGCCAACGCCAGGCCCGGCGGCTTCGGCGCCGCCTGGTCCTTGAGCGCGAACAGCTCGACCTCGGGCCCGCCGAGAACCTTGGCCGCCTGGCGGAAGTTGTGGGCGAACAGGCTCCGATCGCGGGCCAGATCGACCTGGTGCTCCTTGCGCCGCAGGCCGACCTGTTTATGGTCGACGGTGAACATGGGCGTGGCCATGCGGTACATCAACCCGAAGATGCGGGTGAAGGGCACCCTGACCCCTGGATGGGCCAGGGCCGTCTCCCAGATGCGATCGGTGACCGGGCGCGCGGCCATCTGGGGCGCCCGTTTCGAGAAGTAGTTGACAATCTTGGACTCTTCTTCGTCGGCCTTCTTCAAGTAGCGCAGGATGGTGGTCAGCACGAAGACCGGATCGTAGTCCTTGCGCTGTTTGTAGAGCTTCCACAACGAGCGGTAGCTCTTGACCCGATCGGCCGCCATCGACAACACCTTGTGGTGGGTGTCGATGGCCTCCTCGGCGGCGCCCTGCTTGGCTGCCAACAGATCGCCGAGCGTGGCCAATGCGTCGACGTCTTCCGGATCGAGCGTCACGATCATGCGGTAGGCATCGATCGATTCGTTCAGGTTGCGCAGCACCACCCGACACAGCTCGCCCAAGTCCTTCCACAGTGCCAGCTTGGTCTTGCGGGCCGAGGCCGGCAGCCGCTTGACCATGCGGATGTAGTTCTCCTTCAAGGCCGGCCAGTTCTTCTGAGCGGTCAGGATCTGGGTGATGGCCTGGAAGGCCTGGATGTGCGACGGGTCGGTATCCAGCGCGGTGTTGTAGTGCTGGACCGCCCGTTCGCCGTCGTGCAGCTCGCGGCTCAGCACATCAGCCGCCTGGGTGTGCAGCTCGACCAGGCGCCGGGGGCGGCCTTCGATACCGATGATGCGCTCGATGATATCGACCGCCTTCTGGTGCTGGCGGGTCTCGATGTAGACCTCGCGCAGCCGCGACAGCACCTCCAGGCTGTCCGGCTGCAGCTCCAGCGCCCCCAGCAAGGAATCGACCGCGCGGAACGGATCCTGCAACTGGCTCAGGCACAGGTCGGCGATCCGCAGCCGGTGGTCGTACAGCTCCTCCTCCTCGAGATGCTCGACCATCTGCATCCCGATCTCGTAAGCCTCTTCCCAGCTGCCCTGCTCTTCGTAGATGCGCAGCAGGTACTGCATCGACGACAGGTGGCTGCTGTCGATGTCCAACGCCTTGGTGAAGCTGTCGATGGCGCGTTCTTCTTCGCCCATCTGGAAGTTGACGTCGCCGATCTGCCAATACAACTCCGCCACCTCGGCGTCCGACAGGCTGTCGCGGTGGTGGATCAGAATCGTCTGGTAGATGCGGTAGGCCTCTTCCCACTGCTCGGTCTTGATCAGGGCGTTGCCCAGTCCCTCGAGCGCCGGCAGGTAGGTGGCATCCAGGTCGTACGACATCCGGTAGTGATCGAGGGCCCGCTCCTCCTTGCCGAGCTTCTCGGTGATGTAGCCCAACCGGTAGTACTGGCGGCACAGCTCCTTGCTCTCGGTGTTGCGGTCCAGCCCGGCGACAACCACCTCCATCATCTGCTCGGCCCGCTCCCACTGCTCCGAACGGAAGTAGATATCGGCCAAAGGTTTGGCAGCCGGCAGATAGTCGGCGGTGAGCTTGAGCGCCTCCTCGTAGTAACGGGCCGCCTCGGCCGAATCGTCGCGCTGCTCTTGCAGAAACTTGCCGATCTCGTGATACAGCCGGGTCTTCTCCTCGACATCCTCGGTGTGCTCGGCCTCCTGGGCCATCATCTCGAGGTAGTCGTCGAACTCCTTGTCGAGGTAGAAAATCAGCTTCAGCGCCTTGATGGCCGGCAAATAGGACGGATCGATGGCCAGTGCCTTCTGGTAGGCGTCTCGGGCCGCGCCCGAATCGAGCAACATGTCCTCGTTGATCTTGCCCATCCGGTAGTAGAGATCGACCGCCTCCGGCGTGGCTCCGCACAGCTCGGCCTCGCGCTGCAGCATCTCGATGGCGTTGAACCAGTTGCCCGACTTCTCGTACAGCTGGCCCAGCGCGTGGATGGCCTCGCGCGAGTTCTCGTCGATCTCGAGCGCCTTGTTGAAGGTATCCTCGGCCTTGTCCACCCGGTTCAGCTCGTGGTACCAGACCTCGCCTATGGACAGGTGGATCGAGACGCTCTCGCGCCGATCGTCGATCAGCTCGATGTGGCGGTAGTACAAATCGATCAGCCGCTCGAAGTCGCCCAGCCGGCGCACCAGCCGCTCCAGCGCCTTGAGGGCCGGCAGGTTGGTATCGTCGATCGCCAGGATGCTCTCGTGGCAGGCGGCGGCCTGCTCCGCATTGGCGAAACGCTCCTCCCAGATGCTGCCCATCTTGTTGTAGATCTTGATCTTCTCTTCGAGATCAGTCACCAGCCCGACCTGCTGCTCGAACACCTGCAGCAGCTCGCTCCAGCTGTCCAGCCGGGTGTAGATGCGCTCGAGTGCCTGCAGGCTGGACAAGTGGGTCGGCTCGAACTCGACCACGGCGCGGTAGGCGTCGATCGCCTCCTCGTCGCTGTCCAACTCGGTCTCCCAGATGGTGGCGATGTTGAACAGGTAGTTCAGCGCCACCTCGCGGTCCTCGGCCTGATCGGCAGCCCGGCGCAGCATGGAGATCAGCTCGGGCCAACGCGCCTCCTGCTGGTAGAGCCGGATCAACGACTGGATGGCCCGGGTGTCGCGTCCATCCAGCTCCATGATGCGGCGGAAGCTCTCGATGGCCGCATCCACCCGATCGAGCTTCTCCTCCTGCAGATAGGCGATCCGGGCCCGGATGTCTTTGCGCTCCTCGAGTTCGTCGCTGCGCTCGTACTTCTTCTCCAGCGTCTGGATCAGGTCGTCGTAGCGCTCCTGCTCCTCGTACAGCTCGGCCAGGGCATCGAGCGAAGAAACCTCGCGCTTGTCCAGCTCTACCGCCCGCTGCAGGTTGGCCTCAGCCTTGTCCGGCTCGCTCATGCGGTGGCGGTAGATGTCGGACACCTTCTGCAGCAGGCCCACCGCCCGCGCGCCGGTGGTCACCTCCTCGGTGGCATCCTCGAGCACTTCCAGCAAGGTCTCGTAGTCCTCGGTGTCGGCGGCGAGCTGCTCGAGCTTGACCAGCACCGAGTCGTCGGTGAATTCCTCGCGGAAGGCGGCACAGTACTTGGCGAACGCCAGCTCCTTCTGGCCCAGGCGCTGCTCGTAGATCTCGGCGATGTCCTTGATCAGGACCAACCGGTCCTTGCGCTCGCGGATGTGGTCCAGCCGCGACTCCAGGATCGTCGCCAGCCGGCGCCATTCCTTGTTGTCGCGGTAGATGTCCAGACAGGCCCGGTAAGCCTCCTCGTGGAAGGGATCCAATTCGAGGATCTTCTCGTAGGCCGGCGCCGCGCCGAGCGGCCGACCGATGCGATCCTTCCAGATGGCCGCCACTTCGAGCAGCAGCTCGATCTTCTCGGCCGGGACTTCGCGGACGTCGACGCTCTGCTCCAACACGCTGACCGCGTCCTGCCAGGCCTCGTTGGACAGAAAGATGCGCCCCAGCCGCTCCAGGTCCTCGGCCGTGTGCGGCTCGATATCCTGGGCCCGCTTGGCCGCCTCGATGGCCTCGTCGCGCCGATCGAGCTTCTCGCCCAGGATGTCGGCCAGCTCGAACCGCAACGCCTTGACGTCGGTCATCTCGGCTTGCAGCGGAACCAGCTTGCGCAGCACCGCCAACAGCTCCTCCCACTGGCCGCTGGCGGTGTAGATGTTGCGCAGCGCTTGCAGGGCCCGGGGGTTTTTCGGATCCAGCCGCAGGACTTCCTGCCAGTGCTTCATGGCGTCTTCGAGCTCACCCAGCTTCTCGCCCTTGACCCAGCCGAGCCGGCTGGACAAGTCGGCGATCTTCTCCGGGTCGGAGGTGACCGCCATGCGCTCCTCGATCAGCGCGGCCAACTCGGCCCAGCGGCCCGTCCGCTCGTAGAGTCGATCGAGCGCTTCCAGGGCATCCTCGTTGTTCGGGATGTCTTCCAGCACCGATTTCCAGAGATCGATGGCCTCATCCGGCTTCTCCAGCGGACCGGCGGCCAGATCGTCGATGCGGGCCACCAGCTCGATGCGCTCGTTCGGATCGCTGGTTTGCTCGAGATGGGCCTTGAGCACGTCGTACAGCGATTCGTGATCGCCCTGCCCGGTGAAGGCGCGTTCCAACTGGCGCAGACTCTCGATATGGCCCGGGTCCAGATCCAGCGCCCGCCGGAAGTAGCCCACGGCCTTGCTCGCCCGGTCCAGCCTCTCGAACAACACCGAGCCCAACTGGAACAGCACGCGGACCTGGTCGGCCGGCTCCTCGATCAGCTCGATCTGGCGGCCCAGCACCGACACCAGATCCTCCCAGCTCTCATTCTTCTCGTAGAGCGCGGCCAGGGCGGACAAGGCTTGCAGATTGCGCGGATCGAACCGCAGGCACTGCTTGTAGAAGCCGATCGCCTCGGCTTCGTCCTCGAGGTTATCGCGCTGGATATCGGCCACCTTGAGCGCTATCTCGGCGCCGATCTCCGGCTCCTCGATGTTGTCCAGCTCCTCCTCATACACGGTGGCCAGCGCATCGAGGTTGTCGTCGGCGACGGCCAACCGCTCCAGCTCTCGGCGCACATCGGCGTCGGTCGAATCCTCATGGAACATGCGCACATACGTATTGAAGGCCATGATGCCCAGCTGCATCTTCTCTTCCTGGATGCGGGCGATCTGGCGCAGCAAGCCCATGCGGCGGGCCATCACCCGGCTCTGCCGCACCTGGCCCTCGAGGATGTCGATGTACTTCGGCCACTCGCCGGTGCTGCCGTAAGCCACCTCGAGCAACGCGGTGGCACCCTCGAACGCCCGGCCTTCCGCCAACACCGATTCCAGGTACTGAATGGTCCGCTGGTGCGCGGGCTCGGCTTGCAGAATATCTCGCAGCAACTGGGCGGTGCGCTCGGCGTCGCCGAATTCCTGCTCGTACAGCTGCGCCAGCCGGAACCGCAGATCCAGAGCTTCCTCGCGGTCACCGGTCTGATCGACCGCCTGGATCTCGGCAACCAGCACCTCGGCCAGCTCGCGCAGCCGTCCCTGCTGGGAACACAACCGGTCCAGCATGCGCAGGGCCGTCAGATCGCCGGGTTGCAGCTCGAGCGCCTCGCGGTATGCCTGGATGGCACCGCCCACGTCGCCCAGTTGCTGTTCGTGCAGCGAAGCGATCTCGTAGAGCAGGACCGAGCGCTCCTCCGGCTCGGTGACCAGCTTCAAGCGCATGCGCAGCACTTCGACCAGCGGCTCGTGGGCCTGGCGTTGGCGGTAGATATTCTCCAGGGCCATCAGGCTGGCCGCCGAGTTCGGTTCCAACTCGACCGTGGCCCGCAGGTGCTGCTCGGCCCGCTCCGGGTCGCGCACCTGCTCGCTGAACAGCTCGGCCAGCCGTTGGTGTATCGTCAGCTGGACGTCGCGGTCCTCCAAGCCGCTCAACCGCTGCTCGTAGATGGCGGCCAGCAGCTCGTGCTCTCCGGTCTCGGCCGCCAGCCGCTCCAGCCCCTGGCGCAACTGATCGTCCGCGGGCGCTTCCTGGAAGGCGCGCCCCAGGGTGTTGAAGGCCAGCTCCTTCTGGTCGAGCTTGGCCTCGTAGATGCCCGCCACCCGCAGCAATGCATCCTTGCGCTGTTCGGGCTCGGTGGCCGCATCGTGCATCACCTCCCAGGCGGCGATCAGATGGCGCCAGTCCTCGATCCGATCGAGCACGCTCACCAGCAGCCGGGCCACCGTTAGCTTGGCCTCACCGGCATCGAACATGGCCACCAGGGCGTCGATCGTCTCCGCCTGCATTGGCTCGCGCCCGAGGATCTCGGTGTAGATCTCGACCGCCGCCTCGGGCTCGCCCAGCCGGGACCGCAGTAGGTCGCCCAGCCGCAGTTGCAGCGGAATGATCTCGCTGTCGGCGGCCCGCTCGATCTGGGCCGACAGAATCTCACGCAAATCGTCCCAATGGCCCGTCTTCTCCAGCAGCCGATCGAGCAGCTTGAGCACGGCCAGATCATTCGGATCCTCGAGCAGGATCTCGCGATAGGCCTCGATGGCGCCGTCGTTGTGTCCCAGCCGCTCCTCCATCAGCGTGGCCACCTCGTGGAGCAGATCCTTCTTGCGGTCCACGTCCTGCTCGAGCGCCGCCATGTGGCGCAGCACGCCGACCAGCTCGGAGTAGGCGCCCCGCTCGCGGTAGAGGCGTTCCAGCGACTTTAGCGCCTCGCCGTCGTCAGGATCGCTGGCCAGGACCTGGCGCCAGTGCGACACCGCCTCGTCCTTGTCCTCGAGGTAGGCCTCCTTCAGCTGGGCCAACCGACGTCCGATGTGGCCCTGGGCCTCGGTGCCCTCGGTCTTGGGCAGCACCTCTTCGTAGACGTCGGCCAGTTCCTCGAACGAGCCGGTCTGCTCAGCCAAGCGCTCGAGATCCTGGCGGATACCTTCGTCGGTGGCGTGCTCGCGGAATGCGCGGCAGGTGACCATGAATGCGAAGGGCTTCTGGACCAGTTCCTCCTCGTAGATCCTGGCCAGCTCGCGGTAGAGCGCCAGCCGCGCCTCGGCCTCCTGCTGGGTGGCCAGCCGCACCTCCATGATGGCCACCAGCTTGTTGAAATCGCCCAGCCGGCGGTAGATCGGCTCGAGCATCTCGGCGGCCTGCGGCCGGGTGCTCTCATCGGTCAGCATCCGCTCGAGCAGATCGATGGCCCGGGGCTCGACCGGAGCGCGCTCCAGGGCCGCGGCCAGCGCCGAGCCGGCGGTGGCCGTGTCCCCCAGGTGGTCGAGTTGCAGCTGGGCCAGCCGCAGCAGCAGATCGAGCTTCGGATCGGGCTCGCCCGCCTCGACCGGATCGTCCGGCACCAGCGCGATCTCGCGCCGCAAAACCTCGGCCAGATCGGACCAGCGCTCCTCGACCACCAACAGCTGATCGAGCAGCCGCAGCGCTCGGCGGTCGTCGGCATCGAGCTCCAGGATGCGCCGGTAGACCTCGATCGCCCCGGGCACATCCTCAACCCCTTCGCCCAGGGTGGCGGCCGCTTGGAAGAGCAGCTCCTTTTTGCGTTCCGGATCGTCGGTCAGTGCCTCTTGCCTGCGGTAGATGCCCACCAGGGAGGCGAAATCGCCCTGCTCGCGGTACAGCCGCTCCAGGGCTCCCAGCACCTGCTCATCGGAATCGTTCGCCTCTAGCAGGTGTTCCCATTCGGCCAAGGCCGCCGCCCGCTCACCCAGGCGTTGCTCCTGCAGCGCGGCGATCTGCTTGCGCAGCTCGGTGGCCAGTTCGGTGCCGACGTGGTGCTCGGCCACGTCGCGGTAGACGCCCACCAAGTCTTCGAACCGTTGGCCCCGCTCGGCCAGCCGGTGGAGATCGCGGCGCACGCCTTCATCTTCCGGCTGCTCGCGGCAGGCGCGGGCGGCCACGTTGAACGCCATGGCGCCCTCGTCCATCTTGTTCTCGAACAGATCGACCAGCTGCCGGAAGTAAGCCATTCGATCGGCGGGCTCGGCCGTCGCCGCCAGCCGCATCTCGAGAATGGCGGCCAGCTTACGCCACTCGGTAGCAGCCCGGTAGACCCCCTCGAGCACTTCGGCCGCGGCCTGGCGACAGCGTTCGTCGGCCAGCAGCTTCTCCAGCGCCTCCACGGTCTCGGGATGGCCCGGCTTGTGCTCTAGCACCTGGCGGAGGATCTGCACCGCCCGCCGGGGATCGTCGAGATGGACTGCATAGATTTCCGCCAGGCGGCTGTTGTACTCGATGACCCCCAGCACGTTCTTCGACATCTCGGCCAGCTTGGGCAGCAGCTGGGCCTCTTCTTGCCAGCGGCCGGTGGCCTGGAACAACCGGTCGAGCTGCTTGGCCGACTGCAGGTCGGTCGGGTCCGACTCGAACACCTTGCGGTAGGCCTCGATTGCGCCGTCCAGGTCGCCGAGCTGTTCCTCGAGAATCTGGGCCGCCTGGGCCAACAGATCGCGTCCGGCGGCCGCATCGCCGGAAGCCTCAGCCTGGCGGGTCAACACCCAGGCGAGGTCTTGGTAGGACTTGGAGTCGCGGTAGAGGTTCTCGAGCGAGCTCAGCGCGCTGGAGTGGTGCGGCTCGATCTCGAGCAGCCGCCGCAGGCCGGCGGTGGCCAGATTGGGTCGCCGCAGCTTGTCCCGATAGAGCCCAGCGAGCTTCTGCAACAGCGCCACTTGCCGCTGGGGGTCGTCCAACGCGTCCACCGCCTCCTCCAGCGCGGCGGTCAGCTCCTCGTAGGCGCCCGACTTCTCGGCTTGGCGCTCCATCGACGCCACCACGTCATCGCGGTTGGGATCGACTCGGTTGGCCAGCCGCAATGAAGTGAATGCTCGCTCTGATTGGCCGAGCTGCTCGTCGAGGATGGCGGCCAACTTCAGCAAGGCTTCGATCTTCTGATCGGCCTCGACGGCGGCCTCGGCCCGGACCTCCAGAACCCGCACCTGACCGTTCCAATCCTGGCGTTGGCGGTAGATGGGCTGCAGGATATCGGCCGCCGCCGGGGCGCTGTCCGGCCGCTCCAGCAAAGACTCGAGGGCCGCGATGGCCCGGCCGTCGTCCGGACGCTCGTCGAGCACCTGGCGGTAGTGCTCGACCGCGTTGGCCCGATCCTCCATCCGCTCGGCGCGCACCCGACCGAGCTTGAGCTTCAGCTCGGAGGCTTCATCCGGCTCGACCAGCGGGATCATGCGCTCGAGCACCTCGGCCTGGTCCGGCCAGCGGCCTTCCTTCTCCAGCAGCGCCTCCAGCCGCCGCAACACGTCCAGGTCATCACCCAGCAGGCCGTCCAGCTCGCGGTAGATTTCAATGGCGCTGGGGCGATCGTGCAGCTCCTCCTCGACCACGCGACCCAAGTCCAGCATCATCGCCTTCTTGGCATCGGTCTGCTCGGTCAGCTCGATGCGCCGGCGCAGCACGTCGGCCAGACCGTCGAAGCGCTGTGTATCGCGGTAGAGCGCACCGAGGGCCTCCAGGCTGGTGGTGTCCTGCGGGGCGTGCTCCAGCACCCGCCGATAACACTGGATGGCGTTCTGCGGCCGGTTGAGCCGCTGGTGGTATAGCGCCCCCAGTGCCTGGCTCAGGTCGGCGACAGCCTCGGACTGCTCGACGCGTTCGAGGGCCCGGTCCAGGATGCTGGCCAGATCCTCGAGCCGGCTGGTCTCTTCGGCCAGCCGTTGCAACCCGTCCAGCAGGCCGGGCTCCCGGGGCAGCTCAGCGAAGGCCCGCCCCAGGGCGTTGAAGGCGAGCTCCTTCTGGTCGAGCTCCTCCTCGTAGACCTGGGCGATGCGCCCGAGCAACCGGACCCGCTCCTCGGCCGTGTCGCAGCCCTCCAGCCGCAGCTCGAGCATGTCGATGTGGCGCCGCCAGTCCCCGGCCAGGGCGTAATAAGGCTGCAGGATCTCGGCGATGCGCAGCGGGCTGACCCCGCGGCCCTGCAGGCGCTCGAGGATGGCCACCGTGCCGGCGGCCAGCTCGGCGTCCGCCTGCTCGTTCGCCAGAATGCCGCTGCACAGCTCCAGCGCGCGCTCGGTGTCGTTCAGGCGCTGCTCGTAGATGCCTGCCAGGCGGTGCTGCAGCTGCAACCGCCGCTCGGCGTCGCTCTCGTTGTCCAGCGCTCGGTCGAGCGCCTCGGCCGCGCGATCCCACTTGCCGTCGCTCTCGAACAGCTCGGCCATCGCGGCCCAGGCGCTCGCATCGGACTCGTCGATGGTCAGCACCTGCCGGTAGGCTTCAGCGGCACGCCCGAAATCGGCCATCCGTTCGCGGTAGATGTGCGCCAGCTTGAACAGCAGCTCCTTTTTCTTCTGCCCAGAGCGCACCAACTCGAGCTGCTGGGTATAGACCGATACCAGCTCGACGCTGCCGCCGGCCGCACCCTGCAGCCGCTCGAGCGCATCCAGCGCCGGCATGTGCTTGGGATCGTGGTCGAGCAACTCCTGGTAGATCCGAATCGCCTCATCTGGATCCGCCAGCCGATTCTCGTGAATATCGGCCATGGTGGCCAGCCCTTCGATCAGGGCCTTGCCGCTCATGCCGCCCGAGTCGATCGCCGTGCGCAGGGCGCCGGCCAGCTCCTGATAGCGGCCGGTGCTCTCACCCAGCTCGAGCGCCTGCTTGAGGGTCTTCTTGCGCGCAGGGTCCACGGTCAGCGCCCGCAGGGTGGCGTGCAGGGCCTCGACCGGATCGTTGCGCTGCTCCAGGTGAATGCGAGCCAATCGGTCGAGCAGCTTCACGCGCTCTGCCGGCTGGTGGGCGTGGACCAGCTGGATCTCCAGACAGCGCACCAGGCCGTTCATGTCGCCGGCCTTCTCGACCATGCGCTCGAGCGCCAGCGCGGCTTTCAAGTTGTCCGGGTCCAGCCGCAGGATCTCCTCGTACAAAAAGCGCGCCGCCTCGGGGTCCTTGAGGTGATCGGCGGTGATGCGGGCGATCTGGAACAGGGTGCCGGCCTTGACCGCGGGATCGGCCTGCCCCTCGGCCTGGCTCTTGAGCAGCTCGACCACCTCCGCCCAGCGCCCCTCCTCCTGGTAGGTCTCGACCAGCGAAGCGGTCGCCGACGGGTTGCCCGGCTCCAACTCCAGGATGCGGCGGTAGGCTTCGAGCGCCGCGTTCTTGTCCTGCAGATGGACCGCATCGAGCATGGCGATGCGCTCGAGCACCACCACCGCCGTGCGCCGGTCCTTCAAGCGGGCGGCCACCTCGTCCAGCCGTTCGATGAGCTGCTTGGCCCGCCGCTTTTCGAGGTAGTACCGCTCCAGAAAGGAAAGCACCCGCGGGTTGCCCGGCTGCAGCAAGATGCACTTGTTCAGGTTGTCCTCGACCTGCTCGGCGTGGTCCCCCTGCAGATAGTAGATTTCGGCGATCTGGCGGTAGAGGCTGACCGCCCGGCCCTTGTCGGGCGCCTCGACCGCCTGCACCCGCAGCTGCTTGACCCGCTTCTCCCAGTCGGCGCGGGCCTGGTCCAACTCGGCCAGGGCCTGCTGCGCCGGCTCGGCGTCGGGCAACAGCTCGGCCGCGCGCTCCAGGGTCGAGCGGCAAGCCGTCTCGTGCAGGGGCTCGGCCAACAGCTGGCGGCCCAAACGCAGGTACTTCTGGCCCAGCTCGGCCGGTTCGGTCAAATCCAGCTCGGCCTCGCGCTGCAGCAACTGGGCCACCTTGTCGAAGTAGCCGAGCGCCAGATAGGCGTCCTGCAGGGCTGACAGGCTGTCGCGCCGTTTCGGGTCGGCCCGCACGGCGTGGCCCCAGGCCACCAGTGCGCGATCGCGGCGGCCCAGCGACTCGGAGTACAGCGAGCCGAGCCGGTGGAAGACCTCGGCCCGCTGGGCGCTGTCGCCGATCAGGCCGGCCAGCCGCTCCAGGGTTTCGGCCAGTCGCTCCCAATCGCGCTGTTGCGTGTAGACCGCCTCCAGTCCCTCGAGCGCCTGGCGGTTGTCCGGCTGCAAGCGCAGGACCTGCCGGTAGCAGCCCTCGGCCCGAGCCGCATCGCCGAGCTTCTGGTGCCAGATGGTCGCGCAACGGGCGTAGAGGCCGAGCAAGGCATCGGCCTCCTGCACGTGTTGGATGCGCTCCTCGTACAGCCCGATCAGATCCTGGAATCGGTCCTTGCCCTGGTAGATCTCCTCCAGAGCGGTGAAGGCCGGACCGTCGGTCGGGTTGTTCTTGAGGATCTTCTGGTAGTTTCGAATCTGCTCTTCCATCTTGCAGTCCACTCCCCGCTCGCGCGCAGTCCTGCAACGAGATCGTCACCAAAGCCGCATCGATCCGAACCGACGCCCTCCGGGGCCGCATCCCGACCGACCCGAGGCCGGAGGTCTCGCACACACACCGCCTCAATTGGAGGTCTTATATCGAAATGATCGATGAAAATCAAAGAGATTTTGGGTCTTGGCACTCCCGCTGGGCGCCGGCGGCGGGGCTCAGAACACGTACTTCAAGGTGGGGGTGAGCAGGACCTGCAGACCGCCGTTGGCCACGTCATAGGCCGCGCCGGCCTCGATCCCGACTGAGAAATGGCGCAGCCAGGTGGCGTATTCGATGCCGGTGCAGCCGTGGACCAGCAGGCCGTCTTTCATCTCGGCCAGGGAGGGCGCGACGAACATCCAGCCCACCGCGGCCTTGACGAACCAGCCCAGGCGCTTGGTGGTCAGGATGTTGAAGCGGCCGCCGGCCAGCAGCGCCACCGCGGCGACATCGTTGCTCAGCGCCGCGCGATCCTCGCGTTTCTGCTGGCCGATCACTTGCTGGCCGTTGATGGCCAGGTGGATCGAGGCCACCTGGCCAAAATCGTAGCCCAACTCCAGCTGCAGCAGGGGGCCGGGCGGCCAGGGACCGCTCTCGCGGTTTGAACCGAAGGGGTCGAGCACCGTCATGGCCACGCCCAGGTCGGCCCGCAACCACAGGCCGCGCTCGACCTCGTCGACCTGCTGCACCTTGGGCGCGCCCTTGCTCGACTCCTCGTCCTCGGCCAGGGCCGGTTGGGCGATCAGCAGCGCGACCGCCAGCACCTGGATTGCCGTCCTCATCGATCTTGCCTCCCGCGCGGATGCCGTCATCACTGGGGCTTGAGGATGAAGGGGTAGTTGACGATCACGATGCCGCCGCCCTTGGGCTCGGGGAACTTCCAGGTGCGCACCTTCTGGGTGATGCAGCGTTCCACCGTGGCGTTGCCCAGGGTGGTGGCCGAGACCGAGGCCTGTTGGACATAGCCCTTGGCGCTGATGGTGAACTTCACCGTGACCTTGCCGGCCAGGTTGGCGTTGCGGGTCAGCTCCTTCGAGTAGCAGTATTTGATCTGGTCGCGATGCGAGTGGATCACCCGGCGGATGATCTCCATCGACAACGAACCCATCACGATCGGCCGACCGACCGAGATGTTGACGTTGCGCTCACCGCGCTTGCGCACCCGCGACACCCCGGAGCCATAGCCGTATTTGCCGCCGCCGCGACCGCGGGTGCCCAGGCGGCCGACACCGATGGTGTTGCCCACACCACCGCCGCCGGCGCCGGTGCCCTTGAGCCCCAGCCCGCCGAAGCCACCGCTGCTGCCCACCTGGCCGCCGTACATGTTGCCGATGGCCCCCTCGAGTTCACCTCCCAGGCCGGTCCCGCCGGTCACCGTGGACAGCCCCTGCGGGCCGCCGGCGCCGAGCACGGCCAGCAGGCCCTTGTTGCCGACCACCTCCTCGTCATCGTGCTTGATGGCCCGCACCGCCGAGCGCTTGCCCGTGTCCGGCTTGCCCCGCTGGCCCATCTTGCCCTCTTTGCCCTTGTGGCGCGCGGCCGAGTCCGCCTTCTTGGCGTTGATGTCCGCCTTCAGCTTGGCCAGGAAGTTGAGATCCTTCTTCTCGGGTTTGGGCCGGGTGAGGATGAACTGCACGAAGCGATCGGGCACCTTGTAGAGTTCCTCCTCGGTGGTCTCGACCGACTTGGGCCGCAGGTGGAAGGTGGCCACCAGCGCGGCGAAGGCGAAGAACATCAGCAGGATGGTGTTGAGGAAGGTGTAGTCGAGGTTCTCGGTCAAACGCGACAGGTAGCCGGCCGGCCGGCTGACGTAGCGGAACCGAAAGGCCACGTTGCCGAACTCGATGGTGGCGCTGGCTCCCTGGTCCAGCGGCAGGGTGCGACAGTCCGGGCACTTGGGGTCCTGGCTGGCGGCCGAGGAGCGCGCCAGCTCGCCCAGGTCCGCCACCTTGCCGTCGGCGTAACGCACCTCCCCGGTGGCGTTGGCCGTGAACGACAGCATTACCTGGCCCGACTCCACCCGAGCGATGGGGAAGTTGTCCGCCGGCAGCGACTCCACCGGCATGTGGAAGTCGGCTTTCTTGTCCTCGCCCAGGCTCACCTGCTTGTCGTCGGGCCGAAAGACCTTGACGTTGAGCACCGTATCGCGGCCCCACAGCTGGCGCACCTCGAGCGTCCAGTTGGCCGCGCCCACGGTCTCGTCGTCATCGAGTTCGCCCAGTTCCTTGGGCGGCGGCAGGGCCACCCGGTGGGTGTAGTAGCCCTCCACCGGGGCCTCGACCGGCGCGCTGGTGGAGACGGCCGCGGGCGCGGCGGCGACCGGCGTCTCGGCCGGCTCGGCGGCGTATTTGTCTTCGACGTAGGCTCCCGGAGAAGCCTGGACCGGGGCCGGCTCGGGCTGCGGCAATTCCTCGGCCGCCGCCTCCTCCTCATCCGCCCCCAGGTCGGGGGCGGCGTAGCCGCCGGAGTCGGCCGCAGCCGCCGTTGCGTCGGCATCCGCCTCCGGTTGCTCGGCCGCCCCGACCGGCTCGAGTTCGGGCTGGGTGGCCGCCTCGGGCTGCCCGGCCGCCGCGGACTGGGCCTGGTCTTCCTGGAAGACCAGGCGCGTATCACCGAGGCGGATCTCGTCGCCCGGATTGAGCGGGGCCTTGTTGACCCGCTCGCCGTTGACGAAGGTCCCTTCCGCCGAGACCATGTCGATGATGTTGACCTCGCCCGTGGCCGACACCTCGATCACCGCGTGGATTCGCGAGACCTTCTCGTCCTCCAGGCGCAGGTGGGCCGAGGACAGGCGACCGATCTTGATGATCTCGCGGTCGAAGCTCTCGGTGGCCTGCAACAGTCCGCGCCGATAGACCTTGAACGTCAGGTTGCTCATTGTCGGCTCCCCGGTACTACAGGTCCTTCACCGACTGCAGCACCTTCTCCTTGAAGTCCTCGCGGACCCGGATCAGGCTCTTGTGGCGCGCCAACTTGCGGCCGGTGAGGAACTCCTGGTCCGGTCGGGTCAGATCACCGGTTATGGTGTCGTCAGCGAAGTTGTAGACCGTCTTCTTCTTGTAGAGCGCCGAGTCATCCCCGCCCTCTTCCTGGGCCTGGGCCGGTGTCGCGCCGAGCCACACCGCCGCCACCAGCGCGACCGCAACCCACCAGATAATCCGTGTAGTTCTCATCGGCTCGCCTCCTTGCCAGCGGCCCCCGTTGCTCACTTCCCGGCCGGCGCCTCGGGTTCCTGGGGCGCCTGGGGCTCTGCGGGCGCCTCGGACTCTCCGTTCTCGGGCTCATCTTCCGATTTCGGCGCTGGTTTTCCGTCCTGGCCAGCCGCGCCAGCGCCGTCCTTCTTTTCGACAGCACCGCCGGCCGCGGGTTCCGCCCCGGTGCCAGCCGCCTTGCCTGGCTCGCCGGATTTATCTGATTTCTCGTCCTTTTTTTCTTCTTTTTCCTTCTTCGGCGCCTCCGCTGGCTCGCACTCGGGTTGCTCGCCGACCCACAGACCGCCACCGAAGAACATTTCGGACTTGTCCTTGCGCGTCACCAGCACGTCCCAGGGACCCAGCTCCAGCCCCTTGGGGACCACCATCTGCAGCTTGTGATCGTCGATCTTGCGCCACTTGACCTTGAGGGTACCCACATTGATGCGGGCCACGTCACCGAACTCGGCCCCCACCAGCTCGACCTTGGTCTTGCGTTCCGGGGTCACCGCCAGCGGATCGAGCACGAACTCCAGCTTCGCCCCGTCCAGCTTCTTCGGCGGCCGCACCTGACACTCCTTCTCGGCCCGCTGCCAGGCCTGGTCGATGGTGTCGATGCGCATTTTGCGCAGCCGGGCCAACAACTGCTCGTGCCGTTTCTGGGCCTCGAGCGCCTTGGCCTCCATCTCCTTGATCTTCTTTTCCATCTCGATGCCCTGCTTCGCCTCCAGATACATGGCGACGCAGGGGTGATCATCGGGTAGCGAGCCGCCCTGGATCTTCAGGCACAGACCGCACTCCTCTTTTGCCATGTGGGGATCGCTGAAGTTGCGCAGCGCCAGCCGGCACAGCCACTGGTGGGGCATTGGGTCCTTGGGATAACGCGCCGCCAGCGCCTCGAACTGCTTGCGGGCGGCATCGAAATCGCCGGTGCCGCGGGCGGCGATGGCCAGGCCCAGCTCGGCTTGCTTGCTGCCCGGCTCGTACTCCAGGATCTTCTGGAACTGCGCCCGGGCCACATGGAAGTCCTTGTAGTCCAGCGCCACCTTGGCGATGTTGAAGCGGGTCGGAATCATGTCCGGCTGCTGGGCCAGCGCAGCCCGGAACTTGGCCAACGCATCGGGGACCTCGTCCAGCTTGAGCAGTACCAGACCCAGGGTGTTGAGCAGCTTGGGATCGTCCTTTTTGATCTTCAATCCGCGCAGGCAGATCAGCCGAGCCATGTCGAACTTGCCCATGCTGTAGTAGACCGAGGCCATCACGCGGTAGGCACCCACGTTGGACGGATCGCGCACCAGCACCTCGCTGGCGCGTTGGATGGCCTGATCGTACTTCTTCTGCTGCTCGTAGATGGCGGCCATGTTGAGCAGCACCGGCGAGTTCTCGGCGTCCTTGCTCAGCGCCTTCTGATACAGGTTCAGCGCGTCGTCGAGCTGGCCGTTGCGGGCCAGCAGCGCGCCCAGGTTGGCCGCGGCCAGGTGGAGGTCGGGCTGCAGCTGCAGCGCGCGCCTGTAGTGCTCCAGGGCCTTTTCGTCGTCGCGCATCGCCTCGTAGATGCAACCCAGATTGTAGTGGGCCTCGGCCATATCGGGCTCGATCCCCAACACGTCGCGAAAGCGCGACAGCAGGTCGTCGTAATCGATGCGGCCGGCCTTCTTCTGAGCCCGATAGGCGGCCACCGCCCGCTCGAAGGCCGCCTCGGCCGCCTCGGCCCGCTCGGCCTCGGCCTGATTCTGCTCGCGCCGCTCCTCCGCCGCGGCGGCCGGCTTCTCGTCCGCACGCTTCTCCGCTCCGGATGGGCAACCGGCGATCAGCAACGCCGCCGCCAGCCAAGCCGTGGTTCGAATCCCGCTCACCATGAAGTCGCCTCTCCTCGCGCCAGACCCTGCGCCACCCAGCATCAATCGAACCCGTCCTCGGGCTCGTCCTCGGCCCATGCATCGGCAGCCGGATCGGCCGGCTCATCGAATGCATCCGCGGGCTTTTCCCCCTCGGACTCGGCCCCGGCCTGCCCGGCTCCGGCTCCGGCGGCTTTCGGCTCTCCGGCAGCAGCCTGGGCCTTGCGGTCCCCGGCCGCCGGGGCGGGATCCGGTTCGGGCTCGCCTTCGCGCTTGAAGGTCAAGGGCGGCTCGGCGAGCAACTCGGGCTTCTTGCGGGCCTCTTTCCAGGTGGCCAGCAGCAGCGGGCTGCGCGAAGCCGGATCGCTGATCACGCCGAGCGCGAAGCCGAGATCCTCCCGCGGGTACTCGGCCGGCCGGTAGTGCTGCAGCTTGGCCAGAGCGCGCTGGGTGAAGCGGCTGTAGAAGCCCAGCTCCGAGCCCTTCTTGACCGCGGCCTCGAAGTGGGTCACCGCCTTGTCCTCGTACGGCTGGCCATAGGTGCGCAGCCTGCCGGTATAGAGGTCGAGCTGCTCCGGGGTCAGCCCCTTGGGCATCGGTGCCTTGTAAAAGGTCTGGGCGAAGTCCTCGTAGGCCCGCCCGATCTTGTACAGCGCCGCGATGGCCCACTCGGGCTGCTTGCGCTTGGCCACCGCGGTGTAGACCTTCTCCACTTTTTTGAACCGTTCGATCTTCTCCTCGATCTGCTTTTTGAAGTGGCGCTGCTGGGCCTTGGCCCCGCGGCGCCGCGCCCGGGTGAAGCGGTACTTGATGTATTCCTTGTAGACGGGCTCGGCCAGGATGAACGCCGCGTGGGCGGCCGCCTCGGCCGCCTCGGTCAGGTCAGCATTCTTGCGCCGGCGCTTGTACTTGCGGTACAGCGCGATGGTGGTCTTGAGTTCGCGTTCGAGCTCGCGCCACTTGGGCCGCTTGAGTTCGCGCAGCATCTCGTAGCGCTTCATGTGGGCGGCGATGGCCCGATCCAGGTTCTCCTTCATGTAGCGCTTGCTGTAGTTGTCGAACACCTCGGCCGCCTTGGCGTAGCGGCCCAACCGCTCGTACAGCAGCCCCAACGAGTAATAGACCTGCGGTGTCTCCTCGGCCCGGGGGAACAGATCGACGAACTCCTGCCGGTTGGAGATGGCCTTGGCGTACTGGTGCAGCGCCTCGCGGTAGATGCCGGCGTTGAGCAGGGCGGTCTGGGCATCCTCCAGGTTCCAGGTGCGCCGGTTGCCCTCGAAGCGCTTCTCCTTCTTCTCTTTGGCCTTGTGGCGCTGCTTGCCGCGCCGACCCTTGCGCCCCCGGCGGCCACGCTTGTTCTTGTAGGAGATCGCCTTGCCCAGGCCCTTCATCTTCTTGTAGGTCGAGGCGTAGCGCTCGTAGAGATCGGCGGCCTTGTCGAAATCGGCCATCCGCTCGTAGTTTTCGGCCAGGTTGAAGATGGTCCCCGGCACCAAATCGCTCTTGGGATGCTTGTCGATCAGGAGCCGGCGGGCCTTGCGCGCCTTGTCCAGCCGCTCGGCCTGCTCGTACTTGACGCTGGCGTTGAACAGGGCCTCGTCGGCCAGCTCGTGGTCCGGAAACTCGCGCCAGAACTTGATGTAGCCGTAGGCCACCTTGGACTTGATGCGCCTCTCGGGCAAGGGCTTGCGGCCCTCGGGCGGCTGGCGTAGCTTGTCTTCCAGCGCACCGATGCGCTTGAAGGCGATCTTGGGGATCAGATCGGCCAGATAGGTGCGCAGCTTCTCGTTCTTCATCAGTTTGCGGTTCTTGGAGTACTTGCGCGCATACTCGTTGAGCCGGTCCAGGTCCTCGCGCTCGTTCAGAGCATCCAGCACCAAGTTGGCGGCGTAGTTGGCCAGATCGCTGTCGGGAAAATCGCGCACGATCTCGTCGAAGCGCTGGATGGCCTGAGCCAGGTGGTAGTAGTCGTAGTAGGTCTTGGCGATGTCGTACTTGACGTCGAGGATGTCCTCGTCCTTGGGACAGTAGTCGAGGAAGATCTCGGCCGCCTTGAGAAAGCGCCGCTTGTACTTCGGGATGGGCAGCTTGTCGAGCTTGCCGCCCTTGCCCTTCTCGGCAGCGGCCGCCTGCTTCTTCTTGGCCTTGCTCAGCCGCCTCTTTTCGCGGCGGCGCTCCTTCTTCATGATCTCGCGGTGGGCCTGCATCGACTTGTAGGCCGCATCGCAGAAGTAGGTTCCCGGCGGCGAGGCCTTCTTGGGGTCGCGCTTGCCCTCGGGGAACTCGCCATGCTTTTTCAGGTAGGCTAGGTCACGGGCCACCAGCTTGGTGTACTGCACCGCGGCGCGCTCGTAACGGCCCAACCGGTGGAACAGCAGCTCGGCGTAAGCGAAGCGAATGTCGTAGGCGTCCTTCGAGCCCGGGAACAGCTGCAGGTAGTCGCCGAACATCTCCTGGGCGTACTCGAACGACTTGGGATCGCGGGTCTCCTTGGCCTCCTTGTACCAGGTGTCACCCAGCTTGCGCAGGGTGCGATCGGCCAGCTCCCGGGCCTCTTCGATCTTGTTGCGCTCCCGCGCGTTCGGGTTCTCGACACACTGCTCGACCTGCTTGAACTTCTCGACCAGCGAGCGCACCTGGGTGACGGTGTAGCGCTTGTTGCCCACCCGCGAGGCAGCGTCGACGATCCGGCCCTGGTAGAAAGGCACGTCGGCCGAGCACTTCTCGTGATCGATCAACCAGCGGTAGAGGATGACGGCCTTCTTGTCCTTTCCGTCGGCGAAGTACATGCTGGCCAGATTGACCAGCAGATCGGGGGCTTCCTTTGGCGCCAGCTTCTGGAACACCCGCGGCGCCGCCTGGGCGCTGCCCTGGTGGGCGTAGGTCGAGGTGAAGTCGCTGAGCGCCTCCTTGCGGATCTGGATCCGACGTCCGGTCGTACCGGCTTCCATGTCAGCCAGCGCCACCACCTCGCGGTACTTCTCCTTGGCCTTCTCCCATTCGTGCAGATTGAAATAGCACCATCCCTGCTTGTACAGCGCGTAAGGATAGACCGCGGAGTTGGGATACTCGGCCACCTTCTTGTAGGCCATCAGGGCCTTGTCCAGCTTGGCGTTGTCGAAGTAGTACTCGCCGAAGGCCAGGTAGGCGTCCGGCACCCACTTGGACTTCGGATAGCTGTTGATCATGTCCTTGTAGTCCGACAGCGCCTCCTTGTAGCGCTCCAGGTCCCACAGCGAGGCGGCCAGGTAGAACAGCACCTGGTCGCGGCCCGGGTAGTCCGGGTACTGCTCGGCGATCTGCTTGTACTGCTCGATGGCCTTGACCCGCCACTCGTCCTCGGTGGCGCGCAGCTTCTTCTTCTGGGCGGCGATGCGCTTGCGCAGCGCGGTGTTGGTCGGATCCTCAGCCAGCTCGTCGTCGAGTTCCATGGCCTTGAAGAAGTAGGCCTCGGCCTCCTGGAAATAGTTCTCGGCCAGGCGGAACAGCAGCGCCGGCCGCTCCTTCTTGTCGCGCTCGTACTTGAGCAGGGTCTTGAGCTGTTCGCGAATGGCCTTGCGCTTGTCGGCCATCTGCACGTCGATCTCGACCGAGCGGCCATACTTGCGGTAGTCGAGCACCGGTCGCTTGCGGCGCTTGCGCTTGTTCTGCTTGCGGTCGGCGCTCTGCTCGTCGGCGGCCCGCGCCACAGCCATGAGAGCCGGGGCTGTCGCGCCCAGCGTCCACACCACTGCGACGGCCAAGGCGATTCTGGACTGCATTCCGTCACTCCTCCAGCCGGCGGACCGGCTCAGTCGACCTGCTTGCGGCAACCCCAGGTCAGGGTATACTCGTAGGTGCCCAGCTCGTCCCGCCAGTACTCGCCTTCGTAAGGCCAGTAGAGCTTCTCGTCATCGGCGGCCGGCGAGAAATCGTAAGACAGCAGGGTCGGGCCGAGGTTGGTCTCGCCGGCCTTCTGGCGTTTGAGCATCTCGAGTTCGGCGTTGTCGTTCTCGAGCTTGATGCGCAGCGCCTGGCTGATCAGGCCGGCCAGAAAATCGCGCTCCTGCTCCAGCCGGGCCTTGGTCAACAGGCCGGCCTGGGTGATCAGCTCGGTGCGTTGTTTCTCGAGCATGTCCATCAGCCGCTGGGCCACCTTGCTGCTGGCGAAGCCGGCGGCGGTCTTGCGCCGGATGCGGCGCATCTCCTTCTCCAACTCCAGCACCGACTCGTTGAGCAGGGCCAGGTCCTTGTCGGCCAGCGCCACCTTGAGGATGCGCCGCAGCAACCGGCCCGATTCGCCCGCCAGCGGGGCCTTCTGGATGGCCAGCAGCTTCTTGTAGTAGGTCTCGGGCGCCAGCTCCTTCTCGGTCAGCTTCTCCAGTTCCTGGAACAGGGGCTCGAAGCGGCGACGAAACTGGCGCACGATCTGGTTCGACTCCGGGTAGCGGCAGTTCTCGTAGTATGTCACCGCCTTGAGCACCAGCCCCTCGGGGAAGTACTCCTCGCGGAAGAACGGGCTGTCGAGGGTGATCAGGTTGCCCAGCGCCTTCTGGTAGCGGCCCAGACGGAACCAGGCCCAGGCCGACTCGAACAGCGACTCCAGCCAGTTGATGCTGTCGCGCTCGATGCGGTCGTAGTAGAACAGGGCGTAGTTGAACTGCTTGTGGCCGTAATGGGTGCGCGCCAGCTGGAAAAACGCCATCTCGCGCAAGCGGTCGTCGCGGAACTCGCCCTTGTCCGGATGCAGGATGCGCACCACCTGCTTGAACGAATCGACCGCCTCCTGGTAGTTCTCCTCCTTGTAGAAGATAATCCCCTCGAGGTACTTGCCCCGCGGGTACCACTTGCTCTTCTCGTCGATCTGCAGGAGCAGCGCCCGCGACTTCGACAGCATGCCAACCACGTCGGTGGGCAAGGCGCTGGGGCCGTCCTTCTTCTCGACGTCGAGTTCCAACCCGAAGCCGCCGTCGCCGACCGCCTCTTCCCCCCCGGCGGCCCCTTCGTCGCCGCCGCCGGACAGATCCAGCCCGAACCCGCCGGCGTCTTCCTCCGCCTCGCCGCCACCGCCGAGGTCGAAGCCCAGCTCGCCATCCTCGGCCGGGGCGCTGGCAGCGGCCGGTGCGGCGGCCTTTTTCGGCTCGGGGCCGCGGCCGGCTTCCAGATCGAGGGCCCGGAAGTAAAAGTACTTGGCCAACAGGAACAAAAACTCGTCGCGGTACTTCTTGGGGAACTCGACGTCCGAGTACCGGGCGATGTAGTCGAGCACCCGCTTCTGGTCCTCGACCTTGTGGCTGATGAAGAACAGCCACTCCAGCGAAGTCTTGAAGTACTTGTGCTTCGGGCCCTTCTCCAGAATCAGGCCGAAGCGGCGCAGGGCCGAGTGGTACATGCGCATGCGGTACAGCGCCTTGGCCAGCTGATACTCGGCGCCCTGGAAGTACTGTTTGGCCCGCGGGTTGTTGTAGATGTCCCAGAAGGCCACCGCCGCCTCGGCGTAGTCCTCGTTCTTCATCAGATCGAGCGCCTGCTCCATGGCTTCTTTCTCAGCGCTCTTGACCGAGACGTCCAGGGCCTCGAAGCCGAAGCCGCCCTCGTCGCCGCCGGCCGCCTGATCGGCCTGCTGCTCCTTCTCGTCCTTGTCTTTCTTTTTTTTCTTCTTCTTTTTCTTCTCGTCCTCGCCGCTGAGATCGAAGCTGAAGTCGTCGTCGTCGGCCCGGGCCGCCGAGGGCCCGCTGCCAGCGCCCAGCCCGCCGAGGGTCATCAGCACCGCCACGCCCAGGGCCAGGGCCCTGGGTGCGGGAGCGGTCGCAAAGAATCGATCCATTGCTCTTCTCCGGCTTCCGGTTGTCTACTGAAACTCGTACTCGAAGTCGGTCGGCAGGTAGAAGCTGACGGCCGCGTTGAGCATGACGTGGTTCTGCACGTCGGAGAACTCGGTGCGGGCCACATCGAGCTGGAAGGTCTCGGTGTAGATCAGATCGCGCACCTCGACCTTGATCACCAGCCAGGAGGTCAGAAAGTATCGCAGGCCGAGGCCGAAGTTGGTGGCGAACTTGGCTCCGGTCTCGGTGTAGGCCATTCCGAAACCGGCGATCAGATAGGCGTCGAAGTGCACGATCTCGTCGGTGACGAAGGCCAGCTTGCCGTATAGCGGCGACCACAGCAGGCTGCCGCAGAACCAGTACTGCAGCTTCGACACCTTGGGCAGCGCCTGGTTGGCTTGCTGGAAGTAGCCGACCATGTCGGTCTGCACCGTGCCCACGTAGATGCCCTGCAGCTCGATGCCCAGCGAATCGGCCGGGTAGAAGGACACGGCCGCGCCGCCGCCCATCTTCTGGTAGAAGGCGTCGTTGAGGCTGAGGGTGAAGGTCGGGGTCAGCTCCCAGCGGTGGCGCTTGAGGAAGTCCTTGCGCTGGACGCTCTTGATGCGGTCCTCGCGCACCTCCACCTGCTGGTCGGCGGCCTTCTCGTCCACCGCGGCGGCCTCGGCCTCGTCAGCGGCCCGGGCCGCGGGCGAGACGAGTCCCAGGCACAGCAGGCCGACGGCGATCTGACGCGTGGGGCTCATGTCAGTCCTCCCCGTCGCCTTCCAGGAAGAACAGGCTCAGCCCCAGGTGAAAGACCAACTGGTGCTGGAAGTCGCTCGACTCCTGTCCGGCGAAGGCCACCTTGTCGTTGAACACCATGTAGTCCTTCAGCTCGGCCCGGATGGCGAACATGCGGGTCAGAAAGAAGCGCACCCCGAGCCCGAGCGAGGCGGCGAAGCCGAAATGCAGATCGTCGTCGGTCAGCAGGCTGCCGACGCCGCCGATACCGCCGGTCAGGTAGGTATCGAAGTGCATCACCCACTCGGCCGCCAGGCTGACCTTGCCGTAGAGCGGAGCCCACATCAGATCGAGGCCGATCAGGAAGTTGCGCTTGCCCGCGTTCGGAGTCAGCGCCTCCTTGCTGCCGAAGTACTCGGCGTTGGCCAGCTCGGCGTTGATGCTGTAGGTACCCAGCAGCCCGAGCGACAGCCCCTCGGTGAAGTGGTAGGTCAGCCCCAGGCCACCACCGTATTTCTGGTAGAAGGCGTCGTTGAGGCTGAAGCTGGTCATCGGCAGCAGGGTCAGCTCCAGTCGGCCGCTCTTGACGTAGAGCTTGTTCGATACGCTCTTGACGCGCTCCTTGAGCGTTCTCCCCTCGCCGGCGGCCGGCCCGGCACCCGCCAACACCAGCACCATCGCAAGCCAGATGGATTTTCTGAGCATCATGCCTCTCGCATCCGCCGTCGCCAGACCGGCTGCGTCGTCCGCCCACCGTCGACCTTCCGCCGCCGCGCGATTCGCAGGCGGCCGCCGCCGGAGGCCGGAACGCTCTCTAACCTCTCGGGAATACGGCACATAGTCGACTGAAAAGAATAGTACGGGCCGGTTGTGGTGTCAAGGTCTTTCACCCCGGCCCGGCCCCCGGCCAACAGCCCGGAAATCCTTTTTTTCTTGTCACATCCGCAGCCCCCGTGATACGCCTTGCAGCAGGCGAGATGCGACCCATGACAGCGACTCTAAGGAGAGCTTCGATGCGGCGCTGCGAGCTGCTGCTGGTGATGTTCGGGATCACGGCGCTGGGCGCGACCGGGCTCGGCTGTGCCGGCGATACCATCGGCCAACCGTGCACCTTCAGCTGGCCCAAGACCGAGGCCGGCGAGGGCGAGAACCCGGTCCCGGACTGCGAGACCTATCCGGCCTGCGCCCCGCTGCAGGACCGCTCCCAGCCGATGGGCGATGAGCCGCGCAACGACAACTGCCCCGTCGAATGCATCCAGCTGCCCTCGCTGGAGTGCACCAACCTGATCTGCGTCGCCTCTCAGGTGGACAAGGCCCCCAGCGGGGTCGATGTCGACCGCGCCCAGCTGATGAACGGCCAGTGCAGCGACGAGGTGAGCCACCTCGAATGCGCCGGCGCCGACGGCGCCCCCTTCGGCTGCATGGGCTACTGCTCCAAGAAGTGCCTGTCGGACGCCTCCTGCCCCAAGGGGTACCGCTGTGCCCGCATGGCCCCATTCGGCGAGAACATGCGCTGCGATAACATGGACGAGTGGGGCGGCGACGTCGAGGACCCGGACACCGACGCCACCAAGTGCACCGACAACTGCCTGCCGGCGGGCACCGACATCGAAAACGCCACCGGCCGGCCCGAATGTGCCGGCAAAATTTGCCCGGGCTCGGTCGAGGGCGGGGAGTACACCTTCGACTTCTCGCTCTGCGAATACGGCTGCTACACCAACTGCTGCACCTGCCTCTGCCATCGCTTCTGCCCGCTGCTGGTGACGAAGTTCTGCCGCAAGGTCGAGTGGGATCAGGATCTGTTCCCTGACGGCATCGTCGATCGCGACACCCTCGACTGCGTCCAAGACGAGGGCCATGGCAACTAGCCGCGCCCTGGCCGGCTGCCTGGCGCTGGTTCTGGCCACCGGCTGCGTCAGCGCCCGCATCCAGGTGGTCGACGAGCGCACCGCGCTGGAGAACCAGATCCTGGGCACCTACCAGGAGCTGGAGCGCGACCTGCAGTTGGTCGCCTCGGTGCGCGCCGGAGACGACGACACGCTGGCTCTGGGGCCGCAGCGGTTCAGCCGCCTGCGGGCCCGGGCCATCGCCGCCCGCCAGCGCCAACAATTCTACCGTGACGATCGCGACGAGCTGATGGCGGCCGGCTGCCTGGGCGAAGGCCGCGACGGCCGCCTGGCGGCCCGGCCCTGCCCGTTGGCCGAGCGCCCCGAGGTGGCTGCCCGGCGCGCCCACCTGCTGGCCGAGCTCAACCGGGCCCGGGCGGTGCTGCTCGACTTCGTCATCGCCGCCAGTCCGGCGCTGACCGCGGCCGATCGCGAGCAGGTGCTGCGGGCCTGGGTGCGCCTGCGCCGCCGCCGCGCCGCGCCGGCCCACTGGGTGCAGGCGGCCGACGGCAGCTGGCGCCGGGCCGGCGACTGAGCCCCGAGCCACTCAGAATGCCAGGTGCTTCGACAGCAGGTCGCCGACCGGCACGTGGCTGACCGAGAAGGTGTCGCCGCGGAATCCGTCGATGAACCCGGCGGCGGCCCGGGCCAGCGGCCCCATCTTAAGACGGGTGCGCAGCGAGAGCAGCCCGCGGCGCACGTCCAGGCTCACGCCGGCCGGGACCACCTGGTACTGCTCCAGGAAACGGCCGAAGCGCTGCAGGCCCGGGTTGGACCGGGCCGGATCGGCCAATTCCAGCATGGCCTGCAGAGTCCGGCGGCCGATGCGGGTCAGGTTGAACGCAGCGTCCAGCTCGCGTGCGTTCAGATCGAAGCCCAGCCGCAGGTTGCCGCTGATGGCGCTGGCGCCGCGGCGCTCGAGCGCGCCCAGACCCGACAGATCGACTCCGGTCATCTCGGCGTCGAACTCCAGCCGGCGCTGGTCCGCCGGGGCCAGCACCACCGCGGTATCGGCCACCACATCGCCGTCGAGCAAACCGAAACGCAGCTCGCCGAGGCTCAACACCCCGCGGTTCAGCGCCAGCCGACCCGACAGCCGTTCGAGCTGCAGCTGCCCCAGGCGCGCCCGGGTCACTGTGAAGCGCTGCCGCTGCCCGCCAAGCGGCCGCAGCGCCCGGGCGTAGGCCGGTGAGCGCTCCCGGCGGTTGCCGGGCGCCGCCGCCGGCGCCAGCAGCTCGAATTGCGGATGAACGCGCAGCCGCTGCTGCAGCGCCACCCCACCGCGCATGCCCCGGGCGGCCAGCGCCGGCGCCTCCAGATCGAGCCCGGCGAGGTCCAGCCGGCCGCTGGCTTCGAGCTGCCCAGGCCCGATCGAGCGCAGCGTAAGCTCCAGGCCGGCGCGGCCGCTGGCGCGCAGCCCGCCGGGCAGGGCCACCGGCTCTTCGCTGGCGAACCCCGCCCGGCCGCTGGCCGACAACCGCAGCTCGCTCCAGTGGCTGCTGCCCGGGGTCCATAGCAGCGCGGCCCGACCCGACAGCGTCAGCCCCAGCGAGGGCGCGGCCAGGCGCAGCTCGCTCAGGCGCAGGTCCTTGGTGCCGGTGGCCTGGGCGGTGAAGTCGGCCTGCACCCCGGCCAGCGGCGCCGGCCAATCCCCCGGCAGCCATACCCGGCGGGCGGTGGCCCGGCCGTCGGAGCGTAGCCGCTGACCGCCGAGCACCGACGACAGCGCCAGCCGGCCGCGCTCGATGCGCGGCCCGCCGTGGCCGAGCTGCAGCCGTTCGGCCGCCAGCTCGAGGCGCGATCGCACCTGCTGGTCGAACGCGGGCCCGGCGCTCAGCTGTACCGGGCCGCTCACCCCGACCAGCTCCAGCCCGATCGCCGGCAGCGCCAGGGTTACGTCGCGGTTGTCCACGGTCAGCTCCACCGAGAAGGGCAGCTGGCGGTGATCGCGGGCCACCGCCAGCCGGCCGGCGTAGCGGCCGCGCAGCGCCACCCAGCCGCGCAACGGCGGCACCCCGGCGCGGATGTCGGCCGGCAGGGCGGACACCAGGGCTTCGAGCCGGTGCTCGGAGGTGTGGAAGTCGACCTCCATGCGCGGTGGATCGCGCCGCAGCGCGCCGCGCGCCGTCAGATCGAACAGGCCGGCCAGGTCGGCATCCAGCCGCTCGACCACCAACCGCTCGGCGCCGGCCAGTCGGCCGGCCAGGCACAATCCGACCACACCCGGCAGCTGCCAGGCGGGCCGTTCACCGCCGCGCCCGACCCGCGGCCGATCCAGCTCGATTTCAAGCGCCAGCGGCAAGCGGTCGAACCGCGGGCCGACCGACTTCGACCGCGCCTGGCCGCGCAGCCCGGCCAGGGCCGCCCCGGCGGGCACCGCGGGCAGCGACCGCAGCGCGATCCGGCCGCTGCGCCAGCGGGCCAGCGCAGCCAGCGTCCGCCGGCCGCCGAGACCGCCCTCGAACTCCAGCGTCACCGCCGGCCGCAGCAGCGAGGCCGGGCCAGCCGCCGCCCGGGCGGCCTCGCCGGTCAGCCGGGCGGTCAGACCGGACAGCTGCAGGCCGCCGGCGGCCGGCCGCTGCAGGCGTCTGGCGGCCAGCTCCAGCGCGAACGCCGGCCGGGCCAGATGTACGCCGGGCCCGTGCAGCGCGGCTCCGCGCAGCCCGGCCCGCAGCTCCAGCTGCCGGCAAGCCAGCCCGCCGGCGGCGGCCAGCCGGCAGCCGGCTGCGACCACCGCCTCCAGGCGGCCTTGCATCAAGCGGCTACGGCTGGCCCGGGCGGCGATCAGCTGGCCGGTCAGGGCGCCGCGATCCAGCTCCAGCCGCCAGCCGGCCGGCACGGGCTGCACCCCGGCTTCCAGCTCGAGCTGCAGCGCCGCCCCGCGGGCCGCCAGCTCGCCCCAGCCGAGGCGCCGGACCCGCAGCGGCCCGCGCAGCTGCAGCCAGCCACCGCCGGCGCCGGGGCGGGCGTCGAAATCGACGTGGCCCGCCAGTTGCTCCAGCTCGAGCGCGCCAGCCTGCAAATCGACCGCGTCGAACTCGATTCGCGCCTGCAGGCGCCGCTCGCCGCTCGGGGCCAACGACCAGCGCAGCTTACCCTGCGGCGAGCGCAGCCGCCCGGCGGGCAGGCGCTCGGCGGCCCGGCCGCCGAGCAGCAGGCCGGCCAGTTCCCGATCGAATTCGAGCTGTTGCCAGTCGAGCGCGATCCGCCGGCGCTCGGCCTTACCGCTCAGGCGGGCGTCGGCGACCAGCAGGGCTTGGCCTTGGCGCAGCAACCGCAGCCGATGGAGCTGCCAACCGGCGCCGGACCGCTCCAGCGCGAAATCCAGCGCCAGCCCGGTCACGGCCGCGCCGGACCGCTCCAGCCGCGCCACCTCCAGCCGGCCGGCGCCGGTCAGCCGCCGGCCGGCGAGCTCCAGCTCGAACCGACCGCCGACCGCGGCCTGCAGCCCGCCCCGCGGCCAGCTCAGGTTGGGCGCGGCCGGCACCGGCAGCTCCAGCGCGGCCGCCAACCGCATGCCGGCCGGCCCACCCAGCCGGCCGTGCGCGCGCAGATCCACTCCGGCCAGCCGCGCCTGCAATCCGGCCGGCCCGGCCAGCTCCAGCTGCAGATCGACCACCCGCAGCTCGTCGAGGGCCACCTCCAACCCACCGGCCTCCGGCTCCGCGGCCGCCGCCGGCGATGAAGCCGCCAGAGCGGCCCGCCGGCGCTGCAACGCGGCCAGCAGCGCCTCCAGGTTGGAGCGGCCGGCCCGCCAGCGCAGCGCCAGCCGGGGGCGTTCGAGCACCAGCCGGTGCACGCGCAGGCGGCCGTCGAGCAGCCCGGCCAAGCTGTGCTCGACCTTCACCCGCTCGACGGCCAACGGGGCCTGCTCGAAGCCGGGCGGCGGGCACAACACCAGATCCCGCAGCACCAGCCCGCTGAGCGGGTCGATCTCGATCGCGCCGGCTGTGGCCCGCCAGCCGGTGTGGTGCGCCAACTGGGCCAGGGCCAGGTCGCGGATCTCGTCTTCGGGCAGCGGGCCGACGAGCAGCGACCCGACCAGCAGCACCACGCCGGCCAGCACACCGGCCAGCACCAGCAGGCCGCGGCCGATGCGGGCCGGCCAGCGCCGACGGCCGCGGCCGGCGGCCGACTCCGATCGCAGTGCGCGCGCATCCATGAGCCCCGATGATAGCAGACCCGCCGCCGAGCGCTGAATTTGCTGCCAAGGCCCTCCGGGCGGGGAAATTCGGTTGAATGCCCGGCGCGCTCGGCGCGTCGAAACTCCGGTTCCGGATCCGGACGCCGTTCGCGGCGGCTGGCAGTTGACAGCTTTGGCCCGGAGGTTCTTCAATGGAGGGGACCGGGCCGGCGCCGCGTCGGGCACCCGGATGCGGTGAACCGAGAGTATCGAGGGAAACGGGGAGGTTGCGATGCGACGATTCGGGCTGGTGGTGCTGACGATCTCGGCCCTGGCCGCACCGGCCGCGGCCGGTGAAGCCCTGGTGGTGCGCACGGCCGACGGCGGGTACGCACCGGCGGCGGCCCGGCAGTGGCAGCCCGCGGGCGAGGGCCGCTTCCGCTTCGTGCTGACGCCGGGCCGCGACGCCCAGCGGGTGGCCGCTCAGCTGGCCGATCGGCTGGCCCCGATCCAGGTCGAAGCGACCGACGCCCAGATCCTGGTGTTCGCGGCGCCGGAGCTGACCGAAGCCGCCCTGCTCGAGAAGCTGGCCGGGATCGAGATACCCGGCGACGCGGCCATGGACGACGCCCTGGCCGCGCTGGGCGATCCGGGGGCGGCCGGCGATCCCACCATGGGCGACGTCTCCAGCGCCGGTTCCATCCGGGCCGCCAAAAAGGTCGCGCTGCCGGGAGCCGGGGCGCGGCGCGACGACCCGGCCAACCTGGTGGGCGAGGTGATCGGCTTCGAGCCCTGCAAGCCGGTGCCCGTGCTCCACATCCGGGTGTTGCACGCGCCGACCGCCGGCGAGCACCGCCAGGCCTTCAGCAAGGGGGACCAGATCGCCATCCGCGGTTACTACGCCTTCGCCCACGGCAGCCGCGAGAAGATCGACCGCACCGACCCGCGCACCGCCATCAATCTGAAGTCCAGCGGCATCGAGGTCGGCCAGCGCGTCTTCGGCAAGCCCTTCCAGAAAGACGGTGATCAGTGGGTGCTCGAGACCATCGAGGTGCTCGAGTCGCCCTGAAGCACCTGAGCGCGCTCAGCCGAGCTTGCTCAGCGCCGCTCCCACCAGATAGGACACCACCGCCTCGCGGATGACCGCGCCGATCGGAACGCCTTGCTTGCCGGCGGTCTCGCGCAGCTGGGCGGCCACGTCCGGGGTCAGCCGGACCGAGAAGCTCTCCAGCGACCGCAGGGTGTCGTCGAGCTGCTCCAGGGCGCTCGACAGCCGGCCGATGTTGTAGTCCATCGCGGCCAACCGCTCGGACAGCATGCCGGCCAGCTCGCTGCGGCCCAGCCAGCGGTTGTCGACGAACACCTTCTCCCGATCCAGATCGACATCGAACGGTGCCGCGTCCATGCGTCCTCCCGCGCGGAGCGCTGCCCGGCCCGGCTCAGCCGCCCGCGGCCAGCTGGCTGCAGCAGTTGTCGCACTGGCAGGCCTTGGCGTACTTGCACACGTTGCCCTCGTGGCAGTCGGGCGGATCTGCACTGTAGTCGCAGATCTGCATCGGTTCGCAGTGCGCCTCAAAACCGTTGGCGTCGTCCGGGCAGTCGTCGTCGGTCAGGCAGTGGCAGCCCTTGTACTCGTCCCCATCCTCGGTGACGATGACCATCTCGCACGAGGCGCTGGGCTCGCAGTGGCCGGCCTCCTCGCATCCCTGGACGTAGGTGTACGCGCACTGCCAGGTCGACGGACAGTCCTGGCTGGTGCGACAGCCCAGGTGGCAATATGAGTTGCCGTCGCCGCCGTCCTCGAGGCAGACCCCCTTCTCGCCGAAGCCGTAGCCTTCGATGTCGCACTCGGCGTCTTCGCTGCAGGGCCGGCAGACCGGGTCCTCGGCGGTGTAGCACTCGCCCTCGCTGACCCCCTGGGGGCAGTCGTAGCTGTCGTTCAGCGGCCAACCGCAGCAGACCTGGTTGCGGGCGCAGGCGATGCTGACGTCGCCGCGCTCGTGACACGGGATCTCCTCGCACAGCCCGTCGGTGCAGACCTCGACCTCGGAACAATCCTCGATGGTCGGATCGCACAGGCACGGCTGGCCGGGATCGCCGCAGCAATCGTATTCGTCACAGGTGGCGGTGCCGTTGACGCAGGTGCACTTCATACCCGACTTGCAGTCGTTGACCGTGTTCGGGTCGGCCGCCCGGCAACCGGTCTTGCACTCGTGGGTGGTCTTGTCGCAGTAGCCCAGCGAGTCGCCCTCGGCCAGCATGCACTCGGAGTGCAGCACGCAGCCTTCCGGCCGGCACTTGCCGGTGGAGTCGGGACCGCAGAAGCCGCGGCCAGGGGTGCAGCAGATCAAATCGCCCGTGCAATCGGCGTCGGTGGTGCAGGGCTCGGCGCAGTGGCCGGTGTAGTGGCACTTCAGCCCGGCGGCGCAGGATGTGTCGTCGATGCACTTGGGCACGCAGGTGCCCTGGGCCAGGTTGCAGACCTGGTTGGCGGCGCAGTCCTCGTCCGAGTGGCAGATGAACTGGCCGCCGCAGTCGCCGGTGTTGGAGACGCACTGGTAGGGGTTGGGCCCCGAGCCCGAGCCGTAGTCCGGATCGCAGACGTACCCGGGCGGGCAGCCCCGGTTGCCGCAGGCCTTGCCGCAGAAGCTCTGGCCGTCGGGGTAGGTCACGCACATGTCGCCCTCGCCCGGGTCGGGACACTCGTAGTCCTGCGCACAGGGCTCGCAGAGCTGGGAGCGCTGCTTGCACACCTGGCCCTCGGGGTGGCAGTACTCGGTGGCGATGTCGCAGTTGTAGTCGGCCGAGCAGCCTTCACCGGCCACGCAGTCGCCGCCGTCGCAGACCTGGTCCGGGGGGCAATCGCGGTCGTGCTCACACGGCGGCGGGCCCTGGTCGGTATCCGCCGGCTGATCGCCGTCGCCGGTGGTCGCGCCGTCCTCGTCGCCGCCGTCCGGCTGGCTGCGCGGGTGGCACTTGCCGTCGTTGGCGCAGTACTCGCCCTGCTCGCAATCCGCATCGCTGTCGCAGCTCGAACCGTTGCCCGAGCTGCAAGCCGCCGCGACCAGACCGGTCGCCGCCCCGGCCAGCAGCAACGTCGCCAACACGCACAAGCCCTTCTTCCACATGACCACACCTCCCGGTCTCCACGATGACCGGCCGTTCGAATTCCGGTTCCACGTCCGTCGCTTCCCGAGTCTAACGCCCGGCGACGGTTCGAGACAAGACCAGGATTTCCCGCCCGGGCTCGCGTTCGGGCCGGCGTTCAGCTGCCGCCGTCGGTTTTCGTGCCGGCGCCGGGCAGCACCTGGATCATGAACTTGCCGTCGCGCAGCTCGGCCAGCCGGGTGCTGGCCCGCCGCTGCTGCTCGCCGGTGACACCGGCATCCAGGGCCTTGTTGTAGCCGCGCAACGCCTCCAGCCGGTTGCGCACGTCGTAGGCCACATCGCCCAGCAGCATCCAGGCCCGCGGGTGAGCGGGCTGCAGCGCGACCGCCTTGCGCAGCGCCCGGATCGACAGATCCCAGTGGCGCAGCTCGCGGTAGAGCGTTCCCATCTCCAGGTAGCACACGGCGCAGCCGCGGTCCTTTTCCACCGCGATGTGGTACTCGTGGGCGGCCATCTCGGTGTTGCCCAGCCGGCGGTAGTTGCGGGCCAGCTTCAGATGCACCCGGGCGTCGCCCGGCCGTTGCCGGCTGCTCTGGCGCAGCATCTCGACGTCGCGCTCGACGGCCTCGACCGCATCGGTCACCTGCGAGGGGAAGCGGTGCAGATAGGCGCGCAGCACCGGCCCGCCGGGCCGGGACAGCCCCGCGAGTTCCACCTCCACCGCCATCCGCTCGCCGTACCAGCTGACCAGCTGGTGGTCTTCGGCCGCGCGGACGAAGACCGTCTTGCCCTCGAAGCTGTCGGGGCAGCCGGCGTCGGTGAACAGGCCGGGCCGGTGGGCCCGCACCCGCACCCGGGCCAGGGCACCGTGCGGATCGCGGTAGCGCGCCTGGCAGCCCCCGCGCGGCAGGGGCCGCAGCCCGGTGAACGAGAAGCGGCCCAGGTCGGAGTCGATGCAGGCGTCGGTCGGCGACGCCTCGTCGCAACCGGTCGGCGCCGGGCCCAGGAGCAACAGCGAGCAGAGACACAGCCGGCGCATCGAGAAGCGGCCATGAACGGCTGCGAAAAACATTGACGCCACCCGACCGGTCTGCTAGGCGTCTTCGGTTGCCCGCCGGCGGCTCCGCCGAGCGGGCGCGACCGGCCTGCGCGGCCCCGCCCTCATCCAGCGGGCGCCCCGTGCATGCGTTGAAGTCGCGGGTTCGATGGTTCGTGCTCCTTCGCCCTGGGGCGCGGGAGTGCGCGAATGACTCTAGCACCGCTAACAGCGCGGCACAAGAGGCTCTACTCGGTGGACGGAAGCATGCAAACTCGATTCGTTCGTTCGGATCGGGCCGAATCAAGAGCCCCTAGCACCCGCCCTAGCACCCGCCCAGTCGCGAGATCAAGCGGATCCCGCTGCGACGAGAGCGGACCGACAGAAGGAGAATGATCGATGAGCCTCAAGGGAAAACACATGCTGAGCACCCAGGACTGGTCACTGGAGGACCTGACCCGCATCCTGGAGCTGGCCGAAGACATGAAGCGCGAGCGCGACGGCGAGAAGTACGCCCGTGTGCTCGACCGCAAGACCTTCTTCATGTTCTTCTACAACCCCTCGGTGCGCACCCGGCAGAGCTTCGAGTGCGCCGCCACCGAACTCGGCGGCCACGCCCAGTTCCTCGAGCCGAAGAGCATGCGGCTCAAGACGGCCAAGTCCGCCGGCGAGACCATCGAGGACGCCGCCCGGGTAATGAGCCGCTACGCCTGCGGCATCGGCATCCGGGTGCTCGAGGACAAGATCCCGCATTACGGCGCCGGCCACGAGCTGCTCGCCGAATACGCCCGCTGGGCCGACATCCCGATCGTCTCCATGGCCCACGACAAGTACCACCCCTGCCAGGGCCTGGCCGACGTGCAGGGTCTGTGGCAGCACCTCGGCCGCGAGAACCTCAAGGGCAAGAAGCTGCTGCAGGTCTGGGGCCACGGCGCGCTGGCCCGCTCCTGGTGCTCGGTGCAGGAGAGCCTGCTGATCTGCTCGCGCTTCGGCATGGACGTCACCCTGGCCCACCCCGAGGGCTACGACCTGGACCCGGAGGTGATCGAGGCGACGAAGAAGAACTGCAAGGACAGCGGCGCCAGCTTCGATGTCAGCCACGACCCGGTCGAGTGCTACGACGGCGCCCACGTGGTGTACTCGCGCAACTGGATGCACCCGGACACCTACCGCGACGGCGAGTTCCACAAGGCCGAGGAGGTCGAGCGCGCGCTGAAGCTCAGCGACTGGATCTGCCACGAGGCCAAGATGAAGCGCACCGAAAACGCCCTGTTCACCCACCCGATGCCCATCGACCGCGGCCACGAGGTCAGCGACGGGGTGGCCTCGGGCGATCGCTCGGTCATCTACGACGTGGCCGAGAACCGGCTGCACGTGCAAAAAGCGATCATGGCGCTGACCATGGGCGGGCTGGACGGATAGGAGGCCGACGATGGGCGATCGAGGCAAGCTGGCCGTGCTGGCCATCGGCGGCAACTCCCTGATCCGAGACAAGGACCACCAGCGGGTCAGCGACCAGTTCGAGGTCACCCGCGAGACCTGCCGCCACATCCGCGACATGATCGAGGACGGCTGGAACGTGGTGGTCACCCACGGCAACGGCCCCCAGGTGGGCTTTCTGCTGCGGCGCACCGAGCTGAGCCTGAGCGAGCTGCACCCGGTGCCGCTGGACTCCATCGGCGCCGACACCCAGGGCTCCATCGGCTATATGATCCAACAGTCGCTGCGCAACGAGTTCAACCGCACCGGGTTGACCAACCAGGTGGCCACCGTCATCACCCAGGTGCAGGTCGACCCCGATGACCACGCCTTCCAGGAGCCGTCCAAGCCGATCGGCTCGTTCATGGACGAGCAGACGGCCAGGCAGCGGGCGGATGACGAGGGCTGGGACGTGCGCGAGGATGCCGGGCGCGGCTGGCGCCGGGTGGTGGCCTCGCCGCTGCCCAAGGAGATCATCGAGCGCGACACCATCGGGGCGCTGGTCAGCGGCGGCTACGTGGTGGTGGCCGTGGGCGGCGGCGGCATTCCGGTGGTGCGCAAGTCGGACGGCGATCTGCAGGGGGTGGCGGCGGTGATCGACAAGGACTACGCCTCCGCCCTGCTGGCCTCGCGCATCGATGCCGAGCGCTTCGTGATCTCGACCGCGGTCGACCAGGTCTACCTCGACTTCGGCAAGCCGGAGCAGAAGGGCATCGGCCGCATGACCGTTCAGCAGGCCAAGCAGTACCTCGATGCCGGCCACTTCCCGGGCGGCTCCATGGGGCCCAAGATCCGTGCCTGCATCAACTTCCTGGTCGGCGGCGGAAAACAGGCCATCATCACCTCGCCCGATCTGCTGCCCCGGGCGCTGCGCGGCGAGGCCGGCACCACCATCGAGCACGGCTGAGCCGCACTCTCGGCCCATCGCGGCTTTGCCCCGGGTAACCGTTCAGGCTCCAGACGTCACGAATCGCCTCGCATCGCGGATCAGCCCGT
>CAYVQE010000020.1:0-59174 GCA_964454005.1 uncultured Myxococcales bacterium
ACGGCATCTGGGATGGTTTCGAGGTGCTCGGCATCCGCGGCGCAGGCCTGTACCCGGATCAATCGCTGCCGAGCTGGGGCGCTGATCCGCTCCACAAGGATGTTTTCATCGAGACGGACTACTTTGATTTCTGCAGCGGTGAGCGGGTTCCGAGCTGCCACGCCGCCCCGGAATTCAAGAACTGCAAGTCAGGCGAGTATTTCGACGGGCCCGTCAATCTGACCGCCACAGGACTTGATTACTACGCCGAAGAGGGTTGCTGCATCTGCCAGACGGACTCCGATTGTCACACCGCCGCAGAACTCAATGCCCTGGGAGGGGATTTCCATTCGGATGAATGCTGTATCGAGGGCATGAGCGGAGTGAAGGTTTGCATGCGCTGCGCTGAGCCGATCCATCCAAACGGAGTTCAACTGGCCGCGGAGGTGCTAGGGCGAGCGAGCGGTGGGCCGGAACACCTCGACAATCCGGATGGCCGTCCAGGAATCGCGCTGCATTTCGACAATGGCCACGAGTCGGACAACTCGACTTGGGGCGACTGGGGCGGCGTTGATGCGGTGCCCCCCAAAGGACCAGATGCCGAGGGATATGCCTGGGCCAACTACGGGTACGGCAGGGAACACCATCTGAGCCCCATCCGGCAGGGCGTTTTTCACTACGGGGTCGGCTTCCCGGGCGGTGGCGGTTCAGGAGCTATCAAGGCTCCCGGCCACTACTTCAACTGTGTAGAACGATCAGGCTCAGGTGTCAGATTGATCCATGAACTCGGCCACAACCTTGGCCTCGCTCATCACGGGGACCCATGGGGCCCGCCATCCAACCGATACAACTACATACCCCACTATGTCAGTCTGATGAACTATCTATACTCGTTCTGTTCTCCGAACCCATATGCACAGGCCTACTGGAAGAGGGCTTGCGACCCAGGCTTTTTGAGGTTTTCCGAAGGCGAGCATCGCTATCTGGTGGACGCGAATGGGGCGCGTGTGCAAGACGAGTATGGAGAAGACATCGTCGTGGCTCTCGATCCGGCTGCGTTGGATGAAGCGTTGAGGATGGAGCATGTCACCAGGCACTACGACCAGCACATGGTGCTCGATTCCAGGTATGATCTTGAGCAACACAAGGCCACTTGGTTTACTACATTAGGCGACGGACCGAGTTACCGGGTCGACTGGGACCGAAATGGAGTGTTGGATGGTTCAGGTCGCCGAACAGAGATACTGGCTGCGGAGACTGAAAACGTGGCCTACAGGCGATTCGATGAATCTCTCGACTACGGCCCACAGCTCGTAACCATGAGCGGATTGCTGTATTCCTTCATCGTTCCGACTGGGGAAAACAGTATTTTCTACAAGATTTACCATGAGAGTCAGGGGTGCGATCCGGAAAATCTGGACCAACTATCGGACTGCGGCTCATGGTTGCCAGTCTTCTCTTCGACAAGTAGGGCCTCAGTCTGGAGCGAGCTTTGCACTGCTGCATTATCCGAATCAAATGAAGTTGTGTTGGCCTATCACGATGCATCCAATCGTCTCTGCTTGATGACAGGCAGGCCCTGGCCATTTGGTAATCATTGGAGTTCGGAAGTTTGCTCACCCAATATTCGATTTGACACTCCGCCCCAGCTGATTGTACGAGATGGAGAAATCCTGGTTTTTGGAGTGACGGATCAGGATGAGCTTGAGGTAGGCGACGTCCATGTCGTCCATATCGGACTAGAAGCCCTGCAGGACTCGCAGACCTGGATCGATTCCGTAGTGCTGACCCAGGACGATACTCCGCTCCGCTCACGAACCACGCCAGCCGTTGCCGAGGACCCACTGGACGGTTCGCTGCTTGGCGTCGCGACGGACAGCCAACATCGAATGAAATTGTTCAGCTTGATTGACGACATGCAAGTCCATACGTTTAATAACGACGACTATTGGATATCCCATCCAGCATCGTCGGATAGGCACCTAAGAACAACCGACTCCAGGCCCGGCTTTTGGGTCGACAGAGTAGCTTCGGACCATTACGATGAAGACATTGCCGTCTGGACTCTCTGGATACATGGCGACACATTGAACGACTCGGGGGTGGCCGACGCGAACCCGAGTGACAGAAATGCCTTCTTTCGACTGATCAGCTCGTTCGAGGATCCGGATGGGGACGGTATCGCTCAGACTGTTTTTTCCAGGGTTAGGCTTGCCGTACCTCACGAGGCTGTAGGTGCGCAAGGTCGAAATATCAGTGTGGCTCAGTACCGCGGTAAACTTCGTGGGGCCGCGGCCTACGACTATGGCAGCTGGGATGACTGCGGGGCGGATGGGTGTACGGGCTGGGTGTATTCTCCGCTCGCCGATGGTATTTTTCACGCTCAGCTCAGCGATGCGAACGACTTGGGGTTGATCAATCGTTACATGGCTGCAGCTGTCGCAGCCCCTGGGTTGTTCAATTCGATGAGCAACGCGGAGTTCGAAGCAGTGATCGAGGCCAACCGCTTGGATACCGATTCATCGGAACTGGCCGAACTCGAGCAGGGTCTCGAGATAGAACCGGCCGTGACCGATGATCCGGCCTGGGTGTTCGAGCCACGCGACGGGTCATTGCCGTTTCCATAGCTCGAATGCTTTCTCGTCGAACCCATCCCAAATGTTGATTCCCATCACCACCTGGGGCAGGTAGGGGTTGAAAAACAGGTCGCTCAGCATGGTCTCTATCTCGAGCTGCCAGGTCCGGCCGCCGTCGTTGGTGCTCCAGGTTCCACCCTTGTCTTCGACATCGATGGCCACCAACAACTCACAGCGATCCGGCAAGGGCGCGTACTGTGCTTCGACCACGATTCCCAGATGCATGGGCTCGTCCGCTCGGTGCCAGCTTTGGCCGCCGTCATCGCTCAAAAACAAACCGCAGTAGAGCACCGCTACCGCCATCTGGTCCGGATCCGCCTCGCAAATGGCGATCGCTGTTGCCAGGCCCTGGCCTTCGCAGGACTCATCGATCTCCTGGCCGAACTCGATGAAGCTCTCACCCTCGTCGTCGCTGCGGTATAAAAATCCCTCGCCCGGCCGCCCGTGCAGCCCGCCACCGACGCCCACCCACAGCCGCTGCGGCCGGCTCGGAGCCACCGCCAGCGCCGTGATCCAGCGGGCTGGCTCCAGCCGTGACACCTGCTCCAGCCACGGCCAGCTCTGGCCACCGTCCCGGCTGCGGTACAGCATGTTGTAGCAAGCCGCGAAGGTGCTGCCCGCCGGCGTGCGGATCACCGGACCGGCGTAGCCGTAGCCGTCGCACACCGTGCGCACGTGCTCCCAGTGCCGCCCGCCGTCCCGCGTGCGATACAGCCCCCGCTCATCGGTCGAGGCGAATACCTGCTGCGTATCCTCGGGATCGATGTACAGATCCACCACCGTCGTGCCGTAGCTACATGCCTCCACCCACGGGTCGGGCCAGCAACCTTCCAGGCCCAGCCTGGCCCGGGCCTCGAACCAGCTGCGGCCTCCGTCGACCGACTTGAACACCCCCGTCACCCAGAAGCTGCCACGGGTCTCCTCCACCCCGAAGCCGGCGTACATCACGTCCGGGTTGGTCGGATCGACCGCCAGGCTGTCGCCCTCGGCGAACTGGAAGGGTTGGCGCTCGCAGCCCTCGGCCACGATGGCGTCGCTGTCGGCCACCAGCGTCCACTCGCCCGTGAGCTGCTCGGGATCGGGCGGCGTATACTCGCCCGCCTCCTGCCAGTCCTCGCCCGGCTCGGCCGGGATGTTCTGCGCGTAGCAGCGGTAGTAGCCGCAGCGCCAGGCCCAGTCCTCGAACTCCGGCGGGGCCGGGGGATGAACTCCACCCTCGCGACATGTCCATTCCCCGTCCTTGCAAAAGGAGTGAATGTAGTTGCAGCTGGTGCCATCTCCCGCAGGAATGCAAATCCGCTGGTATTCTTCGGGCTGAGGGCAGCCCGCATCAGCCCCTGTCGAATCTCCACTACAGCCGCAGCTCGCAGCAACGAGGCCCACCAGGATGGTGCATGCGAGCAGAAATCGACCATTGACGACGTGCCGCATCATTGTCGATGACGACCTGAGCGGCCTGAGCCATGGCTCGCCTTCGGCTCCGTGTGTGTTCATGAGTCGGCACTGCATCCGTTCATCCATCTCGTCGCAACATACTACTATTCTTAGCACCAAAGTGTGCCGATTCACCACATCGATTCGGCTATCAAGTCAGGTCCAAGCTGCGTAGCCGGCGCCGGGTTCCAGTCTGGAGGAGTATCGCACAGGGCTCGTGGTGTGATGCCAGGGTTTTCACTGCAGCTCGTCTGGGATGAGGTGTCATCTCAGCTGGGCTGCCGGCGGTCGATCGACGGCGGAAGGCTTGAGCTGAGCCGGGCAAGCGATGGCTACGAAGCCGAGCGCCTCGCAGCTCATCCTCAACTTCGTCAGTTTCTGGCAGAAGACCCACGGCCAACTACCCGGCCACCTCGTCTTTGACTCCCAGCTCACCACATGAGCGATCCGCGCTGTAGAGGTTTCTGATTGAGCTGAGCGTCCGGCCAACAGTCACCTCCCCCGCGCAGGGGGGAGGTGTAGTATGCTGATGTGGCGAGGGAAATCGACGTCGCATTTCAAGGCGTTGGCCTGGGGTATTTTTTGGGGTGCCAGGGGGAAATTCGCTCCTCAGCGGCTGCGAACGACCGCCGTTTTGGGGTATCCGATTTTCCCTCCTTGCATGGCAGCTAGACGTAGCGCTGGCTTGCTGACAGCGCGGATCGCTCATGCCAGGCGGCGGTTGCCGCGGCCGAGCCCGCGGCGTAGAATCGCTAGCGGAGGTTGGTGGTGGAAGAACGCGAAGGCGAACTGGCGCGGCGCTACCGCGAGTTGGATGCTGCTGCGCGCGATGCGGTGTGCGGTCCGGAGACGCTGCGGCCGGACATCCTGCTGACCTTCGACTACGCCTACCCCGAGCGGCGCAGCGAGGTGCTGATCGAGAGCGAGGAGTTCACCGCGGTCTGCCCCTGGTCCGGCCTGCCCGACTTCGGCACCTTGCGCATCCGCTACGTGCCCGACCGGCTGCTGCTCGAGCTGAAGTCGCTGAAGTACTACCTGCTGGGCTTCCGCTCGGTCGGTCTGGTGCAGGAGCACGCCGCGGCTCGCATCCTCGATGACCTGGTGGCCGCCCTGCAGCCGCGCTCGCTGGAACTCGAGCTGGCCTACCGCGTGCGCGGCGGGCTGGTCACCAGCGTCCGGCTGCAGCACCCGCAGCCGGACGCCGAATAAACCCATTCATTCATGATCGGAGCATGACACGGCCGCCCGGCACGACAAGAGCAGAAGCCTGAAGCGCTCGCGGTTGCCGCGGTTGGCCCGCACCCGGGGGCTGCTGTTGGCGCTTCTGCTCGGTGTGATGCTGCCGGTGGTGCTGTCGACCGCAGCCGGCATCGTCGCCGTGGCGCTGGGCGAGGGGGCCAGCACCCTGATCATCGGGGTGCTGGTGATCTCGTTCGCCGTCACCGCCACCGGCGGTGCGGTGGCGTTGCTGGTGTTGCTGAGCCGGCGCGCCCGGGTGGCCCGCCAGCAGGTCGACCTGCTGGCCAATGTCAGCCACGAGCTCAAGACGCCGCTGGCCTCGATCCGCATGCTGGCGCAGACGCTGCAGAACGACGAGGTGGGTGGCGATCCGCAGCAGCGCCGGGAGTGTCTGGCCACGGTGGAACGTCAGACCCGATGGCTGGAGTCCATGATCGAACGGGTGCTGAGCTGGCGCTCGACCCCGGCCGACCGCGGCGCGATGGAGCTGCAGCGCGGGCCGTTGGGTCCGGCGGTCGAGCGGGCGCTGGGGCGGTTTCGCCAGATGGTGGAGCCGGGCGAGGTCGAGCTGGACCTGGCGCTGGGGTGTGCGCACGCGGTCGATCACGATCCGGAGGCCATCGGCCAGGTGGTCATCAACCTGCTGATCAACGCCCACAAGTACGGCGGACCGGAGGGCTGGATCGGGGTCGGGCTGCAACGCCGGGGCGACTCCGTCGAGCTGAGCGTGACCGATCGCGGTCCCGGAGTGCCGCGCGCCGAGCGCGACCGCATCTTCGAGCCGTTCTATCGGATCGACGACCGGCTCGGTGCCCGGGCCGCGGGTACCGGTCTGGGGCTGGCCATCGTGCGCCACTTGACCGCGGCCCACGGCGGACGGGTGGGGGTGGACGAGGGCCCGGGCTCGGGCAGCCGCTTCTGGGTGCGGCTGCCGATCGCGGAGCGCAGCCGTGGCTGAGCCGGCGACCGTGCTGGTGGTCGAGGACGACCGGGCGTTGTGCCAGGGCCTGGCGTTGAACCTGCGCCGGGCGGGCTACCGGGTGCTGACCGCGACCGATGGCCAGGCGGGCATGCGCCAGGCCTTCGACGACCGGCCCGATCTGATCGTGCTCGATGTGATGCTGCCCGGCTACAGCGGCTTGGAGATTCTGGACGAGCTGCGCCGGCGCGGCGTGCGGGTGCCGGTGCTGATCCTGTCGGCCCGCGACCGCACCGAGCACAAGGTCGAGGGACTGGGACTGGGCGCCGACGACTACCTGGCCAAGCCCTTCGAGCTGTCCGAGCTGCTGGCCCGCTGCGAAGCGCTGCTGCGGCGCCGGCGGAATGAGCGCGAGGACGAACCCGAGATAATCTTCGGGGCGGTGCGCATCGATCCGGCCGGGCGCAGCGTCACCCGCGACGGCCGGCCGGTGGCGCTGTCGGCCAAGGAGTTCGACCTGCTGTGCCTGCTGGCCCGGGCGCCGGGACGGGTGTTCGATCGCGAGGCCATCCTCGATCGGGTATGGGGCTTCGGCTTCGACGGCACCGCGCGCACGGTGGACAACTTCATCAGCTCACTGCGCCAGAAGATCGAGCCGGATCCGTCCCGGCCGCGGCATATCGTCACGGTGCGCGGGGTGGGTTATAAGCTGGAACCCTGAAACGCAGGCCGCGGTGTTCGTGCGAGGAGTTCGACCATGGGCCGCGATGATTCGCCCAGCCCGCCGGCGGGCGGCTACCACATGTCGCCGGAGGCCTTCCGGCGCCACGGCCATGCCCTGATCGATTGGCTGGCCGATTACATGCGCACGGTGGAGCAGCACCCGGTGGCCGCCCGGGTGGAGCCGGGCGAGATCCGGGCTCGGCTGCCGGACGCTGCGCCGGAGCAGCCCGAGCCCTTCGAGCAGGTGCTGGCCGATCTCGACCGGGTGGTCCTGCCCGGCATCACCCACTGGCAATCGCCGAACTGGTTCGCCTTCTTCCCGGCCAACACCTCGCCGCCGTCGATCCTGGGCGAGCTGGCAGCGGCCGGCCTCGGCGTGCAGGGCATGCTGTGGACCACCAGCCCGGCCTGCACCGAGATCGAATCGCAGGTGCTCGACTGGCTGGTCGACCTGCTGGGCTTGCCGCCGGGGTTCAAGACCATCGGTCCCGGTGGCGGCGTGATCCAGATGAGCGCCTCGGACTCGACCCACACCGCGCTGGTGGTGGCCCGCGAGCGGGCGGCCGACCGCGGTCCGGCCGAACGGATGGTGGCCTACGCCTCCACCCAGGCCCACTCCTCGGTGGAGAAGGGGGCCCGGGTGGCCGGGTACGGCCAGGTGCGCAGCATCGCGGTCGACGAGCAGTACGCCATGCGGCCGGAGGCGCTGGCCGCGGCCGTGCGCGAGGATGCCGCCGCCGGGCTGGTGCCGGTGGCGATCACCAGCGCGGTGGGCACCACCGCCACCACCGCGGTCGATCCGCTCGAGCCGATCGGCCGCATCGCCCGCCAGCACGGCCTGTGGCACCACGTGGACGCCGCCTATGCCGGCTCGGCCATGATCTGCCCCGAGCACCGCCACCACCAGGCCGGCCTGGAGCTGGCCGACAGCTACGTGTTCAACCCGCACAAGTGGTTGTTCACCAACTTCGACTGCTCGGTCTTCTACGTGGCCGACCGGCGGCCGCTGATCCAGACGCTGAGCATCCTGCCGCCCTACCTGCGCAACCGGGCCAGCGAATCGGGGCAGGTGGTCGACTACCGCGACTGGCACGTGCCGCTGGGCCGGCGCTTCCGGGCGCTGAAGCTGTGGTTCGTGCTGCGCGCATACGGCGCCGAGGGCCTGCGCCACCACATCCGCCAGCACATCGACCTGGCCCGCAAGCTGGCCGCCCGGCTCGAGGCCGATCCCCGCTTCGCGCTGATGGCGCCGGTGCCCTTCGGCCTGGTCTGCTTTCGCTGCCGGGCCGGGGCTGCGGCCACCGAGTCCCTGCTGGAGCGGCTCAACGCCGGCGGCCGGGTGCTGTTGAGCGGCTCCCGGATCGACGATCAGCCCTTCATCCGGGTCTCCATCGGCCAGACCCACACCGGCCCGGACCACCTGGAGCGCCTCTGGGCGCTGATCGACAGCACGGCCGCAGCGGTCGGCGCTTGAGCGACCTACGCTCAAGTCCGCCGGCCGCGGGCCGGCCTCGGCCGCATCCGCCAGGTGCTGGTCAACCTGATCGGCAACGCGGTCAAGTACACCGAGCACGGCGCCGTGCTGGTCAAGCTGCGCTCGCGTGAGCTGGACGATGGGCGGGTCGGCCTGCGGTTCGAAGTGCGCGACACCGGCGCTCAGCCGCTCAGCCATTCGGCCATGGCGTCGGCCAGCAGCAGGCCGCGGGTGGTGGGCAGCAGCCGCCGGCCGCTGCGGGCGAGCAGGCCTGCGGCGAGCAGACGGTCGCGGGTGGCCTGGACCGCCGGTCCGGAGGCCGGCAGGTCGGACGGGATGCCGTCGCTGGTGCGCAGGCCGAGCGCCAGCCGCTCGATCCGTTCCTGCTCGGCATCCAGCACCGCTCCGGGCTCTGCCGGGCGCCGGCCGGTGGCCAGGGCGGCCAGGTAGGCTTCGATATCGGCCGGGTTGGCCCAGCGGCGGCGGCCGTCGAAGGAATGGGCGGCCGGGCCGAGGCCCAGCACGGGTACCCGGCGCCAGTACTTCTGGTTGTGGCGCGAGCGCCGGTGCCGGCCCCGGGCGTAGTTGCTGACCTCGTAGTGTTCGAAACCGGCGCCGCCGAGTTCAGCCGCGGTGAGTAGAAACAGAGCCGCCTGCCCATCCTCGTCCGGCAGGACGAAGGCACCGCGGCTGCGCTGGCGGCCGAGGGGGCTGTGCGGTGATAGAGTCAGCTCGTAGCAGGACAGGTGCTCGGGCTCGAGCGCCAGCGCTGCCTGCAGCTCGCGCTGCCAGCGATCCGGTTCGTCACCGGGCAGCCCCCAGATCAGATCCAGACCCAGCGCCGCGAAGCCGGCCGCCCGGATGCGCTCGCCGGCCCGCACGGCCGTGGCCGCGTCGTGGCGCCGGCCGAGCCAGCGCAGCCGAGCGTCACTGAAGGCCTGCACGCCGAGGCTGATGCGATCGACGCCGGCGGCGGCCAGCACGGCGAGCAGCGTCCCGTCGACATCGGCCGGGTTGAGCTCGACGGTGATCTCGGCCCCGGCGGCGAGCCACCGGCGCAACCCGACTAGCAGGCGATCGAGCGCGGCCGGCGCCAGGACGCTGGGACTGCCGCCGCCGACATAGAGGCTGTCGAAGGCCGGCCAGCCGGCGCCGGCCAGCGCCAGCTCGTCGAGCAGCGCCGCCGCCAGCGCAGCGGCGCGCTGCGGCGCCACCACCGAGTAGAAGTCGCAGTAGGGGCATTTGGCCCGGCAGAACGGAACGTGGACGTAGAGGCCTGGGGGGGCGGCGTTCACTCGCGGTCCGACTTGAGCACGGCCACGAAGGCATTCTGTGGAATCTGCACCTGGCCTACCATCTTCATGCGCTTCTTGCCCTTCTTCTGCTTCTCGAGCAGCTTGCGCTTGCGGGTGATGTCGCCGCCATAACACTTGGCGGTGACGTCCTTGCGAAAGGCCGCCACCGTGGTGCGGGCGATGATGGTCGAGCCGATGGCCCCCTGTATGGCGATCTTGAACATCTGGCGCGGGATCTCTTCCTTGAGCCGCTCGCAGATCTGCAGCGCCCGCGGCCGGGCCCGTTCGCGGTGGACCATGAAGGCCAGTGCGTCGACCGGCTCGCCGTTGACCAGGATGTCGAGCTTGACCAGAGCGGATTCGCGGTAGCCCAGCCACTCGTAGTCGAACGAGCCGTATCCCTGGGTGACGCTCTTGAGCTTGTCGTAGAAGTCGAAGATCACCTCGGCCAGCGGCAGGTCGAAGCGGACCTCGATGCGCCCCGGCGACGGGTAGCCGAAGATCGAGTTCTCACCGCGCCGATCCAGGCATAGCTGCATCACCGCGCCCATGTAGCTCTCGGGGATCAGGATGCTGGCGCGGATGAAGGGCTCCTCCGAAGCGGTGATGCGTCCCGGCTCCGGGAACTGGGCCGGGTTGTCGACCACCCGCTGCTCACCGTCGTCCAGCGTGAAGCGGTAGCGCACCGAGGGCATGGTCATCAGGATCGACAAATCGTACTCGCGCTCGATCCGCTGCTGGACGATCTCGAGATGCAGCAGGCCCAGGAAGCCGCAGCGGAAGCCCTGGCCCAGCGCGGCCGAGGTGTCCTTCTGGTAGATCAGCGCCGCGTCGTTGAGCTTGTACTTCTCCAGCGCATCGGCCAGGGCCGGGTAATCGTCGTTGGCGATCGGGTAGACCGAGGAGTAGACCACCGGCTTGATCTCGCGAAAGCCCGGCCACGGGGCGGCGGCCGGCCGCTCGTCGCCGGTGATGGTGTCGCCGATGCGCACGTCGGACACGGTCTTGATGCCGGCGATCAGGTAGCCGACCTCGCCCGATTCCAGCTCCGCTGCCGGCTCGCGCCGCAGCCGGAACCGGCCCAACTCTTCAACCGTATAGGTGGCGCTGTTGTGCATCAGGCGGATGGTCTGCTTGCGGGCCATCCGGCCGGCGAAGATGCGGAACGACACCACCGTGCCACGGAAGGGATCGTAGCGGGCGTCGAAAACCAGCGCTTGCAGCGGCGCGTCCGGCTCCCGTTGCGGCGGTGGAATGCGCTCGACCACCGCCGCCAGCACCTCATCGACGCCCTGACCGGTTTTGGCCGAGCACAGCACCGCCTCTTCCGGATCCAGGCCCAGGTCGTGTTCGATCTGGGCCCGCACCCTGTCGATGTCGGCCGCCGGCAGATCGATCTTGTTGATCACCGGCACGATCTCCAGGTCCTGCTCCAGCGCGGCGTACAGCTGGGCCAGGGTCTGGGCCTCGACGCCCTGGGCGGCATCGATCAGCAACAGCACCCCGTCGCAGGCGGCCAGGGCCCGCGAGACCTCGTAGCTGAAGTCCACGTGACCCGGCGTGTCGATCAGGTTCAGGTCGAAGCGCTCGCCATCGGACGCGGAGTAGGGCAGGCTGACCGTGTTGGACTTGATGGTGATGCCGCGTTCGCGCTCGAGATCCATGTCGTCGAGCAACTGGTCGCGGAACTTGCGATCCTCGATCAGGCCGGCGCGCTGGATCAGCCGGTCGGCCAGGGTGGACTTGCCGTGGTCGATGTGGGCCACGATGCTGAAGTTGCGCACCGAGTTCAAGTCGCGCTCCCGGCAGCAGCGTCGGCGGACTCGCGCACCGAGAACTCGGCCACCAGCTGGCGTGAGAAGGCCACCAGCCGGCCGCCGGCATCCCAAAGCCGGGCCGCCGAGTCGGAATAGCCCCGGTCGGCGGCCTGGCAGCGGCCCTCGAACAGCCACCAGCTCTCGGCCGGCAGCCCTTCCGGCGGCGGGGGCTGCAGCAGGTTGACCTGCCAGGAGACCGAACTCATCGGCAGGGGGCGGTCAGCCCGGGCGATCAGCGGTGGCGGCCAGGCGTCGATCAGGCTCAGCAGGCCGGCGGCGTCGAGCGGGGCGTCGTCGCGCGGCCGGATCCAGCCCTGCAGCACGGGCCTGGCGGTGCCCGAGTAAGGTGCGTGCTGACCGGTCCAGCGGTAGTCGAAGTGCTGCGCGAAACGCGGGGTCAGCTCCGGGATGTCCGGCATGGGCGCCACCGTATCCGGGGCGGCCACCGCGGGCGCGGTCGGGGCGGACACGGCCAGCCGGGTCTCGCGCTGGCGGCCGAAGCCGGCGCAGACCAGGGTACGCGGCCGTGCGTCCTGGACGATCTCGGCGCGCACGAAGCTCAGCGCCGAGCCCGCCCGCACCGGCTCCAGCTGCAGCTCGACCGGCCCGCTGGCCACCGGACCGGCAAAGGTGACCGAGACCGTGCGCAGCCGGCGTTCGGGCTCGATGTGCTCGGCCATGACGCGCACCGCCGCGGTGGCCAGCAGCCCGCCGAATGCGGTGCGGCCCTGGCACCAGTCCTCGGCGATGTGGCCGCGGTAGCGGCCGTCGGCTCGTGCCTGCCAGCTGGCGGCCTCGCTCAGCTCTGCCATGGTCGCCTCCTGCGGCCGTGAAGCCGCAGCGGTCGGCACGGCAAAAGGCGCCGCAGCCGAAACAGCTGCAGCCTGCGACAAAGCGCCGCCGATTTCAATCGATTCCAAAGGGAAATCGCGGCCGGCTCAGGGACGCTGGGGGCAGATCGCACAGCGGATGGGATCGACGTCGGCGATGTCCGCCCGCAGGCCGAGCGCGGCGGCGATTTGGCGCAGCTTGGCCTGGATGCGGCTGACGTTGTCGGGGCCCATGCGGAACAGGTGCTTCTGCGCTTGGCTCATGGCTTCCAACCGCGGCTCGTCGATCTTCAGCGTCACCTCGATGCGTTCCAGCGGCACCGTGGCTTCGACCGCGGGCACGGCCAGCAGCTCGGCCATGGCCTGGCCCAGCGCATCGCGAAAACGCTTTCCGGGACGGCCCAGCTCGCGGTAGCGCCGGTCCAGCCGCGGTTCGAGCCGGCGGTACAGCGCGGCCAAAGCCTCGGTGTCGAGCGAGGTGAACGCCGCCACCAGCGGATCGTAGCGTTTGTAGCCGGCCGGATCGATGACCTCCCGATCGCCGCGCTCGACCACCGCGAAGCCACCTTCGGGGGCCAGAAAGGGCAGCACCTTGCGCGGGCTGTTGCCGCTGGCCACGGTCTCCACCGCAGCCACCAGCTTGCCCAGCAGGTGGGGCCGAGCCAGCCAGCGGGACCACTCGGCCGAGCCGGACAGCGCACCGGCCAGCTCGCGGATGCGCTCCTCGTCCAGCGGCGGCTGCGGTGTCGCGGGCGCTGCCGCCGGCGCTGGCTCCGGCTCGGGCTCCGCCACCGCCACCGGTGGCGCCGGCTCGGTCGGCTGCGCCGGTAGGGATGGCTGGGCGGCGGACGGTGGGTCTGAGGCGGGTCGGCCGCGGCTCAACAGCAGGTAGGCGCCGATGCCCGCCAGCACCGCGGTCACCAGTACCCCGATCACCACCGGTGTCCACTTGTCTTTTGCGCTCGCTGCCATGACACGCCTCCCGGCCGTGGATCCGCGGGTTCGGGCGACAACGCGATCCATTGTTCTCGCCGGCGGTCCGGTGGTCAAGGGCGTTGCGCCGGGCTGGCGAAACCGGCAACCCGGTCGAACGAAAGGGGGGTGGGTTGACCGCGGTCCGGGACGGGCGCACCCTTTTTTCGGGGCTTGGCGCTAACGGCCGGCTGCTGAAGGGAGGAACGGCGATGACGCGAGAGCAGGGCAACGGCATGCGCCTGCGGGTGCTGTTCGACAACAACGAGCTCGATGGCCGCCTGCGCACCGGTTGGGGCTTCGCCTGCCTGATCCTGGGCTTCGGGCGCACGGTGCTGTTCGACACCGGGGCCGACGGCGAGGTGCTGCTCGACAACATGCGCGTGCTCGGCGTGGATCCGGCCGCCGTCGACGCGGTGGTGCTGTCGCACATCCACGACGATCACACCGGCGGGCTGGATGCATTGCTGCGGGTCCAGCGCGAGATCGAGGTGGTGGTGCCGCCGGCCTTTCCGCCGGGCTTCAAGCGAGCGGTCCGCGAGGTGGGCGCCCGGCTGGTCGAGGCCGGCGGGCCGACCCCCATCGGTGAGGGGATGACCACCCTCGGCCAGATGGGCGCTGCCATCGCCGAGCAGGCGCTGGCGCTCGAGACCCCGGCGGGCACGGTGGTGATCACCGGCTGCGCCCATCCGGGCATCGCCGCGATCGCCGAACGCGCTGCAGAGCGCCTGCAGCGGTCGCAGGCCTTGGCCATCGGCGGCTTTCACCTGTTCCGTTCCGGGCCGGCAGACATCGAGGCCACCGTGCGGCGCTTGTCGGCGCTGCCCATCGAACGGGTGGCGCCCTGCCACTGCACCGGTGGGCCCGGCCGCGAGGCGCTGCGACAAGCTTTCGGCGATCGTTTCCTGCCGGTCGGCGTGGGCGCTGAGATCGATCTGGCCGCGCTGGCCAGAGAAGCTCAGCCGTAGCGCTGCTCGATGACGGTCTGCGGATAGTAGTGGGCCAGGATGGCGCGGTGGTCGTGGCCCGCGGCGGCCATCACCGCGGCACCGATCTGGCACAGGCCCACTCCGTGGCCCCAGCCTGCGCCGCGCAGCACGAAGGCTTCCGGCCGCCCGGCCGGGCCCTCGGGGTCGACCACGAAGGCCGAGCTGAACAGGTGGCTTTCCGACAGGGCCCGGCGGATGGCCAGCTCTTTGCCGACCACCAGGCTGCCGGCCTCGCCGACCAGCCGCAGCCGCACCAGTCGGCCCGACAGCCCCCGCTGCAGCGGCTCCAGCGCGGTCAGCCGCCCCAGATCGACACCTGACTTGCGCCGTACCAGCGCGCCGGCCGCAGCGGCATCCAGCCGCACCCGCCAGCGGAAGAAGTCGCGGGTCTCGCGGTCGTAGTCGTTGAGCACCGCGGCCAGCAGCTCTTCGTCGCCGCAGTTGCAGTAGCCCGCCGGGGGGTGCTCGATGAACCGGCGCAGGGCGGCCTCGTCGCTCAGCGGTGGGTCGGGCAGCCGGCGGTCGGCCGCATCCCGTACCGGCACCAGGTACGGCACCGGCGCATCGGACCAGGCGCTGCGGAAGTCCTCGGTCACCCCGCCGCAGCACTTGGAAAATCGCGCGTCGCAGGGCTGGCCGCCGTGGATCAGCACCTGGCCTCGGGTGGCGGCCACCGCCGCGGCCGCAGCCGGCGAACGCAGCCGGCCGATGCCCTGGTAGCGCTGGCAGTGATCGTCGGCGCAGACGTCGAAATCGGCATGCGCCTGGCGGTCGGTCCAGGTGCGGATCTCGCCCCGGTCGACGGCCGCCGGCGGTGCCGGCGCGGCGGAGCGATCGCGGGCCGCCAGCTGGGCCAGCAGCCAGGAGCGCGAGATGATGGCATGGGCGCGCGCCAGCGCGGGCGGCGCGCCGGCGCGCATCTCGGAGCCGATGACCGAGGCCAGGTAGGTCTCCAGCGGCACCCGGTTGATCACCGCCAGCCCGGCCCCGGCGCCCGGTCGCAGCTCGAGCCCGCCGCGGAAGGTCTGGACTTCGCGGCGCTGCCAGTGAAAGTCGATGCCGATGGTGGCCTCCAGGCTGAAGCTGGCGCGGTCCTCCATCTCCGGCGCCAGCTCCAGCCGCCCGCCGCTGCGGCTGTCGGGGCCGGCCAGAGCCACCCCGGCCCCGGCGCGGCACGCGCGGTAATCGCCGGCGGATAGCCGGTCGCCGCTGGCATCGCGCCAGCGCCCCTCCAGCCGCAGCGCGACCTCGGTCGCGTCCTGGACCAGGCCGACCGCGATCGTCGGCTCGTTGGCGTTCATGATAGGGCCTCCCCGAGCGCGGCCCAGCGCTCGTCGTCGACGCCGACCTGCCGGTAGATGTCAGCGATGCGCCCGGCGTCCAGCCGTTCGAGATGCTCCGGCTCGGCCACCACCAGCAGGCCGGCCATCTCCAGCGCCGCCGGGCTGACCGCGATGCGCTGCTGCTCCGGCGCGGCGAAGCAGTCCGGCCGGTGACGGCGGCGCGGAAACAGCAGACCGAAAAAGCCGCCCCCACAGGGGGCCAGCAGCAGGTTGAACGCCGGCTCGGCATCCCCCGCGACGCCGGCCACCGCGGCCCAGGCGGCTGCGGCGCGTTCGACCAGCACCCGCATGGCGGCCGGATCGCGACCGGCCAGCGCCAGCCGGCGGCGGCTGAAACCGTCCTGGCGGACGATGCCGGCCGCGGGCCAGCCGGCGGGCCCGGCGGCCAGCAGCGGAACCGCCGAGCGCGGGCAGGCCTGCAGGTGGAAGTGATCCGGGGCCGAGGCTCCGCAGCTGGGCCCGTTGTAGAAGGTGACCCAATCCGGACCCAGCGCCCGGGACAGCGCCAGCATGGCCCCCAATCGGCCGGCCAGCCGTTGCGGCCGATGCGGGCGGGCCGGTACGGTCAGGTGACCGCGGACGATGGGGTGCGGGTTGGGCAGCAGCACCAGCTCGCCGAAGGCCAGCCCACGCTCCTCGGCCGGCATGTGCTGTGGGCACAGGAAGCAGGGCCGCTCGGCCACCGCGGCCGCATCGACCCGGGCCAGGGTCGAGCCGCGCCGGTCCGGATTGGCCTGGGCGACGACCGTCTCGCCGTCGCGCTCGAACACCCGGGCGGCCACCTGCTCCAGCTCGGCCTCGCCCCGGCGCAGCGCCGGCCAGCGCCGCCGTTGGTCGGCCAGCAGGCGATCCAGGGCCGGGCCCAGCTCGCCGCCCGGGGGCACGCGCTCGAGGATGCGCGCCGGCCAATCCATCTCAGCCCCGCTCGGCCAGCAGCCGCTGGCGGGCCGCGATCTCGATGCTGCGCAGCCGGTCCTTGTATGCCTGGTAGCGGTTGTGCACCGCCAGCTCCAGATCGGCGTCGCTGTTGCCCGGCCAGCGGCGGCAGCGGTAGAGCGGTTCGTAGATGCGCCCGATGCGATGGCGGCGCGACAGCTGCAGCGCCACGGCGTAGTCTTCGCCGTAGGAGACGTTGGGGAAGCCGATGCGCCGCAGGCTGGCGGTGTGAAAGGCGCGCGGGGCGCCGAGGCCGTGGATGCGCAGGGCGTTGTTGTGGCCGTTGTCCGGTGTCCATTCGCGGTGGTCGACCAAGCCGGGCGGCAGCGGCTGCAGATCGAAGTCGACCGTGGTGTAGGCGCCGATGACCATGGCCGCCGGGGCGCGCTGGAACTCGGCCACCAGCCGGGCCAGGGTGTTCTCGCCGGCGTAGAGATCGTCGGAGTCGAGCTGCACCGCGTAGCGGCCGCAGGCCGGATGAAAGACCGCCGCGTTCCAGCAGCCGCCAATGCCCAGGTCGCGCCGGGCCGGCACCAGGTGGAGCAGCCGGGGGTCGCGTGCGGCCCGGGCGGTGAGGATGTCCGTGGTGCCGTCGCTGGAGTGGTTGTCGATCGCGATGACGTTGAAGGAGAAGTCGGCCCGTTGTGCCAGCGCGCTGTCGATCGCTTCGGCGATGGTGCGCGAGCGGTTTTTGACCGGGATGACAACGCTGGCGGTGAAGGGCGCGGGTTCGTGTTCCGGCGCCGGCGGTGCGCCGGGCGGCGGCAGATGGGCGCCGATGCGCTGCAGGTGGGCGGTGGCGACCCGCTCCAGCTCGCGCTGGCGCTGCTGATCGGCGGGGTCGACGTAGTCGAACACCCGCTCGCCGCTGGGCCGGGCATCGGCCGCCGGCAGGCTGCACAGGGGTTCGGGCAGGTGCAGCACCGGACCGCGCTCGCTCAGCCGCAGCCGCAGATCATAATCGCCGGCGTGGGCCAGCGCCGGGCTGCAGTCGGCGAGCGCCGCGTCCAGGCCGGCCAGTGCATCGCGGCCGAGCAGCAGCAGCGGGCCGAAGTCGAAGTCGTCGCGCAGGCTGCCCGGCTGGTAGTCGATCAGCGGATGCGGCTGCAGCCCGCCGGCGGCGTCGACCTCGATGCGGTCGCCATAGGCCAGCGCCGCCCCGCTGTCGGCGGCGCTGCGCAGCAGCCGCTCCAGGGCACCGGGCACCGGATCCGCCCAGGGCGATATCGCCCACAGCAGGTAGTCGGCGTCGGTGGCTTCGAACCAGCGCACCGCGGCGACAACCGCCTGGCTGCAGTCGGGCCGTTCGCAGTGGATGGGCTCCAGGTCCGCTCGGGGGACGGGGGCATCGGGCGGCAGCAGGCCGGCGCAAGCGCCGACCGCCGGGCAGGCGGCCAGCGCAGCCAGCAGCCCGGCGGGTTCGTCAGCGGTGCTGCAGCGGATCACGGCGGCGATGGGGGGCATGGGCCGGGCTCCTGTTCAGTTCAGCTCGCAGGGGCTGGCCCAGGCCAGCCCGCGCATGCGGTTGCGGTGTAGAAAACCCAGCAGCGGCTCGGCCAGCACCCGGCCGGCCGAACGGGAGGCGTGGATCAGCTCCCAGCGCTCCGGGTCCGCCGCTGTGGGATCCGCCAGCAGCAGGCCGGTGTGGAAGAAGTCCAGCCCGGCCCGGACCGAGGCGAAGGCGACGATGTTGGCCGCGTGGACGCGGCGTCGGGCGCGGAGCAGGGCGTTCTTGGGCAGCACATCGAATCGAGTCCAGCGCGGCGCCAGACCGGCCACTGCGCTCAAGCGGGTCTCGATCCTGCGGGCGCCGGCACCGCCGGTGCGGATGCGCACCATCCCCCGGGCCTGGTTGGTGCGCAGCCAGTCCGAGAAGTAGTGCAGCCGGCTCGTCCAGCCCGGCCGGCCGTCGCGGTAGCGCAGCCGGCGCAGCTCGGCGGCGAATGAATCGGCCCGGCGCACCCGGGCCAGCGCCAGAGCGCTCTCGACCAGGGTGACGCAGTCGAAGCCGTCGAGCCGGGTGACCAGCCGCTCGGCCCGATCGGGTCCACCGCCGAGCGGCCGCTCGATGTACGGCCGGCCCAGCAGCAGCCGGGCCAGCCGCGCCAGGCGGGCGGCCACGGATCGGCTGGCGGCGACCTGGCGCAACAGCGCGCGGGCGGCGCGGCGGTTCTCGGGCTCGGTTGGGCAGCGGCCGCCCACGGGGTCTCCTCCTTTGCAGCAGCGAGACCAACTCGCGCGCCCAAAGGCTATCGCCATCGCCGGGCCGGCGGCAACCACGGCCTGGGATTCGGTACTGCTCTTGAGACCGGCCGGCGGCTGGCATAGACATGGAGCCATGGGCTGTGGGCGCCAAAACAGAGCCGGAGGCCAGCCGTGATCGTATCGGCCAGCCGGCGCACCGACCTGCCCGCGTTCTACGCCGACTGGTTCTTCGAGCGTGTGCGCCGGGGCTGGTGCCAGGTGGCCAACCCGTACAACCCACGCCAGGTTGCGCGGGTATCGTTGCGGCCCGGGGATGTCGCCGCCTTCGTGTTCTGGTCAAAAAACCCGGCGCCCATGATCGACCGGCTCGACGCCCTGGATGCCGGCGGGTATGCCTACTACTTCCTGTACACCCTCAACGACTATCCGCCGCTGCTCGAACCCGGCGTACCGCCCGTGGCCGAGCGCCTCAACACCTTCGAGCGGCTGGCCGACCGGCTAAGCCCGGATCGGGTGGTGTGGCGCTACGATCCGATCGTGCTCGGTGGGCCCTGCACCGCCGATGACCACCGGCGCCGCTTCGAGCGGCTGGTCAAACGGCTGGCCGGCGCCACCGAGCGGGTGATCGTCAGCGCGCTGGACTTCTACCGCAAGACCGAGCGCCGCCTGGCGGCCCTGGAGAACGAGCGCTCGCGTTTCGTGCGCGACCCGTGGCGGGACGACGCGCTGCGGTCGCTGCTGGCCGACCTGGCCGCCATGGCTGCGGCGCAGGGGTTGCAGATGCAGGCCTGCGCCCAATCGCAGGATTTGCGGCCGCAGGGCATCGCCCCGGCGCGCTGCATCGATCCGGCGCTGCTGGCTCGGCTGGGTCGGCCGGTGCCGCAGCGCAAGGACCGCGGCCAACGGCCGGCCTGCGGCTGTGCCCCCAGTCGCGACATCGGCGCACCCGACACCTGCCTGCACGGCTGCCGCTACTGCTACGCCACCCGCAGCCCCGAGCTGGCCCACCGCCGCCACGCCGCCCACCGCCCGGACGCGCCCCTGCTGTGGACCCCGGCCGGCCGCGCGCCGCCTGGCCAGGCGTCCGACCAGCCGCTATAATCCGAAGTCGCCATCTTCGATCGGCCATCCCGGGAGGAACGAATGACGATCGTGCTGTGTTATGAGACCGGTGAGGGCCACACGGCGCGGGTGGCCGAACGCATCCGCGAGCGGCTCGAAGCGGCCGGCTGCGAGGTCTGGCTGGGGCGCTGCCGCGAAGTCGCTGCCGAGCGGCTGGGGGGTGCCGCGGGGGTGATCGCAGGTGCTTCGGTGCACATGGGCAAGCACCACAAGCGGGCGCTGCGCTTCGCCCGCGAGCACGCCGGTTTGCTGGCCGAGCGGCCGGCGGCCTTCTTCTCGGTCAGCCTGACCGCCAAGTCCGACGCCGAGGCCAAGCGGCGCGAGCTGGCCGGCTACCTGGAACAGTTCCAGCAGCAGGCCAACTGGCGTCCCGACCAGGTGGCCACCTTCGCCGGGGCGGTGCCCTTTACGCGCTACGGCCTCATCAAGCGCAAGATCATGTTGTCGATCCTGCGCGACGAGGGAATGGACCCCGACCCGAGCCGCGACTACGACTTCACCGACTGGGCGGCGGTGGACGCCTTTGCCGACGCCTTCCTGGAACGAATCGGCTGAGACGCTCCCCCAGGTCGTCGGCGGGTGAGCCATCGGCGAACAGCCGCTGGGCGACGCGGGCCATGCCCAGCAGCGCGCGCAGCCGGGTCAGGGGGCTGCGCGAATCGATGATGCGCATCTTCTGCGCATGGAGATCGACCCACTTGATGCGCGGCACCGCGACCGGCGGTCGGCGGCCGGTCAGGCACAGCGCCACCTCCATGCTCTGCAGCCCGGCCGCGATGGAGGCCGGCGGGCTCAGCGAGGGGATGGGCCGTTCGTTGCGCAGGGCCTGCAGGTAGGTGTGCACGTCCAGGTAGTCGGGGATGATCGGAAACAAAAAGCGGCCGAACTCCATCCGGTGGCCCAGCGGCAGAACCCCCTCGACGCGGCCGAACAGCTCGGCGAAGCCGGGGCTCTCGGGGGTGAACACGGCCAGGCTGGTGCCGAAGCCGAAGATGGCGGCCAGCGACACGGTCAGACCCTGCCGGCGGGCGCGGGCGTGCAGGGCTTGGCGCTCGGCCAGCGCGAAGTAGTCGAGCGCGTCGACCGCGAAGTCCGCCCCGGCCAGCAGGTCGTCGGCATTGTCGCTGCTCAGCCCCTCGGGGAAGGCGCGGATGTCCACCTGGGGGTTGATGTCGCGGGCCGCCGCGGCCAGCACCTCGGTCTTGTTGCGGCCGATGGAGCTGCTGCGGGCGCCGCGCTGCCGGTTGCGGTCCGAATCGGCGAAGGTGTCGGGATCGGCGATCGAAAAGTGCCCCACTCCCAGCCGGCACAGGTCGAGAAAGGTGCCGCCGCCCACGCCGCCCAGCCCGGCGACGGCCACCCGGGCGCGCTGCAAGCGCGCTTGTTCGTCCTCGGTGAACAGCCCCAGGTTGCGCTCGATGGCCCGCCGGTATCGCTCGTTCATGTCTCCTCCGAAAAAGGCCCGCCGCAGACCGCCGGGGTGTCGCCATACCAGGCCGGAATGTGGCGACCGATGATCGGCTGAACCTGGAATACGAGAAAAGCGCCGAGCAGAATGGTCAGGGCGAAGGCGATCACGGGGCCGTATCCGACGCGACTGGTGAGGGCCGTTGCTTCATGGCCTGCCATCCTGACGCATCCCGGAGCCGCGATCCAGTCCCGATTGTCGCGGCCGAGGTGGGAAATCAGGGTACTTGACGGCGGCGGGCGAGCTGCAGCAGCCTATGGCGGGAATGCGCAAGTCACGCTGGACAGCCCGCGATCGCGGGGCCGGATTCTGGACGGGCATGCTCTTGCTGGCATGGATCGTGGCGGCCTGTGGCCGGCCTGCATCCGAGCAGGGGGCAGGCGCTGGCCCGGCGGCGGAACCGCAGCCGGTCGGCTTTGCGGCCATGTGTCCATCCGGTCGCTTGCGGGCGCTGTTGTGGCAGCCCGGTGGCGCCGAGGTTCCCCGCGAGGGCAGCGCCCAGGCAGAGGATCGGGCGCGGGCGATCGCGCTGGCGCGCTCGGTGGGCCTGGCGATTGAGTTCGTGCCGGTGCTGCAGCGCGCCGATCTGATTCCGGCCCTGCTGGCCGGCCGCGGCGATCTGGTGGCCACCCCGCTGGTCAGCCGCTCGCCCATACCGGGCGTGGCCTTCTCGCAGCCCATCCGCCAAGTCGAGCGGGTGGTGGTGGTCTCCAGCCGCCTGCGGCGGCCGCCCGGCGGGCCGGCCGATCTGCGACGGCTGGCGCTGCTGCACACCGCCGCCGACGACGACGCCCTGCTCGATCGGCTGGAGCGCGAGGCCGGCGCCAGGCTGGAGGTGGTGGCCACCGCCGACCCGGCCGACAGCGACGAGATCCTGGCCCGGGTGGCGGCCGACCCGCGCCTGGCCGCGGTGATCCTGGGCCACCGGCTCGAGGACTACCTGGCTTTCCGCGACGACGTGCAAGCGGCCTTCACCATCGATCGCCTGCCCCTGGCGCTGGCGGTGCGCCAGGGGGCGGCCGATGTCTGGGCCACGGGCAACATCCTGTTGACCGAGTTCGCCCTGACGTCGCACCTGCGCCAGCGCCACGGTGGTGACCTGGAGCAGATGTCCGAGCGCGGCGTGCTGCGGGTGGCCATGCTCAACAACGCCTTGGCCTACTTCATCTACCGCGGCCAGCAGGTGGGCTTCCAGTACGAGCTGGCTGAGCGATTGGCGCGCAAGCTGGGGGTGCGCCTCGAGGTGGTGGTGCCGGACAGGCCGGCTGACCTGACCCGCCTGCTGGTCGAACAACGCGCCGATCTGGCCCTGGCCACGCCCACGCTGGAAGACCCCCACTTCGCAGAATGCGCCTACTCCCTGCCCCTGGATCACGCCGACCAGGTGCTGGTCCAGCCCGCTGGCGAAACGCCCATCCGGCGGCGCGACGAGCTGGCCGGCCGCAGCGTGCACGTGCGCCGCTCCTCGCAGTACTTCCGCACCTTGCGCCGGCTGCGGGCCCGGGTGCCGACGCTCCGGATCGCGGCCGCCGACGAGAAGCTCGGCACCGAGGATCTGATCCGCCGGGTGGGCGAAGGCGAGATCCCGCTGACGGTGGCCAACTCGGCCATGCTGGCGGTGGAGCAGACCTACCGCGACGATATCCAGGGCACGCTGGTGCTGTCGCGGGCCCGGCCGCTGGTGTTCGCCGTGCGCACCGAGTCGCGGGCCCTGCTCAAGCGGCTCAACCGGTTCGTGCTCGAGACCTGCGGCGGGCCCGCCTACCAGGCCCTGCTCGACCGCTACTTCGGCCGCAACCAGCGCCTGCGGGCCGTGCGCGAGGCGTCGCTGTCCGTGGGCGGAGCCATCTCGCCCTTCGACGATCTGGCCAAGCGGATCGGCCGCGAACACGGTGTCGACTGGCGGCTGATCCTGGCCCAGGCGCACCAGGAGTCGCGCTTCGATCCGCGGGCGGTCAGCTGGGCCGGGGCCCAGGGCCTGATGCAGATCATGCCGGGCACGGCCCGCGAGATGGGACTGGCCGATCCCTGGGATCCGGAGCAGAACATGCGCACCGGGGTGGCCTACCTGTCGCGCCTGATCGATCGCATCGATCCCTCGCTGCCGATGCGCCAGCGCATCCGCTTCGCCCTGGCCGCCTACAACGCCGGGCTGGGCCACCTGCGCGACGCCCGCCGGCTGGCGCGGGCCAAGGGCTGGGACCCCGAGCGCTGGTTCGAGCACGTGGAGCGCGCCATGGCCTTGCTGGAAAAACCGCGCTACTACCGCCGCGCCCGCCACGGCTACGTGCGTGGCTCCGAGCCGGTGCAGTACGTCAGCCGCATCCAGGACAAGTACGACGTCTACACCCGACTGGCCGAACCCGGCGGCTGAGACGCCCATCGGCCATCGGGTGTACAGCGCACCGGCGAAGCCGGCCGACAGCGACTACTGATCACCGGCGGCGTCGAGATCGATTTGGACCCGGGTCGTCTGCTCAGGCTGGATGACCACCTTTTTCGTCTGGCGCAGCTTCTTGGCGAAGTTGGCGAAGGTGACCTGGTAGCTGCCGGCCACCAGCTCGTGCTCCAGCGGGGTGGTGCCGATGCGCTTGCCGCCGATGATCACGTCGGCTTCGGGGGTGGAGCGGGCGACCAGCTTGCCCTTGGCGAAGGTGACCCGTTCGTCGAGCTTCTCGCCCTCAGCGGCGTCGATGATCAGCGATTCGGTGCTGCCGGTGGGCGGGTGGATCAGCTCGATCATGTGGGTGCCGGCATCGATCAACAGCCCGCGGATGGGGGTGCGGCCGGAGGCGCGGCCGTCGATGCGCACGGTCGCCCGCGGGGTGGATTCCAGGGTCAGCAGGGCCTTGCCCGGGCCGAGCACCGAATCGAGCTCGCCGTCCAGCATCAGCTCCTGGCCCGGCTTGAGCGCGAAGCTGGTCTGCCAGTCGAGCCGGCCGTCCATCTGGGCCCGCAGCCGATGCTTGCGGCCGGCGCTCACCCGGTCGATGGTCAGCGGGGTGCGGCCGGCCACCGGCTTGCCGTCCAGCTCGACCCGGGCTCCGCGCGGCTCGGTGACCACCACCACCCGGCCGAAGCCGCGGGGGCCGGCCCGGGCCAGCTTCATGGTCAGCACCTCGACCCGGTCGGCCCGGCGGGCCGTCCATTTCAGCGTCTCGGTCACGCGTCCGGGCATCGTAGCGCGGAAGACGTGCTCGCGGCCCACGGCCAGGTCGGAAAACACGCACGGGGAGGTGCAGCGTCTGCCGCCCACCCGCTGCACCTCGGCGCCGCTGGGCACCGTCTCCAGCCGCACGGTGGCGCCGCTAGCAGCCCGGCCCGCTTCCTCGTCGGCCGCCAACATGCCGCGGCCCCACTCCAGCAGCGGGCCGCGGAAGTGCCAGAGCGTGAAGCCGGCCGCGGCCAGCACCAGCAGCAGTCCGAGCGCCTTGAACGGAAAGCGGCGCGGCGCCGGCCGCGGCGGGCTGACGCCGGTGGTGGGCAGGTTGGTTGAGAAGCGCCGCTCCGAGATGGAGACCGGCGCCGAGGCGTCGGTCTGCTCATCGCTGGCCACGGCATCCGGGTTGCTGACGTCGGCTTCGCCGGCCAGCCCCGGATCGGTGGTCGCATCGCCCAGGCCGAGGTCGTCGAACAATAGCGCTTCGAGCCCCGCGCCGCGCTGCTGGGCTTGCTCGATGCGCTTGACGCTGTCGAGCTTGTGGCGAAACAGCTCCTGCATGGTGTGGCTCAGCGCCATGGTGTTCTGGATCATGCCCTTGGTCTTCATGAAGCCGACCACGGCGGCGTGCATCTCGTAGGCGCTCTGAAAGCGCCGGTCGGGGTCGCGGGCCACCGCCCGCAGCACGATGGGCTCGAGCTCGGCCGGGCACAGCGGGTTGACCTTGCGCGGCGTGGGGATGTCGTGCCTGGACAGCAGCTCCAGGATCTGGGCCGGCGAACGCTTGCCGTAGAGCCGCTGGCCGGCGGCCAGCTCCCACAGCACGATGCCCAGCGAGAACAGGTCGGTGCGCACATCCAGGGCCAGGCCCTGGGCTTGCTCGGGCGACATGTAGGTCAGCTTGCCGGCCACCAGATCGGCGTTGGTCTTGCCCAGCCGGGTGGCCACTCGGGCGATGCCGAAATCGACCAGCTTGACCACACCTTGGTAAGAGATCTGGATGTTGTGCGGGCTGACGTCGCAGTGGACGATGTCGAGCGGCTGGCCCATCTGGTCGGTCTGGGTGTGGGCGTGGTGCAGCCCCTCGAGCACGGCGCAGATGATGTTGAGCGCCTGCTCCAGCGACAGCAGCTTCTTGTGCTTTTTCATGGCGCGCACCAGCGCCGACAGGTTCTCGCCGTGGACATACTCCATGGCGATGTAGTACTCGCCGCCGGCCGCGCCCAGATCGAAGATCTGCACCACGTTGGGATGGGCCAGCCGGGCGGCCAGCCGGGCCTCGTTGAGAAACAGGTCCACCGCCGTCTGGTTGCGGGCCATTTCGGGCCGCAGCAGCTTGATGACCACCAACTTCTCGAAGCCCTCGATGCCGAGCTGCTTGGCCACGAAGATCTCGGCCATGCCGCCGCTGGCGATCGACTTGAGCAGCTGGTACTTGCCGAGCGTGCGCGCCAAGCCTGTCGCTCCCCTTCGTCCTGCGATGCATCGACCCGAACAGGATAGCGCCCGGCGCGGCGAAGCTCAATTTTCGCGCCGCTGCCCGCCAGCGCTTTTCGGGCGGGGGCTCTTCTGGCTCATGGCCGTGACGATCGATCCGCATCGAGCACGGTGCGCACCTTGTCGATCAGCTCTTCGGCCGAGAAAGGCTTGCTGATGAGCTGGGTCTCGCCGTCGAGCACCCCGTGGTGCGCGATGGCGTCGTCGGTGTAGCCGGACATGTAGAGCACCCGCAGCTCCGGGTTGTGGGCGCCCAGCCGGGCGGCCAGCTCGGGGCCGCTGAGCCGCGGCATGATCACATCGGTCAACAGCAGGTCGAACTCGAACGGCTCGCGTTCGAGCAGCTGCAGGGCCTGGTGGCCGTCGGCCGCGGCCAGCACCCGGTAGCCCGCTCGCTGCAGGATGCGCTCGGTGATGTCGCGCACCGCGGGCTCGTCCTCGACCACCAGCACCGCCTCGTCGCCGCCGGCCCGCCCGGGCGCGGTCCGCTGCGGCTTTACAACTTGCCGGTGCGCCACCCGCGGCAGGTAGACCCGGAAGGTCGAGCCCGCTTCGGGCCGGCTGTCGATCGCGATCAGCCCGCCGCTCTGGGCGACGATGCCGTAGACCGTGGCCAGGCCCAACCCCGAGCCTCTGGCGGCGTCCTTGGTGGTGAAAAAGGGCTCGAAGATGCGCGCGCGCGTCTCGGCGTCCATGCCGCAGCCGTCGTCGCTCACCGCCAGCACCACGTAGGTGCCGGGCTTGGCTTCGATCTCGCTGTCGGCGAAGTCGCGCTCGAGCCGATCCCGGTCCAGCTCCACCTCGGCGGTGGCGATGCGCAGCGTACCGCCGTCGGGCATGGCATCGCGGGCATTGACCGCCAGGTTGACGATCACCTGCTCGAGCTGGCCGGGGTCGGCCCGCACGCTGCCGCTGACCGGCTCGCTGGCGATGGTCACGGTGATGTGCTCGCCCAGCAGGCGCCGCAGCATGCTCTCCAGCCCGGCGATCACCTGGCCGAGGTCGAGCACCTCGGGATCGAGCAGCTGGCGGCGGCTGAAGGCCAGCAGCTGGCCGGTCAGCTGCGCGGCCCGCTGCCCGGCGGTCAGGATCTGCTGTAGCTGCTTGCGCACCGGGTTTCCCTCGTCCAGCGCATCGCGGGCGAACTCGGCGTAGTTGTTGATCACGGTCAGGTAGTTGTTGAAGTCGTGGGCCACCCCGCCGGCCAGCTGGCCCACCGCCTCCAGCCGCTGGGACACGCGCAGCTTCTCCTCGGTACGGCGCTGCTCGGTCCGGTCCTCGGTATGCACCAGCACCGTGTCCGGCGGTACATGGGCGTAGGTGACCCGCAGCTGGCGCTTGGCGGGCGCGGTCCGATACCGGTACTCCATCTCGCGCTGTATGGTGCACTGTTGCGCGTAGCAGCGTTCGATGTCGGCCACGATATCCGGTTCGTCGTGATAGATCTCGGTGAGCTTCAGCCCTTGCCAGCGCTCGATACCGCCGCTGGTGATCTGTTCGGCTGCGGCGTTGTAGTCGATCAGCACGAAGTGATCCTGCTGGCGCTGCCAGACGAAGGTCGGGAAGGGCAGATGGCGGTACATGGCCCGGGCGCGGGCCTCGCTGTGTGCCAGGTCCTGCGCGGCGCGCCTGGCCTCGGTGATGTCGACGAAGGCGGTCAGGGTGGCCGGCTGGCCCAGGTAGTCGATGGCGTTGGAGTAGGCCAGCACCCAGCCGGACGAGCCGTCCTTGCGCAGGTGGCGGTACTCGGCGCGCGCCGGCGGCGATTGGCCGGCCAGCCGGCTGCGGAAGGCGGCGAAGAAGCGCCCTCGGTCATCGGGGTGGATCATGCCGGCGATCTGCTCCGGGCCCATGGCCAGCAGCTCGTCCGGCGCGTAGCCGGTGATCTCGGCCATGGCCGGGTTGGCGAAGGTCAGCCGCGGCGGCTCGTCCTGGGCGATGACCACGCCCTGCAACGAGCCCTCGACCAGGGTGCGGTACTTGGTCTCGCTGCGCCGCAGGGCCTCCTCGGCCCGCTTGCGCTCGGTGATGTCGATGATGTCGGTGACGAAGTACAGCGGCGCCCCGCCCGAGTCGCGCACCAGGGTGGCGTTGACGCTGGTCCAGACCACCCGCCCGTCGCGGTGCAGGTAGCGCTTTTCGAGCTGGTAGGTCTGGCGCTCGCCCGCGTGCAACGCGCGGATGCACTCCCGGCTGGCGGCCATGTCGTCCGGGTGGGTGATCTCGGCGAAGGACATGCCCTCGAGCTGCTCGGCCGTATAGCCCAGCATGGCGCACAGGGCTTGATTGACCCGCGCCAGCCGGCCGTCCGGCCGCGTCAGGGTGCGGCCGATCGACGCCTGGTCGAAGGCCGCCCGCAGGCTCTGGATCTCTTCCTGGTCGCGCACGCCAACTCCCGGCAAGGCAATCCATTGTGTAGCAACGCACCTATCGTCCGTCAACCAGCGGGATCGACCAGAATCGATCCGGGGAGAGGGACCATGGGCTCGGGGCGTGCTGGGGTATGGGGGGGGCGGTGTTTGCGCTGCTGGCCGCCGAGGTCTGCCCCAGGCCCGCGCCGCCGACATCCGCACCCTGATCCTGCCGCTCGATCTCGACGACAGCTTGCGCAGCGACTGCGACGGCCAGTAGTCCGAACGTCCCGCGGAGACTTCGGTTTAGCCTGTATCTTGCCGGCCCGCGTGTGCGGTGGCCGTCCGGCGGTGGATCATGACGTAGAGGCAGGGCATCAGAAAAAGCCCGACCGGGATCTCGAACAACAAACCGCCGATGGCGGCCACCGCCATGGGCTGCAGCATGCCGCCGCCGGCGCCCACGTTGAGCGCCAGCGGTGCCAGCCCGGCGACGGTGGTGGCGGTGGTCATCACCCGTGGCCGCAGCCGCAGCCGGGCTGCCTGCTGCACTGCGGCATGCGGGGCCAGCGCCTCCGGGGCCCGGCGCAGCTCGTCGGCCAGGGTGAACAGCAGCACGCCGTCGTTGACGGTGGCCGCCACCACCACCAGCAGGCCGATCAGCACGGTGGCGCCCATGGCCAGGCCGGTGGCGTCCAGGGCGAACACCATGCCGGCGGCGCTGACCGGGATGCAGGCCAGGATGATCAGCGGGTAGCGCGCGCTGTTGAACTGCACCGCCAGCACCACCAGCGCCAAGAACACGGCCAGCGCCAGGATCTGAACAGCCGTGTCGGTCAAATCCTGCATCAACCGGGCCTTGCCGCCGTAGTCGATCTCGTAGCCGGGCGGCAGCTCCAGCTCGGCCAGCGCGGCCTTCAGCTCGCCCAGGGCGCGGCCCACGCTGGCGCCCGCGGCGTCGGTGCCCACCACCACCTGCTTGACCTGGTCCTCGCGCGCGATCTCCACCGGCCCGCTCCCCCGCTCGACCGCGGCCACGTCGCGCAGGCGCACGTGCCGGCCGCCGGCGGCGGGGACGCGCAGGTTCTCGACCACCCGCTTGGAGTCGAGCCGCGCCTCGGGCAGGCGCAGGCGGATGGCGTAGTGCTCCTCGCCCTCCTGGTACAGGCTGGCCACCACCCCGTGCATCCAGGCCCGCAGGGCCCGGGCCACCGCGGCCACCGAAACGCCCAGCACCCGGGCCCGGGTGCGGTCGATGCGCACCTGCAGCTCGGGCTTGGTCAGATCCATGCCCAGGTGGACGTTGCTCAGGTGGGGGTTGGCGCGGGCGGTGCGAATCACCTGCTGGGCCATGCCGAACAAGCGCTCGATGTTCGGGCCGCGCACCTGGATCTCGATGTCCGAGCGGCCCATCTTGCGGATGCCCTTGATGCGCATCTGGCGCACCATGACCTTGCCGCCGGGCGGGGCCAGCCGGCCCAGCTTCTTCTTCAGCCGGCGCATGAAGCCGCGGGTGCTGACCCGGCGCTCGGCGCGCGGGACGAGCTGGATGTCGATCTCGCCCTCGTAGGCCACCTCGAAGGTATACAGACCCCAGATCTTGCCACCGACCAGTGAAAACGCGCTTTCGATCGCGGGCTCGTCGGCGATGGTGGCCTCGATGCGCCGCATCAGCCGGTCGGTTTGCTGCAGCGAGGTGCCCGAAGGCAGCATGACCTTGATCATGACCCGGCCGTCGTCTAGCCGCGGCAAAAACTCGCTGCCCAGCGCGGGCACCCGCAGCGCCGCCACGGTCGCCAGCGCCGCGAACAGCAGCACCACCGCGTAGCGCCAGCGCAGCCCCCCGCCCCCGGCGGCGCGGCGCCGGGAGATGTTCTCCAGCACCACGATGGAGGAGTCGAGCAGCACGCCGAGCGCGATCACGATGCCGGCCAGGGTGAAGATGTTGACCGAGAAGCCGCCCAGCAGCATCAGGCCGAAGTTGGCCACCAGCGTCACCGGCAGCGCCGTCAGCAGCACCAGCACCTGGCGCAGCGAGCCCAGGAACAAAAAGGTGATCACGATGACCAGCACCGCGGCCTGGCCGGCGGCCGCCTCCACGCCCGACAGGGCGTCGGTCACGTAGTCGGCCTGGCTCTCGACCATGCCCAGGGCGACGTGATCGGGGATGGTCGAGCCGATCTCGGCCAGCCGGCGATCCAGGGCCCGGGCCACCGCCACCGTGTTGGCGTCGGGCTGCTTCTGCACGCTGAGCTTGACGCAGGGCTGGCCGTCGAGCCGGGTGATGATGCGTACCTCCTCGTGGGCGTCGGCCACCGTGGCCACATCGGTCAGGGTGATGGGCACCGCGTCGCGCTCGGCCACCACCACCGCGCGGATCTGATCGAGCGAGCCCAGCTCGCCCATGGTCCGGGCGATGAGCTCGCGCGGGCCGGCGTAGACGCGACCGCCGAACATCTCCACGTTGGCCTCGGCCAGGGCGTGGCGCACCTGCTCCACCGACAGCGCGTGCTTGTCCAGGGCGCCGGGGTCGAGGTGGATCCGGATCTCGCGCTTCAGCCCGCCGGCGATCTCGGCGCCGGCCACCCCGGGCACGGCCAGCACCCGGTCCAGCAGCCAGTTCTCGCTCCAATCCCGGATCTGCACCAGGTCCCATTGGGCCGACTGCACGGTGAGCTGCACCACCGGCAGCTGCTGGGGATCGGCCTTGATCACGACCGGCGCGTCCATGTCCGGCGGCAGGCGCCGGGCGGCGCGGGCCATGGCGGCCTGTACGTCCTGGAAGGCCACGTTGACGTCCACGCCGTATTGGAAGTTGACCCGCAGGGTGTAGCCGCCCTCGATGGACGAGGACGCCAGGTAGTCGAGCCCCTCGGCAGCGGCCATCTCGCGCTCGATGACCTCGGCCACGTTCTCCTCGATCTCCTCGGGGGTGGCGCCGCGCCACCAGACGTGGACCTTGATCAGCGGGTAGGCGATGTCGGGCAGAAAGTCCACCGGCAGCCGCGTCAGCGACAGCACGCCCAGCACCACCAGGGCCACGGCGATGGCGCTGGTGGCCACCTTGCGCCGCACCGCCAGCTCGATCGGCCGGCTCATGGGCCCGCGGCCCCGTTCTTCCGGCCTTGCCCGTCGACCGTCCCGGCGCCCTTGCCCCGCCCCCGGCCCCGGCCCTCACGCCGGGCCTCGCCCTGGCCGGCGTTGCGCGCCTCCTTTGTCTTCCCGGCGCCGGCCAGCCGCACCCGCATGCCATCGCGCAAGCGGCCGTGGCCGGCCACGGCCACCCGTTCGCCGGCTTGCAGGCCGGAGCGGATCTGCACCCGATCGCCGTCGTCGATTCCGGTGCGGACCCGGCGCCGCTCGGCCTTGCGGTCGGCGCTGATCACCACCACCACCGGCGCGCCGCCAGGGTGCAGCAGGGCCTCGCGCGGCACGGCCAGCGCGTCTTCCACCGTGGCCAGGCGCAGCTGCAGCCGGGCGAACATGCCCGGCACCAGCGCGGCCGCGGTGTCCAGCTCGGCCTCTACGGTGCGGGTGTGGCTGCCGCGGTCGATCTCGGGGTAGAGCCTGGTCACCGTGCCGCTGAAGCGCCGGTCACCGAAGGCGTCCAGCCGGGTCCGGACGCGCTGGCCGACGGCCACGTCGGCGGCCCGATCTTCGGGCACGCCGAAGCGCAGCACCAGGCTGTCGGGATCGAAGATCTCGACCAGCGGGGCGCGGGCGGCCACGAAGTCGCCCGCGACCGCGTGCACCCGGCCGACCACACCGGCCCAGGGGGCCCGGATGCGGTAGTCGCCCAGGCGTTCGCTGGCGCGGGCCAGCCGGGCCCGGGCCTCGCTGACCCGCACCTGGACTTCGTCGAGCTTCTCGCCGGGCAGCGCGCCGCTGGCCACCAGCCGCTCGACCCGCTCCAACTCGAGCTGCTCGCGCTCCAGTGCGGCCCGGGCCGAGGCCTCGCTGGCGTCGTCGCCGCGGGCGCGGCCGATGCGCGCCAGGCGCTGGCCGGCGCGCACGCGATCGCCCTCGCGCACCGCCAGCGCGACCACCGGCCCTTCGACCGGTGCCGCCATGCGGGCGCTGCGCACCGGCTCGATGGCGCCGGTCAGCTCCAGGCTGTCGACCAGCGCGGTCCGCTCGACCCGGGCCAGCGCCACCTGGGGCAGGCGCTGGCGCCGTTTCTCGGATTTCTGGGCCCCGCCGTCGCAGGCGCTGGCCGCCAGGGTCGCCAACAGCAACAAGGCCCAAGCCGGCGACCGGGCCTTGCCGGGTGCAGCGGTGATCCTCGTGTCGCAGTGGCTCATGTTCCTCCTCCGGCGGCCAGCTCGAGCAGGGCCCGGGCGCTGTGCTGATCGACCCGCGCCCGGCAGTGGCGGGTCTCGGCGGCCAGCAGGGCGGCCTGGGCGTCGAGCACGTCCATGGTGGTGCCGCGGCCCAGCGCGGCCTTCTCGCGGGCGATGCGCAAGCTCTCGCGCGCCATGGTGATGGCCTTGGCGGTGGCCGCCGCGCGGGCGCTGGCCGAGCGCAGCTCGATCAGGGCCGATTCCACCTGGCGCCGGATGCGCAGGGACAGCTCGCGGCGGCGCTCGCGCAGCGCCCGCAGCGCGGCCCGCTCCTCGTCCACCCGGGCCGGGGTGGCCAGGCCGTCGAACAGCGGCAGCACAAGCTCCAGCCCGGCGAAGCCCAGGTCGTTGTATTTTCCATCGACGCTCAGCCGCGCGCCGTAGGTGCCCTTGGCCGCCAGCACCGGCCAGTAGGCGGCCCGGGCGGCGTCGACCCGGTCGGCCTGGGCCCGGATGCGCAGTTCGAGCGCGGTCATGTCGGGCCGGCGTTCGATGGCGGCGGCCAGCAGTCGCTCGGGCTGCGGAGCCTCGGCCGCGGTGCCGAGATCGCCCGCCGGCTGCAAGCCCGCGGCCGGGACCCGTTCGATGCCCAGCAGGCTGGCCAGCAGTCGCTGGTAGATCGCGCGCTGGCCACGCTCTGCGATCAGGTCGTGATCCAGCTCGGCGATGCGCACCTCGACGTTGAGCCGGTCGACCCGGGCCGCCTTGCGCGCGGCGATCAGCTCCTCGGTCTTGCGCCGGTGGGCCAGCAGCGCCTCGCGGGCCTGGATGGTGGCGGCGATGGCCCGATCCTGGCCCAGCAGGGCGTAGAAGGTGCTGGTGACGTTGAATACCAGCTCGGCCCGGGTGCGCGCCAGCTGGCGCCGGGCGGCGGCGGCCTCCAACTCGGCCGCGGCCGCGGCGCTGACCACGCGCCCGCCGGCGAGCAGCGGCACCCGCAGCACCAGGTCGGCGGTCACGATGTCGTGGGCGAAGTCGGCCTCCAGCATCTGGCCGCGGGCCGGCACCAGCCGCTCGGCGTGCCAGTGGTGGCGGTAGGCGGCGGCCAGGTCCAGCTACGGCCAGTGGCCGGCCGCGGTCTGGCGCTGCCGGGCCCGGGCCGCCTCCGCCTCCCAGGCACCGGCGGCCAGCTCGGGGTTGTGGGCCAGGGCCATGGCCAGCGCGCGCTCCAGCGTCAGCGCACCGGCGCCGAGTGCGACCGGCCGCGCCGTGGCCGGCGCTGCCGGCTGGTCATGCGGTGCGGCGGCGTCTGCGGCGGCCAGCAGCGGCGGTGGCGGGTTGGCACGGCCGGCCGGGGTGGGCTGGATGTAGGCGCAGCCGGCGGCCGGCGCGGCCACGATCAGCAGCCAGGCCAGAAACGAACGGCGAGCGGGATCGTGGCCCGCGCCGGAGCGTCTCGTGGCGCGGGCCGCAGGGCGCGAGCAACGCCGGCTCATGGCTCGGCGTCCATCGCCGCTGAGCGCTTGCGGATGCCGGCGAACATCTCGCGGCGCAGCAGGGCCCGAAAGGCCGGGCGCTGTTCGGGACGCAGCAGCCCGTTGACGCCCACCAGGTGGTCGGCCACGGCGCGCTGCATGGCGGCCTGCTCGGCGGCGAAGCGCTCGAGCAGGGCATCCAGCCCGGCGGCGTCGGGTGCGGGCGCACCGATGGCCGCGGCCAGCTCGGCCCGCAGCGCGGCCGTGCGCTGCCAGTGGCGCGCGCGGCGCTGGTGCATGCGCCGGCGCATGGCGGCCAGCCGGCGGCGCTGCTCGGTGTCGAGCCGCAACCGATCCAGCAGGCAGCCGCCGTCGACCCCGGGTTGGGCCGGTGCGTTCTCGGCGGCCGCCGCCCGGTGGCTCTGGCCGATCAGCAGCGAGACGTTCAGCGCTGCGGACAGGCCCAGCAGCGACAGCAGCAGGGTCGTTCTCACTCGGGGTCGCATCGCAGCAGTCCCTCCTGGCGGGCGTCGAGGCCGAAAGTGGCCGCGTCGAAGGCCTCGGCCACCAGCGCTCGCTCGGCCGGCGGGCGGGGTGGCGCCGCGGGCGGCGGGGTGTCCCAGGACAGCAGCGCGCCGGCCGCAAAGCCCAGCGCGGTGCAGCCGGCCACCCAGGCGGCACGCACCAGCCCGGCCCGCCGCCGGCGGTACCAGGGCAGCCGAGTGGCCGCTGCGGCCGCGGTGGCCACCTGCGGCCACAGCCCCGCGGGCAGCGGCGGCGCCGGTACGGCCGCGGCCAGCCCGGCCCACTGCTGCCGGGCGCGCTCCAGCGCAGCGGCGCAGGCGCTGCAGCCGGCCAGGTGGTCTTCCAGCGCCGAGCGCCGGTGCGGCGCCAGCTCGTCGTCCAGGTAGGCGGAGAGCGATCTGCGGGCTCGGCGGCAGCGCATGGGCAGCCTCCTCCCTTGGTCGAAGCTCCCGGGGGAACTCCGCTTCGGTTCGATGATAGAAACCGCTCAGCCGGGCGAATCTTGCGCTGGCATGAGAACTTTTTTCGGGCGCTCGGGCCGGGCTCAGTCCGCCAGCTGGCGCTGCAGCCGGCGCCGGGCGCGGTGCAGCAGGGACTCGACCGCGGCCGGGGAGCAGTCCAGCGCGGCGGCGATCTCGGCGTAGCTCAGCTCTTCGAAGCGCTTCAGGATCAGCGCCAGCCGCTGGCGGGCCGGCAGCCGCAGCAGGGCCCGGCGAAGTCGATCGAGCTGCTGGCGCTGCTCGGCGCGGCGATCCGGTCGCTGGTGCTCGGGTGCGGCCAGCGCGCCAGCGTCCGGGGCGGGAGCACGCAGGCGCCGGCCGGCCCGGGCCCGCTGGTTGAGACAGCGGTTGACCACCAGCCGGCGCAGCCAGGCCGCGAAGCGCCCCCGGGCCTGGTAGCGCCGGGCCGCCCGCGGCAGGCCGGCGAAGACCGCCTGGGTGATGTCGGAGGCGTCGTGCTCGTCGAGCAGGAAGCGGTAGGCGGTGGCGAAGACCCGATCGGCGTGGCGCCGGTAGAGCGCCTCCAGGGCCGGTAGCTCGCCGGCGGCCAGCCGGCGCATCAGCGCGTCGTCGTCCGGCTGCACGCCCTGACCGGTCGGCTGCGGCAAGCTCAGACCCCCAGCCGGGTGTGTCTGAACAGCAGCGCCAGGGCGATGCCGATGCCGAAGCCGACGGCCAGGTTGCTGGCCAGCGACACGGCCAGCATGACCACCACCACGAACACGTCGGCGCGCTGATCCACGTCGCGCACGGTCATGGCCAGCTGGGCGCCGGCGAAGCACAGCAGCGCGCCGAGGACGGCGAAGGGCAGCAGGCCCAGCAGCGCCGGGGCCTGGTCGCCGAGCAGCAGGCCGACGGCCAGCATGGCGGCGCCGATCATCAGGTTGGACCCGGCGCTGCGGGCGCCGAAGCGGTAGTGGGCGGCCAGCCCGCCGGCCCCGTGGCACAGCGGCATGGCGCCGAAGGCGGCGCAGAACAGGTTGGCCAGGCCCATGGACACGGCCAGCGCCCGCGGGCTGGATCGTCGGCCGGCGGCGGCGCCGAAGTACTCGCGGGTCAGATCGGACTGGGCCAGCACCGCGTTGCCCAGGGTCATGGGCAGCTGCGGCAGGGCCAGGACTGTCAGCGCCAGCACCCACACCGAGGCCGAGGGCAGGCCGAAGGGCAGCGGCCGCGGCAGGTGCAGGCCCGGCTCCAGCCCGGCCAGGCCCTGCCAGCCGCCCAGGGCCAGGCCGGCGGCGGCCCCGCCGGCCAGCACCACCAGCGCCGCCGGAGCGCGGCGGCTGTCGAGCAGCAGCAGGATGACCAGCACCGCGGCGATGCCCAGCACCAGGCCCAGCGGCAGCGGGCCGAGCCGATCGAGGGCCAGGTAGGGCTCGGCGCTGCCGCTGGCCTGCTGCAGCTCGGTGCGGCCGAGCATGAACTCGATGCCGCGCACCATCAGCAGCACCCCGGTGACCAGCTGCACCCCGCGCACGGTGGCCTGCGGCACCAGCCGGCGCACCAGCCCGATGCCGCCGCTGAGGCCCAGCAGCAGCAGCCCCAGCGCCATCCACAGCCCGGCCGTGCACACCTCGAGCGGCGACAGCGCGCTGGCGATGGCGTAGGCGCTGATGACCTTCATCGGCTGCACCGGCACGGTGACGCCGAAGTACAGCCCGGCCAGGATGTAGAACAGGCCGATGGCCAGGAAGGTGGCGGTGGCGTCGATGCCGTTGACCGCGATCAGGCCGAAGGCCAGCGGCAGCAGAGTGCCCAGATCGCCCAGCGACCCGGCCAGCTCGTGGCGGTTGAAGCGCAGCTGCATTGCGGTATGAACCTCCGGGATCAATCAACCCGAAGCGGTAGCTGGCGTCAACCAGGCGAGGGCGACGAGGATGGCGCTGCGATCACTATTCGTCCGGCTGCCACACCTTCCACACATTGCCGGCCAGGTCCGGGCCGACCTCGAGGGTGGGCTTGCCGGGTTCCCAGCCGGCCGGGCAGACCTCGGCGCCCTTGGTCTGGCGCACGTGCTGGAAGGCCTGCAGCTGGCGGATGGACTCGCTGACCTTGCGGCCCACCGGCGGGGTGAGGATCTCGATGGCCTGGATGACGCCGTCCGGGTCGATGATGAAGCGGCCGCGCACGTCGACCCCGGCGGCCTCGTCGTAGATGCCGTAGACCGAGCCGATCTTGCCCCCGGCGTCGGACAGCATGGGGAAGGGAAAGCCCCCGTCGACCATCTTGGACAGCTCCTGCTCCTGCCAGATCTTGTGCACGAAACGGCTATCGGTGCTGCAGGCCATGACCTGCACCCCGAGCTTTTCGAACGTTGCGGCTTTGCCGGCGACCGCCGACAGCTCGGTCGGTCAGACGAAGGTGAAGTCGCCGGGGTAGAAGCACAGAAGGACCCACTGGCCCTTGAAGTCCGACAGCTTGAGGTTCTCAAAGCCGCCCTGGTGAAACGCGGCCGCCTCGAAATCGGGCGCCGGCTTGCCGACCATGACCTGCATTTTCGCCTCCTGCGGGTTCTGCATTGGAGCATCCTGGGCTTGCGTTGTCGCGGGCTCGGCCGCCGGGCCGACCGGACCGGCCGCCGAGGCGACGCAACCCGTTACCTTCTCGTCCTGCGCCATGTCACCTCCCGTTCGAAGGGGCCATCCCCCTGCTCGGTCTCCCCGGCCATGACCGGGCAATGGCCGCGCGGCCGGACCGCGCGGCAGCGAATCCCAGCCATCTAAACGCAAAGGCCGGATTTGTTCAATCCCCGCCGCTAGGGAGTCGAAGAGCGGCTGGCCCCAAAAACGCGATTCACAGAACCGCGCTCGTTTCGGGTCTAGTCGGCGTCGTCGAGCGCGGCGCGCACCGCGCTGGCCAGCTTGTCCACGGCGAAGGGCTTTTCCACCAGGCGGATGCCGGGGTCGAGCACGCCGTGGTGCATGATGGCGTTGTCGGTGTAGCCGGACATATAGAGCACGCGCATCTCGGGCCGGGCGGCGGTCAGGCGCTCGGCGGTCTCGGCGCCGGAGCGGCCCGGCATGACCACGTCGCACAGCAGCAGATCGATCCGATCGTCGAACTCGCGGGCCACGGTCTCGGCCTCCAGCCCGTCGCGGGCCTGCAGCACGCGGTAGCCCTGGCGCTCGAGGATGCGCACCGCCAGCTTGCGCACCGGCGCCTCGTCCTCGACCACCAGCACGGTCTCCGGCCCGCTGGCCCGGGCGGCCGGCGGCGGGGCCGCGGTGCGGCCTTTTGGGGCGCTACGGCTGCGGGGCAGGTAGATCTTGAAGGTGCTGCCCCGGCCGGGCTCGCTGTAGACCCAGATCTCGCCGCCGCACTGCTTGATGATGCCGTAGGCGGTGGCCAGGCCCAGCCCGGTGCCGCGCTCCTCGCCCTTGGTGGTGAAGAAGGGCTCGAAGATCTGGTCGCGGGTGGCCGCGTCCATGCCCACGCCGTCGTCGCTGACCGCCAGCAGCACGTAGTCGCCGGGCTCGACGCCGGCGTGGGCGGCGGCGTACTCGGCATCCAGCGCGGCCTTGGCCGTCTCGATGGTCAGCCGGCCGCCGGCGGGCATGGCGTCGCGGGCGTTGACCGCCAGGTTGATCACCACCTGCTCCAGCTGGCCGGGGTCGATCTCCACCGGCCACAGCGCCTCGGCCGGCCGCACCAGCAGGTCGATGTCCTCGCCGATCAGCCGGCGCAGCATCTTTTCCAGATCGGCCACGGCCCGGTTGATGTCCACCAGCTCGGGCCGCATGGTCTGGCGCCGGCTGAAGGCCAGCAGCTGGCGGGTCAGGGCCATGGCCCGCCTGCCGGCGTCGGCGATGTGGCCCACGTCCTCGATCACGAGGTCGTCGGGCCGCAGCTCGTCTTCCAGGAAGGTGCACGAGGACAGGATGATGGTCAGCAGGTTGTTGAAGTCGTGGGCCACCCCGCCGGCCAGCCGGCCGATGGACTCCATGCGCTGGGCCCGCTGGAGCTGCTGCTGTAGCTCACGCTGGCTGCGCTCGGCCTCTTTCAAGGCGGTGATGTCCGAGAACATGACCAGGTGCAGATTTTCGCCGGCTTCGCCTAGAACCCGACTGACCGTGACTTCGACCGGCAGGTACGCGCCATTCTCGGTTCGATAGCGACGCTCGACGCGAACCAGGCCTTCGCGCTGCGCCTTGGTAATGGTCTCCCCCGGGGAATGGAGCTGCAGGTCTTCCGGGTGGAGCAGGTCCGCAGCCCGCAGGCCGATCAGCTCCTCGCGCCGGGTGCCGAGCATGGCCGCCGCCGCCCGGTTGGCGTCGACGATCTCGAGCTCCTCGTCTGCCACGAAGATGCCCAGCGCCACCTGCATGAACAGATCCTGGTAGCGGTGCAGCGAGCGGCGGCTTTGCTGCGCGACCTCGATGTGGTGCAGGGCGAAGGCCAGATCGCCGCAGACCTCGGCGAACAGGCTCTGCTCCTCGGCCTCGCCGACCAGGGCTTGTGGCACCGAGGCGCTCAGCCAGCCGAACACGCGCTTGCCGCGCTCGAGCCGGGCGATCAGCGCGCCCCGGCCCCGGTAGCCGGCGGCCAGCGGGCAGTCGCCGCAGGCGGCCGGTGGATCGGCGATGAGGTGCACCCCGCCGGCGCCCAGGCAGGTGCGGGCGCAGGCCGGCAGCTCACCGGCGCGCAGCCGCTCGGCCATGGGGGCGAAGCCGTCGTCCGGGCCGCCGTCGAAGCCGGCGTGGTAGAAGGGCTCGACCGGCCGGCCGCCGTCGACCAGCGCGATCCAGGCGTTGTAGAAGCCGCGGCCCTCGACCAGCAGCGCGCAGGCCCGGTGCAGCAGCCGGTCGCGGTCGGCCTCCTGGGTGATCAGCTGGTTGACGTTGCGGATGGCGCGCAGCGTGTCATTGAGCTGGTCCATGCGCCCGGCGGCCCGCTGGCTGGCGACGGCCTGGCGCTGCAGCCTATCCTCCAATTCGGCAACGTGGGCCCGGGCCGCCTCCAGCGCTGCGCGCAATCTCTGCTCGTCCTCGTGTTTCGCGGTCATGGTACCCACCGGCGCTGCCGGGCAGCGCAAGTCCGTATGGAGGTGTCGCTCTGATCCGGCGCACCCATTGTCAGCAGCCGTGACAAGCGCCGGAATCCCCGAGACCTTTGTATAGGAAAAGCGGAGGTCTTGTCAATTCCAGCCGCCCTGCCCATTTGCGTAACACCCGATTCTACCGTTCGATTTTGAGCCCCGGTCCCACCCGTCAGCCCCGCCAGGTCGCCGCGGAGCGGATGCTCTGGGCCACGGCCCGCTGTCTTTGGCGCAGCGTGGGCAGGGCCTCGCGGAAGGGATCGAGCTCGCCGGCCTGGCCGGCCTGCTCCAGCGCGTAGGCCAGCGCGCTGATGGATTCGGCGCCGACGTTGGCGGCCGCGCCCTTGATCGCGTGTGCCTGGCGGCCGGCGGCCGCCGGGTCGCCGGCCGCGACATGGCGCTCCAGCCCGGCCAGCAGCTGGGGCAGATCCGCGACGAAGCCCTCGGCCACACTCCGCGCCAGCTCCCTGTCGCCGAGCAACCGGTCGATCAGCGACTGGGCGTCGAAGTCCGCTGGCTGCTCGCCGCTGCCACTCGGCTCCGGTCGGGGCGGTGACTCGGACCGGGCCGGCTGCGCTGTCTGCCGCCTGTTGAGTTCGTCCAGCCAGCGATCGAGCAGTTCGGACAGCGAGGCGGGGGTGACCGGTTTGGCGATGTAGTCGTTCATGCCCGCGGCCATGCACTCCTCGCGGTCGCCGGCCATGGCGTTGGCGGTCATGGCGATGATGGGGATGTCGCGGCTGGGCGCATCGGCCGGCAAAGCGCGCACCGCCCGGGTGGCGTCCAGCCCGTCCATCTCGGGCATGCGCACGTCCATCAGCACCAGGTCGTAGGGCAGGCACTCCAACGCCGCCAGCGCCTCGGCCCCGTCGGCGGCCACGTCGCAGCGCAGGCCCAGCTTGTGAAGGATGCCCTGGGCCACGCGCTGGTTGGTGATGTTGTCCTCGGCCAGCAGGATGCGCAGCCGGGCGCGGTGCCGCTCGCGCAGCGCGTGGCGGGTGACCAGCTCGGACTCGCTCAGCGCTTGGACCGGCTCCTGCTGCAGCACGGCGCTGATGCAGTCGTACAGCTCGCCCTGGCGCACCGGCTTGGTCAGGTAGGCAGCGAAGCCGATATGGCGCATGCGGGCCGCGTCGCCGCGGCGACCCAAGGAGGTCATCATCACCAGCGCGGTGCCGGCGAAGCGCTGCTCGGCGGCCACCGCCCGGCCCAGCGCTTCGCCGTCCATGCCCGGCATCTGCATGTCGGTCAGCACCAGGTCAAAGGCCGTGTTGGCGTCGGTGGCCGCGTAAAGCGCCTGCAGCGCCAGCGGCGCGCAGTCCACCGCCTCGGCGTCCATTCCCCAGGCGGCCAGCTGCCGGATGACCAGCTCGCGGTTGGTGGCGTTGTCGTCGACCACCAGGCAGCGCACCGCGCTCAGATCCACCTCGGCTGCCGGGGGCGGTTCGGCCCGCCAGGGTTGGAGCGCGAACTGGACGTCGAAGCAAAACTCAGAGCCCCGGCCGGGCTGGCTGTCGACGGTGATGCCACCGCCCATCAGCTCGACCAGCTGCCTGGAGATGGCCAGGCCCAGCCCGGTGCCGCCGTGCTTGCGGGCCGTGGACCCGTCGACCTGGGTGAACTCCTCGAACAGGCTGTCGACTCGGTCGGCGGGGATGCCGATGCCGGTGTCGTGCACGCTAAAGCGCAGCCGCACCCGGTCTGCGGCCTCGTCCTCCAGTGCGACGCGCACCGCCACCTCGCCGCGCTCGCTGAACTTGACGGCGTTGCCGACCAGGTTGACCAGCACCTGGCGCAGCCGACCAGGATCGCCGCGCAACAGCGTGGGCACCTCGGGGTCGGCGGCGCAGATCAGCTCCAGGCCCTTCTGCTCGGCGCGCAGGGCCATCATGGCGGCGAAGTCGTCGAGCAGGGCCCGCAGGTCGAAGTCCAGCACCTCGAGTTCCAGCTTGCCGGCCTCGATCTTGGCGAAGTCGAGGATGTCGTTGATCAGGGCCAGCAGCGACTCGCCGCTGGAGCACACCACCTCGGCGTAGTGGCGCTGTTCGGCGTCGAGATCGGTGTCGAGCAGCAGGCCGGTCATGCCGATCACGCCGTTCATGGGCGTGCGGATCTCGTGGCTCATGTTGGCCAGAAACATGCTCTTGGCCGCATTGGCCTGCTCGGCCTCGGCGGCCATGACATTGGCGCGCGTGGTCTCGCGCTCGAGTTCGGCGTTGATCTCCCTGAGCGCGTTTTCGCCCTGCTTGCGTTCGCTGATGTCGGAGAACACGCCCTCGAGGCCGATGACCTGACCGGCCTCGTCGTGGCGCAGGGCGCTGCTGACCATGACCGGCACCGGTGTGCCGTCTCTGCGCTGCAGGGTCACCTCGTGGTTGGTGATGCGACCGTTGTTGCGCTCGAGCGCCCGCAGAAAGCCGGCCCGCTCTTCAGGCCGGGCGTAGAATTCGGCCAGCGGCCGGCCGAGCATCTCGTCCAGCGAGTCGTAGCCCAGCATGCGGGCGGCCGAGGGGCTGGCCAGTGTCAGCCGGCCCTGCATGTCGGCCCGATAGAACACGTCCTGCATGTTCTCGACCACCGAGCGATAGGAGCGCTCGCGTTCGGCCAGTGCTTCCTCGGCGCGCTTGCGCTGGCTGATGTCGATGAAGGTCTCGAGCAGCTTGTCCCGGCCGTCGATGTGGATGCGGCGCACGGTCTTGAGCACCGGCCGCCGGCCGCCGTCGGCGCGCAGCATGATGCGCTCGGTCCGCTCCACCTCGCGGCCGAGATCGGTGATGGGGCACTGGCCGCGCTCGGTGGTGCACAGGAACTGATGGCAGGTGCGGCCGACGATGGCCTCGGCCGGGGCACCGAACATGCGGGCCGCGGTGCGGTTGACCTGCTCGATGCGGTGGCTCTGCGGGTCGATCACGATCAGGCCGGCGTCGATCTGGTCGAGCAGCGCGGCGTCGCGCTTCGCACCTTCTTCACCGGCCGGCGAGGTCTCTGCCTGCGCTCGGCTTTCTCTGTCGGCACCGGCCATCTCGTCCCTCCCCGGCGGGCCGGTCAGACGGCCCACCGGGCGGCTGCTGTGGAGCCATCAGCGGGCCGCCCGCGCACCCGCATCTGATCCCCCATCGGCAGGCAGACCGCGGACTTGAGCCGCGTCCGGGGTTTTTTCGCTGCCGCGAGCCGCCACGATTCTAGCCGGCGGCGCGCTTCTGCATGCGGGCTGTGCCCGTGCTGGGGGAATTCAGGCCTGCGGGCGGGGGGGGGCGGTCCTGTGGTGGCGTCGGCGCTGCAGCGGCGCTCGGCCGGTGGGGCCGGTGGTCGTTGCCGTTGCGCAGGCGCTGCAGCGACGTGCGCAGGCGCTCGCCGCCGCGGTCGAGGCCGAAGGCCGAGGCCTCGGTGATGGCGGCGGTGGCCAGCCGTGCCAGGCAGGTGCGGGCGCGCCAGGTCTTGTTTTCGGCCAGGGTGGCGCCGAGCACGTCGCCCAGCCCGGGCAGGCTGCCGTTCATGGGCACGGCGATGGTCGCGTCGGCCTCGGCGGCGTGGCCCTGTATGCAGTCGAGGTAGCGCACCCGCCCGCGCGCGGCGGCCAGCACCCAGCTGACCTCGCGCCCGCCGGCAAAGCGCAGGCTGACCTGCACGGTCTGCTCGCCGAGCAGGCGCAGGAAGCGGCGCATCTCGAACATCTCGTCCAGGCCGTGGCTGCTGGTGAAGGCGCGCAGCCCGGGGTTGGGCAGCTCCTGGACCAGGCTGTAGAGGTCGAGCTCGCTCAGCTCCTGCTGGTTCTCGCCGAAGAACTGGAAGAATCCCAGCAGGGTGGCGAACTTGTAGGCGTAGTCGTAGAGCGGGCGCTTGCGTCCGCCGGCGGCCCGGTAGCGCCGCCAGGCCTGCGGCAGCATCAGGTCGTCGTACCACTTGCTGTTGCAGCGCACGCACAGCTCCTTCATCTTGCTCGGGCTGAAGTGCGCGTGGGGGGTGACCAGGTCGTAGAGCTTCCACTTGCGGTGGTCCGGCTCCAGCAGCTGGCCGCTGGCCTTGGCCTCGGCGTAGAGCTGCGAGCCGGGCAGCGGGCAGACCACCGCGAAGTAGGCGTCCTCGAGCTGCAGCGAGCGGGCGTAGTCCAGCAGCTCGAACACGTCCTGCTCGGTCTGGCCGGGCAGGCCCAGCAAAAAGCAGCTCATCACCGCCGCGCCCTGCTCGCGCAGCAGCCGCACCGCCCGTTCCTGCTTTTCGGCCGCGCCGCCGCCCTTGCGGATGGCCTTGAGCACCTCTTTTTTGGGCGACTCCATGCCCACGAAGACGAAATCCACCCCGGCCGCGGCCAGCTTGCGCACCAGCTCGGGGTGGTCGGCCATGGTGCTGGTGCGCACGCTGATGAACAGGTTGATCGGGGTGGGGCAGCGCTGCCGGAACGCGATCAGCGCGTCGCACAGCTCGTGGGTCTTGGCGATGCTGCCGCCGAAGTTGGGATCGGCGATGTGCAGCCGCAGCCGCTTGCCGCGGTGCAGCTCGACCAGCTGCTCGATCTCGGCGATGACGTTGGCGGCCGAGCGGTAGCGCTGTTTGCCGTGCGACATCATGGGCTCGGTGCAGAAGGTGCAGCGGCCCCAGCAGCCGCGCGAGGTGATGATCAGCTCGTAGGCCGTGTTGGCGTCCGGCTCCAGGTCGGCAAACGGCAGGGCGTAGCGGTACTTGCGCCGGTCGCGCTCGGGGAAGGGCAGCGCGTCCAGGTCCTCGATCAGGGGCCGGTCGGCGTTGTGCTCCACCCGCTCGCCGCGGTCGAAGCTCAGCCCCTGTATGGACGCCGGCGGCCGGCCGGCCACGATTTCGCTCAGGGTCAGCTCGCCCTCGCCGCGCACCACGTAGTCCACCCGGGCGTCGGCGGCGAACTCGGCGGCCAGGGCGGTGGCCAGGTAGCCGCCGAAGACCGTGTCGGCGCCGTAGGACTTGGCTTCTTCGGCCAATTCCAGGGCAACGCGATGATTGGAGATGTAGTTCAGCGTCACCCCGACCAGGTCGGGCCGCAGGCGGCGCAGGAAATGCCGCAGCGGCTTGCGCTCCTTGATCAGATCCACGATCTCGACCCGCTCCAGCTGCGGCCGCACGAAGGCGGCCAGGTACTCCAGCCGCAGCGGGATCTCCTCCATCATGAACTCGGCACCGATGGCGTCCATGGTCGGCGCCACCAGCAGCAAGCGCCGGTAGCGCTTGCCGGGTGCGGTGCGCGGGGTGGATTGGTGATCGGTCTCGGCGGACGCTGCGCGGCTGGCGCTGGCCTCGCTCATGGAACGGTCCCTTCGTGCTTGTGTGCGGAGGGCGGCAGTATAGCACACACGCTGCGCGATGCCAGCCGCCGGGTCCCATGCTGGAGCAAACCAGGCGCGAACGGCGCAGGCGCCCGGATCGCGATCGCCGGTCGAACCGCCAGCCACTTCTCAGGGGCGCGGGTGGCGGATGCGCTGGATGACCTGGTCCAGGGCGTCGAGGAAGCGGGAGCGGTCCCGCTTGCCGATGGGCGGCGGGCCGCCGCCGGTCGCGCCGGCGGCGCGCAGGTCGGCCAGCAGCTCGCGGGTGGCCAGGGCCTCGCCGATGGAGTCCTCGCTGAAGGGCTTGCCGCGCGGGCCCAGCGCGGCGGCGCCGCGCTCGAGGCAGCGGGCGGCCAGCGGGATGTCGGCGGTGATGCAGATATCGCCCGCGCCGATGCGCTCGGCGATCCAGTCGTCGGCCGCGTCCGCGCCCGGGCCCACCGCCACGGCGCCTACCAGGCCCCGGCCGTAGGGCACCTGCACGGGGCTGGCGCTGACCACGAAGACCCGCAGCCGATAGCGCTCGGCCACCCGGTAGACCTCCTGTTTGACCGGGCAGGCATCGGCGTCGATGTAGATCTCGAGCATGTTTTTCTCCTCGGTCGGGCGACGCTATCCGGTACGGGGGCGGGTGTAAAGGGCGCAAGTCAGGCCCTGATTTCCCACCTCGCGGCCGCTCTGGCAAATCAGTCAAATCGTGCCGGGAGATTCTGGGCTGACACCCAACTCGTACGCTGAGATGACCTCGATCGTCAGCCGCGGTGCCGGCACCTGGGGCCCGCGCATGCGCCTGTGGCACCGGGGCGAGATTCCGTGCATCGTGCTGCGCGCGAGATAGCCCCGGGCATCGGCTGGCCGGTCTGTACTACTGAGCGCGAGAATCTTCGCGTCCCGCAAGAATTCTCAGTAGTACTGCGCGTTTTTTGGTCGCGGTTGATGAGCCGCGCTGTGGTACAATGGCCGTTGGACCGAATCGGGAGCCGCAGCGGTGAAGAGGTTTGTCCGGATATTCGAATCGCACGCCGAGGCCGAGGCCGCCGAGCTGGCCTACTGGCGTGGCCTGACTCCCCAACAGCGCCTCGATGCGGTGGGCGAGTGCGTTCGCGAGTACCTGAGACTGCGCGATGAGCCTGAGCCGGGATTTCGTCGAGTTTGTCGAGTGCTTGAGCCACAGCGGCGTTGACTACCTGCTCGTGGGCGGCCACGCCTTGGCCTTCCACGGCTTGCCGCGTTTTACCAAGGACATCGACTTCTGGATTCGGCCGAGCGAGGACAATGCCCGGCGCCTGCTGGACGCGCTCGAGCGCTTCGGCTTCGGCGGGCTGGATCTGGCGGTCGGGGACTTCACCACGCTCGGCAAAGTGGTCCAGCTCGGCGTGGCGCCCAACCGGATCGACATCGTCAACAGCATCGACGGCGTCGACTTCGCCACCGCCTGGGAACGGCGGCTGGAGTCGGAGTACGCCGGGGTGCCGCTGCTGGTCATCCACCGCCGCGATCTCGTCGCCAACAAGCGAGCCTCCGGCCGCCCGCAAGACCTGCTCGACGTCCAGCACCTGGAGTCGATCGAGGACTGACCGCCCGACGGCAGGCTGACACCCGTGTTGTTGCGAAGCGCCGGTGGAACCGCGGTACGGGCTGACTGCCTTGGCCGGGGCTGGTATCATGGTGGGTAAGGGGGATGCGGAGGGAGCGTCGATGACGGAGTCCGAGCGGGCCGCGGCGCGCCGGCGGCGGATGGTGACCAATCGAGCGCGGAGCCACGACGAGGCCGAGGACTGGGACCTGCGCTTCTGGCAGTCGCTGAGCCCACAGCAACGCCTGTCGGCGCTGGTGGCCATCCACCGCGATGTGGAGAAGGTGCGCGCGGGTCGGTCCGGCTGCTGCGACGGTTCCCGGCCGGCGGCAAATGATCGCGACCGGGACCGCACCGCGTCGCATCGCGAGGGTTAGGTCTTGGAGACCATCGAAGACTTCGAGGACATCCTCGGTCTGCTGAACGAGCACCGGGTCCGCTACCTGATCATCGGTGGCTTGGCGTTCATCTACCACGCCAAGCCGCGCTACACCAAGGACATGGATCTGTGGATCGCGTTCGAGCCGGGAAACCTCGCCCGGGCCAACCAGGCGCTGACCGAGTTCGGCTCTCCCTGCCTGCTATCGACCGAGCGCGACGATGAGGTGTTGCAGATCGGCATCGCGCCCAACCGACTCGATTTCTTCCTCCGCGTCGAGGGCATGGACTTCGACGCCGCATGGCGGTGCCGCGAGCGAGGCGCCTATGGCGCGGTGCCGGCGAACTGGATCGATCTGGACACGCTGCTGCGCATCAAGAGCGGCATCGACCAAGCGCGCCACCAGGAAGACGCCCGCGTTCTCAGGCAGGTCAAGAAGCTGCGCGAGGAGTGAACGCGGGCTCCGCGGTCAGCGGCCGGGTGTTCGAACCCCGGATTGGGGTGTAAGCTGGCCAGCGGGAGGTGGTCATGGGTCATGCGGCTTCCAAGTCGGGTCTGCTGCGGCTGCAGCGGCGGCTGGACAAGATGCCCTTCGGCGCGCCGGCCCACCGGGCGCTGATGGAGATCCTGGCCGAGCTCTACAGCGACGACGAATGCGCCGTCGCCGCCGCCATGCCCTTTCAGCTGGCCAGCGCCGGGCGCATCGGACGCATCACCGGCCGGCCGCGGGCCGAGCTCGAGCCCATCCTGGCCTCCATGGTGGAAAAGGGCCTGGTGCTCGACCTGCGCCTGGGCGACGGCGACAAGCCGCGCTACTTTCTCAACCCGGCCCTGATCGGCTTTTTCGAATTCACCATGATGCGCCGCCGCGATGCGGTCGACCAGCACAAGCTGGCGCATCTGATGTGGGAGTATCTGCTCGACGATCCGGCCCTGGGCTGGCTGCGCATGGCCACCGAGGGGCCCACCTTCCTGGCCCGGCCGCTGGTGCACGAGGACGTGCTGGAGCCCGAGGTGGTCAGCGAGGTGCTGGACTGGGAGCGGGCCAGCGCCCTGATCGAGGACGCCGGCGCCTGGGCCGAGGGCCTGTGCCATTGCCGCCACGTCAAGCTGCACCAGGGCCAGCCCTGCGGCTACCCGCTGGGCCACTGCCTCAGCCTGGGCATGGGCGCCCAGACCCTGGTGCGGGCCGGCATCGCCGAGCCCATCAGCAAGCAGCGCGCGCTCGAGATCCTGGTCGAGGCCCGCGAGGCGGGCAACGTGCAGATGGGCGACAACGTCAAGCAGCGCCCGACCTTCATCTGCAACTGCTGCAAGTGCTGCTGCGAGATGATGGCCGGCTTCCGCACCCTGCCGCAGTTCCAGAAGGTGATCAGCTCCAACTACCTGGCCCGCTCCGATGCCGAGCGCTGCATCGGCTGCGGCCGCTGCGCCCGGGCCTGTCCCATCGAGGCCGTCGAGCTGGTCGCGGCCGCGCCCGCCCCGGCCGCGCCGAAGCGCCGGCAGCGGGCCCGGGTCGACGAGCAGCGCTGCATCGGCTGCGGCGTGTGCGCGCGCAAGTGCCGCCCCGGCGCCATGCAGCTGGTCTTCGCCGGCGAGCGGGTCTACACCCCGGAGAGCGCCATCGAGAAGATGGTCGCCTGGGCGGTCGAGCGCGGCAAGCTCGGCAACCTGGTCTTCGACGACCACTCCAAGCTGACCCACCGCACCCTGTCGGCCCTGCTCAACGGGCTGCTCAGCCTACCGCCGGCCAAGCAGCTGCTGGCGCAAAAACAGCTCAAGTCCACCTTCATCGGTCTGCTGCTCGAAGGCATCAAGAGGGTGTCAGACACCAGGCTCACCTGACACCAGGCTCACCAGGCTCACCCGGGGGGCTTCGCGTGGTCGGGCTGGACGGTCTTTTCGAGCCGCGTCAGCGGGTAGCCCTTGGCCCGCAGCCGTTCGAGGATGTCGCGGTAGACCGCGGGGTCCAGCCGCGGCGTGCGGCTCAGGATCCACAGGTAGTCGCGGCTGGGGTGGCCGACCGCGGCCCAGCGGTAGTCCGGGTCCAGCTCGATGATCCAGTAGTCGCCCCAGAAGGGCCAGAAGAAGGTCACCTCGAGCTTGGCATTGGTGCTCGGTTCGACCACCCGGGCGCGGCCTTCAGCCACGTCCAACTCGCCCTGCAGCGAGCCCTGGTGGCAACGGTTGACCACGCTGATGTCGCCGTCGTCGCGCAGCGCGTAGCTGGCGCTGGTGCCGGTGCAGCCTTCCTGGAAGCGCTGTGGGATGGCGGCGATCTCGTACCAGGTTCCGGTGTAGCGCTGCAGATCGACCCGCGCCACGGTCTCGAGCGGCGGCAGGCCGAGCCGTTCGGTGGTGGTGGTGGCGCAGGCTGCGGCCAGCAGCGCGGCCGCCAGCCAGACGAGGCCGCCGTGGCCGGGGCCCCTGCCCGCTGAACGGCGCGTCCTCGCCGCGGGGCGCCGCCGCTGCGGTTTTGTGCCGGGCTGCAATGGGTCGGCTCTTTCCATGGCTGGAGCCTATTCCCGGTCGCCGCGGCGGCGTTTGACCAGCGACCAGGCCACCAGGGCCAGGCCGGCGGCCAGGGGCAGCAGCGACAGGTACTGGCCCATGGTCAGCGCCGAGTCGGCCGCGGTCAGGTGGGCGGCCTGGTACTCCTTGACGAACTCGACCGCGAAGCGGCCGCTGAAGTAGAGCACCAGAAACAGCCCGGCCAGCAGGCCCAGCGGGCGCCGCTCGCGGCCGGCCAGCCTGTCGGTCAGCCACAGGGCGCCGAGCACCGCCAGGCCCATGGCGAACTCGTAGAGCTGCGAGGGATGCCGCGGTACGGCCGCCGGGCACATCTCCAGCGCGTGGCAGTCGTAGACCGGAAAGCAGACCGCCCAGGCCGCGTCCGTGGCCCGGCCGACCACCTCGGAGTTGAAGAAGTTGCCCAGCCGCACCGCGGCCGCGCCCACCGCGGCCGACATGGCGAAGCGGTCCATCTCCTCGAGCACGCCCAGCCGGTAACGGCGGGCGAACCAGATCAGCGCCACCACCAGCCCGGCGGTGGCCCCGTGGCTCGACAGGCCGCCCTTCCAGAAGTACAGGATGCTCACCGGGTCGGCCAGGTAGCGCGCCGGCTCGTAGAACAAGCAGTGGCCCAGCCGCGCCCCGGCCATCACCGCGATCACCCCCCAGAGCAGGAACTTGTTGGCCAGCGCCTCCTTGTGGCCGCCGCGCAGCATCTGCCAGCGCCACAGCAGGAAGCCGATGTAGAGCATGGAGGCGAAGATGATGCCGTAGTAGCGCAGCTGCAGCGGGCCCAGATCCAACAGGATGGGGTCGAGGTCCCAGACGAGGCAGTCGGCGTGGTCCATGGCCTTCCCGGGGCCGGCCGAGCCGGATTCGATAGCCAACCCGGTTGGATACTCGATCCTCGGCACCCGGCCTGTCAAGTCCCGACCGGTGATGTAAATTGTTGACTCGCCCGGCGGCAGGTGTCGGCGGGCTGCTGCTTCACGATACACCACCCGACGCGGGGCTGGACCCGCGCCGGGTGGCGGCAACTGTTGCTACTCTCAGAACGCGGGCTCGGAGGCTCGCGAATCGGCTCGAGCCGAGAAAACGAGTCGAGTTCGCGTTCTCCCGTTTGCCGGGTAGAGCCCCTTGTGCCGCTATGAAATTGCGTTGCTAGTTGTAAGTTCCCTTGGGACTTCTAACTCACTGATTTTTCTAGTGGGCTTACATGGGGGCAACGGCCTGTGTGCTCTCTAACTCGTTGATTTTATTATCCCCCGCCCTTCGGGCGGGGGAACTTCAGGCTAGTTGTTCTGCGGGTTGTCGGACTCGTCGACGCAGATGGTCTGCAACTCCTTATCGCCGGGCTTGTCCATTCGCTTCAGCGAGTCGACCGGGCACAGGTAGCTGGTTCCGGAATCGCCCTTGATCCACTTGACGTTCAGCTCTTTCTTGAACTCGTTCTGCTCGTCGGCCATGATCTTTCCTCCTGGTCTGTGGCGCACGGGCGCCGCGGTGTCCAAGAGACGACGCGCGGGCGCCGTCGCCAGTAAGCCCCAAAAGTGCTCTGATGCTTCGAGTAAGTCCCCCCTCGATGCCGCCCTTCGCATGGAGGACCGCCGAGCACGTTTTGATCTCGGTCGCTCCCTCGCTCCGCTACCTGTCCAAGATGGGTCGAATCGAGCGGCTTGTCAATGCCGAATCCGCGCCTTCAGCCCGGACTGCAACGCGCGCGGTCCCAGGCCGGGGCCGGCCGAGATAGCCCAGGGGGATTCGTTCTGCAAGATGCGATCGTTGGCTACGGGGTCGGCTGGAAGCTGGTCCAGGGCATGCACAGGCCGTTGCCGCCGTCGCCCCAGCCCTGGCTGGCGTGGCAACAACCGAGCCAGCAGGCATCGTCCTGGGCGGCGTAGCAGCCGCCGGTGACCACGTCGGGCACGTTCTCGGCGACCGTGCAGTGAATGGTGCACATGCCCTCGGCGCCGCCGCCATATGGCGGGACCACGCAGGTCAGGTTCTGGCCTTGCCAGTCGTCCGAGCAATCGGCCTCGCTGGAGCAGGGGGCATACATCTGCCCATCACCCCGTCCATCTCCACCGCAGCCGGCGCCGGCGGCGATCAGCAGGCCCACGAGACAAATCACGGTGTTGATCTTCATCGGTACTCCTCTTCTCCCGGCGGCCCGAGGTGGGCCGCGGAGCCGTTTTCGGTCATGCCAGGAACACCTCGGCTTCCCGTATTCAACCGGCCGAGCACCATTTTTGCAACAACTGCGGCAGGACCGCGCGGGCCGCCAGCACCGGGCATCGCGGTCTCGGTTCAGAGCATGCCGTGCTCGATCAGGATCTTGACGCCGATGCCGAGCAGCACCAGCCCGCCGACCACGGCGGCCCAGCGGGCCAGGTTCAGGCGGCGGCCCAGGTAGCCGCCCAGGTGGATGCCGCCGGCGGTGAAGGCGCCGGCCACCAGGCCGATGATCAGCGCCGGCAGCCAGACCGACACCCGCAGCATGGCCAGGCTCAGCCCCACCGCCAGCGCGTCGATGCTGGTGGCCAGCGACAGCATCACCAGCGTCCAGCCCCGGGTCGGCTCGGCCCCGCGCAGCGGCTCCTCGCGGCCGCGGACGGCGTCGAGCAGCATGCGCCCGCCGATGAAGGCCAGCAGGCCGAAGGCCACCCAGTGATCGACCGCGGCGATGAGACTCTGCACGGTCAGCCCGGCGGCCCAGCCGATCACCGGCATCAGGGCCTGGAACAGGCCGAAGTGCCAGGCCAGGCGGAAGGTCTGCCGGCCCGACACCCGCCGCAGGGCCACCCCGGCGGCGATGGAGACCGCCAGGGCGTCCATGGCCAGGGCTGCGGCCAGCGCGATGATCTCGACCAGAGACACGACTCGACCCTAGCCCGTTTTCGGGTGCGGATCGAGCCAGAAGCATTCCCCGAGCCTGCCGGTCCGGACCGTTCCCTGGCGGTCAGGGCCCTGACCCGCAGCGCCCGGAATGTGTCGGGTCGGTGTTGACGTGCCGGCGATAAAGCTCTAAAACCCATCCCCGGTATGGTGAGAATTCCGCATCCAGGCATGGCCCATGGCCGACCTTGAGCGAGTCCAGCGGGAAGTTCAGCGCCGTCGCACCTTCGCCATCATCTCTCACCCGGATGCCGGCAAGACGACGCTGACCGAGAAGCTGCTGCTGTACGGCGGGGTGATCCACCTGGCCGGGGCGGTCAAGGCCAAGCGCGGGCGGGCCAACGCGGTCGGCGACTGGATGGAGATGGAGCGCGAGCGGGGCATCTCGGTCACCACCAGCGTGTTGCAGTTTCCCTACCGCGACCTGCAGCTGAACCTGCTCGACACGCCCGGCCACGCCGACTTCAGCGAGGACACCTACCGCACCCTGCACGCGGTCGACGGCGCGGTCATGCTGCTCGACAGCGCCAAGGGGGTCGAGTCGCAGACCCGCAAGCTCTTTCGCGTCTGCCGGCATCGCTCCATCCCGATCTTCACCTTCGTCAACAAGATGGATCGGCCGGGCCGGGAGCCGATCGATCTGATCGGCGAGGTCGAGTCCATGCTCGGCATCGGCGTGTTTCCGGTCACCTGGCCGGTCTATTGCTCCGGCGTCTTCCGGGGCGTCTACCACCGGCTGGAGCAACGGGTGCACGTCTTCGCCGCGGACCGGGCCGGATCGAGCGCCGCCGCGGGCAGCGAGGTGGCCGCCAGCGCCAGCTTCGGGGCCGACGATCCGCAGCTCGAGTTCGAGCTCGGCGCGGCCGGCTGCCAGCGGCTGCGCGACGAGATCGAGCTGCTGGATGCGGCCGGCGATGCCTTCGATCGACAGGCTTTTTTGAACGGCGATGCCTCGCCGATGTTCTTCGGCAGCGCCATCAACAACTTCGGCATCGAGGCCTTTCTGGACGTGTTCTGCCAGCTGATGCCGGCGCCCGGCGCGCGTCAGGCCGACCACGGTCCGGTGTCCGCCACCCGGCCCGAGTTCAGCGGGCTGGTGTTCAAGCTGCAGGCCAACATGAACCGGGCCCACCGCGATCGGGTGGCCTTCGTGCGCATCTGCTCGGGCCATTTCCGGCGCGGCATGAAGGTATACCACCCCCGATCCGGCCGGGAGGTGCGCCTGGCCAACCCGGCCCAGTTCGTCGCCCGGGAGCGCAGCTTCGTCGAGGAGGCCTTCGCCGGCGACGTCATCGGGGTGTTCGATCCGGGCCTGTTCGAGATCGGCGACACCTTGACCGAGGGGGCCAAGTTCAACTTCGAGCCGATCCCCAGCTTCGCCCCGGAGCGCTTCGCCAGGCTGGAATCGCTCAACCCGATGCGCCGCAAGCAGCTCGCCCGCGGCGTCGAGCAGCTGGCCAAGGAGGGCACCATCCAGCTCTACCGGCCACCGGCCGGCCGCTCCGGCGAGATGATCCTGGGCGCGGTGGGCCAGCTGCAGCTCGAGGTGACCCGCTACCGGCTTCGCGAGGAGTACGGCGCCGAGGTGCGCCTGGAGCCGCTGGGCTACCAGCTGGCCCGCTGGGTGACGCCGAAGGCCGGCCGGTCGGTCGATCTCGAGGCGCTGCGCCGGGTCTGCAGCGGTCTGGTCGTGCTCGACGTACGCGACCGGCCGGTGGTGCTGTTCGAGCGCGAATGGTCGGTCGGCTTCGCCCAGAAGCGCCTGGAGGACGTCGAGTTCACCGAGACCGCCCAGGGGGTGGTGGTCCGCGACGTATAGCCCGGCCCGCCTCCGTTGCATCGACGTCGCTCGATACGCATACTCTATTCCGAAGTTCCCCATGACTTCTAAGCCACTGATTCTGGCCTTCAGCATCCTGACCAATATCGTGGCCTTCATCCCGCTGATGTTCATGCCCGGCACCACCTGCGGCGGGCTGACCCCCATCATCCTGGAGACCTCGCGCCAGGCCCACTACCTGGTCCCCCATGGCCATCTCGCTGGGCTTCGGCATCCTGTTCGCCACCGCCATCATCCTGGTGATCGTGCCCTGCCTGTACATGATCCTCGACGACGTCATCACCCTGGCCCGGGGCCGCGAACGCGCCGATTGAAGTGATATGTTCCACACCGCATCCGGTCCCCGGGGATTGCCTGCTATTCGATTGTGTGCACCTGTCGGAGTGCAGACCAGCGATCGCCGCCTCAGTTTCCGGCCGCTTCGAGGCGACACCGGCCATCGAGTAGCCGAATTGGCGTATGTCAGGCCCGCTCGCTTCGGACCAGGGCGATGCGGTCGCAGATGATTCTCTTGAAATTGGCCGCGTCGAACGGTTTTTCCAGGCGCAGGTTGTCGACTTCGTTCAGGTAGGCCCGGGCACGCGGGGTAAAGGCACCGCCGGTGATGAAGATCAGCCTCTCTGCCAGAGCCGGGTGCTCTTGGGTCAGCCAGCGGTGCAGGTCGATGCCCGAGACCTCGGGCATCATCATGTCGCACAGCACGGCGTCGAAGGTCGGGTCTCGTTGCAGGATCGCCTTGGCCTCCGCGCCGCTGGCGGCCTGCACGGTCTCGTGGCCGCGCAGCATGCGGGCCATGATGGCGCGAATGCCGGCTTCATCGTCGACGATCAGGACGCGACCGCGCTTGCCGGGCACGTGCGGTGGCGCGGCTGCCGGCTCGGCCGCATCCGCCCGACCGGCACCGGTGGGCAGGCGGATGGTGAAGCGCGTGCCCCGGCCGACCCCGCTGTGGACCTCGATCGCACCGCCGTAGCTCTCGACGATGTTCTTGGAGATGGCCAGGCCCAGCCCGGAGCCGGTTCCGATCTCCTTGGTGCTGAAAAACGGCTCGAATAGCTGGCCGATGTGCTCTTCGGCAATCCCGTGACCGGTGTCGCTGACCTCGGCGCAGACGCTGCCGCCTTCGGCCCAGGTCCGCACGCGGATCGCGTTGTTCTCGGCGTCGCCCTCGTCGATGGCGTGGGTGGCGTTGATCAGCAGGTTCAGAAACACCTGTGCCAGCCGGCCCTCGCTGGCCATGACCGCCGGCACCTTGCGGTAGTCTTTGACCAGACGCGCCCGGTACTTGATCTCGTTGGTGGCCATGTGGGCGGCCACGTCGATCACGTGGCGCAGGTCGACCGGCACCAGCCTGTCCTTCTCCACCCGGGAGAAGGTGCCGAGCCCCCGGGCGATGTCGTGGATGCGGTGGGTTCCCTCCACGGCATCGTCGAGCCTTGCCAGGATGTCAGCGAGCACGGCCGGGTTCAGCGCGGCTGCAGCCTGGCCGAGGATGTCGCTTGCCGGGTGCGGCGCGGCCAGATCGGCGATGGCGGTCTGCAGGCGGCGGAACGCCCGGACCTGCTGCGGCAGATCGGCGGCCAGGCTTTCTAGGTTGAACAGCACGTAGGACAGCGGGTTGTTGATCTCGTGGGCCACGCCGGCGGCCAGCATGCCCATGCTGGAGAGCCGATCGGACTGGGCCAACCGCGCCTCGAGCCGCCGGCGCTCGGTGATGTCCTGGGCCGTGCCGAACATCTCGACCGTCTTGCCCCGCTCGTCGAGCCGGGGCTCGCCGATGGCCCGCATCCAGCCGATCGCTCCGTCCCGCCGCAGGATGCGAAACACCAGGTCGAAAGGCTTTGCCTGGCGAAAACCCGCCCGGATGGCGGCGTCCAGCAGCGGCCACTCTTCGGGATGGACGATGGTGTCGTGGCTGGTGAACGATGGTGGGGCTTGCTGCGGATCCAGGCCGAAGATGCGGAATACCTCGTCGGACCAGCTGGGCGTGCCTTCCGGCGAATCCAGCGCCCAGTGGCCGATGTGGGCCACCTCCTGGGCCCGCCGGTGCAGCGCCTCGCTGCTCTTGAGCGCCTCCAGGTGGCGGCTGCGCTCGAGCGAGAGCGAGGCCACCTCGCCCAGCGCCTGGGCCCGCCAGGCATCGACCTCGTCGAATCCGCCGTCCTTGTCGGCCAGACCGATCAGGCCCTCGACCCGTCCGTCCAGCGCGATGGGCACCAGCATCGCGTTGCGGATTGCGAGTTCGTTCGCCGGGGCGAAACCAGCTGCTGGTTCGGCCTGCAGCTCGTTTCGAATCACGACCTGGTTGCGCCGGTAGGCCTCGGCCCGCAAGCCGGAGATGGTCGCGGGCGCAATCGGCTCGCCGGTCGCTGCGGCCTCGGTCGGGTGCAGAAAGAGCAGGCCGTCCTCGTTCGGGCCTCGGCGCAAGGCCACGTAGCTCACCGCAGCACCGGTCTGCTCCTGGCAGATGCGGCAGATCGCCTCGGCGGCTTGAGCGAAGCGCGGCGTCTCGATGACCGCGCGATTGGCCGCCAGCAGCGAGCGCAGCTCGCGGTTGAGCGCCAGCACATCCTCTTCGTCCCGCTTGCGCTGGCTGATGTCCAGCGCCGCCGTGGTCAGGCCGATCACCTCGCCGCTGGCCGCGCGGATCGGCTGGGCGATGAAGTCGTAGCTGTGCACGCCGTCGGAGCGCCGGAACGAGATCTCCGTCCGTTGCTCGGCACCGGTGTCGAGCGCGGACTGCTTGAACGACACCAGGCGTTCGATCTCGGGCCCGGAGTCGAACTCGTCGTCGCGTTTGCCGACGACCCCAGCCGTGTCGAAGTCGGGGTGCGGGTTGTGTATCCACTCGTAGCGCAGCTCGCGGTCGACCGCCGCCACGATGAGCGACGAGCTGCGCAAGGCCAGCCGGTAGCGCTCCTCGGAGGCCCGCAGCCGGGCCTCGGTCTCCTTGCGCTCGGAGATGTCGCGCAGCGACACCAGCGTCGCCGATCGGCCATCCCAGTCGATCGGGGCGGTGCGCAGCTCGGCGCAGCGCGCCGGTGCCCCGCCGGTCAATACCTCGATCTCGACCGGGTCGTCGGATCCGACCGGGACGCCGAGCTCGCTGCCCACCAGGGTGTCGCGGTCGCGGCCGAGGATGCGTGCTGCGGCGGCATTGGTGAACAGGACCTCGCCGGTGGTGCCGACGACCAGGATGCCGTCGGCGTTGTGGGCGATGACCCGCTTGAGCTGCTCCTTGGCCCGGCGCAGCTCCGCGCCGGAGCCATCGTCGCCGGTGTCGTCCTTGCGGGTCGTCCGCTGCTCCGCCTCGGGTCGCTCATGCCACATGTCAACCTCTGTGCGGGCGCTCATCGATCGGGTTCGAGATCCAGGCCGACCAGCACCTTGTCCGTCTGCGAGAAGTCGCCGATGATCTTACGGCGCGGTGGAGGACTCTGGCGAACGAGCATCGGCACGGCCACGATCTGCTCCTGCTCGGCCATCTCGGTGTGCTGCCGGATGTCCACCACCTCGAGCGCATACCGATCGACAAGGTGCTGATCGCAGATGCGCTTCAGGTTGCCGAGCGCCCGCTCGGCCGCCGGGGTTATGCCGGCGACGAACAAGAGCAGCCGCCACCGCCCGCCGGCCCGGCCACCGCCATCTCGGCCCGAGGCGTTCATCGTTCACCCCCGGCCGGATCTCCGGCGCCCTCCATTTCGACCCGCTGCCCCGTCATCTGGAAGGGACCGCAGCGATGTGCCTTTTTTCGACATGACCAGATATCCCATCGCCAGCACGGTCTTGCCGCAACCCGGGCCGCCGCATACCAGGGTGGCGCGGCCCCGTGGCAACCCGCCGTCGGTGATCTCGTCCAGCCCCGCGATCCCGGTCCGGCTCTTGGGCAGCCTGTTCTCCGGGCCGACTGATCCGGGTCTCTCTTTACTGGCCACCATGGTGCCACCTCCCCTGTGGTGCACTGCGGGACGCCCGGCCCTTCGCCCAAGAAAGACCATCGTCCAGCGGCGCCGCGACTTGAGGGGGATTTTGCTCATTGCTCCAGGGCCTTACCCGCTCGGCGACAGCCGTGCCGCGATTCGAATACCCCATTCGTATACCGTTCAGGCTCCAGACGTCACGAATCGCCTCGCATCGCGGATCAGCCCGTCTGGCAAGGAAGCGACGAGGCCCGCAGCGCAGCGACCTAAGGGTCGTGAGCATCGGGCCGACAGAGCTGACGACGAAGTCGTACCAGTGAGCGTAGCGAACGGTTTGGTACGCAGTCCAGACGGGCTGCCCCCAAAAACCGGGGACCGCTGGGAGCCGCGGAGGCGCGATGCCCTCATGAAGCCCGTCGAGTAGACCGGACGGGCGCTGCCGCGCCCGGCCGGCCCCTCACAGAACCGAGCGTGCGCGATTGACGCACTCGGCTCCTCGAAGTCAAGGTCTCGCTGCTTTGGCGTAGACACTGTGAACAGCCCTCGGCGGAGGCA